>JACDZG010000049.1 GCA_013426805.1 Chromatiaceae bacterium
TCACCGCCAGGGCCTATCCCAAAACCCCCGCTCCCACAAGCGGGGGTTTTTTTTGCCCGGTGCCAGGGTGATCGCGCTAAACCGCCCATAAAAATTACGCTTTTCGCGCTGGACGCGGTTTAGCCGGTATCGCGTGCACGCAGCAGTTTCACTTGAAACAGCGTGTTGCGCTCCTCTTCCTCGAGTGTCGACGCAATGAAGTGAATGGTCCGGCGATAGAGTGGGATGATGTTATATTTCAGTGCATTGACCCTTTTTTGTGCCTTGCGTTGTTCTTCCATCAGGCGGTGTAGCGCGATTTCGACTTCGCCTAACTGGGCGAGTATGACGGCCGCGTCGGCGAGGTGATCGCGGGTCGTGTCGAAGCTGGCGTCGGTGCCGAGCAGACCGACCGGCTTGAGCGGCAGGCGTTCGGCACTGACCGACGGGTATTCGACGCCAAGTGCGCGGCGGGGAAGGATGTCGACCTTCAATGCGGGTTCGGCGCCGAGTGATGCCTGATGGATGCCGCGGCTGCCCATCCGCAGGTGGGTGAGGCTGAGGCATCGAAAGGCCTCGCTCAGTGCGCGTTCGGCGTCGGCGCGCAAGCGCCGGTAGTCGCCGATGCGTTCGTAGACCAGTCGGGTCAAGAGTTCACGTTTGCGCTCCAGCAGGTCGTGCCCTTCTTCAAGGAACTTTGCCTGCTTCTTGAGTTTGAGCAGGGTGTTCTTGGTCGGCGGAACCTTGATCAGTTGTTGGGCCATAAGGAGACGCGGCGAACTCTGAGTGACAAGTGGTTGGCGTGTAAGGTGCGCGGAACCCAGGCGCTAGCCTTGGTGATGGTCCCAGCCTGCCCGTTCGGCGAGGCAGTCAGGTCCGCCCTCTTCAAATTCCCGACAGATCAGCGGGCGCTGCTCATAGATGCGGCAGCGCAGGGTATCGCGGTCCAAGGCGGCGCACCAGCCGTCCGGCAGGCGGTCCATGGAGGGGACACCGCCCGAGTTGAGTCTGGTGTAGCGGCGGGGGACACCGGTTTCGGTGATGCATAGGACCTCAAGCCGACAGCACACCGCGGCGCAGTGATCGCAAGTGACGGGAGCAATCGGCTTGGCCATGGATTGGAATAGATGGCCTATCTCGATCACTCGACGCCCGGCCAAAAGTCAGGGTCCAAGGCTTCATCGACACTGAAAGGGCACTCCGGGGGGAAGATTCGTTCAGGCAATCCGGTCTCGTTGGACGCGTTGAAGCGGGCATCGGAATAGGCCTCCCTGACTGCCTCCGCGAGTCGAACCCGCAGGCTCGGGCTTTCTTTCAATCGCTTGATGATCGCGCGCCGGCTGTTGAAAATGGATCCCCGCCAACTGTTGCTCCGTTGCTGTGGCTGAAACTCCCACTTGAGGAGATGCATCAGCAGGATGCCCATGTAACTCTCGATCGCCCGATACTCGCTACGCCCCATGTCTTCCAATTCCTCGACGATGTTGGCGATATCGGCCTCAGCTAACCGTCCTTCGCGCAACAGTCGGGCGTTGTCGAACAACCACCGGCTGTAGTCGCTCTCATAGCGCCCGATCATCTGCTCGGGTGCTGGTGTCTTGAACGCGAAGGCCATGATCTAATCTGTCCCCGTGTAGTACTTGGCCAAATCCGTCTCTTTCACGCGGGTGAGCATGTCCCGCGGGAAGCTGCTCATGAGTTCCCAGGCGAGGTTGAGCGTCGCCTCAATGGAGCGGTCCTCGGATTCACCCTGGCCGACGAAACGGGTGTCGAAGGCGTCGGCGAAGGCAAGATAGCGCCGATCACGCTCGGACAGTTCGTCCGCACCGATGATGGAGGCGAGGTTGCGGGTCTCCTGGGCGCGCGCATAGAGGGCGTAGATCTGGGCCGAGACGCGCGGATGATCCTCGCGGGTATCGTCCTTGCCGATGCCGTCCTTCATCAGGCGCGACAGGCTCGGTGAGATATGCACGGGTGGATAGATACCCTGGTTGTGTAACTCACGCGACAGGACGATCTGACCCTCGGTGATGTAACCCGTGAGGTCTGGAATGGGGTGGGTGATGTCGTCCGAGGGCATCGATACCACGGGCATCATGGTAATCGAGCCATGGCGCTGGTGGATGCGCCCGCAGCGCTCGTAAATCTCGGCCAGGTCCGAATAAAGATAGCCAGGATAGCCCTTGCGGGCCGGCACATCGCCCTTGGCCGTGGCGACCTCGCGCAACGCTTCCGCATAGTAGGTCATGTCCGTCATCACCACGAGCACATGGCGGTCCAGGTCATAGGCCAGGTATTCGGCGGCGGTGAGCGCGGTGCGCGGCAGGGTGAGACGCTCCACCGGCGGATCATCCGCCAGATTGATGAACATCACCACGTTGCGCAAAACGCCCGAGGAGGCGAATTCATCACGGAAGAACTTGGCGTCGGCGTAAGAGACACCCATGGCCGCGAAGACTACTGAAAAACTGGTGTCCTCGTCCTTGAGCTTGGCCTGGCGCACGATTTGTGCGGCCAATCGGTTATGCGGCAGACCGGAGCCGGAGAAGATCGGCAGCTTCTGGCCGCGCACCAGGCTGTTGAGCCCATCAATGGTGGAGATGCCGGTCTGGATGAACTCTCGCGGATAGGTGCGTGCGGCAGGGTTGATCGCGGACCCGGCGACCGGTCGGCGCAGGTTGCTGAGGATCGGTGGACGGCCGTCGCGGGGTTCCCCCAGTCCGTTGAATTCACGTCCCAGCAGTTCCGGCGACAGGGCGATCTCCACCGGCTCATCCAAGAAGCGGACCCAGGTCTGCTCCAAGTCCAGATCGTCCGTACCCTCGAAGACGAGGACCAAGACCGCGTCGTCAGCGGCACGGATCACTTGGCCGTTGCGGATACCGCCCGAATAGTCTTCGATCCGCACGCGGTCGCCGAAGGCCACCCCGGGGGTATCCTTCACGATTAGCAGTCCGCCTCGGGCTTGCGTTACTGTCCTGTATTCTTTGATGCTCATGCGTGCTACAACCCCTGGGAAGCGTGGTGTGGGCGTGGCCTGCCGATGCGGCCTGCGCGTGGTTCATGGCGACGCAGGGACGCGCGGCAAGCCGCTCTCACGGGGAAGGCCTAGGACACTGCGGGTTCACCCTGCTTGGCATACTCGATGCGGATTTCTCCCATGGCTGAGTTGACCTCTCCCCGGAAAGCCTGGATTTGGTTCATCTGGTCGCTCGTGTACATCGACTTGATACGGCGCATCTTGGCCAGGATCGGCAGGTTCTGCAATTCGGACACGGGGACTCCGATCGCGATCAACTCCGCACCGCTGCTGTAGATTGTGATCGCGATGTCGAGCAGGGCGAATTGCTTCTGAGGCGAGCAGAAGGTGTCCACGTCGTCCAGAGCGCTCTGCTGCAAGACGCCCTCCTTGATCAGTGATGCGCCTTCCAGTTCCCAGCGCTGGGCGTCGGACAGGGCCTCGGGTCCCACCAGATTGACGATGCGCGAGAGCTCGGCATCACGGGCAAGCAGCGCGAGTGCCGCGGTCCGGCGTCGTTCCCAGTTTGGATCTACCTCCTTGTGCCACCACTGGGCGGCCGTGTGGACGTGCCCGGAGAAGCTGGTGACCCAGTCGATCGACGGGTAATGGCGGGCGTCCGCGAGCTCTTTGGACAGGGCCCAGAAGGTCTCGATGATGTCCTTGGTGTGGCTGGTGACAGGCTCGGAGAAGTCCCCGCCGGGGGGCGAGACGGCGCCGATCAGCGTCACCGATCCAGAGCCGGCCCCATAGGTCTCGACCCGGCCGGCGCGCTCGTAAACGGCGGCCAGACGTGATGCCAGATAGGCTGGATAGCCTTCCTCCACCGGCATCTGACCCAGCCGTCCCGATACTTCGCGCAAGGCCTCCGCCCAACGCGACGTCGAGTCCGCCAGCATCACGACATCGTAGCCCATGTCCCGGTAATACTCCGCCATGGTGACCCCGACATAGATCGACGCCTCGCGGGCGACCACCGGCATGTTGGAGGTATTGGCCACCAGCAGGGTCCGCTCCATCAGCTTGCGCCCGGAGTAGGGATCATCCAACTGCGGAAAGCTCTCCAGTACGTCGACCAACTCGTTACCGCGTTCACCACAGCCGACGTAAATGACGATATCCGCATTCGACCAGCGGGCGATCTGCTGCTGGACCACCGTCTTGCCCGCGCCGAATGGGCCGGGAACCGCCGCTTTGCCGCCCTTGAGCTGGGGGAAAAAGGTATCGATGACCCGTTGTCCGGTGATCAGTGGTGAGATCCCGTCGTCGCGTCGCAGATAAGGGCGGGGCCGCCGTACCGGCCAGCGGTGATACATACTGAGTTTGAGGATATGGCCTTTGGCGGTACGCACGCGGGCGATGGACGCCTCAATGTCATAGTCCCCGGCGGGCGCGAGTTCTTCCAACTCGCCGGCGATCCCCGGCGGTACCAGGATGCGATGCGTGACGGTCAGGGTCTCTTGTACCCGGCCGAGCACCAAGCCGCCGCTCACCTTGGCGCCCGGCTCCAGCGCCTCATTGGGTTCGAACTCCCACTGTCTGGCGCGGTCCAGTGCCGGTACGCTGATGCCGCGACGGATGTAATCACCCGACTGCAGCGCGATTTTCTCGAGCGGGCGCTGCACCCCATCGAAGATGCCGCCCATCAGGCCGGGACCCAACTCAACGGAGAGCGGAAATCCCAGCCCGACGGCGATCTCGCCAGGTCGCACCCCGTCGGTGGATTCATAGGTCTGGACCACCGCCGTCGTGCCGGCCAGCGAGATCACTTCGCCAAACAGACCTAATTCGCCAATCTTGACCTGCTCGCCGCTGCGGGCGCCGGGTAGGTCAACAGTGACGATGGGGCCGTTGATGTCACGGATGGCACCGGTTCTGCTGGGTTCTGTCATGGTTTCATCCGGAGAAAAGGTTGCCGGTCTCGACACCGCCGGGCAGCAGACGTTCCAGAATGACCTGCTGAATGCGCGGGCGCAGCCGTGCGAGTCGGCCGTCGAAGGTCTGGTCGACGCGGATACGGCTATCGCCGCTGGTCAGCAGGACGCCGCCGAGGGCGTCGATCGGGTCGTCCGTCAGGTCCAGGTTGCGGGTCGGCCCAACCGCCTGGGTGATCCTGTCCCAGCAGGAGCGCAGGTGCTTCTGGTCGGCAAGGTTGGCACTGACGTTGATCTGATGATGTTCGATCAGCGTGGCGGCGCCCGCTACCAACTGCTGAAGCCAGGCGCTGTAGGCGTCGGTGTCCGCCATGAAGTGGCGCATCCGTTCTCGTAGTTGGCGCTCGACGTCCTGCACCAGATTCCAGCGCATCAGATCGAGTTGACTTTGCATTTTGAGTTCACTCGCCTGCACGCGCTGGCGGAAGGTCCGTTCGGCCAGGGTCTTGGCGATGGCGTCCTCGCGTGCCTCGCGCAGGCGCAGGCGTTCCGCGGCCTCACGCAAGATACTGTCGCGGCTGCGCGTGCCGCGTTCGCGGAACTCCGCGGCCAGGCGCTCGGCGCGGGTCAGGATGGCCTGTTCCAGTTCTTGGACCTGATTCATTTGGGATTCATTTGGGATTCATTTGGGATTCATTTGGAATTCACCGGGGCTTCGCCCGACTGGCCGGATAAGCCGGATGGAACAGCGGCGGCGCCGAACAGCGTGTTCAGGCGGTCCGCGACTTGGCTGGACAGGATCGGCGGGGCGTTCAGCAGCGGAACCGCGACGACGACGATCCGCCCGCCCTCCCGGCGGACCCGCTGGAGGTTGGGAATGTCCGCCCGCATCACTTGATCGTCCACTACGACGAAGGCCTTCTCGCGGTTGCGGCTGAGGTCGCGCAAGATGCGGTCGGCCTCTTCCGGCGTCGGATTGGGGTGGGTTTCAAAACCGATCAAGCGAAATCCGTCGGCCAGGCTCGCCTCGCCCAAGAACACCATGCGGGTTGAATTGCCTGGTTCGTGCTCGGTCGTCATCGCGGCGACACTTATATCTTGTTGAGCAACAGGATCGAGATAACCAAACCGTAGATGGCGATACCCTCCGCCAGACCCAGATAGATCAGGGTGCGCCCGAGGATTTCAGGCTTCTCGGTGATGGCGGCTAGCGACGCGGCGCCGATGGGGCCCACGGCGATGCCGGCACCGATCGTGGAGAGGCCGGTGGGGATGCCCGCGCCGATGATGGCCAACCCCATGCCGGTCGACATCTCGGTCGCCGCGCCGGCCGCTGCCGCGGTTTCGGTCGCGGCGAAGGCATCCTGCATGCCGAGCAGGAGCAGGCCGAGTTGAGCGCCGACGAAGGTGACCAACTGAGTTCCCAGCGCCGGTCGATACCAGGGCCGGATCCGCATGGCCAAACTGGGGCGCAGTTCCAGCAGAATACCGGAGACGATCAGACCGAGGATGGCGAGGGAGAGCAAGGCGACGAGCCAGTACATGAAACACTCCGGGGGTGGTGGTCGGTTCTAAGCGATCATGACAGCGCCGATTCCCGCCGCAACCGCAGCGGCGCGAACGCGTGGCCCTCCCCCGCAAAGTAGCGGGAGAAGCCTTCATAATATTGCAGCCGCATCACCTGGATCATCACGATCCCACCCTCCATGACCAGGATGAAGACGTTCCCCAGGATCACGGTGATCACGTGGCCGAAGGCCCCCATCATGCCGGCCAGGGTGAATACCGCGATCGACAGGGCGACATGGTTCAGGCTGAATGCGGCAATACGCAAGAACGACAGGGTATTCGATATATAGCCGATAACCGTCTCCAGCGTTTCGATGAAGACGACCAGAATCTTTTCGCCGAGTGGCGCTTCCAGGTGCCGCCAGGCATACCAGGCGAGTGCGGCCAGGGCCGTGCTGACCAAGAGCGTCGGCATCGTGCCGAAGGACTCACCGCGGCCGAGGTGCAGCCCGCCCCACACCAGCGCGAGATAGAAGATCAGATTGACGATCCCGTGATGGCCGAACAGTGCCCCCCACCAGTTCCTGATGACCAGCCGATTATAGATGGCGATGAGACAAGCGCTGGTCAGGAACACGACGCCGTAACCCAAGGCGATTTTGAGCATCAGAATCGGATCATGGATGGGACTCATCCAGAGGGCGGGCAGGACCTCCTCGTAGCCGAAGATGCTGCCATAGACGAAACCAAACACCATCGACGCCAGGCCCGCCATCAGCCCGAACAGCCAGAAACGCCCGAGCCTGGCGCGGAACCACCAGGCGAGTCCGGTGATCGCCGCACCTTGTCCGACATCGCCGAACATGGAGCCGAACATCAGCAGAAAGGTTACGGCGAACAGTGGGGTGGGGTCGACCTCCCCGTATTCGGGGATGCCGTACTGCTGCACCAGCATGGCAAAGGGTTCGAGCAGACGGTTCTTGGTCGCGACGGTCGGGACCAGTTTGCGCTCTGTCGGCAAGGGGTCCCGGGCCTGCAGATCGAACGGCAGTGCGAGCGATCGGCCGAGGCTGGCGGTGAGGTCGTCGACCGCGCGGGCCGGCACCCAGCCGGCGAGGTGGACCAGATGTCCCGAACTGCGGACGGATGGGTCCAGGGCGACCATGGGTTCAGCCAGCAGCAGGGTCCGGCGGGCGTCGACCAGACGCTCCAGGAAGGGCGTCGACCACTCGGCAATGCGCTCGTACTCGGACTGGCGGCGGGCGCGGTTCGTCAGGTGCTGTGCCTCCAGGTCCTGGCGGAGCTGTTGCGGGTCGTCATCCAGCCCTTCCGGAATGGGTAGGGGCTGGAAGCCGGCGGCGTTGAGGACTGCCGAGAGTTGCGCCGCGGTGGTCCCGGTGGGTCCGATGATGACCACATGGGATTGGTCGCCGCGCTGCATATAGACGTGGAGCAGATGGTCGGCGAGTCCCACCGCGCCTTCGAGTTGACGCAGATTCTCACGCGGCACGATGCCGACATAGAAATCCAGGAAACGCGTCTTGTTGCGGAGCATCCGCAGGTCGATCTGTAAGTGCTGGAAGTTGGCGAGCGCGGCTTCCTGTTCGCGAATCAGGCGTTCATGATCGTCCAGACGCCGTAAGTCTTCTTCAAAACCGGATGCTTTCTGCCAGACTTGACCCAGCCAGTCGTTGAGCTGAGCGAGTTCCGCGGGCTCCACCACGCGGACCTGATCGAGCTCGGGAGCTTCGGGTACGGTGATCAGCTTGGCGATCTTATCGAGCCGCGACCGTGCCTGATAGTAGGTGTCGCGATAGGTGCGCCCGGGCAGCCCGGTCAGCGCGGGCTCCAGGGGCGGTCTGGTATCCGGGTGGAAGCACTCGGTTTGGGCCAGCGTCAGGGACGCTTGCGGCAGGTCCTCGGTGAGGACGAGCAGGCGCACATGCTTCATGATTCGTGGCCGCGGCATCTGGTGTCTGTTCCGTATAACTGGTGTGGTCGGGGTCCGCCGGGCAGGTCCTGGATCAAGCCGCCGCGGCACCATGTCGGGCGGCCGTTCCCAGGTTCCAGGGACAGTCAGGCTCGATGATCTCCAGCGCGATGTCCACGACCTCGGTCGAGAGGTTCAACAGACGCCCCTGAATCAAGGCGAACAGCAGGTACAGGTCCATCTCGCGCAGCATCAGGTAGGCGAGCGCCCGGGCGACCGCGGATGGACTCTGGAGCAGCAGCCGCTGCGCCGCGTGAGCGACATGGCGACCCATGTGCCGTTGGACGTCGATGATCGTTCGACAGTCGGTCAGCAGGGCATCCAGCGGCGGCGGCAGCGCCGCCAGGACGCCCGCCAGGTCCTCGACATTGACCAGTGCCAGTAGCCGCTCGCGGTGCAGCAGTCGCATGGACGGTACCAGTTGATAGAAGGTCTCCGAGGGCGAGAACTGGTAGGAGAAACGAAAGCGCAACAGCCAGAGCAGGGCGGTACGGTCCAGTTCGGCGCCGATCAGTTGCTGCAGCGGGTGCAGGTTGGTGTCATAGAACTGCATGACTTGACGGGCCAGACCGGCGTAGTAGCGCTGGTCGATGGCGGCTTCCAGGGCGAAGGGTTCGCGTCGCTGTTCGTAGGCCTCCCGCGCCTGATGGGCAATCAGCCGGTGCGGCCCGGCCTCCAGTTGGCGCAGCAGTTCCGGCACATTCTCGGCGCGGAGCAATTCCTGATCGGGTGGATCAATGATACTCGGCAGGTCGAACAGGCTGTCGCGGATTTCCTGTTGATCCAGTGCGTAAAGCTTCCCGCGGATCAACGTCTTCAGATTGAAGAGTGCGTACTTGCGGCCCCAGGCCAGCACGACGGCCCGTTCGGTCGCGGGCATTGGCCGCACCAAGACCTGTAATTCGGCGAGCAGGACCTGAATCAGGGTTTGTTCGATGGCGCGGCCGCGGGTTCGGGCGCTCAGTTGCTCGTCGAGCAGCGCGGCGAGTGCGAAGCGCTCGGCCAGCTCAGGCAACTGCAGTTGGGACAACTGACCGATGGTGTCCGGATCGAACAAGCGCGTTGCCATCACGGCGACGCGGGTGTTCAAGTAGGCATGTGCGGCGGCGTTGCTCATCGTAGGCGCGGGATGATGGACGATGCGGTGACGTTGAGGCGTCGGCTGGTCAGCGGCTCGGGTCGATCAGGATCTGGAATGCGGCTTCCAGGGCCGCTTCCTCCCGCTGCTCGGCCTGGTTGCGCAAATGCACGTGGCGCTCGTCGTAACGGCGGCGCAACTCGGCGATATTCTGCTCCGCCCGCTCCTCGGCCTTGGCGATGAATGACCGGTGCAGATCGGGAATGCGGCTGGTAAACCGCTCATTCTCGGACTTGGCGTCCGCCAGCGCCTGTTGGATCAGTCGGTCCTGCTCGAGTTCGGCCTGGCTCGCAAGCGTCTCGGCCCGCAGTTCGGCGGCCAGCAGGCGTTGCAGGGTGTCTTCCATCGCGGTTTCCTCGACCAATGGGCTACTACCACCGCATACCTTACGACAAGACCCAGGAAAATGCGCGCGTGATCGCCACGGTCGGTGCGTCCGGTCTAGTTCAGATCGCGGGCTGGTCCAGAGTCGGCACGCATCAACCTGCTCCGGGGCCAGTCCGATCTCCTCGCGCGCCTCGCGCAGCGCGGTGGCGACGCAGTCCGGGTCGGTCGCCTGGCGGCGCCCGCCGGGAAATCCGACCTCGCCGCTATGTCGGTCCCGTGGGTGCGCGGCACGGCGGATGAACAGCAGGTGCCAGGCGCCGTCCAATCGATACAGCGGCAGGAGGACAGCCGCCCGCTGCACCGGCGCGACCGCGAGCCCTGCCAGTTCTTCGATCGGAGCGCCGCCGCAGGTCTCCGGGCGCAGCCGCGCGTGGATGTGGTCGCAGGTGAGCCAATCGAGTCGACGGGGCATGTCCACTGAATCCTTCGCGATCTGGTACATGAGGTTCCGGCAATCGCCTGAGCCGGCCGTGCGGGACCCGCCCGTCAGCCTGTCATCTGCACGCGCAGTGCCTCGTCTTCCAGGTTGGCGAACGCCTGCGCGATCAAGGCCGGGTCGTCGATCCGGGCGGCACGTTCCAGGGCTTCGGTGGCCTCGTCCAGGGCGGGCACGCCGCAATAGCGGGTGGCCCCGCGCAGCTGATGGGCATGCTCGGCCAGTCCGACCCAGTCGCATTCGGCGAGAGCGGCACGCAACTCGTTCAGTTCCTCCGGCAGTCCCGCGACCAGGGCGGCGAACAACTCGGCAGCGAGGTCCGCGTCGCCGCCGGCCGCGGTCAGCGCGGCGACGGGATCACGGGCGGGCAGTTGGGCGAGGCAGGCCCTAACAGTGTCTTGGTACAAGATTGCGCTCCTTCCGGTTTGAAACGAACGGCACTGTATCGGCATGGCCGGGTCCAGTCTACCGGCGTCGGCGGCCACCCGACTTGGTTGCTCGACAGGGCTGGTGCACAATCTCCGATTACCGAGTCCCGGCGGCCAGTCTGTTCCGAATCCATCATGACCCAACCGACCACAATCCATCCAGCCGGCGAGCCCGTGCGTGATCGCACGATCGACCAGTTCATCGGCAACACCCCCCTGGTACGTTTGCAGCGCCTGCCCGGCAACAGCGATAACCGTATCCTGGTCAAACTCGAAGGCAGCAATCCGGCCGGCTCGGTGAAGGACCGCCCAGCCCTGAACATGATCCGGCGCGCCCAGGAACGCGGCACCATCCGCCCGGGGGATACACTGATCGAAGCGACCAGCGGCAACACCGGGATTGCGCTCGCGATGGCGGCGGCCATCATGGGGTATCGTCTGGTGCTGATCATGCCCGAGCATATGAGCATGGAACGGCGGGCGGTGATGAAAAGCTTCGGGGCGGAAATCGTGCTGACAGCGCAGGCGGGCGGGATGGAGGCCGCCATCGATCTGGCCCAGGCGATGGAAGCGCAGGGGCAGGGATTGCGGCTTGATCAATTCTCCAACCCGGACAATCCCGCCGCCCATTACGCGACCACCGGCCCCGAGATCTGGCGCGATACCGCGGGGGGCATCACGCATTTCGTCAGCTCCATGGGGACCACCGGGACCATCATGGGCACCGGACGCTATCTCAAGGAGCAGAACCCGGCGGTGCAGATCGTCGGTGTTCAGCCCGAAGAGGGTTCGAGCATTCCGGGTATCCGTCGCTGGCCTCAAGCTTACCTGCCGCGCATCTATGACCCGGCCGGGGTGGATCGGATCATCGATGTCTCGCAAGCCTTGGCCGAGCAGACCACCCGCGATCTGGCAGCGCGGGAGGGGATCTTCGCGGGGGTGTCCTCGGGTGGCGCGGTGGCCGCGGCACTGCGGCTGGCGCAGGAACTCAGCGGGGCGGTGATTGTCGCCATCGTGTGTGATCGGGGCGACCGCTATCTTTCCACCGGGGTCTTTCCGGCGTGAATACGACAGGCGCCGGATCAACGGGTTTCTCATCAGCAGCACAAACCACTGCGCTAATAGATCGCTAAGAATATTTTGTCAAAGAAACGCAAACCACTGCCCCAAGGCTTAGTCGAGGTCGAGATCGAGGGTCTGACCCACGAGGGTCGGGGCCTGGCCCACTTCGACGGCAAGGCGCTCTTCATCGACAATGCCTTGGCCGGGGAGCGGGTCCGCTTCCGCTACACCCGTCTCCAGCGTCGCTTCGACGAGGGCGTTGCCGTCGAGATCCTGCGGGCATCGCCCGAACGGGTCACACCGCGCTGCCCCCATTTCGGCCTCTGCGGCGGTTGCAGTCTGCAACACCAGGACCCGGCCGCGCAGATCCGTATGAAACAGGAAACCCTCGCCGATGTCTTCACCCGGATCGGCAAGGTCAGCCCCGAGACTTGGCTCGACCCCTTGGTCGCGGGGCATTGGGGGTATCGGCGCAAGGCGCGGCTGGGGGTGAAGCATGTGATCAAGAAGGGCCGCACCCTGGTGGGCTTTCGCGAGCGTGGTACCCCCTATCTGGCCGACCTGAGTGGCTGTGCGGTGCTGCACCCGGCCGTGGGCGAGCGGCTTGCGATCCTGGCCGAGGCGGTCGGGCAACTGAGTATCCGCGATCAGGTCCCGCAGATCGAGATGGCGGTCGGTGAGGCCCCCTGTGTCCTGGTGTTTCGTGTCATGGCGCCGCCGAGCGACGCCGATCTGGGGGTCTTGCAGCGCCTGGGTGAGGATCATCGCTTCCACATCTATCTCCAGGAGGGCGGGGTGGACACCATCCGGCCCATGCCCGGTCACCAACTGGACTTGCACTATGACCTCCCGCGTCACGGCGTCCGCTTGGAGTTTCTGCCCACGGATTTCACCCAGGTGAATCTGGAGTTGAACCGCCTGATGGTCGATCAGGCGCTTGATCTTCTGGACCCGCAACCGGATGAACGGGTGCTGGACCTGTTCTGCGGGCTCGGTAACTTCAGCCTGCCTTTGGCGCGGCGCTGCGCCGATGTCGTGGGGGTCGAGGCGGATGCCGGGCTGGTGTCACGGGCTGCGGCCAATGCCCGGCGCAACGGGATCGCTAACGTGCGCTTCGAAACCGCCGATCTGTACGGTGACCTCGCCGCGGAGCCCTGGCTGCGGGGGTACTACCACAAGGCCCTGCTGGATCCGCCGCGTAGCGGCGCGCTCGCGATGCTCGACTGGTTGCCGCGCTTGGGTGTCCAGCGTATCTGCTATGTTTCTTGTTATCCCAGTACCCTGGCGCGCGATGCGGATCGGTTGGTCAACGGCTTGGGCTACCGGATGGTTCAGGCGGGGGTCATGGACATGTTTCCGCACACTGCCCATGTCGAATCCATGGCGATCTTTGCACGGGCGGAGGATTAAATCATGGCACTCGAAATCGAGCGTAAGTTCCTGGTCAAGAATGACGCATGGCGTGAGGCGGTCGAGCAGGAGTGGCACATTGTCCAGGGCTATCTGGCGACCACCGGGACCCTGACCTTGCGGGTGCGCATGAAGGACGATGATGCCTACCTCACCATCAAAGGACCGCCGCACGGCATCACCCGGTCGGAATTCGAGTACCCCATCCCGCCCGCGGATGCGCAGGCCATGCTGCGTGAACTGGCGATTCTGCCGGTGATCTCGAAGGTGCGTTATCGGGTTCGTTACGGCGACGGCATGTGGGATCTGGATGTCTTCAGCGGCGCAAATGACGGCTTGGAACTGGCCGAGATCGAACTGAAGCGGGCTGACGAACACGTGTCCCTGCCTCCTTGGGCGGGTGTCGAGGTCACGGCCGATCCGCGTTACTCCAATGCCAACCTGGCACGGCATCCTTACAAGGACTGGTGCGGCGAGCCGTGAGCAACGGACCACGGGGGCTATGATGGCGCGGTGTCTTGCCCTTTTCCGGTGGAGCCTTTGATCGTTTCGAATCCGGCCAGCGCCTCCAGCCGCGAACGCGCCAGATCGACGCTGGGGGTCGGATAGTCGACCCCCAGGGTCAGACCGGCCGCGCGCCGGGTCGCGGCGGGGGCGGCCCAGGGCTGATGGATGAACTTGTCAGCCAGTCCCGCCAACTCCGGGCACCAGCGCCGCACATAGGCGCCTTGGGGGTCGAACCGTTCGCCCTGACGGACCGGATTGAAGACCCGGAAGTAGGGGGCGGCATCGGCCCCGCAGCCGGCAGTCCATTGCCAGCCCAGGGTGTTGGCCGCCAGGTCCGCGTCCACCAGCGTGTCCCAGAACCAGGCGGCGCCGGTCTGCCAGGGCAGACGCAGGTTCTTGGTCAGGAAGGAAGCGACCACCATCCGCACCCGATTGTGCATCCAGCCGGTGTGCCACAGTTCACGCATCCCGGCGTCGACCAGGGGGATGCCGGTCCGGCCCTGTTGCCAGGCGGCGAGCAGTTCGGCAGTGCCCGCGGTGCGCCAGGGATAACGGGTGAACCGCGGGTCCAGGGGAGCGGTCGCGGTGTGTGGGAAGTGGTAGAGCAGATGATGCGCGAACTCCCGCCAACCGAGTTCGCGCACATAGGCTTCAGCGGCGGGTGCCTCCACCGTCCCGTAGCGCGCGGCGATCAGGGCCAGCACCTGGCGCGGGCCGATCTCGCCGAAGTGCAGATAGGGTGAGAGACTGGAGGTGCCCGTGGTTCCAGGAAGGTCCCGACCCTGGGCGTAAGTGTCCAGCGCGCTATCGACAAACGTGATTGCGCGGTTCATTGCGGCGTCCGCTCCGGGTTGCCAGCGCTCGCGTAGGCCCTGATCCCAGGGAATTCGCGGTAGCAACCCCAGGGTCTCGCTGCGCAGGCTGCCCACCGCCGGTGCCGGCCGGAGACTGGGCGGTGCCGGTACCGGGGTGCAGCCAGCCAATCCGGGGGACGACTTGCGCCAAAAAGCGCTGTACACTTTGTACGGTTCCCCGGTGGCATTCAGGATCGTCCAGGGCTCGCGCAGCAGCAGCGCGTTGTGGCTCTCGGCACCCAGTCCCTGAGCGCGTAGGGCGAGCTTGATCCGGGTGTCGCGCGCGCGGGTGGCCGGATCGTAGAGGCGGTTCCAATAGACGCGGGTCGCGCCCGTCTGCGCGGCCATCCGTTGGATTACCGCGAGTGCATCCCCGGTATCGATCATCAGGCGGCTGCCGCGTTCGCGCAGTGATCGATCCAGGTCCTGTAAGCTCCAATGCAGCCACCAGCGACTGGCTGCCCCGGGAGCCCAGGGAGACTCCCCGGCTGGTGCGTGAATATAGAGCGGCAACACCTGATCATTCGCGGCCATGGCCTGGGCCAGGGCGGGATTATCAGCGAGGCGCAGATCGCGCCGGAACCAAATGATTGCAATGTTAGGCATGTTGACGTCTGACCGGTGGAGGCAGCGTACCCGCGGCGGCGCGAGGCGCCGCGTTGCGGCGAACGGGCGACGCTGCACTGTTGCCGGTCATTGGCGGGAAATCGTGCAAGGGATCATCCAAGTTCGTCATGGGGGCAACCGTGGCCAAGGATAACAGTTCGGAACCGTCAGGATTGCGTGCGCAGCTTGCGGCGTTGGAAGATCAACGTCGCGCCCTGATTGCGCGCTTGTCGTCGCATATGGCTGGCCAAGCGGCGGCCATTTGCACGCCGACCGCCGCAGATCCCGGCATCCTCAAAGGGATCTTCGTCGGCGAGCGTCCCAGTTCCCCCGATAAGCAACTCGATTGCCTGCGGCGGGTGCTGGCATGGCGCACCCGCTCACTGCCCCTGCGCGGGATCGACAGCCGAACGGATGGCAGCCACTGCATCGTCAGTCTTTACGTGCCGCTGATGACTGATCTCGCACTGTCCGAGGAGGCGACGAAACGCGCACTCGTGGAGGCCGGGCGCGGCCTCCCGGTGACTTATCCGGCTCCGGACCCGAACGCCGAGCGCATCCTGGATCGAGATCGGGCGCGCAGGCTCAGTGCGCTGGAGGCGATTTGTCTGCGCCGTTCGCTGGTGATCCTGGGGGATGCCGGCTCGGGAAAATCCACGCTGCTCGCCTTTGTCGCCCACGTCCTGGCGACCGGGGCTCGGGGCGCGTTGCCCGGTTGGCCGGAAACCGAATGGTCGTGTATCCCGGTGCTCTTGCGACTGCGCGATTTCAGCACCTGGTTGGCCGCGCGGGAGACGTCGGAGCGGTCCGCCGAGCGTTTGGCGTGGGCGTTTCTGCGCCATGAGTTGACCGACCGCAACCTGGGTTTTTGTCTGCCTGCGCTTGAAGCGGCGATCCACGAGGGGCGTGCCCTGGTGCTGTGGGACGGGCTGGACGAGGTCCATCCCAACGGGCTGGCCCAAGTACGCGCGAGTCTGATTGAGTTTCGTCGGGAGGCCCCCAAGTGCCGCTTCGTACTCACCAGCCGGATGTTCGCCTACCAGCACCTCGATTGGCGGTTGCCGGAAGCTGAGTTTCCGATCGCCGTCTTGCAGCCTTTCGGCCGCGATCAGGTGGATCGTTTCGTGACCGACTGGTTTCAGGAGTTGGGTGCCCACGGCGGGCTTCTGCTGACCGAGGCGGAGGCTCTGGCGGATACGTTTCGTCAGGAAATCAAGCGTACCCACTGTTCGCGCCTGGCGTCCAATCCCCTGTTGCTCACGCTCATGGTGCTGGTCTTCACTGAGCGTCGCGAACTGCGGGAGGAGCGGGCGCGGTTGTTCGAGGGCGCCGTCGATGTGCTCTTTTCACGGATGGATCGCGGCTTGAATGCCGAGGATACGCGCATTACCGATTTGCTGCGGGAGGCCCGGCGGGATCGTTGTGATGCCATCAGCCTGTGCGAACGTCTGTCCATGGTGATGCAGCACCAAGGGGACGCCGATCGGTCATCGGCCGATCCCGGCCAAGGCGCGGCCGCAGGTATCGGTGAGGCCGAGTTGGTGGACGCCCTGCGGTTACTGCATCCGCGCCAGGATTTGGATTGGGCGCAATCGCTCACGGAGCTGTTCAAGCAGCGCGCTGGTCTGCTGTCCGAGGAGCGACCGGCGGTTTACGACTTCCCGCATCGGGCGATACGCGAGTATCTGGCCGGTTGCGCGTTGGCTCATGCCCCGGACTTCGCACGGCAAGTGGCTGGTCTGGTCCATCACCGGACCTACTGGCGCGAGACCATTTTGCATGCCGTCGGCTTCCTGGTCCAGAGTCAGCGAGAGCTTGCGCGGCCGTTGGATTTGATCGAGTGCCTGTGTCCGCCCGATGCCGACATGGGTGATGCCTTATGGCGCCGTGTCTGGCTGGCGGGTGAGGTGGCCATCGCCATCGGCTATGGGCGGGCCGCCGATACGCCGCCCGGCGCCGGGCGTTTTCAGCGCGTTCGTTACCGCCTGGCGGCCCTGGTGGAGTCCGGTAGGCTGCATCTGGGGGAACGGGCAGCCGCCGCGGCCGTGTTGGCACGGCTCGGGGACCCGCGTTTCGAACACCGAGGGTTCCAACTTCCGGCACGCTATCACGGCGAGCATGAGCGAGCCCTGGGGATGGTGGCGATCAAACCAGGTCCGATCGTGTTGGGTTGTTCGCCCGATGTTGCGGGGGTGCTGCCGAACGAGCTTGGCGGGAATGTACCGGTCGCACTGGACTATGCTTTCTGGACCGGGCGCTACCCGGTCACCGTGGGCCAATTCCGCGTCTTCGTCGCCGCGCGCGGCTATGAGCGGCGCGAGTGGTGGTCCGAGTTGGGGTGGGTCTGGTGCCATGGCCAGCGGCGCAAGGAGCCGGTGGGCTGGGTCGATCAGCGTGCCGAGACCAACCGTCCGGTGGTCGGTGTCACCTGGTTCGAGGCGCTCGCGTATGCGGCCTGGCTCGACGCCATGTTACGCAAGCGCAGCAGCAGTCTACCTGCCGGTTATGGTCTGCGCCTGCCCACCGAGGCCGAGTGGGCGCTGACGGCGCGCGGGACCGAGGGACGCGTCTATCCCTGGGGCGATCACTTTGGGGACGGTTGTGCCAACTGTCTCGGGACCCTCGGTGAGCCGTCCGCCGTTGGCCTGTTCCCCCTGGGCGTTACGCCCGAGGGCGTAGCGGACATGGGCGGTAACGTCTGGGAATGGACTCTGAGTCGGGACCAGCCCTATCCTTACGAGGTCGGTGACGGCCGCAACGACGTGGATGCCGAGGGCGCGCGCATCCTGCGCGGGGGATCCTTCGACGCGGGTCCGTTGCGGACCAGGACCACCGCGCGCGCGCACGCGGCGACCCGTGAAACCGCGCGTGACCTCGGCTTCCGCCTCGTGCTCTCCCTGTCGGAAGAGGCGGTTTGACGCCCAGGGGCTAAGTCCGACCGGCTGCCAGGGTCCGCCGTGCGGACCCATCCCCGCCGACCGCAACGATGACCGAGGCCCGGCGCCGGGCGCAAACGCCTTGCATCGACACCGGCCCTGGGTACACTCACCATTGGCACAAGAAAATCAGCACGGGCGCCAGGCATGGTCGGGATACCGCGGGTCTTCATCAGCTACAGCCACGACTCGGACGGGCACCGCGAGCGGGTCCTCGCACTGTCCGAGCGCCTGCGCCGGGACGGCATCCCCACCGACCTTGACCGTTACGTCAATGGCTCCCCGCCCGAGGGCTGGCCGCGCTGGATGATGGACCGGCTGGAGGAGGCGGATTTCGTGCTCCTGGTCTGCACCCCGACCTATTACCTGCGCTTTCGCGGCCACGCGGAACCGGGTCAGGGGAGGGGGGTCGACTGGGAGGGGGCCATCGTCACCCAGGAGATCTACAACGCCCGCAGTCGCACCCGCCGCTTCATCCCGGTCCTGTTCGATCCGGCGCACCAGCCCTACATCCCCGAGCCGGTGCGCGGCCACAGCGTCTATTGCCTGGACGCAGAACCGTGCTACCTGGCGTTGTGCGACGCGCTGCTCGCTCAGTCGGGCGTCGAGCCCGGCCCGGTCGACACGCTGCTGTGGAAAGCGCGTCCGCGCGCCGCGCCGCTCGCCTTCCCGGATGCGGGCCCCAGCGACGCGGCCCCGGACCACGAACACGCCATGGACCCGCCGGGCGCCTTGCTGGCCCGCATCCTGGATCATCAGGAGCAACTGAACGCCGTCCGCAAGCTGTTCCGCGACCCGGCGTGCGCCTGGGCCATCGCGCTCGTCGAGTGCTGCTCCGCGGACTCCCCCTATGACCTGGCGGACCACCTCCAGTGGCGCTATGGCCCGCCGGGTGGACCCCGGCGGGAAGCCGTGCAGGTCCCCCTGGAGGGTTGCGGGGACCCGGACGCCTTCTGGGACAGGTTGTGGGGGCAGCTGGTCCCCGAGAGTCCGATGGCGCCCGGGCTGCGGGTCATCTTCGTTCCGGTCAATTTGA
Source organism: Chromatiaceae bacterium (assembly GCA_013426805.1). Taxonomy (GTDB): domain Bacteria; phylum Pseudomonadota; class Gammaproteobacteria; order Chromatiales; family Chromatiaceae; genus Thiodictyon. The sequence continues at coordinate 19,172 of JACDZG010000049.1, forward strand.
AGCGCTTTGCCGGCCGCCTGCCGGGCATCATTCAGGCTGGCGGGGCGCGGCTCGCCGCCCTCGATGCGGTCGTGCCCGGGGCCCAGGTCCTGGTGCTCTTTGCGGCGGAGCGGGTCGGGTCCGCGGCGCCGCTGTGGTGGCGCTGGATCGCGCGCCCGCGCCTGCTGCGTCTGGGTTGCTGCCATGAACTGCCGGCCTTGCGTCCCCTGGAGGAACCCGACGTGACCGAGTGGCACGCCGCCTTTCCGGCGCACCTGCGCGGCCGCTACGACCGCGACCGGCTGCGGATCGAACTGCGTGCCTTGTTCCGGGACGGGCGCACCCAGGTCCGCTACGACGAGGCTCTGTCCCGTTTGCTCGGGCGCGACGGCGCACCCGGGGCACTGGACCGCGCCTGCCGGCCCCTTGCGCCCTAGCCCCCGCCACCCGCCGAGGACCGACCCATGAACGACACCCCCTATTACCAGGGCCGCGGCGCGCGCGACCCCCGGCGCGCCGCGGCCCTGCCCCCGGTGGACCCCGAGCGCCTGCGCCACCCCGCCGCCTACCGCGCCACCCCCGGGCTCGCCGCCGCGCTGGACGTGGCCCTCACGCTCGGGATGCCGCTGCTCCTGACCGGCGAGCCGGGCTCCGGCAAGTCCGGCCTGGCGGACAGCCTAGCCTGGGAACTGGGGCTCGACCCGGTGCTGCGCTTCGCCGTCAAGTCCGACACCGAGTCGCGCGACCTCTTCTATCGCTTCGACACCGTCGGGCGCTTCCACGCCGCCCAGACCAGCAAGAACGACGCCGACTCGGACCCGGCCCGCTTCATCACCTTCGAGGCCCTGGGCCTGGCCATCCTGCGCGCCCTGCCGGTGCGGGTGGCGCGCGATCTCGGGCTTTCCGAGCAGGCGCTGCAACACCCGGGGGCGCCGCGCCGCTCCGTGGTCCTGATCGATGAGATCGACAAGGCCCCGCGCGACGTCCCCAACGACATCCTGGTCGAGATCGAGACCATGAGCTTTACGATCCCCGAACTCTGTGGTGCCGACCGGTCCCGGGTGGACATCGGGCTGGGCAAGGACGACCAGGACTGCCGGCCCATCGTCGTCTTCACCAGCAACTCCGAGAAGACCCTGCCGGACCCCTTCCTGCGCCGCTGTGTCTATTACCACCTGGCGTTTCCGTTCTTCGATGCGGAGTTGGCCGCGGCGGCGAAGGTCTTGCCGGCGGACCTGCCGGAGGATCGGGTCACCGTCGACTCCATCGTCGCCGCCCGCCTGGGAGACCGCTGGGAAGGCGCGGGCGAGCCCTTCGGCCCCGTCGCCCTGGCGCTGGACTTCTTCCACTTCCTGCGCGCCGAGGGCAACGGGCTGGAGCGCCGCCCGACCCTGGCGGAGGCCCTGGCCTGGCTCGATTACCTGATGCCCGTCGGGGTGCCGCCGGCCGACTGGGGCGCGCTCGCGGCGCTCTCCGCGCCCGCCGCGCCCGGCCCCGAGGCGCGGCTCATCGCCGCCATCGCCACCCTGCTGCTCAAGAAGCCGCTCGACCAGGCGCGCGCCGGCCCGTTGCTCGCGACCTGGCGCGGCGCCCGCTCCTGAGCCCGCGCCCGTGACCCAGCCCGCGGCCCCCGGGCCGCCGCCGGACCGGCCCCCCGGGCCGCTCGCCCGTTACCACCAGGCCCTGCCGGGCCTGGCGGGACTGCTGCGCGGCGCCGGCCTGTCCGTGGGGCCGGACCGCTGGCAGAACATCTATGACCTGCTGGCGGCCCTGGCCGCCCAGGGCCGGCTGCCGGCCGGGGCCGCCGGTTTGGCGCCCCTGATCGCCCCCCTGGTCTGCCGCAGCGAGCAGGAGCAGCAGGCGTTTCCCGCCCTCTTTGCACGCTGGCTGGAGGGGCTGGCGCCCGACCTGCGGGGCCTGGGGTCGGCGGCGCCCGCACCAGCCGCCGCCGGCCCCGGGCAGACCGGACCGGCCCCCGCGCTCCGGCTGCGCTGGTGGCTGCTGGGCCTGACCCTGCTGTTCGCCGCGCTGCTGGGCGTGGCCTATTGGGCGCAGCGGCCCGACCCGCCGACCGTGGCGGAGACCCCGCCGGCCGCGGTGCCGAACGTGCCCGTGACGCCATCGCCGGCCCCGCCGCCGTCACTCGCCGCACCGACGCCGCCGCCCACCGCGCCGGCCGTCCTCCCGCGCCGCCCGCTGCTCCTCGACCGGGTGCTGGACCCGGACCATCGCTCCCTGCACGCCATCCTCGGGGCCTTCTGTCTCCTGCTCCCGCCCTTCGTGGCGCTGGCCTGGCTGCTGCTGCGCTGGCTCACCTGGCGCACCGTGCTGGAGCGCCGCCGCGGCGACCCGCGGGACCCGCTCACCGCCATCCGCCTGCCGGTCGCGGCCGACGACCTGCTCCAGGCCCCCGCCCTGCGCGAGGCGCTGCGGCACCTGCACCAACCGGTGTCGGTCGTCACCCGGCGGCTCGACGCGGACGCCACCGTCGCGCGCACCGCCCGCCACGCCGGCCTGTACCGGCCCGTCACCCGGCGGCGCCGGTTCGTGCCGGAGCTCGTGGTACTGGTGCAGACCCGTCACCCCGGCGACCAGATGGCCGGGCTCGCCGGCCAGTTGGCCGCCCGTCTGGGCGAGGCCGGCCTTGCGGTGCAGCGCTACGACTACCGCGACAGCCCGCGCACGGCCGTCGGCGCGGACGGCCGCCGGCACACCATCGCCGATCTCCTGGCCCGCCACGCCGGCGCCCGGCTGCTCCTGATCGGCGAGGCCGCCGCCCTGCTCGACCCCCTGTCCGGTCGCCCCCTGGACTGGACCGCGGCCCTGGCCGCGGCACCGTCCCGCGCCCTGCTCGCCACCCGGCGCCCGCCGGCCGCCTGGGAGCGTGCCCTGAGCGCCGCCGGCTTCGCGCTGGCCGAGGTCTCCAGCCGCGGCCTGGAGACCCTGGCCTGGCACCTCAGCGGCCTCGGCCGCCCCGCCGGCTCCGCCCTGCCCGCGACCGCCCGGCCGCTCCCGCGTCTCCTGCAGGACGCCCGGCGCTGGTCCCAGCCGGTGCCGCCGCCCCCGGCCGAGCGCGCCGCCCTGCTGCGCGCCCTGGACGACTTCCTGGGGCCTGAGGGTGCCTGGCTGCTCGCCGCCATGGCCGCCTACCCGCAACTGCACTGGGGCCTGACCCGGGTGCTGGACCTGCACCTGTTCCCGCCGCCCGCTGCGCGGGCCGCCGTGCCGGGTGCCCTGCCGGACGAGCGACCGGGAGGGCCGGCTGCTGCGTATCGCCCGTCTGCCCTGGTGCCGGCTCGGCTGGCTGCCGGACTGGCTGGGCGCCGCCCTGCTGGGGCGGCTGGGGCGCCCGGACCAGCGTGCCGTCCGCCGCGTCTACCGGGCCCTGCTCCAGCGCGCGACCACCGCGCCCGGCGGCCCCGGCGAGGTCGCCATCGCGCTGCCGGTCTCGCTCCCGCGCAGCGCCGGCCTGCGCGCCGGACTGTGGGACTGGCTGCGGCAGCGCGGCTGGCGGCTCGACCGCTGGCTCCAGGGCCAGCGCGCCCTGTCCGACGGGCGCGGCGTGCTCGACGACGCCATCTTCGCCGACTGCCTGTTCGGCTGGCGCCCGCGGCTCCTGGACTTCATCGCGCCCCGGCCCCTGCTGCGGCGCCACCTGGGCGGTGCCCTGGGGCAGGCCCTGGCCCCGCGCCTGCTGCTGGCCCTGGTGCTCGGCGGCGGCGGCGCCTGGCTCGCGGGGCTGGCCTGGCAGGAGTGGCTCGCCGCCCGCGCCGAGCCCTGGTTCTTGGACCGCCAGCACGGCGTCCACCATGGCTACCGGGTCGCGGTCGAGTGCCGGGAGGCGACCGCCGCCCTGGCCGACGATCTGCGCACGACGCTGGAGGCCGACGGCTTCGTCGTCCAGGTCGGCAAGCCGCTCCCGGCGGGGCCCGCCGCACCCGGGCCCCGGCCGATCCTGGTCAACCGGGTCCAGTGGGATGACGCGGCAGATGCGCTGCTGGCCGCGCACGTCGCCGATCGCCTGGCCCGGCTCGCCGGGGGCGAGCCGCCGCGAGTGACGAACCGGCTGCCGCGCTGGGGGCATGGGCTGAGGCCGGTCAGGTCGGGGGGCCTGCGGGCGATCTGGGTCGTTCTGGAGACGGACGGGGGAGTCGTCGACAGTGCCCCGGAGCCTGCGGACCCGGAGCTGCCGCCCGTGGAGCCGGCACCAGTGACCATCCTTCCGACCGACGCCGCGCCCGACCAGGGCACCGGCACGCCCGCCGAGCCGGACGCGAGGCAGCGGTTGATGGCGCAGATTCAGGCGTTGGAGACCACGATCACCGGGCTCGAGGCCGAGCTGCGGCTGGAACTGGCCGGGGGCAACGGACGCCGCCCCGGCTACGGCCCCGCGGCCAAGGCCGTCGAGGGCAAGATCAAGGAGGCGCGAACGCGCCTGGCGGACCTCCAGCGCCAAGGCTGGCCGCTGCTGAGTGAGCGCGAGCGTGAGGCGGCGCTGGACGCCGACAAACAGGCGCTCCTGGCCCAGGCCCAGGCCAACCAGACCGACCAGGCCCTTGCCGCCCTGGACCTGCTGCGCGGCCGGCTGGGCGCCGCGGACCCCTTCGTCACCGGCGCGGCCCCGCGTGCCATCGCCCAGGCCCATGTCCGCCTGGCCGGGCAGGCCGCCGCGCGTGGTCGCGACGCGGAGGCCCTGAAGCTGCTCGATCAGGCGGTCGCGCTGGACCCGGAGACCGCCGACGGCGGTCTGCGCGCGCGGATCGAACGGGGCCAGGTCTACGCCCAGCTGAGCGCCCGGATCAGCGGCGCCGACGCCGCCGGGTTGGCCGCCCTGGCGAATGAGCTCGGCGTCCTCAAGATCACGGCCGCGGCCGACTATCCCCGGTGGGAGACCGCCTGGGCGAAGACCCTTGCGGCACGGGTCAAGGCCGAACCGGACCCGGCGGCGGCCGAGCGGCTGTTGGGGGCGGCGCGGGAACTCTTCCCGCGCGCGGCGGGGCTGGCGCAACTGCGCAGACCGGCGGCGGCCGCGCTGCCGCCCATCGTGCCCGTGGCGCCCGACCCGCGGTCCGTCTTTCGCGACCGGCTCCAATCCGGCGGCGAGGGGCCCGCGATGGTCCGGCTGCCGGGCGGGGACTTCCTGATGGGCTCACCCGAGGCTGAGCCGGAACGGTACAATGACGAGACGCAGCATCGGGTTGCGATCAAACCCTTCGCCATCGGCCGCACCGAGGTCAGCTTCGCCGAGTACGACCGCTTTGCCGCGGCCAAAGGGCGCGCCAAGCCGGTTGACGGGGGCTGGGGCCGCGGGGACCGCCCGGTGATCAATGTCTCCTGGGACGATGCCACCGACTACGCCGCCTGGCTCAGCGCCCAGACCGGTCGGCGCTACCGCCTGCCGACCGAGGCGGAATGGGAGTACGCCGCCCGGGCCGGGACCCAAACCCCGTTCTGGACCGGTGACTGCATCGCTACTGACCAGGCCAACTATGACGGGACCCGCAAGTACGCGGGCTGCACGGCCAAGGCCAGCGTCTACCGTGAACAAACGGTCCCCGTCGGCAGCCTGGCCCCCAACCCCTGGGGCCTCTATGAGATCGCTGGCAATGTCTGGGAATGGACCTGCTCCAAGTACGAGGCGGCTTATGCGGGGGAAGAACTGATTTGTATTAGCAAAAATGATGCCATATATGGGCCGCTCCGGGTGTTCCGCGGCGGCGCGTGGAACATCCAGCCTGCGTGGCTGCGGTCCGCGAACCGTGACAGGGACGGGCCGTCGAACCGGTACGTCCCCCTCGGTTTCCGCCTCGCCCAGGACTTATGACCTTTTCTCTCTTCGCTCTTCCCCTTTTCTCCCCTCTTCTCTTGCCCTGGTTCCCAAACGCCGAGGCCAAGGCGTCAAGCTCGCCAAGAAATACAAGAGGGTAGATCCAATATCAAGATCTCCCGGCGGGTGAGTCGCGCAACGTCGATACCCGATGGGAAAACCTTGGCGCGCTTGGCGCCTTGGCGTGATAGTTGTTCTTTCCGAGATGATCAATGCCTGCCGCGCTTGATGCAAGGGGCGCAATCCCGTCACCCCAACCCGAAGCAGTCGGTCTGGATATCCGGTGTGAAGGCTCTAATCCGTGCGGGCGGCGGGGATATACCGGTAGAGGGTTGCAGGCGAACAAGATTCTGATCAACCGCCGAAACTCGTGCGTAACCGATGAGCATGGCGTTATTTGTCGCTTTGCGGGCCGTCGCGGTTCATCAAATGCGCTCGCAATGCCGCGCGGGCCGGTTCTGTGGACGCGGGGTATCGCTGATGCTCGACGTTGCGCTCTTTCTCGGCAGCCGCATCAAGAATGTGATCAGCGGATTGAATGCGTCCGGCAGCCTCTAATTCATGGAGTAAATCTCCTGTCGAAAGAGCGGTTACACGTTCGGGAAGTCCCCGCACAAAGCTTCGCTTTCTGACATCATTGTCCTCGAACAGAAGAATTGCCTCAATGTCTGCGTCGTTGTCGATCTCGGCATTGAGCACTTCCAGTGCTGATTGCTCGCCCCGTCCCTTTGAGCGCGTTCTTTCATCGGCGGCTCGCAGAACCTGAAACTCCGCAAAGACGGACGTTATCATAATCTCGACCTGTCCATGGTGGCGTCGCGCCCATTGAACGATGTCTTCGGCTCCCGTTTTGGCGAGGTCCTGGGTCACCTCGAAATACACCATATCGGGAATCAGAACGCGCAACCCCGGCATGGTGAGACACTCAAGCGCTTCCGCTGCCGCAAGGGTAATCAACGGTGAAGCATCCGTAACAAGAATGCCAAGGCGCTGAGTCATCGGGGCTTCGCTTCCTGAAGCGCTTGCCGGATCAGGGCGCGGCCTCGAAGCCGCGCCTCTACGTTCGGCCCGTCCATTGGGGCCGTGGGCGGACGAAGCCCCAAATCCCCTAAACCGGCCAACACGTCGCGGTAGTTCTCAATGCCGCGCCCCCGCAAAGATGTCCACGTGATTTCACCGGCGGCGTACTGCCGTAAAAGCATTTCTCTGTCACTTTCGGTCATGAGACAAACTCCTCTCTAAACGCTATGCCCAGCGTAGGTTTTGAGAACAAAATATCAAGAGTCAGTGTTGAGAAGCTGAACCTCCAAGTCGGTGAGCATGGTGTAGGTCCACCACAGCGGCTCGGCGTCCCAGGTCAGTTCATTGGTGCCAGGGGGAGGGTCGCGAAGTCGACCTCCAGCAATTCCCCCAGCGCACAGCGGCACCGACTCCGCGCCCACACTGCGCGGGCGGCTCAGCGCCAGCGAGTCGACATCGACCGCCTGCACCTCGCCGCCCGCGGGGTCGGCGGTCGGCGGGGCCACGCCCTGACGCGCCAACTGAGCAGATGGGCCGGCAGTTGTCACGCCAAGCCGCCCCTACGTCCGGTGATCACGTCCGCAGGCTATACGCGCGACCCCGGTGTGGATTAAGACGATGCGTTGCATCCGTTCCCGAACCCGCCTATCCTTGGTTGCTGCGGTGCAGCAAACGCGCATCGGCGGTGCCTCGGTGACCAGTGATCAGGCGTGCCCGATCAACTCGTCCACATGGGTGCTGACGCAGCGTCCGAGGGCCGAGAGGGTGTACCCCCCCTCCAGGCAGGAGACGATGCGCTCCTGGGCATGGCGCCCGGCAAGCTTGTGCAGTTCCCGCGTGATCCAGGCGTAATCCGGCTCACGCAGGTTGAAGTGCGCCATGTCGTCCTCGGCGTGACCGTCGAACCCGGCCGAGACCAGGATCATCTCCGGGGCGAAGGCGTCGAGGCGCGGTAGCCAGGCCCGTTCCACGGCGGCGCGGAAGTCGGCGCCGCTGGTCAGTCGCGGCAGGGGCAGGTTGATGATGTTCGGCGCGACCGTATCGGCGCCGGTGCCCGGATAGAAGGGGTGCTGGAAACTGGAGCAGAACAGCACCCGCGGGTCGTCGATAAAGATATCCTCGGTGCCGTTGCCGTGATGCACATCGAAGTCGACGATGGCGACGCGTTTGAGCTGATGCTGTTCCAGTGCGTGCGCCGCGCCGACCGCCACGTTGTTGAAGAAGCAGAAGCCCGCCGCGGAACTGCGCCCGGCATGATGACCCGGTGGGCGGACGCAGCAGAAAGCGGTCGGATGTTTGCCGCTCATCACCAGATCGACGCCAAGGATGGCGGCGCCGGCGGAGTGCAGCGCGGCCGGCAGGGTGCGGCTGTTCATGGCCGTGTCCCCGTCCACCCAGGCCAGACCCGGACCGGTCGTGGGTGCCGTATCGAAGATCTGGCGAATGTAAGCGCGGTCGTGGACGCGTGCCAGTTGCTCGATGCTGGCCTGGGGTGCGTCATAGTGGGTGACCAGCATCTCCATACCGGAGGCGATCATGCGGTCTTTGATCGCATGCAGTCGCGCCGGGCACTCCGGGTGGTAGTCACCCATCTCATGCTCTTTGCAGGTATCGTGGGAAATGAAAGCTAAGCTCATGGACTGTCCCCGTCGCGCGACCGCCGCGGGAGCCGACTCGGTCGCGGGCTGACCAGCCAGGCGTTGCGGGCGATTCTCGTTACCGATACTTTGGTTGTCCGCCGGGCCTCGTCTGCGCGGCGTCGCTGAAGCTTAACCCTAATTCAGCCCGGGAGGGCAGTCCAGATGCACTTGTCCGATGTCGACCAGTTGTTCACCCCGGGTGCCGTGGCCGTGTTCGGCGCCAGTGACAGCGAGGGATCTGTCGGTGGTCAGGTCTACCGTAACCTGCTCGGCGGGACCTTCAAGGGGCACAGCTACGCCATCAACCCCAAGTACGATGAGGTCGCCGGGCGGCCCTGCTACAAGGATCTGGTCAGCCTCGACAAGCATGTGGACCTGGCCCTGATCGCGACGCCGGCGGCCCAGGCGGCGGCTATTCTGGAGCAGTGCGGCGCCGCCGGCGTGCGGGTCGCGGTGGTCTACTGCACCGGGTTCGGTGAACACGGCGAATCCGGCGCGGCCCTCCAGGACCGGCTGGTGGAAGCGGCGCGGCGTAACCGCATCCGGATGCTCGGTCCGAACTGTCTCGGGGTCATGCGTCCCCAGCATGGCCTCAATGCCAGTGTCGGACCCGACATGCCGCGCCGTGGCAACGTCGCCTTGGTGTCCCAGTCGGGGGCCATTTGCACGGCCATGATCGACTGGTCCGAGCGGCGCGAACTCGGGCTCTCCGCGGTGGTCTCGCTCGGGGCCGCGGCCGATCTGGACTTCGGGGATATCCTCGACTACCTCGCCATGGACGGCCAGACCCAGTGCATCCTGCTATACGTCGAAGGCATTCGCAACGCCCGCCGCTTCATGAGCGGACTGCGGGCGGCGGCACGCCTCAAGCCGGTGGTGGTGGTCAAGGCCGGCCGCCACCCGGCCGGCAGTCGCGCCGTCAAGTCACATACCGGGGCCTTCGTCGGCTCGGACGATGTCTTCCGGGCGGTCACCGAGCGGGCCGGCGTGGTGCAGGTGGATCATCTGGAGGAATTGTTCGCCGCCGCCCAGGTATTCGGAACCGGCCGGCGGCTGACCGGCGAGCGCATCGCCATCATCACCAACGGGGGCGGACCCGGGGTGCTCGCCGCGGACCGTGCCCAGGATCTGGGGCTGTCGCTGGCGACGCTGTCGGAAACGACCAACCAGACGCTGGAACAGGCCCTGCCGGCGCACTGGTCGCACGGCAACCCGGTCGACATCATGGGCACCGCCACCCCGGAACGCTACCGCATCGCCATTGACGCCTGCCTGGCGGATCCGGGCGTCGACGGGGTCCTGGTCATCCTGGCCCCGCTGACGTCCGGTGACCCGCAGGGCACCGTGGAGCAGGTGATCGAGGCGGTGAAAAAGACCAAGAAGCCCGTTCTGACCTGTTGGATGGGCGGCAAGCGCGTGGCCGCCGCCAAGGCGCTGCTTGCCGAATATCATATCCCCCAGTTCGAGACCCCGGAGTTGGCCATCGAGGCCATGTCCTTTCTCGCCCGCCACCTGCGCAATCAGCGCCTGCTGATGCAGTCGCCGGAGCCGATCTCCCAGGAAGATACCCCGGACGTGGAAGGGGCGCGCCTGATCATTGAGGGGGTAATGGCCGAGGGACGCAAACAGCTCGGCATCATCGAGGCCAAGGCGATCCTCGCCGCCTTCCGCATTCCGACCATGCAGGCCGTCTTGGCGCGCACCGCCAACGAGGCCCTGATGGCGGCGGAGGCGGTCGGCTTCCCGGTGGTGGTCAAGATTCACTCGCCGGATTTGAAGTACAAGTCCGACGTGGACGGCGTGGCCCTCAACATCGCCGATGCACAATCGGTCCGGCGGATCTTTACCGAGATCGTGGAGCGCGCCGCGCGCTTGCGTCCGGATGCCCACATCGAGGGCGTGACGGTGGAGCACATGGTGTCCAAACGCGCCGCCCGCGAACTGATGATCGGGGTCACCCGCGACCCGATTTTCGGGCCGGTGATCAGCTTCGGCGCCGGCGGTACCGAGGTGGATATGCTGGAGGATCAGGCGTTGGGGCTCCCCCCGCTCAACGCCTTTATCATCCAGACCATGATCGACCATACCCGCGTCTCGCGGCTCATGGCGGCCCGCAACCAGATTCCGCCCATGAATCGGGTGGCCCTGACGCGCACCCTGCAGCGCGTCTCCGAGATGGTCTGCGAACTGCCCGAAATCATCGGAATGGAGATCAACCCATTGATTGGAAATGATAAAGAAGTCATCGCGGTGGATGCCCGCATCGAGGTCAACTACCGTCCGCCGCAGCAGACCACCTACGGGCACATGGCCATCCATCCCTACCCGGTGACCCTCATCGAGCACGTCCAATTGCCGGACGGCAAGGAGCTGGTCATCCGCCCGATCCGCCCGGAGGACGCCAACATGACGCAGGAGTTCGTCCGCGGGCTGTCCGAGCAGACCAAGTACTTCCGCTTCATGCAGGCCGTCAAGGAGTTGACGCCTGAGATGCTGGTGCGCTTCACCCAGATCGACTATGACCGCGAACTGGCCCTGATCGGCGTGGTCGAGCAGGACGGCGCCGAGGTCCAGGTGGGCGTGTCACGCTACATCTCGCGCCCCGGCGGGGAGGTGTGCGAGTTTGCCATTGTGGTCGCCGACAACTGCCGCAACCTGGGTATCGGCGCGCGCCTGATGCGCTCCCTGATGGCGAACGCCCGGCTGCGCGGTTTCCGCATCATGGACGGCGAGGTCCTGACCGCCAACAGCCGCATGCTGGCCCTGATGAAGTCGCTCGGGTTCCGCATAGAGAACGATCCGCAGGACCCGGCGATCAAGCTGGTGGCCAAGGTGTTGTGACGCGGTCCGGCAGGCAAGGGAGAAACAAAACGCAAGCGTTTTAAAACGGTTTTGTTATATCGGCTGCGTGCGGGGTGAACGTGCTCGTGCTGGTCGCGGCGATCATAGTCAGTCCATTGCACCAGCGAGTCCGGGGCTCGAACGGTTCCGTCCGGGCGCAAACCGCGTTCGGCCTTGTTTGTCGTCCTCGCAGTCGCTACCATCATTCAAGCGAACGGCGTCAGGCCGCTCGCGTACTGTATCCGTCATCCGCCGTACCACGCAGGTTTTTGCTGGAAAACCGGATTGAACCGGGGTTATTCATGTGGTCGATCGCCGGCTTCAGGTATCGATCGTGTACGTCAATATCATGAAACATGCCCCGTTGGTCGAGGATCGGTTGCCGATTCCAGTGGGGCGGGATGGCAAGCATGTCGGATATGTCAGAGTCGGGTGGATACCCAGCGGCAGCGGCGACCCTGCCGCTCACTTTCGATGACCGATTGTCCAAAGAGGTCGAGGAGTTAAGCGAAGAAACCGGCGTCAAGAAGGCCAATAATCCGCCGCTCACCACCTTTGTACTCGGGATTCTGGCCGGTGCATTCATTGCGTTCGGTGCCTATTTTGCCGTCATCGTGTCGACCGGTGCAGCGGATGTCTGGTACGGCGGCATCCAGTTGCTCAAAGGGATCGCCTTCTCGATGGGGTTGGTGCTGGTCATTGCCGGCGGGGCCGAGCTCTTCACCGGGAATATTCTCATCGTCATGGCCTACGCAAGCCGTAAGGTCACGCTCCGGCGTATGTTGCGCAACTGGGGTCTGGTCTTTGTCGGCAATTTCGTGGGCGCGGTGGGGACGGCGGTGTTATTGATCCTGACCGGGGTCTACACCTCGGCCGGCGGCGATCTGGGGGTTGCCTCACTGAAGATCGCGGCAGCGAAGGCCGCGCTGGGTCCGGGTGAAGCCTTCTTCCGCGGTATCATGTGCAATGTACTGGTGTGTATCGCCATTTGGGTGGCACTCACCGCCCGGACGATCGGCGGCAAGATCGCCGCGCTGACCATGCCGATTGCGATGTTCGTCGCTGCCGGATTTGAACACTGCGTCGCCAATATGTTCTTTCTGCCGTATGCGCTCCTGCTGTCCTGGTGGGACCCCGCATTCGTCGCGCGTGTCGCCGACCATGTGCCCCATCTGGACGCGCTGACCTGGTGGAATTTCCTCTACGGCAATCTCACCTTCGTGTCGCTGGGCAATATCGTCGGCGGGGGCGGTTTTGTGGGGATGGCGTACTGGGTGATCTACAAGTACCTGCCGCGGTAAGTAACTTTGGATACCGGTCAGTGTAGGTGCGACTTCAGTCGCACCTGCGTCCGAATCGGTGCGACTGAAGTCGCATCGACATCCGAGCCGATGGTGGTTGGTAATCCGGTGTTCCGAAAATCACCCGAGTGTCATTCTTGCCCAACCAGGATTCCACGCGTAGCATCCCGGCACCGCACCCTCAGCCACTCCCAACGACATGGACGACGACCCCCGCACGCCGCCCCCTGACCTGGACGACCCCCTGGCCGCACCGGACGACACCCCGGCGGCGGCCATCGACGCCTTCATTAGCCGCTGGCAACACGCCACCGGCACCGAGCGCGCCAACTACCAACTGTTTCTTACTGAACTGTGCACCCTCCTGGACCTGCCGCGGCCGGAGCCGGCGCGCGAGGATCATCAGGACAACGCCTACTGTTTCAAACGCCGGGTCATCTTTGAGCACGGCGACGGCAGCCAGAGCCAGGGGTTCATCGATCTCTACCGCCGCACCTGCTATGTGCTGGAGTGCAAGCAGACCGGACTGGGGCTCGACACCACCGGCTGGGACAAAGCCATGCTGCGCGCCCATGGTCAGGCCGTGCAGTATGCCCGCGGGCTGCCCGCCGCCGAGGGCCGGCCGCCCTTCGTGGTGGTGGTCGATGTCGGGCGCAGCATCGAACTCTACAGCGAATTCAGCCGCAGCGGCGGCGCCTACATCCCCTATCCCGACCCGCGCTCACACCGCATCCGGCTGGAAGATCTGCGCCGCCCCGCCATCCGCGCCCGCCTGCGCGCCGTCTGGCTCGACCCCCTGTCGCTCGACCCCAGCCGCCGCGCCGCCCGCGTCACCCGCGACATCGCCACCCGCCTGGCGCGCCTGGCCTGCTCACTGGAAGCCGCCGGCCACCCGCCGCAACTCGCCGCCGCCTTCCTGATCCGCTGTCTCTTTACCCTGTTCGCCGAGGACATCGGCCTGTTGCCCAAGGCCGCCTTCACCGACCTGCTGCGTTCGGTGCGCGACACACCCGCGCAGTTCGTCCCGCTCACTCGAACACCTCAAGCGCTTGGAGGGCGAGGTGCTCGACACCCTGGAGTCGCTCGGTCAGCGGCAACTGCTGATGGCGATGGAAGGGGTCGGCGTCGACCCGCACCAGTTGCTCGGTCTGGAGCTCAACCCGCGCGCCGCCGCGATTGCCGAGATGGTCCTGTGGATCGGCTACTTGCAATGGCATTTTCGCACCCACGGCGCGGTCAACCCGCCGGAGCCGGTGATCCGCGACTTTCGCAACATCCAGTGCCGCGACGCCGTGCTCGACGCCGACCGTGTGGAGTTCGTCACCGACGCCGCCGGCCAAACTATCACCCGCTGGGACGGACGCACCACCAAGCCCCACCCGGTGACCGGCGAACCGGTCCCGGATGAAACCGCCCGCGTCGCGCTGGAACGCTATGTCAATCCGCGCCCGGCGCAATGGCCCGAGGCGGATTTCGTGGTCGGCAATCCGCCGTTCATCGGCGCGTCAACCATGCGCCGCGCACTCGGCGACGGCTACGTGGAGGCCCTGCGCGCCGCCTGGCCCGAGGTCCCCGAGTCCGCCGACTATGTCATGTACTGGTGGGAACGCGCCGCCGCCCTGACGCGTGCCGGCCACCTGCGCCGCTTCGGCTTCATCACCACCAACAGCCTGCGTCAGACCTTCAACCGGCGCGTGCTGGAGCGGCATCGCAGCGCCGCCGAACCGCTGTCGCTGTGCTACGCGGTGCGGGATCACCCCCTGGGTGGATGCCGCCGACGGGGCCGCGGTGCGCATCGGCATGACCGTCGGCCAGGCGGGGACCTTTCCCGGTGTGCTGGAGCGGGTGACGGCCGAGCGCCCCGGCCAGGGCGCGGGGCTGGAGGTCGATCTGGAGCGCACCGCGGGACCCATCCATACCGACCTGCGCATCGGGGCCGATGTCGCCGCGGCGGTCCCGCTGCTGGCCAACCTGGGCCTCTCCTCGCCCGGCGTCAAACTGCACGGGGCCGGCTTCATCGTCACGCCAGACCAGGCGGCGACCCTGGGGCTTGGCCGACTGCCGGATTTGGAGCGGCACCTGCGGTGCTACCGCAACGGCCGCGACCTGACGCAGACCCCGCGCGGAGTCCTGGTCATCGACCTGTTCGGGCTCACCGCGGATGAGGTCAGGGGGCGCTATCCGGAGATTTATCAGTGGGTTCTGGAACGGGTGAAGCCGGAGCGGTCTGGACGCGCACCGCAAACAGCGCCAGGCGCTGCATCCGGGCCTGACCATGACCGGGATGTACAACGTCCTGGAGCACCTGCGCACTGGTGCGCCGCTGAGCCCCAAGGACCGGGTGATCCATGAGCAAGGGCTGGTCGCGATCCTGCGTCAGCTCCATGACGAACTCGACGCCGCCGTGCTGGCCGCCTATGGCTGGGACGACCTCACCGCGGCCCTGTTGGCACCGCGCCCTGTAGGATGCGGTGACGCAGGAACCGCATCAGGAGAGACCGCGTCCGCCACCCCGCCCGCCGACGTTGAGGAACTCATCCTACAACGCCTGGTCGCACTCAACGCCGAGCGGGCCGCCGAGGAACGCCGCGGCCTGATCCGCCGGCTGCGCCCCGCGTTTCAGCACCCCGCGGGCACCGGCGCGGTCGCCGCGGAATTGGCGCCGGACGCCGCCGCCGCGGTCGGCACCGGACCCAAACCGGACTGGCCCAAGACCCTGCCCGAGCAATTCCAGGCGCTGCGCGCGGCCCTCGCCGCCCGTGCCGCACCGGTCACCGCCGCCGACCTGGCCCAAGGCTTCACCCGCGCGCCCCGCGCCAAAGTCGCCGAACTCCTGGACGCCCTGGTCAGCCTCGGCCATGCCCGCCGGCTGGACGACGGGCGGTACCTCGCCGGCTAGGACCGGTCGGAGGGGAGCGCCGGGCGCCCATGGCTCAGGGATTCGCCGCACGCGACCAAGTTGGTAGGATGGGCAGAGCGCAGCGATGCCCATCATTCGGCGCCGCGGTAACCGGATGGGCATCGCTGCGCTCTGCCCATCCTACGGCAACGGCGGTTTCGTCGGGTGGATCAGCGCAACGCATCCAACCTACGGCCCTCCAGGGCCATGGCGAGGGCGAGGTCGCCGAGCTTGGCCTGGATGCGCCGCAGTTCGGCGCGCACCTGGTCGTTTGCACCGTGATGGTGATCATGGTCAATCCGACCGCTCGGGCGTCGCCAGCAATGACACCGGGTCGAACGGCCCGAGCGACTGATCCGCCCAGGTCAGATTCAGCAGCGCGGCCTGTTCCTGAATCAACCCGATCAGGTCGCTGTAGGCGAACGCCTGGCCCTGCGCGTGCGCCCTGCCGCCCGCCGCCTCCGCCCGCGCCCGCGCCCGTTGGCCGGCCGTGATCGCGTGGGTCATGATCTCTTCGAGAATCGCCTACGTTTTATCCACGTCCACTGTCGAACACCTGTAACAGCATCATCAGAATGTCGCGCTGCTCGGTTTGGCGCGCGATGTCTTCCGGGCACTTCCGGCTGACGCACCGTGCCACGTCGGCCGCGCTGGGGGCTTTCCGGGTACGTCCTCTATTTCCCCCTTTTCCTAGTCCTGGGGGACAAGTGCTATTTGAACTTTTGTGTTCCTTGAAAGGCTACTCAGAAATACGGACTCACGTGGCATGTGTGGCATATTTGACCACGGGTCCATCCAGCCATGCTCAGTCTTAAGGAGATAGTGTCCACTACCTTTGTACCGTCCCCACGTCTCAGACAGAAATACTATACTCCCAAGTGGAAAATTCGTTAGGTCCGTTGTTGCCAATACACAAATTCCTGCATCCTGAAGAACACTCATGATTGGCTCAAGTTCTAACCCTCCTGGATCGATAGGGCTCCCTTTATATTCTTCCAGTCGCTTTTTTGCTTCATCGTACTTAATCCCAAGCTTCGACGCCACGCAAGCGACGCCGCATCCCCACTCGTCTTCCTGTGTTACGAGTCGACTTCTCTCCATAATTGATACCCCTGATTTATCCTGGCTAGTATTGGTCTTATCGTTAAGTCGGTCTCGCCAGACCGCGGGGCGGCGAAGTAGGTCTACCCGCTTCAGACGTACCTGTGAGGCTCCATCCGCCCGTGCAGCACGCGCACGATCTCTATCAACTGTAGCGGATCGCCATGAGCTCGAAAGTAGATCACATGGCTCTGCTGTGGGTAGCTATAGAGCCCGTCGGCGATGTCCGGCCGAGCCTTCCACAGCGAAGGGTTGTTGCAGAGCCAATCGAAACGGCTCACCAAGGAATCAACATACCGATCGGCCTGATCAAAATTCCATTGTTCGGCGGAGTACACCCAGATCTCAGCGAGATCCGCTTCCGCCGTGGACGACAGCCGATAGATCACTTCTTGGCGAGTTGCTCGCGGCCAGCGGCCTTGATCCGCGCGGCGAGCTTCTGCAGATCGTCAGCCTCATAGTCGGTGCACGCACCGCGCTCAAGGTCCGCGAGCCCCAGATTGATCTCCGCGCGGAGCTGCCGAAGCTTGATGTCGTTCAACGCGTCGTACTCCTCCTTGGAGACCACGACAGCGACGGCCCGACCGTGGCGCTCAATGACCACGGGCTCACGCCTGGCCGTCTCCAGCAGTTGGCCGAAGCGGGCTTTGGCGTTGTCGGCGGAAACGTGTTGCATGAGGACTTCAGAAAGCGTGGTCTATTACGGTAAAAATAGGCCGATCCAGACTTGGCTGCAAGCAGAAACCGCGGGTGTGGTTCCTGAGGGCCGGGGTCAGGCCGTGCTCTGCGGCGCAAGGTATCTGGGGTCGAAGGAGGGCGGCGAGCGCACAAGGCGCCGGGTCGCACAGCGCCTGGAATCGCCCTTTGACCCTGCGCTCTCTAGGCAGCCTCAGCCGCCGGACCCAACCGCGTCCCATGCGGATGCGTCAGCGGGTAGCGCCTAGAACCAGGCGCTGTTGTCCAGCGCATCCTTGTCTGGCCTTCGCCCAACCCGCGTCCTGCGGCAGCGGAGCGCCCTTGTCGCCCCCCACGCCGCGAACTGCCCGACCACAAATGCGGCGCGCGGCTGCGCAATCGGCCACGTGCCGGATATCGGCTATACTTTCCGAATGGAAACGATCTTCGACCACGCTCCGACCCCCGATGAACTGCGGTATCTGGCCGACCCAGACGTGACGGCGTATCGGGCGCACGTCACCGCAGACGAAGCGCTGGAAGCGCTCAGTATGTTGTTCGCCATGCGCGGCGACGCGGAGCGGTCGATCGCCTATGCCCGCCGGATGTCTGACCAGGATTACGTTAGGTTCAACCTGCTGAATCATGACTTGATCGCCTCTACCAGCGTGAAGAAACGCGCCTCATCGGGCATCGCCAAGGCGTCTAAAGCCGCCTGAATTGGACTCCTCGGATAGCCGCTACGCCGGGCCAGCATCGTCGCGACGTGTCGCGTGCCCTCCAATAGATCGGCCGCCCGGTTGATCGTCGCCAGGTCTCCCGCGAGGTCCAGCGGCTCCGATCCGCATTCCTGGATCACCCACCACAGTCGGCTAACGGTCGCGGCGTAACCATATCCGCTGTTCAGCACCCACGCTTGGTGCGTTGCCTGCCCCCTTAGCGTTCGACGAAGCGGGCGTAGGTCAACCGGGCCACGGCCTGATTCAGCGTTTCGGCAAAGCGGCGCACCGGGTGCGCCGACGGCAACGCGACCACCGCATCCATCCCCGTTTGCCGGTTGTGCCAGATCTCATGCCACAGGGATTCAAGCGCGTATTCCTCGTCCCGCGTCATCACCGGGCGCTGTTTGTCGGCGCATTTGGCCAAGGCGCCGAACAGGTCGCGGCGCGAGTTGAAGGTGCCGTGCGCGATCTCGCGGAACCAGAACCCGCCCTTGCCGTTGGTGGTCATGTAGAAATCGTCAGCCGGGCCGCCTTCCAGCACGAAGTCAACGCCTCAACGCCGTGCGGCAGGTCGCCCGGCAACCGATAGGCGTACTCCTGAAGCAGGTCTGAAGGGTGCCCAGATCCTGGGCCGGGAACCGTCGTGCGAGCCCCGACACCGGCCAGGCGGCCCGCACGTCGTCAATCTCGGTGTCGCGTTTGGTCATCAGGCGATGATCCAGGCGCGACACCTGTTGCGCAGCCGCCCGCTCTAACCCCGCCAGCGGCGATTGATCAATCGTGATGCCCCACACGGGCCGGTACTGGCGGGCACCCGGGCACTCGTCCCACGGCGGGTGCCGGCGGGGCGGGGTTGGTCAGGTGCTGCTCCTTGTCGGGGTCTGCGGGCGGGGCTATGCTGAGCGGGTAACGGCCGGTCAACTGAGGCTCCTGTTAATACGCGATCAGTAACCAGTCGGGGCCGTGCGGTAAACAGGCTCCCGCATCGTCACATCACGTCGGGCGCAGGTCGACGATGCGCTGCTCTTCTCTCTATTCGCACTGCGCTGTGGAGTCGCATCATGGATTACCGGGATCGCATCACGATCGAGCCGGACAAGCGCGCCGGCAAGCCGTGCATCCGCGGCCTACGCATGACCGTCTACGATATTCTGGGCTACCTGGCATCAGGGATGAGCGAGGCCGAGGTCCTCAATGATTTTCCGGTGCTGGAGCCGGAAGACATCCGCGCGGCGCTTGCGTTCGCCGCGGACTTCGAGCGTCGCCTCATGGCGGTGCCGAGCTTGTGAAGCTCCTGCACGATTCCAGCGAGTTGACCTCCCATGGATATCGGTAAGACCAGCCAATCCCGGTCGATTCGTCGCCACCTGATCGATGCCGTCAGGTCCGGGCGAGCGGACATCGTCGCCGAGACCTGTGAGCGGTTCGGCATCACCCGTCAGGCCGTGCACCGGCATCTGGCCCATCTGACCCGAGAGCGCTTCTTGGAGGCTGTCGGGACGACACGCGGTCGCACGTATCGCTTAGGACCGAACCGCTGGCAGCAAGGCAACTACGAACTCGGTGCCATCACCGAGGATCGCGTCTATGCCGGTGATTTCGAGTATATCGTCGAGGGACTGCCGAAAAACGTCCGGGATATCTGGCATTATGGGTTCACCGAAATGCTTAATAATGCGATCGACCATTCCGGGGGGGCGGTGGTGCGGATCGTCGCAAGGCGCAGCGACGAGTGGCTCGCACTACTGATTCGGGACGATGGCGAAGGCATTTTCAAACGCATTGCGCGTCTGCTGGGTCTCGGCGACCCCCGAGAAGCGATCCTTGAGCTGAGCAAAGGTAAGCTGACCACCGATCCGGAGAACCATACCGGGGAAGGCATCTTTTTTACGTCAAGGGTCTTCGATTTATTCCGAATCACTTCAGGCGATCTGGCATTCAGCCATATGGACGCGTCGGACCGGGATTTTCTGGTGCATCTCGAAGGAACAACGCAGGGGACCACGGTCGGCATGTATCTCTCGCCCAAGACCGAGCGCATACTGGCGTCCGTTTTCGACGAATATACCGATGCCGATACGCTGGACTTCTCCAAGACGGTTGTGCCGATCCGCCTGGCGCTGTACGAAGGGGAGCAGCTCGTCTCCCGCTCTCAGGCCAAACGGATCATGAATCGCGTCGAGCGCTTCCGCAATGTCGTATTGGACTTCGCGGGCGTCGATACGGTGGGCCGATCCTTTGTCGACGAGATATTCCGAGTGTTCTCGCAGCGTCACCCGGAGATCGTGATCGCGCCGATCAATATGAATGCGCAGGTGCAACGGGAAGTGGGCCGTTTTTCCGAAACGGACGACAGGACGACGGGTGCAGAGCCGTAGGTTGGAGTGAGGAACGAACCCCAACGGCCGGTGGCGGGGATGTTGGGGTTCGTTCCTCACCCCACCTACGGCCCTTGATCAGGCGGGTGAGGCTGTCGGCGCCGGTGTCGTTGCTGACCGTGAGGTCGACGATGCCGCCGCTGCTGAAATCGAAGACGTTGTTGGCAAAGTGCCCATCGGTGATGCCTTGGTCGTGGCGGTTCGGCGGCGGCAACCGATCAGCGGAACGGTGCCAGGAACGCCGTCGCTCCGATCGCGGTCCCGGTCAGTTCGCGACGGATACGCCCGGCAGTTTCCGGCGCGATCGGCGCATGGCCGCCGAGCCACTCCTCGAGCTGCGCCTCACCGACGTCGATCAGGGTGGCAAATGCGGCACTACGGGCCGAATCGTCATCCCCGAGCTTGGGGAAACCGGCCGTGATCGCCGCGAGCAACCCGTCTGCGTCGATAACGCGCTCAAAGCGATTCGGCTTAGCATCAACGAACAGGCCGGCATCCGCCTGCAGCGTTTGAATCAGCGCACCCTGCTGGGCCGGCGGCACCGCCTCGCGCAGTTCCATCCAATTGCGAACCGTCGCGCGCGCGATGCCGAGATGGCTCGCGAGCTCGGCGCTGGTCGGGAAGCGCGCGGACCTCGCAAGCGCACGCCGCAGGCCCACGGCCCAGCGGGACTGCGAATCGCCGCCCGGCTGTCCGGTCGT
The DNA here is from genome assembly GCA_013426805.1 of Chromatiaceae bacterium. Classification (GTDB taxonomy): domain Bacteria; phylum Pseudomonadota; class Gammaproteobacteria; order Chromatiales; family Chromatiaceae; genus Thiodictyon. The sequence continues at coordinate 40,256 of JACDZG010000049.1, forward strand.
GGGTCCTGCACCTTCCCCGGCGCCGGTTGTTTTTGTTCGCGTTTGCTTCGCCGCGGCGGACCCCGGACGACCGAACAGGGTTTCCAGGTTCGTGTCGAGCAGCAGGACCAGATCGCGCTGATAGCGCTCGGCAACGGGCGTGGCGCCCGCGCGCCAGGCTTCGACCAGATCCGTCGGCACGTTCAAGCGATACGCGAGGTCAGCCGTATCCATATGGCGGGCGTCCATCAGCGGAACAAGGATCATGTTCCTGCATTGCTCAGTTCCGGGTTCCATGCGAGATCGCGGCTGATACGGCCAGCGCACCGTGTGTGAGGCCGCTTGCGGCTACTTGGGTCAGCGGGGCGGTGTACGCACGCCGTCGCCGCGGAAGATCCATCGGGCTTGCCCCAAAGCGCCCGCTTACGCGATGTCGGCGAAGAAGCGGTGGCGACCGATCTTTTTCACCAAGGTACCCGCGGCCGCCCAAGACGGTTCCGGGATACTGTCCGCGTAATAGTGCGTCGCGTTGCCGATAGGGTTCTGCACCTGTCGCGTCAACACCCGCCTTGCCGCGTCCATGGCTGAACGGAGGTCGGGGTCGTTCGCGCTCATGGAGTTGAGCTTCGCGGAGTTGGGGTCTTTCTTGTTCCAGCAGGAAAACTGCCAGGGATGTTTGCAGACCCCGATAATGTCGCGACCCCACCAGGACTTCGCATTGATCCGATTCAGCACCACGAACCCGATGGCTTCCTGGCCGAGCGGCGACTCGCCCCTGGCCTCGCCGAAAATCGTCTTTGCCAGGACTTCCAGCTCGTCGTCCGTGAAACCGGGGACCGGTGTGCGGCCGATCGGGGTTGCCACGGGCGTCGCGCAAGGGATAGTGAGGACCTCCGCTCTTGATCTCATTTGGGGTAGCGATCGGCGGATTGGCGTCCATGATCGCGTCGGGGTCGCATCCGAGACGCTGCGCAATTCCATTCAAGAGCGCTCCCTGTCGCGCCGGTCTACCGCATCCGCCCTCGCGGCGCGGATGCTTGACGAAGCCCTGTATTGCGCATGGACATCAGCGGCCTCATCTTAGCCCCTACCGGCGGGCAACTTGTCCTGCAACCACCTGTCGAGAGTCTTGCACCATGGCCACACCTCCACTGCCCAGCGGCCTGGCCGTCCCCAGCAAACGCTTGGCCCGACTCTGGCACTTGGGCCGTGCCACCGGTGACCTGGCGGCCGGGGTCGGGTTGCGCGGTCTGATCGAGTTGGCGCTCAATCGTGACGGCGAAATGAGCCGCATCCGGCTGTCGCCCGAACGCACCCAGCGCTTTACCGACCGCCTGGCGCGGATGCGTGGGGCCGCGATGAAGATGGGCCAACTCATGTCCCTGGACGGCTCCGACATCTTCTCCCCGGAGGCCGCCGCGATCATGGCGAGCTTGCGCGACCGCGCCCAGCCCATGCCGCTGGGACAGGTCAACCAGGTGCTCTCAGGTGAACTGGGGGCCGACTGGGACAAGCGCTTTCGCCGCTTCAACTTCACCCCCATTGCCGCCGCCTCCATCGGCCAGGTGCATCAGGCGGAGACCCGGGACGGTCGGCACCTGGCCATCAAGATCCAGTTTCCCGGGGTGCGCGAGAGCATCGACAGCGACCTCGACAATTTCGCCTTCCTGGGGCAGACCCTGGGGCTCGCGCCCAGGGGTGTGAACCTGGAGCCCATTCTGACGTTGGCGCGTCGTCAACTCCACCAGGAGGCCGATTACCTGGCCGAAGCCGACGCACTGGACGCCTACGCGGCACTCGTCGGCGACGACCCCGACTTGCTGGTGCCGAAGGTTCACCGGGACCTCTCCAGCACGCGCGTCCTCGCGATGGACTTCGCCACCGGCATCCCGGTGGATCAACTTACCGGCCAGGCGTTTCGCCGGGAGGAGCGTGACCGTGCCGCCACGCTCCTGGTCCGCCTCCTGCTGCGGGAGTTGTTTGACTTCGCGCTGGTGCAGACCGATCCGAACTACAGTAATTTTCTCTACCAAGCAGAGACGCGCAAGCTGGTCCTGCTCGATTTCGGTGCCACCGAGCGGATCGCCCCCGCGCTGGTCGGATACTACCGGCAGATGATGCAGGCGTCCGTCATCGGGGACACGGAAGCGGTGCGACAGTGCGCCCTGGCCTTGGGCTACCTGGACCCTGACGCCTCCCCGGAACAGGCCGCGGGCGTTGCCGAGTTGATCGCACTCACCGGCGAACCGTTGCGCCACTCGGGGCTCTATGATTTCGGGGCGTCCGATCTCTTTGAACGGATCTTTGTCGGCGGGCGGGCGCTTTTCTACGAGGACGCCTTCGGCCGGAAACCCGAGCCGGCGACCTTCTTCCTGCACCGCAAGTTTGTCGGCACCTTCATGCTGTGTCGCCGCTTGCGGGCGCGGGTCGATTTGAATGCAGTGACGGCGGCCTACCGGTGAGAAGCCACACGCGGCGGCCTTGATCACGGTTCCGGCCAGCGCTGCTCACATGGAGCCCGTAGGTTGGTGAGGAACGAACCCCAACAGCCGGCGGCGGGGATGTTGGGGGTTCGTTCCTCACCCCAACCTACGACCCGGCGATCGCCGCGCCGATCCGCGGCGATCGTCCGCCCGACTCAGCGTTTTTTCGGCGGCATCAGGTCGGTAATGGATCCGTGGGCCATCTCGGCAGCGAGGCCGATGGTCTCGTTGAGTGTCGGGTGGGGATGGATGGTCAGCCCCAGGTCTTCCATGTCGGCGCCCATTTCCAGGGCCAGCACGGTTTCGCCGATCAGTTCGCCGGCGTTCACGCCGACGATGCCGGCGCCCAGGATGCGGTGGGTCTGGGGATCGAACAGGAGTTTGGTAAGCCCCTCGTCGCGGTGGATGCCCAGCGCCCGGCCGCTCGCCGCCCAGGGGAAGACGCCCTTTTCATAGGCGATCCCTTGTTTCTTGGCCTCGGTCTCGGTCAGCCCCATCCAGGCGACCTCCGGGTCGGTGTAGGCGACCGAGGGGATGGTCAGGGGGTCGAACAGGGCCGGCAGCCCGGCGATGACCTCGGCGGCGGTCTTGGCCTCGTGGGTGGCCTTGTGCGCCAGCATCGGGTTGCCCACCACGTCGCCGATGGCAAAGATGTGCGGGACATTGGTGCGCATATGTGCATCGACCGGGATGAACCCTCGCTCGTCGACGGTGACACCTGCGGCTTGGGCGTTCACCGACTGACCGTTGGGCCGTCGGCCAACGGCTACCAGCACCTTGTCGTAAGTCGCCTCACCGGGATGCTTGCCGTCGAACACCACCTTGATGCCCGCGGGTGTCGCGTCCATGGCGGCGACCTTGGTCTCCAGCATAATGCGGTCATAGCGCGGTTTGATGACTTTCTCAAAGGCGTGGACCAGATCGCTATCGCAGCCGGGCATGAGCTGGTCCTGCAACTCCACCACCTCGATGCGGGACCCCAGGGCGGCGTAGACGCTCGCCATCTCCAGGCCGATGATGCCGCCGCCGACGATCAGCAGGCGTGCCGGGATGTCCCGAATCTCCAGGGCGCCGGTGGAGTCCAGCACCCGCGGGTCGTCGTGGGGAAAACTCGGGATGCGCACCGGGCGCGATCCGCAGGCGATGATGCAGTGTTCGAAGGTGACGTTCACCCGACCCTCGGCGGTCTCGACGCTCAACTGCTTGGCGCCTTCCAGGCGTCCCTCGCCGGTGACGATCTGCACCTTGCGCTGCTTGGCCAGGGCCGCCAGCCCGCTGGTGAGGCGGTTGACCACCGCTTGTTTGCCCGCGCGCATCTGGTCGAGATCAATCTGCGGCGGGGCGAAGGTCACGCCCATGATGCCCAGTGACTTGGCCTCCTCGATGATGGCGGCGGCGTGCAGCAGCGCCTTGGAGGGAATACAGCCGACATTCAGACAGACGCCGCCCAACGCGTTGTAACGCTCGATCAGCACTACCCGCTTACCGAGGTCCGCGGCGCGGAAAGCCGCGGTGTAGCCGCCCGGTCCGCCGCCGATGATCGCCACCTCCGCGCTGAGGTCCTGGGTCGGGGTCTGGTTGGTTTCGCTCATGTTCGCTCTGCAAAGATTGCGTTGGTTAGGAGTCCGGGTGTCGGCTCGGCGTGAAGGCGCGCGATCCGGGCTGACGGACGGTATCGGTTGGGGGGATTATCGCGGTTTTGACCGCCGGTCACGATGCAGTGTTAAGCCCAGCGGCGATGCGCAGCGGCCGGATTCGTCCGTCGGTCAGTGATCGCCATACCCATTCCAGGGGTCCGTAGCGGAAACGCCGCAGCCACAGCAGGCTGAACAGGATCTGGGACGCGGCGACGGCAAGGAAAATCGCGGCCAGTTGCCACCGCTCCAGGCGCCCGAAGAGCGCGAAACCGAACCCGTAGAACAGCGTGATGCCGATCACCGTCTGGGTGATGTAGTGGGTCAGTGCCAGCCGTCCGGTAGCGGCCAGTGCGCCCGTCAGCCAGCCGGCGCGGCCCCATCGGCACAGCAGTCCGATCAGGCCGACATGACCGAGCGCCACCGGCAGGCGCCCGAGATCCAGGTCGCCTTGGGCGAGCCCGGCCAGCATCAGCGGGTCGAAACCCAGGCGGTAGGCCTGGTAGACAGCGGCCCCGCGCAGCCAGCCGCCCACCCCGAACCCGAACAGCGCGAGCAGCCAGTAGAGCGCCGCCGGGCGCTGCCCGGAGAGGACTCCCCAGCGGTACAGCGCCATGCCGATCAGCATCATGCCGCCGATCTCGAAACCATGTCGCTGATAAAAGACCGTGGACTGTTGAGCTGCGACCTCCGCGGCCTGGGCGGCGAAGATGGTCAGGTATCCTGAGCTGTAGGTTTGGATGTCCTGTTCCAGTTGTAAGCGCAGCCAGCTCAGGAAGCGGGCGGCCTCCGCCGGGTCTGCACCGACCCCGACAGCCGCGGCGGTGGCGACGTCGGGTGACTCAGGCAGGCCGCGCAGCCGGTCGATCACCGCCGGCCAGTCGATCGTCAGGTCCGCAACACCCTGGAGCACCACCCCGATCAGGAGCAGCGCCACGGCCGGCAGGCGCCGCAGCGGGAAGAGAACGAGTCCGAGCAGCCCGTAGGCATAGAGCACGTCATGGGGCCACAGCAGCAGATAGGCATGGATCAAGCCGAACAGCATCAGGATCAGATTGCGCCGGTAGAAGCGGTCCACCAACGCCACCCCGCCGCGGGCGAGCCGTGCCTCGTCCAGGTAGATCAGCGCGCTGGCCCCGAACAGCATGGAGAAAACGCCGCGTACGGCACCCTCCATGAAGACCTCGGTCGAGGTCCAGAGGGCGAGATTCAATGAACTGGCGGTGCCGAGCAGGGTCGGCAGGGCATTGGCCCCATAGGGCAGACCGAAAGCGCCGACGCCGATCCAGAAGACGCCGAGCACGGCGAAGCCGCGCAAGGCGTCGATTTGGGCGATGCGGCCGACGTCGGGAAGCCGCAATGACGGTGCTGCAGGATCGGCGGCAGTCATACGCGGGTCACCAGGATCGCACGAAAATCGTTGACGTTGGTCAGGGTCGGACCGGTGATTACCGAGTCGCCGAGGGCCTGGAAAAAACCGTGAGCGTCATTGTCTGCGAGGTGTTCCCGCGGTCGCAGACCCAGGGCCGCGGCGCGGGCCAGGCTGTCCGGGGCGAGCCAGGCACCGGCGATCGCTTCCTGACCATCCATGCCGTCGGTGTCGCCCGCCAGGGCATAGACGCCGGGTTGGCCGGCGAGCGCCACCGCCAGGGCCAACAGGAACTCGACATTGCGTCCGCCGCGCCCCTGGCCGCGGACCGTCACCGTGGTCTCGCCGCCCGAGAGCAGGACACAGGGCGCCGCGACCGGCTGGCCGTGCACGGCTACCTGCCGGGCGATACCGGCCATGACCGTGCCCACCGTGCGTGCCTCGCCTTCGATGCTGTCGCCCAGGATCCAGGCCGCGAGGCCGGCCCGACGCGCGACCGCGGCGGCGGCTTCGAGTGCCAGTTGGGGAGTGGCGATCAGTTCAACCTTGCCCGCGGCGAGGCGCGGGTCTCCTGGTTTGATCGTCTCGCCCGCGCCGCTCGTGAGCAGCGCCCGTGCCGCGTCCGGCACGGCAATTCCGTAGCGGTCGAGGATCTGCAGGGCGTCCGCGCAACTGGTGGGATCGGGGACCGTCGGACCGGACGCGATGTCGGTGGGATCGTCGCCCGGTACATCTGAGATCAATAGCGTCAGGACCCGTGCCGGTTGGCAGGCCGCTGCCAGGCGTCCGCCTTTGATCGCGGAGAGGTGGCGGCGCACGCAGTTCATCTCGGCGATGGTGGCGCCGCTCTTGAGCAGTGCCTGGTTCAGCGTCTGTTTGTCCGCCAGCGTCAGACCCGGCGCCGGCGCCGTCAGCAGGGCGGACCCGCCGCCCGAGAGCAGACAGAGCACCAGATCCGCGCGGTCGAGTCCGTGCACCAGGTCCAGGATGCGGCGGGCAGCTGCGCTGCCCGCGGCATCCGGTACCGGATGGGCCGCCTCGATGACCTCGATCCGTCGGCAGGGTACGCCGTAGCCGTAACGCGTGACCACCAGACCCGTAAGATAGCCGGTCCAGTGCTGCTCCACGGTCCGGGCCATCGCCGCTGCCGCTTTCCCGGCGCCGATGACGATCAGCCGCCCCGCGGGCGGGTCCGGCAGATAGATCGGCAGACGGTGCGCGGGCTGGGCCGCGGTGATCGCCGCGTCGAACATGTCACGCAACAACGCCTTGGCGTTGACTGCACTTGAACCGGTGATCCTGTTTGCGGTCATCTTGGTATACTGTCTGATCTCTCGAACGCGGTCGCCTGTTCCATGTTTCGCACTGCCGTCATACGCGTCTTCATCCTGGCCGTCCACCCCGCAATGGCGCCGGCTGGACCGGGGGTCGGGGGATGAGTGCCGACCCGCCGGAGTTCATTGCGTGCGACGCCTTGGGGGCGGGCGAGGCGCAGACCATCGCCGCCAGCCTCACCGACAGCGACCCCTGGCGGACCTTGGGCTACGGCACCGACGCGCTGGCGCGCGGACTCCAGCTCGCGCACCCGGACGTTACCCGCTATCTGGCGGTTCGCAACGGGGCGATTCAGGGGCTCGCGGTCATCCGTCACCCCTGGCTGCGCGGGGCCTACATCGAACTCTTCGCGGTCTTGCCGGGCGCTCAGGGCCAGGGGATTGGCCGCGCTCTCCTGGGGTTCATCGAGCGGACCTACCGCGGCCGGACTCCGAACCTCTGGCTCCTGGTGTCCGGTTTCAACTCAGGTGCCCGCGCCTTCTATGAGAAACAGGGTTTTCGCCCCGTTGGCCTGCTCACCGACCTGATCATCGTGGGACACGATGAGGTATTGATGCGCAAGGTGATTCAGGCCCATTCGACGGCTTCGTGCCAGACGCCATCGGCCTGACCCGCGAGTGATGCGGTTGCCGGTGGCGCAGACCAAGCGGACCGCTAGGGGGCTGACCGCATCCGCTAGGCCTCGGCACCCTTCCGGCTGATCACCGCGCGCGCGATGGCGTCCACCAGGTATCCGAGTTCCTCGGCGGTGATGACCGTGAGGAGTCGCTGGATCAACTCTTGGGGCAATGTGACATAGATTCCGCCGCCGTCCGGGGTTTGAATGACGATCCCGCTGCCGTCGTCATCCCGGGCCGATTGGGGCAGATTCGTAAAATAAACCGACTGTTCGGCGGAAAACAGTTCGTCATAGACCGCCTCAATGCGTTCGGCCAGCTCGTCGTCCAGGCCAGCCTCGTCGACCACCACCAGGGTTTCCAGGTCCCCGGGTTCCAGGGTCCAGGCCAGGCCCTGCTCGGTGAGAAAATCCTGGAAGTGTTTGCGGGGCGCCTCTTGGAAAAAAACATACTCCAGCATGATCGGGCAACCTCCTGTGAACCTATCATCGTACTGTCGCGGACGCGCATCAGGCTGTCATGGCGCAAAGCGCATCCGCGGCGGGCGTCCTTAGTGTAACGTAACGCGACCCGTTACTGAGCGGACCCGTGGCGGCCTTGATCATCATCCCGGCAGCGCGTCAAGCATTAACCCAACAATGGCTCGCGATGGCTCTCAATGCAAAGCGCGTGTTCTGGTTCCCACTTCCGGCCCGGTCGTCTGCTCGCCCTCCTGTTCCCGCCGACCTGCATCTTGTGTGGAGCCCCGGGAGCGGACGGGCGCGACCTGTGCGCGGGATGCGCAGCGGAACTTCCGTTCAATCGACACAGTTGTCCGTGCTGCGCGGTGCCGTTCGACCAGTCGACGCCGGTTGCTGCACTCTGCGGGGCCTGCCAACGGCGTGCGCCTCCCTATGAGCGCGTATTCGCTGCCTTGCGCTATGAGACTCCGGTCCCGAGCCTGGTGGCGGATGCCAAGTTTCGCGGTCGCCTGAATACCGCCCGTCTGCTTGGCGACATCCTGGCGGATGGGGTGCGCGACCAGGGGGCGCCCTTGCCCCAGGTCCTGCTGCCGGTGCCCTTGCATCCGCGGCGGCTGGGCGGACGCGGCTACAATCAGGCACTGGAGATTGCCCGCGTGGTTGGGCGTGCCCTGACCATACCGATTGCGGCCCGGTCGTGTCGGCGCGTTCTGGCGACCCCGCCCCAGGCGGGTCTGGACGAGCCGGCGCGCCGCCGCAATCTCCGCGGTGCCTTCGCGGCGCAGCTGCCGCTGCCCTGGGCGCACGTGGCGATCGTCGACGATGTGATGACCACCGGGAGCACCGTGAGCGAGCTGGCGCGCGTCCTGCGGCGGGCTGGCGCAGTCACGGTCGTCGTCTGGGCCGTCGCGCGGACGGCATGATGCCGGGAGCTGCGGTCAGCTCGATGCAGTTTGAAAAGAGATGTTGTACTTAGGCGATAAGGTGTTTCCTGCCATGAAATTTCCCCACCTGCCGCTGGGACAGCGGTTTGTCTATCAGGATGAGCGCTATACCAAGACCGGCCCGATGACCGCCAGCCGTGAGCGGTTTTCATTGCCGTCATCCGGTGAATTCCGCTCGGCTTGGCTGCCGTGTTCGGGTGTTGCTCAGGGTTGATGACGGGTCACCGCGCGGCCCTCTGAAACAGGCGCAGCGCATCGATGTCGCGCTCGATCGCGGCGACGGCGCGGCGATAGGCCGGGCTCTTGGTGTCCTCGAAGGCCGCGGCGAAAGCGGTCGCGTTCATGCCTTCCGGCAGCCGGTCGATGGCGGGCATGAGGTCGTCCGCGGTGAGTCCCTCGCGGGCGGCGGCCTGGATGGCCTGGGCGTCCTGGCGTTTGCCGGTGGCGAGATCGGCTAAGCGGGTACCGGCTCGGTCCGCGGCCAGGTCGGCGAAGCTGAACCCACTGCCCCCGCGGGAATCCGCGACCTCTTTGTAGAGCCCCACCAGGTCCGAGAGCGCGCTGCCACCCTGGGCGGCGAGGGCCGCGGAGGTCATGAAATGTTGCGCCAGGTCGCTGCGGCCCAGCAGCGCAACGGGGCGGAAACGGGTGCGGGCGGAGCGGGCGTCGGGTGGACCCGGATCGCGGATGTGCTGTTGGTTCGTGTAGGCGGCGAGGGCGAGGATCGCCGCCCGGTTCTGCGCGGCCGGATCGGACTGGGACGCGCCCTGGGACGCATCGTGGGCCGCGGACAGAACCACCGAGAGCAGGTCAGCCAGTGCGATCGTCGGCGGCCTGGGATGGGCGGCCGCGTAGCGGACCAGCGCGTGCTGATAGGTGAGAATCCGGGCTCGCTCATCCGCCGAGACCAGACCGCTGCCCAGACTGGCCAAGGCGTCGCGGTGCCACTCATAGGTGAGCAGCGCCAAGTCTGGTTGCAGATCGACATGATGCAGCAGTTGGGCCTGGTCCAAGGCGTTCACCAGGCGTTCCGCGATCGTTTGAACCAGGTTCTCGGGCAGGGGCAGGCCTGCCAGGCGCGCCTGTTCGATCCGGGGCAGGCGCTCGCCTCCGGCCAGGCTCAGGTCCAGATTCATGAAGCGCTGCTCAGGGTCCCAGGGCAGTCCCAGCGACGCGGCCACCCGCGCCCCGTCAGCCGTCAGCCGCACGTCGACTCGGCCTTGGCCGACTCTGTCGATCAGGTAGTTGCCGATGATATTGGCCTCGCGTTCCGATAGCGTCAGGGTGATGCGCTCCCCGTCGCGCAGACCGTGCGGCTTGGCGGCGACGAGCCACTCCCGTGCCCAGGCCCGCTCGGCCGCGCTCAGCGTGCGGTCCTCCGGGACCAGCGGCCGGCTGTCCAGGAACACCAGGACCATCAGTGCCGCCAGCCCCAGCAGGGTGATGGTCAGCAGCCAGCCCAAGATTTTGATCAGTATGCTCATAGTGATGTGCCCGGTTGGGCGGCGCGCAGGTACTGCAACTGGCGCCACCAGAGTCGGGCACCCCGGAGCAGTGCCAGCCCCATGATGAGTGCTCCGAGCAGGTGACTGGCGTTGTCCGCCGACTGTTCGGCGCCGCACTTGGGACATTGCATCGGGACGGCCTTCACCGTGGCGCTACCGCGAGATTTCGGGGGGATTCATCGTGCCAGTCTAGCGCGCCGCACGCCTGTCGCACAGTTCGGTGCGGGACAACTGCGGTTCGTCGTGGCGTCGTTCGGGACCGGCGCGTTATACTGACCAGTCTGACTAGCAGCCTGTCGGACTTTAGGCGATTTCCGAATATGACGCTATCAAGAATCAAGCTCCGTAGGAGCCCGCTTGCGGGCGACGTGACCTGC
>JACDZG010000005.1 GCA_013426805.1 Chromatiaceae bacterium
ATCCCAACGGTTTCTCTTAATAAACATGTATAAATAATTTATGCCTCGTTACTAATTCGCTAATTTAACATCAAACAGATCGATCTTGGACCACATAGTCCTCAGTGATATCCAAGCTGCAAATCCCAACGAGACCAGAGACTTACCGTGACCTCCGTCAGGTACCATTTGCGAGTCCCCGCTTCGCCAACTGAGGCCATGGCCTATGGTGATCGTTCTGACTCTCAGGAGGCTGCGATAACGCGAGACTTCAACAACGCGACCAGTTGTCGGAAGTCGGCAGGCTGTCGGTCGATCGAAAGCCGCAACAACCCTGTTGCGATCTCCTTGTTTTGGGCTTTACCTTGCAATGTGTTTCCATCCCTCGCGGTTACCCGAAAGCAGTGCCCCGCGATGCAACGAAAGATCTCTTTTCCAGACATCCGCTCAAGCCAGTTGCCAACTCCATATTGCAATAGTTCTCAAGCTCTCGTTTACGCCAGATAATGATATTGTGCGTTTCGGGATTGGGAAAGTCCGACCAGGAGCGATCGACTGTCGGTTGATCCTGATCGTCGCGATCGATCAGAAAATAGTATGTAGGGTGATGGCGAATCAGGGCTTGAGCCGCGCTACGCACATTGTCGCAGTGCCCCATGGGTTTGACGTCGAGTTGCGCCAAACCATTAGCGCGCAGTAGTTCCCTGATGACGACCGGATCGATCTCCTCGTCGTTACTGCCTTCTACGAAGACCCTGTGTTGCGCACTCTGAAGAACGCTGGATGCATCACCACCGGTTCTCGCTTTCATTTTGGGACCAGCACCATACGTCGCGGCTCGTCGACAGACCTGAAAAACTCCTCGGAGTGCGTTGCGAGTATGTATTGGTTGCGCGGTGCCAGGCGGCGCAATTGCTCCACAAAATCCCCGTGCCATTCAACATTGAGATGCAGTTCGGGCTCATCAATCAGCACGACGGCCGGTCGTTCGGCGGTATTGCGCCAGATCAGGAACAGGGTCGCAACGATCTCCTTTTGGCCGGAACTCAGACCGTCGAAAGAAAAAGAATCTCCGCCGCCGCTAGGCTTAATACGAATAGCCACCCGATTGTCGGGTAATGGCCGCAGTTTCTCTATGCGTCCCCCGCAATAACGCTTGATCAGTTCGTTCAGCGTCGCCAACACGGAAGCGGATTCAGCATTATCCAGACCCTCGAATAACGATGCTTGCCCCATCAACGATCTCAGGATCTCCAGCTTGAACGCGCTAACCGGCGTTATCGTCGTGCGCCGCGCCAGGAGCAGCGCGGAGCGAGAGGCTGGTTTACGATGATAATCCTCAGCCATCATCCCAAGCTCGGGATTTGATTCCTGAACCTTACGATAGCTATTGAAATGAAGCAAGGGCGGCATGATCAGAGGTTCACCAGATAACGCCAGGATACTGCTCAATGCTTGTTCAAGACCATCCCACCGCAGTTGGCTCGCATCGTTCTTGAATAAAGACTCCCCTGAGACTTCAGGTTCGCCAAAGCCCTCACTATTGATGCTGAGCCTAACCGTGCATTTCTTTCCATCACGCTCAAAGTCTCCCGCGATGACGGCCTTTGCGCTCCCGGCTCTGACCAGCGGCCCGTACAGATCCAGCATGGATTCGCTGTCCGGAAAGCGCTGGCGCTTCATCGGACCAACGGCGCCTGCCACCATCAGCAGCGCACAACATTCCAGTACCGAAGTCTTGCCTCCGCCATTCTTGCTGCCGAGAACTAGGATGTCGAGATCTCCGTCCATCAGCGGCGCCGGAAACTCGATTTCCAGTTCATCAAGCTTCTTATAGTTTTGGATGCTCATACGGCTGAGCCTGATTCCGGTCGGCGACGAGGGGGCTTGGTGAGTCATGGCGATACGCTGGTTGAGAATACGAAACAGACCTGGAATTCCAGGTCAGGCGCCGCGCATCCCTGCGCGGCTGAATCGGCCTAAGCCTAAACCCGCAACAATAGCCGCGCCGGCTCTTCCAGTGTTTCCTTGATGGTGACCAGGAACTGCACGGCCTCGCGGCCGTCGATGATCCGGTGGTCATAGGTCAGGGCCAGGTACATCATGGGGGCGATGACGATTTGGCCGTGCTCGGCGATCGGGCGCTCCTGGGTCTTGTGCATCCCGAGGATGGCGCTCTGCGGCGGATTGAGAATCGGCGTGGACAGCAAGGAGCCGAACACGCCACCGTTGGTGATGGAGAAGGTGCCGCCGGTCAGGTCTTCAAAACTCAGGGTGCCGTCTTTGGCCTTGCGCCCGAATTCGCTGATGCCCTGCTCGATTTCGGCCATACTGAGCTGGTCGCAATTGCGCAGGATCGGCACCACCAGGCCGCGCGGGGAGGAGACGGCAATGCCGAGGTCGAAAAAGCCATGATACAGAATGTCATTGCCGTCGACCGAGGCATTGACCACCGGGAAGCGCTGCAGGGCCTCGACCGCGGCCTTGACAAAGAAGGACATGAAACCCAGGCGTACGCCATGGGCTTTTTCGAATTGGTCCTTATAGCGATTGCGCAGTTCGATGACCGCCCTGAGATTGACCTCATTGAAGGTGGTCAGCATGGCGGCATTCTGCTGGGCCTGGAGCAGGCGCTCCGCGACCCGCGCGCGCAGCCGGGTCATCGGTACGCGCTGCTCGGGACGGCCCACCTCCCCGGTCAACTGCGGGGCGCCGGTGATCGGCACGATCTCCGGATCACGCGCGGGCTCGGCCTGGTCGCGTTCATCCAGGTAGGCGACAACGTCGGCCCGCTGGACCCGGCCGTCGCGGCCACTGCCGGTGATCTTGGCGGGGTCCAGGCCCAACTCTTTGACCAGACGCCGCGCGCCGGGCGCAACAACCGATTCGGCCTTGCCTGACGTGCCTGACGTGCCTGACGTGCTTGCCCCGGCGCTGGCCGACGCCGCCGCACCGGGCGCGCCGCCGACGATAGTGGCGAGCACGGTGGCGGCAGTGACCACGGTACCGACCGGGGCCAGGATCTCACCGAGCACGCCGTCCGTCGGCGCCGGGACTTCCAGCACCACCTTGTCGGTCTCCAGGTCGACCAGATTCTCATCCTTCCTGACCGCCTCGCCCGGTGCGCGGTGCCAGGCCGCGACGGTGGCGTCGGCGACTGATTCCGGGAGGGCTGGGACTCTGACTTCGCTACTCAATTCGGAACTCATTGTTCGGGGATCCTGCGATTCATACTCGGGTTGAAGCGGCCGGTCAGGGCCTCGTCGATCAGGCGGTCATGCTGCTCCACGTGGGCGGGACGGTGACCCACGGCAGGTGCGGCGGAGGGTGGGCGGCCGACATAGTGGGGCCGCTTGCCGTCCTGGATCAGGTGGTGGAAACGGTGTTTGATCTGGTCCCAGGCCCCCTGGTTCTGCGCTTCTTCCTGGCACCAGATGACCTCTTCGGTGGCCGTGTAGGGCGCCAGGGCGGCGGCAAAGGCCTCCTTGGGGAAGGGATAGAGTTGCTCGATGCGGATCAGCGCGCAGTTGGTCAGTCCGCGGGCGCGGCGCGCTTCCAGCAGGTCGTAATACACCTTGCCGCTGCAGAAGATGACCCGCTCCACCCCGGCCGGGTCGATCGGGTCCAGCTCCGGGATCACGTTCTGGAATTGTCCGGCGGTCAGTTCGTCGAGCGCTGAGACCGCCAGCCGATGCCGCAGCAGACTCTTGGGGGTCATCACCACCAGCGGTGTGCGGTAATCCCGCAGCATTTGCCGACGCAGCAGGTGAAAAATCTGGGCCGGCGTGGTCGGCACGCACACTTGGATATTGTACTCGGCGCACAGTTGCAGATAGCGTTCCAGGCGGGCGGAGGAGTGTTCCGCCCCCTGGCCCTCCAGGCCATGCGGCAGCAGCATGACCAGGCCGCAACTCAGGTCCCACTTGGTGCCGGCGGAGGTGATGAACTGGTCGATAACGACTTGGGCGCCATTGGCGAAATCGCCGAACTGCGCCTCCCACAAGGTCAGCCCGTTGGGTTCGGCGGTGGCGAAGCCGTACTCGAAACCAAGGACCGCCTCCTCGGAGAGGATGGAGTCGATGGCGATGAAGGCCCCCTGGTGCGCGCCGATGTGCTGGAGCGGGGTATAGGCATCGCCGGTGCGCTGGTCGTGGACCTTGGCATGGCGGTGCACAAAGGTTCCGCGCCCGCAGTCCTGGCCCGAGAGGCGCACCGGAATGCCGACATCGAGCAGACTGGCATAGGCGAGATTCTCGGCGCAGCCCCAGTTGAGCAGTTGCTCGCCCGCGGCCATCTTGCGTCGCTCCTCCCACACCTTCTCCACCCGCGGGTGCAGCTCGAACCCCTCCGGTACTTGCAGCATCGCCTGCGTCAGGGCGCGCAGTCGCTCGACCGGTACGCCGGTGTCGACCGCCTGATCCCAGTTCGGGTCCGCGCTCTTGGACCAGTCCACCCGATAGGCATTGTCGAGCCCGCACAGCACCGGGCGGGCGACCACGACGCCTTGTTCGATCGAGCGGCGGTAGTCATCGACCATGGCCGCGGCCTCCTCCCGGGTGCCGATCCCGGCCGCCGCGATCCGCTCGGCGTAGAGCGTCCGCACCGTGGGGCGGGCGGCGATCTTGCGGTACATCATGGGCTGGGTGACGGCCGGCTCGTCGGCCTCGTTATGACCCAGTCGGCGGTAACACATCAGGTCGATGATCACGTCCTTGTGGAACTGATTGCGGAAGTCCAGCGCCATGCGGGTGACGAAGATCACCGCCTCGGGGTCATCGCCGTTCACATGAAAGACCGGCGCCTGGACCATTTTGGCCACGTCGGTGCAATAAGGGCTGGAGCGGGCATCCAGCGGATGGCTGGTAGTGAAGCCGATCTGGTTGTTGATGACGATGTGCACGGTCCCGCCGGTCGAATAGCTGCGGGTCTGCGACAACTGCAGCGTCTCCATCACCACGCCCTGACCGGCGAACGCGGCGTCGCCGTGGATCAGCACCGGGAGTACCAGGTCGCCGGTCTTGTCGCGGCGGCGGCGCTGGCGCGCGCGCACCGAACCCTCGATCACCGGGTTGATGATTTCCAGATGGGACGGATTGAAGCCCAGGGCCAGGTGGACCACCCCGCCGGGGGTGTCGACATCGGTTGCGAAGCCCAGGTGATATTTCACATCCCCCGCCATTTTGCGCCAGTCCGCATGCAAGCGGCCCTCGAACTCGTCGAACATCGCCTGGGGGGGCTTGCCGAAGATGTTGGTCAGCACGTTGAGCCGGCCGCGGTGGGCCATGCCGATGACGACTTCCTTCTGGCCCTTGCGCCCGGCACGCTGGATCAGTTCGTCCAGGAGCGGGATCAGGGACTCGCCGCCCTCCAGTGAGAAGCGCTTCTGCCCGACGTAGCGCTGGTGCAGATATTTCTCGATGCCCTCGGCGGCGGTCAGCAGGAACAGGATCCAGCGACGGTCGGCGGTCTCCAGCTCAGGGGTGGCGCGATACCCTTCCAGGCGATTCTGCACCCAGCGCTTCTCGGTGGTGCTGGTGATGTACATGTACTCGGAGCCCACCGAGCCGCAGTACATCTGGTTCAACAGCGCCAGGACCTCGCGCAGCTTCATGCGGTCCGGGGCACAGAGCGAGCCGGTGTGGAAGACCGAATCCAGGTCCTCCGGGTCCAGGTTGTGAAAGGCCGGGTCGAGGTCCTGGATATGCGGTTTCTCGCGCAGCCTGATCGGGTCGGTGTCCGCCACCTGATGGCCGCGGTAGCGGTAAGCGTTGATCAGACGCAGCACCGCGGTCTGTTTCTGCGCCGCCGCGGGCTCCAGGTTATCCGCTGCGCGCGCGCGCGGCCGCACGCGATTCTCTTGTGCCAGACGCAGGAAGTTCTCCCGCACCGGGCCATGGGGGATGTCGGGGCGGCTGGTCCCAGGGGTGTCGGGCTCGTTGGCGGCCTGCCGGCGCAAGGCGTCGAACCGGGTGCGCCAGGCGATGGCCACGCTCTCGGGGTCGCTGAGCCAGCGTTCGTACAAGTCTTCGATAAAGGCGGCATTGCCCCCATAGAGGGCGCCGGAACTGCGGAAGAGTTCTAGGATTGCGCTCATACTCGGTGTCGTTCTGCCCCTGGGCTTAGCTGACGATCAAACTTGATGATCCCATAACGGCCGTTTATAGCACAGCCTGAATGCCGCGGGTTGGTTGCGCGACGCGCCCCGGCACTGGACAATTGACGGCAGTTCCGCAGCACCACAGACATCGCGCCGCACACCGAGAACCATGGCCAGTCCGGAATCCGTGATCAGTGACGAGCGCCGCCGCCGCCGTGTCAGCCTGGCGCGGCTGGAAGCCGATATGGCCTATTTTCAGGCGCGGCTGGAGATGATCGGCGACCCCGGCAGTACCAACCAGATGGCCCAGCGCAAGGTCTTCAAGTTGCTGCACAAGACGATCGGGGCCAAGGTTCTGCTGGCGAAGCGGGATACGTCGGAGCCGCGCTGAACGATGACGGCCTGGTGGCCGCGGTCATGAACCGCACCGGCAAGCGGCCTGCGCCGGATCAGCGAACGCACGGATGATCTTTCGCCTTCCTGTTAGCATAGGCAGCTTCGTCGTGACTCCAGGACCCCACCATGCCCGAGACCTTGCGTATCGCCACCCGAAAATCCCCCCTGGCCATGTGGCAGGCCGAGCACGTTGCCGTCGCACTGA
This sequence comes from Chromatiaceae bacterium, assembly GCA_013426805.1. Taxonomy (GTDB): domain Bacteria; phylum Pseudomonadota; class Gammaproteobacteria; order Chromatiales; family Chromatiaceae; genus Thiodictyon. Next base: position 6,678 of record JACDZG010000005.1, read on the forward strand.
CGGCCATCCACCCCGGGCTACAGGTCGAGATCCTGGGGATGACCACCAAAGGCGACCGCATCCTCGATGCGCCGCTCGCTAAGGTCGGCGGCAAGGGGTTGTTCGTCAAGGAACTGGAGCAGGGAATGCTGAGTGGCGAGGCGGATATCGCGGTGCATTCGCTCAAGGATGTCCCGGTGGAGTTCCCCGCCGGGCTGCACCTGGCCGTCATTATGAAACGGGAGGATCCGCGGGACGCCTTCGTCTCGAACCGCTTCGAGTCCCTGGACCAGTTGCCCCAGGGAGCCTGCGTCGGCACCTCCAGTCTGCGCCGCCAGTGCCAGCTCGCCGAACGTCGCCCGGATCTGCGGATCGAGCCCCTGCGCGGCAACGTCAACACCCGGCTCGCCAAGCTCGACGCGGGTGAGTATGACGCCATCATCCTGGCCGCCGCCGGCCTCATCCGGCTCGGTTTCGGGTCGCGCATCCGCGGCACCATCGCACCGGCCGACAGCCTGCCGGCGATTGCCCAGGGTGCGATCGGGATCGAGTGCCGGATCGACGACCCGCGCATCAACGCCCTGATCGCCCCGCTGCATCATGGCGAAACGGCGCTGCGCATCCGCGCCGAGCGCGCGATGAACGCCCGCCTCCATGGCGGCTGCCAGGTACCGATCGCCGGGCACGCGGTGCTGGACGGTGAGCGTCTGGTCCTGCAAGGTCTGGTCGGCACCACGGACGGAACACTGATCCTGCGGGCGCGGGCGGAAGGTCCAAGCGACACTGCGGAGGCGATCGGCGCCCGGGTGGCGGATGACCTGCTGGCCCAGGGGGCGGGCGAGATCCTGAGCGCACTGCAACTATCCGCAGAAGAGTCATGAGTCCGACCGGCGAACTGGCGGGAATCGGCGTCTTGGTCACCCGGCCTGCCGGACAGGCGCAGGCGCTGTGCGACCTGGTTGCCGCGGCAGGCGGGCGGCCCCTGGCGTTCCCAACTATCGAGATCCTGCCCGTCGCCGATCCGGAACCCGCGCGCGCGCTGCTGGTCGCGCACTGGGACCTGATGGTCTTTACCAGCCGCAACGCGGTGGAATGCTCGCTGGCGTTGGGGTTCGCCGGAACTTGGCCGCGCGTCGCCCTGCTCGCGGCGGTGGGACGGGCCACGGCCGTCGCCTTGACCGCGGCCGGGCGGGCGCCTGACCTGGTGCCTTCCGAGCGCTACGACAGTGAATCCCTGACCGCGTTGCCCGAACTCGCGGCGATGGTGGGCCGCCGGGTGCTGATCGTGCGCGGTGAAGGCGGCCGTGCGCTCCTCGGGGATGTGCTCACCGAACGTGGGGCGGAGGTCGCATTCGCCGAGGTCTACCGGCGGGTGCGGCCCGCGCTCGATGCGCTGCCGATAAGCGCGTGCTGGCGCGCCGAACCGGGCCTGGTGATCGCCACGAGTGACGAGGTCCTGCTCAATCTGGTCGACATTCTGGGCGCTGCCGGCCGCGAATCACTGCTCGCGACCCCGCTGGTCGTGATCAGCGAGCGCACCGCCCGGACCGCGCGGGAACTGGGCTTCCGGACGGTGCGTGTGGCCGAACGCGCGGACGATCCGGCGATCCTCAAGGCCCTGATCGAGCTGGTCAAGGACACGCCGTGACTGCCGCATGGTCGTGGCTTGACCGGGTGCGGCAGACGTTGACCGGTGCGGGAATGGTGCCCTCGGCGGGAGTTGAACCCACGACCTATCGCTTAGGAGGCGATTGCTCTATCCAACTGAGCTACGAGGGCGAGCGTGCGGACGATCGACCCAGGTTTCAGGTCAACCGCGTTCGCTAGTGTAACCGAGCTGCCGCGGCAGGGCACCAGCGGGATGACGACGGCGCGGAGCCCCGATCGCGATCGTCTGCGGCCAAGTCCGATGGCGACGTGGTTTTCGGCTCGGTGCCGTATGCGCCAATTGCCCGCGTATTCTTCTGATCGTTGAGGATTGACACTTTAAAGCGCAAGACCACTCGTCGACTTCGTCCCAGACCATCCGGATCCGAGGAACACCATGACAGCCATCGCGTATCTCAAGCTCTATCTACTGACAGTGCCGGTCTTCTTCGCCGTGGATCTGCTGTGGCTCGGTGTGCTTGCCAGGGATTTTTACCGCGACAGCCTGGGCTACCTGCTGAGCCCAGCCGTGTATTGGCCTGCCGCCATCGTCTTCTATCTGCTATACATCCTCGGTATCCTCTACTTTGCCGTGGCCCCGGCCCTGGCGCAGGGTTCCCTGTGGCGGGCGATCAGCAACGGTCTCTTGTTCGGCTTCTTCACCTATATGACCTATGAGCTGACCAATCTGGCGACCTTACCCGATTGGCCGATGACGGTCGTCCTGGTCGACACGGCCTGGGGCATGGCGCTGTGTACAAGCGTGGCTGCATTGAGCTACGGTATCGGACGCTGGCTTCAGGATGCGTAACCCTCGGTATCGAGAACAGCGCAAGGACCGGGGCAGACGCGCCCTGGTCAGTGCGCGAAGCAATTGATCGTCAGACTTGTACACGCGGAGCTAGTGTCATGCCGAATATCCCAGGAACGGGCAACCTCAACGACCCCTTCGCCCCGGACCTGCCGCGCGAACAGCGGCTGCGCGCCCTGGAATCGGTCGATGCCGAAGCCGAATCGGACCAGGCGTACGCGACCCGTCTGCAGTCCCTCGCCGCCGAGTTTGCCGCCCATCGGACACTGATGCGGGATCAGGAGAAGGCGCTGGTTGAGCGCATCGCCGATGTCGATGATGACCGCCGCCTCGCCCTCACCCAGCTCCAACGCGCCTGGCAGACCCAACGCGACGAACTGGCCGACAATCTGCGCCGCTCGGGTTGGGTCGCCGCCGCGGCCCTGATGCTGGTGCTGGCTCTCGGCGGCGGTTTGATCGCCCTCTATGCCGATGTGAGGGCTTCACATGCCACCCTGGGGGCAACCATCGAGCGGCTCACCGCGGAACAGCAGCGCCTCGCTGCCGAGTTGGCCGCGCACGGGCAAGCGCTCCATCCCCTGCCGATCGCGACCAGGACCGAGCTGGAGCCGACTGGAACCGAACCCGTTACCAACATCGGGATGGCGGTGCCGACGCGACCCGAGATACCGATCGGTGAGGCGCCCACGCCCACGCCCACGCCCACGCCGGACGTCCCGCCGCCCGCTGACCCGGTGCCTGGTTCAATGGCCGGCGCGCCGTCGGATGACGCCGCCGTGACTGCGACGGCCGCGGATCCCGGTGAGGCGCTCGCGGCGACGTCGGACACCCCGCCGCCCGTCGGCCCAGCGCCCGCTCCAATGGTCAGCGCGCCGTCGGATGACGCCGCCGCGACGGAGGCGAATCCGACCCCCGTTGCCGTTGCCGCGCCAACGTCGGCGCAGGACCCCGAGCCGGAACCGACCTTCCGGGTCACCGACCGGCCATTCGCCTTGCAACTCGTCGGCTCCCACCAGCGGGAAAAGCTCTTGGAACTGGTGGCCAATCAGGTCCTGCCGCCGTATGTTTATCTGCATCAGGAGACCAGGCGCGGACGCCCCTGGTTTGTGCTGATCCACAGCCTTTACAGCAACATTGAGGACGCCCGGGAAGCGCTCGCGCGGCTCCCGCCGGAGTTGCGCAAGCCGCTACCCTGGGTGCGCGCCTTAGCTCCGGAAACCATCCTCGATCGCATCGCCACCGGGGGCTCCGCGGGATGAACCGATCCGCGCCCAGAGCATCCGCCAGCGGCCGCCGAACGCCTCCAACGACCGCGGCAACCGCGGCGACCGCCGGTTGCGACAGGGATGAATGCCTGCCTGATCGGCAGCTTCGGTGCCTGATGCAAGCGCGTTTGGGCCGGTAGCGACATGCTGACCGGGCGGCTAGCGGCCACCATTGACCAGCGCTTCTTTCCAGCGCTGCCATTGGTGCTCGTCACGGCGCTCATCATTCTGAATTTTAATATTTTTTTTGTAGGATTCATCGCTTCGGACGACGGCATCTACGTGGCTGCGGCGCGTGCCTGGTCGTCTCCGGCCACCGCGTTGCCGACGGATCACTGGGGCTTTCGTTACCCCGCGCTGTGGCCGATTGCAGCGCTTGAACACCTGGTCGTCAGTCCGCCGCCAATCGCCTATGCGCTGTTGTCGCTCGCGTTCTCGATCGCCCTTGGCAGCGCGGTGGTCTGGTTCGTTGGGGTCAACATCGGTGGCCGGGGCGCGTTTGCCGCGGCGCTGCTGTTGTCGACCCTGCCGCTCGCCGTCATCCAGTCGAGCATCATCAACGTCGATGTCATCGAAACACTGTTCCTGTTTCTGTCGCTCGCCTGGTTCGTCACGGCCGCACGCGCGTCCACGGTACGTCGGGCGGGCTGGCTGTTCCTCAGTGGTCTCGCCTTGGGCGGGGCGCTGCTGACGCGGGAGACGGCCTACGGTTTCCTGATCGTCTATGGGTTGTTATGGCTCTCCGGCGCCTGGCTTCCACGCAAGCACTCGCTCTGGGTCCTGGTCGGCGCACTGTTGGTGATCGGTGCCGAGATGGGTTATTACATGGCACACGGAGAGTCTCCGCTGTATCGGTTTTTTACCATCGCCGGCTCACACGGTACCATCCATCTGTCAACCGCCGATTTTTCATCCGGCACGGGCAACGCGAGCGATAACCGGTGGCTGGCCCCGATTGCCGCGCTGCTGCTCAATCAAGAGTTCACGCTGTTGTTCTACGCCGCGGCCCTGGCCCTGGCCTGGTCGCGCTTCGAGAACAGCTCCACCGCAACCGACAGGCGCATCTTGCGCGTGTTTGTCTTTGCGGCAGTCGTCTATTTCGTCTGGCTTGGCTACGGTGGTGCCATCCGCCCGTTACCGCGCTATTTTCTGTTCCTGGCGGTCGTGGCGGTGCTTCCGCTTGCGCTCCTGATGCAACGGACCCGGTTCCCGGGCAGCGCCATGCTCGCGGTCGCCGGGCTGGTGGCCGCCAATTACCTGGCGCTGGCGGTCGAGAACATCCATCCGCGATTCGCGGCAAACCAGGTTGCGTTATTAGCCGACACCGCGGATCAACCCATTGTCACCGACCCTGAAACCGCCGCGCGGGCGCGCCAGATCGCGCGCTTCCGGCGCAGCCCCACCCAAGGGCTTATCGTCGTCAAGCCACCCGAGGCGCCGCCGTTCATGGTCGTGTCGATCGGGGGTGACCGCAACCCTGATGCCGTGTCGCTCAACCAGGGCACCGTCGGCGCCGCCGCTGTGCCGCGGCTGGTTCAGGAGATCGAACCCCCGCAACTGCTCATCGGCCGTCTACTTGATCTGACCGGCTTGGCGGCACTCCTCACGCCATCGCAGTACCAATGGCTCGCCGTCAGGAACCCCCGGGTGCTCGTGTTTCAGCTCGATGCGCAGCCTCAGTGAGCCATCGCCGACCCTGGGATCTATATCAAGGTGTTGCCGCATCTGGTGACCTATGCTTGATTGTACGATCGACCCCAGTCACTGTCGCAGCCCCACGGGAACCTGCCATGTATCGGATCAACCAAGACGCTGTCGCCTGGCTTTTTGTCTTTATGCTCGGTTTCGCTGCGCCGGCCCTGGCGGCCGACCCCAAGGCCGATGACCGCACGGCCGCCCAAGCGGCGACCTTCGACCGGCTCCAGACCATGGCTGAGTTGGCCGGCGCGGTGCCCATCATCGTCCAACTGCGCACGGATGCGCTCCCGACCATCACGCCTCCCCGCGACGCGGCGGGCGGCAGCGCCGATGTGCAGCGCCGGCTTGCCCTGCGTACCGGCCGTATCGCACGCGCCCAAGACCGCTTTGCTGCCGCGCTCGCCGACCGCCCGGCACGCCTTTCCCGCTACCGCTATCTGCCCTTGACCGCTCTGAGCGCGGACAGCGACACGCTGCGCCGCCTGCGCCGGATGCCCGAAGTCTTGAACATCAGCGAAGATCGGCCGCACCGGCCGCTGCTCAACTCCAGCGTCCCGCACATGGGTGGCACGCTCGCCCATGCGCAGGGTTACACCGGCGCCGAGTGGGCCGTGGCGATCATCGACACCGGCGTTCAGACCAGCCATCCGGCTTTCGCGGGGCGGGTGCTCACGCAGACCGAGGCGTGCTTCTCCGGTTCGGGTATCGGCTCCGGCAGCGGTGTGGCGACCGGCTCCGGCAGCGTCGCGATTCGCTCGTTGTGCCCCAACCTGACGCCATGTACGGGAACTCGCTATCCTGAGAATACGGCGTGCGGACCAGGCGCCGGGGTCGCGTGCAGTGAACACGGTTCCTGCTGGCATGGTACCCATGTGGCCGGTATCGCTCTCGGCGACCACAGCATCTATCGCGGCGTCGCCTCCGGAGCCGCGCTCATCCCCATCCAGGTTTTCGTCATCCAGGACGGCGACTTGGTCGCGTACGACTCCGACATCATCGCCGGCCTGGAGCATGTCCTCGCACTCAGCCAGGACGGTCGGGCGATCGCCGCCGTCAATCTGAGTCTGGGCGGTGACACCTATGCGTCGACGCGCCAGTGCGACCTGGAATCCGCGGCGACCAAGATTGCGATCGATGCGCTGCGCGCGGCCGGCATCGTCACCGTCATCGCGGCCGGCAACAACGCCAGCAAGAACGCCATCTCTACGCCCGGCTGCATTTCCAGCGCGGTCAGCATTGGCGCCGCGGACGACGGCGACCTGATTCCCTATTTCTCCAATCTGGCGCCCGCCCTCAGTCTCTTCGCCCCCGGTGTGAGCATCACCTCGGCGGTCCTGAACAACGGCCTGGGCAGTGCCAGCGGCACTTCCATGGCGGCCCCCCATGTCGCCGGGGCCTTCGCGGTGTTGCGGCAAAAAGCATCTGAAACACTGCTCGAACCCGGCATCGACCAATTCATCGCGGCCTTGCGCTTGACCGGCACCCCCATCACCTACGGCACCAATGCCTTCACTACCCCGCGGGTCCAACTCGACGCGGCACTGGCCCGGATCAGCGAGCCGCTGCCGACGGAACTGATCCTAGACAGCGAGATCAACCCCGGTGCGACCACCATCGTCAGCGGCGGTTTCGCCAGTGTGGCCAGCACCACCGCCTACGGCGGCAGCGCTTTGCAAGGGATCAGGACCGGTCAGCCCAACACCCTGCGTTTCACGCCACTGTCCGCCCTGACACCCCGCTATTACGATCTCTACGCCTGGTGGCCGGCCCACGCCGGTAATACCGACCAGGCGGTGATCACGGTGACGACCGATGGCGATCGAGCGCAGTTCATGGTCGACCAGCAACGCGATCACGGTCAATGGACGCTGTTCGGTACTTACCTGCTCGGCGCCGCTAGCGCCGTCGAGATTTCGGACGATGGCAGGCCCCAGGTGATGGCGGATGCGGTCCGGCTGGTCGGGCGGGATCTCACCCCGCTGCTCATCACGACCGCTGAGCTTCCCACCGCTACGGCAGGCTCCGTTTACAGCGTCACCTTGACGGCCGACGGCGGCATCCCGCCTTACCATTGGACGCTGTCAAGCGGCACTTTGCCGGCCGGATTGACCTTGGACGCAACGACCGGGTCGATCGCCGGTACCGCGGTGACGGATGGCAGCTACGCGGTCACCGTCCACGCACGTGACGCGGCGGGCCAAGAGTCCAACCGGAACCTCGCCATCCAGGTCCTGCCGTCGACAGCGGTGATCAATGTCGCGGCCCAGTCGAACGGCGCGACGGCGAGCGCCTCCTCGCGCTACAGTGCGGCGTTTCCCGTCGCGGCGGTGAACAACGGTGATCGCACGGCAGCGCATTGGGGCGCCGACGGCGGCTGGAACGATGCCACCCTGGCCGAGTATCCGGACTGGGTGCAGATCGATTTTGCCGGCAGCCGGACCATCACGGAAATCGGCATCGTGACACTGCAGGACAACTATCCGACCCCGCTCGACCCAACCCCGTCCATGACCTTCACTAAATATGGTGTAACAGCGTGGGATATCGCGTATTGGGACGGCACCGATTGGATCGGGTTACCGGAGGGCAGTGTCACCGGAAACAACCAGGTCTGGCGCCGCATCACCTTCCCCGGCGTCACCACCAACCGCATCCGCGTTCTCGTGAAGAATGCGCTGGCCAGCTACAGCCGCATCGTCGAAATCGAGGCCTATGGGACGGTTGCCGCGGCGACACGCCCACCAACCGTCAACATCACGGCGCCGACGCCGGGTACAACCTATAACGCACCGGCCGCGGTGACCGTCACGGCGAGCGCGGCCGACAGCGATGGCAGCCTGTCGCGGGTGGACTTCTATGCCGATACCACCCTGATCGCGACCGCCGTTGAGGCACCCTACGACTGCACCTGGACCGATGTCGCCGCGGGCACCTACGTCCTGACGGCCGTCGCCTATGACGACAGCGGGGCCAACACCCGGTCGGAGCCGGTGTCCATCGCGGTGAATCCTCCACCCAGTCCATCGATCAACGTGGCGGCCCAATCCAACGGCGGAGTCGCGAGCGCCTCGTCGGTCCATAGTGCAGCCTTTCCGGTGCAGACGGTCAACGACAGTGAACGCAGCGGGGTGAGCTGGGGTCATGGGGGCGGCTGGAACGATGCCTCGCAGAACAGCTATCCCGATTGGGTGCAGGTCAGCTTCTCGGGCTACCGCAGCGTCACCGGGATCGCCGTCTTCACCCTGCAAGATGACTACACGACCCCGGTTGAACCGACGCCATCACAGACGTTCTCCAAGTATGGTGTGACGGCCTTTGATCTTCAGTATTGGGACGCGACCCGTTGGGTCACGGTGCCGGGCGGCAGCATCACCGGCAACAACCGAATCTGGCGTAGCGTCACCTTTCCGGCGATCAGCACCGACCGCATCCGGGTCTTGGTCAATCAGGCGCTGGCCGGTTACAGCCGCATCGTCGAGATCGAAGCCTATGTGCTGGCCACCGAGTAACGGTTGAGCAGGCCCAACGCGAACATCGCCGTGCCTGTTCAAGGACGCCGGTCCTCATGAACACACGGTCGGATAAGCCGTCACCTGGCCCTGTCCAATGAACAGGACCGTCGCCAGTCTGACGAGCGGTCGTCGGCTCGCCCGGAGCATGGTTTGGAATCTCGCGGCCCAGTTGTTGCCGCTGGCCGTCGCGCTTGTCTGCATCCCCTTCATCATTCAACGCGCCGGGGTCGCCCGCTTTGGCGTCCTGGCCCTCGCCTGGGCCTTGATCGGCTATTCGGCTCTATTTGATCTCGGGCTCGGCCGCGCGCTGACCAAGAGGGTGGCGGAGCAACTCGCGGGGGATACGACGGTGATCGCTTCGACCATCTGGACTGGACTGGCGATGATGTCCTTGCTCGGGCTGATTGGTGCCGGCGGATTGTATGCCCTGGCGCCCTGGCTGGCCGCATCCGCCTTGGCTATCCCCGAGGCACTGGTTCCTGAGGCGCTGGCTGGCTTCCGCCTCATTGCACTCGCCGTACCGCTCGTCACGCTGATGGCGGGATTGCGCGGGGTCGCCGAAAGCTATCAGCAATTCCGGCGGATTGCCGGCATCAACACCATCCTGGGGATTCTGTCTTATGGGGGTCCACTGGTGGTTCTCGCGTATTCGGCGACACTCCCGGCGGCCGTGCTGGCACTCATCGGTTCCCGGTTGCTGGGTCTGGCCGCGTTCACTTGGTTGGTCGTGGCAACCGTGCCTGGCATGCGTACTTGTGGTCCAGTCCGTGGCGCCGTGCAACCGTTGCTGCACTTTGGTTCCTGGTTGACGGTCAGCAGCATCGTCGGACCACTCATGGACTCCATGGACCGGTTCATCGTCGGGACAATGATGTCCGTCGAAGCCGTGGCCTACTATGTGACGCCATTCGATCTGGTCGGACGGTTACGGATGCTGTTCGGCCCGCTGGCCGGGGTGCTGTTCCCGGCATTCGCTACGGCACTGGCGGCGGACCGACCGCGTGCCTTCGCCCTCTACCTGACCGGTCTGCGCCACACGCTCATTCTCATCACTCCACCCGTACTTGTCCTCGTTCTGTTCGCCGAGGAGGGACTGAGACTTTGGCTCGGCCCCGAGTTCGCACAACAGGGGACGCCGGTCGCCCGCTGGCTCGCGATCGGGCAACTGATCAGCGCAATGGCCGCCATGCCGTACGCTCTGTTACAGGCCGGGGGGCGACCGGATCTCACCGCCCGGCTGCATCTGATCGAGTTGCCCTTGTATTTGGCCTTGGTGTGGCCCCTGGTTGGGGCCTTCGGGATCACGGGCGCGGCGGCGGCCTGGACGATTCGCGTGCTCATCGATGCCATCTTGCTCTTTTTGCTCGGCAACCGCCTCATCGGAGCGCCGCTGCGTCGGCTGTGGTCGGTATTGAGCGCTGGCGTTATCCTGCTCCTGATGATGGCCGGCGCGACCCTGGCCGATGCACCGGTGGAAAAGATCGGGTATTTCATCTGCGCTCTCGGCGGATACCTGTTTCTTGCATTTCATCGCCTGCTGGAGCCGGGGGAAATCAAGCGCCTTCTGGCCTATTTGCGACCGGCACACTGAACGCATGAGACAAGTCAATGATAGCGTCATATCGACCAGCATCCATCGAACACTCGAACCAGATCACCACCACCCATCGGCCAGTGATCCGCACCGCACCGCGACCGGACTGCCTGCTGTGCGGTACTCCCGGGCGACCGCTGCACCAAGGCTTGACCGATCGCGTATTCGGTGTCCCCGGTGACTGGCATCTCGCCCAATGCGCCGATGTCCGCTGCGGGCTGATCTGGCTCGATCCGCTACCGCTGGAAGCGGATATCGGCGCAGCTTACCGAGACTATTACACGCACGGCGCGGCGGGCCGGCGGGGATTCGCCGCAACGCTGCTCAACGGTCTGCTCGGCTTGACGCGCGCACAGCGACGTGTGAACGATTTCTATTTAGCTGATGCGCCGCCGGGACGCCTGCTGGAAATCGGATTTGGTGCCGGACACCGAATGGCAAGAATGGCGGCGCTGGGGTGGACCGTGATGGGCCAGGAAGTCGATCCGGTCGCATTGGATCATGCCCGGCAGAAAGGATTCGAAGTGCGACTCGGGCCGCTTCCCGGGCTCAAACTCGACGCTGGACACTACGATGCCATCGTCGGCAGTCATGTGATCGAACACCTGCATGATCCTGTCGGGATCTTGCGCGAATGCAAAAGACTGCTCCGTGAGGATGGACGGGTCATCATGATCACACCCAATACCGCAAGTTATGGTCACCGGGAATTCCGGCAGCACTGGATCGGTCTCGATCCGCCGCGCCATATCCATCTGTTCAATCCTTTCACTATGGCCCGCCTGGCGCGGTTGGCGGGATTCACCCGGTTTGATATCACCACAACCCCGGCCCATGCCTCTACGTTTGTCCGGACCTCGATCAATCTAAGCACACCCGCTGTCGATGACGTGCTGACCCACACCAGTCGCGTCGTGCAACTCAGGGTCGCGGCACGGGTGATTGCTGCTCGTGCCCGATTTCTATGGGATAGGGAATGCGGTGAGGAGTTGGTGCTGCAGGCCTGGTGTCATTGACACTGATCACCGGGGCTGAAGACCGGCGCCTCAGTTCAAGGTGGCGGTCCGGTCAGCGGATGCTTGGCCGGCGATACCGCGAAAACCGTCCAGCAGTCCGAGAGCAACGCCTTGCAGCTTCCTGATGCGATTGGTCCCCAACAAGACCGGCAGGATATCGTCACGGAAGAAGCGGTAGACCGGTAAAGGTCGATGGTGACGGCGCGCCACGAGGATACGGTTGCGTGCGATGTAATACCTGCGCAGTGGGGACAGTCGGGTCGAGTACAGCCGGCGTCCAAAGAAGGACCGCGCATCAGGCGCTCCACCTTGTTGATGAAGCAGCAGCACATCGGCGGAGAGCAGCACCTGAAACCCTAGTGCCCGGAGCCGTATACAGAACTCGGCGTCCACCGCGTCGATGAACAGCGCGTCCCAGAAACGCCCCGCCCGCTGCCACGCTGCGATGCTGGTCAGCGCACCCGAGGTAATCACCTCATCCACGGTTTCGTAAAGGGCCGCCCTGGTTTTGAAACGACCGGCCGCGCTGTCGGGGAAGCAATAGTTCGATCCCACACAGCCGACCGGCCCAGCCGCGTAAGCCCGCTGAGTGATCGCGGACAAGATGCGTAACGCGTTGGGCTTGACTGCCGAGTCCTGGTCAAAGGTCAGAGCCCAGTCGAAACCCATCGCCAACGCCGCGTCAAGGCCTTGATTCAATGCCGTCGCGATACCGAGGTTCCGCGCATTGACGATGCAGGTCACTTGTTGGTGCGACAGGCATGGGAGCATTGAGCCCGCAGTGGCTGGCGTGTTGTCGACGACGATCGCATGGGCGACTTGCTGCAAGATGCCGAGCAGATTGACCGCGAATTGTTCGGACGGATAATACAATACGAAGACAGCACAGGTGTTGGCGCCATCGGGTGCCGAGTACTCGGATCGCGGGCTTGCGTTAGTCATAACGCCTGTTGCTCCGTTCTCACCGGAGCTGCCGGACGTGCCTGCCGTGGCCAAGCACCAGGAAGCCATAGAAGAATCCGCTGGTCACGCTATTCTGTCCGCGCAGCCCAGCCCGGTAGGCCATGCGCACCCGTTGCACTCCCCGAGGGGTCGTCATGCAGCGCCACAGATGCTCGGCCGCCAACGCCTGCCCGGCGCTGCCTCGTTCAGCCATCCGAGCCATCAGGTGACCGCTCTGCACCAGGGTGTCGTGGTGCAGCCGCGGGCGCTTGACCAGCCGCGCCCACCAGGTTGCGGAGAAGACGTGATAGATACCCTGGAAACCAGCGACGCCGAGCGTGTTGCTGCCGTGCTGGCGGTATTTCACGGAGACCTTCGGTAAGAAATGCACTGTACCTGCCGCCTTCGCGCAGAGCGCGAGCCACCAGTCGTGCATTCGCACATCAGGGGGAACAGGTAGGGCAAGAGCGAGCAGCGCGCGGTTGGCCGTCAAGGTACAGCCGACGACGTGGTTTTGCACAACGACGACCGGTAACGGGGGGCTCGCGGGGTCATTGATCCGCTCAAAGTGCATGAAGGATGGGCTGATCGGCAGCAAACGCGCATCGACGACTTCCAGGTCGCTATGAACGAGTGTCGGCACGCTCTCGCCATCACGCGCTTCAAGCGCGATCAAGGCGGAGCAGGCATCCGCGAGTTTTTCGGGGAGCCAGATATCATCCTGGTCGCTGCACGCGACATAACGCGCACCCTGGTCGTATGCCAGTTGTAGCAGGCACGCGAAGCATCGGACCGGTCCGAGATGACCGAATGTATCGCTGATCAGGCGAATGCGGGGATCGCGTGCGGCATAGTCGCGGACGATCCGCGTGCTCTGGTCGGTGGACCCATCGTCACGGACCAGCAGCACCCAGTCACATAACGACTGCCCGCGAATACTATCGAGTTGTGCCCGCAGATACCGTTCACCGTTAAAGGTGGCCATGAGGATGTAAACACCCGTGATCGGCGGATCGAAAAGAGCCGGGTTCATGGCGTCGCTGCCTGCGGCAGTCGTTTGATCAGGTCACTCACCACCGCCGACGGCAACACCTTGGGGCGCAGCGCGGCATGCGCATCGTCGACCGGAAGCGTTCGACCCTGCTCGGCCATGGCGCGCGCGGCGCTCGCTAAGGCCACCGGGTCGCCGGGTGGAATCAGTCGCACCACCGCGTTCGGCACGAGCAGTTCACGCACCGCCGGCGTGTCCGCGGTAATCAGCGGTCGGCCGCTGGCGATGATCTGAAACACCTTATTGGGAATGACGCGTTGCGCCTTGGCGGTGGTGCCGAAGATTCCCAAACAGGCATCGGCCGCATGGATGCGATGAACGAGACGCGCGTAGGGCACCCAGGACTCCCAGTGCAGATTGGATGGCGCCAGCTCGGCGATCAATGAGCGTATGGCGCCGGCCTGCTGACCAGTGCCGATCAGTTGCCATGAAATTCCCTGGCGCTCGGTGAGCTTGGCGGCCTGAACAATGTTCTCGATGCCGTGCAAGGGGATGAACTGACCATAAAAAAGCAGCGTGAAAGCGCAGTCCTTGTCACGTCGGTCAAAGCCGTGCGGAGCCGGGTAGAACAGGTCCGGTTCCGTGCCGACAAAGACACGCTGGACCTTACTCGCCGCAATGCCGAAAGTCTCGGCGAAATAACGCCCATGCGTCGCGGTGTCGATGACGACCGTCGCTGCCGCACGGCAGGCAAGCCACTCCCATGCGAATAACAGAGAGGCGAGTGGATGGCCTTTACTCACCAGGCAGCGATCCTCCACCACGGTATTGTAGAGCGACAAGAAGGCATCCCAGATCAGCGGTTTTCCGCGCAGTTTCGCGAGCGGCCAGAGGAGCAACACGTCCAAGTGCCCGAGGTAGCCGATCAACACGGCGTCGTGCGGCGGGAGGCGCAAATAACGGAGCAGCAAACCGGGGTAGGCGCTGAGCCAGCGCCAGCCCCAGCGGAGCTGAGCCGACCATCCGGCGAGCTGACTCTTGTCGTCGACGCCGTCCCAGACGTGGCGATGGCATTCAATGACCTCGATTCCATGGTCGCGTAGTCCGCGGATCAGCACGCGAATCCGCGGCTTGCCCAGATCGTAGGTCCCCCAGACGACCACTCGCCGGCGCGACTGAGCTTGCTGTTGCGTTGGATCTAAAGCCGCATCGCTCTGGGGTGCGCTCCCTGCAGCTGCGGCGGATCGGGTCAGCGTGCACCCGGTGGACTCGGGATCGCGGGCAACGGTCATGACGCGCCTGGTACGCCGCGTTCCCTGGAGCGTTCGTAATCGGCGAGTTCCATGCGTCGGACCCGCTCCAGCGTCATTTCCAGCAGTTGCCGATTGAACCCGATGAGGTCGGCAACCAGACCGATCAGGTAGGCGATGAAACCCATCATCAGAAGTACCGCACCAAGCACCAGCGACTGAATATGCCCACCGCCGCTGCCGATCGCATAATAATAAAGAAACCGCAGAATCGGAAACAGGCCAACTGCGGTCAGGGCGGTTCCGATGAAGAAAAACACCCGCAATGGCTGATACATCGCGTACATCCGCACCATGGTCCCCAGCGAATTTTGAAGGAAACCGGGGATACTCTTGAACAGTCGCGAGTCGCGGGTCTTGGGGTTGGTGCGGACAGCGACCGAAGTGACTGCCAGTTGACGTTTGCCGGCCTGGATGACGGTTTCGATCGTATAACTGAACGAGGACACGATATTCAGTCGGATCGCCGCCTCGCGGGAGAAAGCGCGAAACCCGCTGACGGTATCGGGGACCCAAATGCCTGCGAGTTTCCGCACCACGCCGCTGCCGAACCATTGAAGAAACTTCTTGGCGGGGGAAAAGTGCGCGATCTTGTCGGTCTCGCGGTCGCCGATCACGATATCCGCCTCGCCATCGAGGATCGGCCGCACCAGTTTCGGGATGTCCCGGCCATCGTACTGATGATCGCCGTCGGTATTGACGATGATGTCGGCGCCAAGCTGCAGACAGGCCTCCAGACCGTTGCGAAAGCTGCGGGCAAGCCCCTGATTGTGCTTGTTGCGCACGATGTGGTGGACGCCGAGCGCCCGCGCGACCTCGATCGTCCGGTCGGAGCTGCCGTCGTCGATGACGAGGATTTCGATGCGAACGATTCCGGGAATCGCACGCGGGATCGACCCGATGGTTTCCGGGAGGGTCTGCTCCTCGTTGTAGCAGGGGATCTGCACGATCAGCTTCACAGGGTCGCTCCCGCGGCACAGGGTCAGCAGACGCCAGAGTATACAGCATCGCATCGGCCTGCCTTGGCGGTTGATGGGGGTTGCGCCCCGGGATTGACACTCCGGGCGCGGGCGCGAGGACCGGCGCACCTGCACCCGACGCGAGCGGACCCAAGTACGCCAGGCCAGGCCGGGACGGCCGACCTACGCGGTCGACCCGATCATTTCATGCCATTGCCTCTCTAACCATGGGCAACGGCCCCCATACCGGCGACAATAGACGGCTGTTCCGCAACTGCCTGGTCCAACACCATGCCACGCCCCCTGAGTCGTGACGACATCCGCCACGCGATCGACCTGAGTTCCTTCAACCGGGGCCTCGCCTACTATCAGCAAGGAATGGTGATCGAACTGGAGGAGGAGCGGCGGGATGACTCCGGGGTCAGCCTGCGGGCACGGGTCCGCGGCAGCGCCGGCCGTATCTACCGGCAGTCCATTTTTATCCCGGCGGATCCCGCCAAGCGCGACATCACCGGCTCCTGCGGCTGCCCGATCGGCTACAACTGTAAGCATGTGGCGGCGGCCTGTCTGGCCTTCGAGGAACGGGAGCGTCAATCCCAGCCGAGCGACGGCTCGGCCGGCACCGAGTTCGTGAAACGCTGGCTGAACCGCGTGGTGCTGGCCGGCCAGGATAAAGCAGCCGATCCGGCGGGGGAGCGGCTGGTCTACGTGCTTCAGCAGAATCCGGCCGACGTCCACGCCGCCGCGGCGGAGCTGCGGGTCGCCAAGCCCCTACTGCGTGGCACCGGGCTCTCCAAGGGGCGACAGGTCAATCCGTTCAATCTGCTGCACGGCTACTCCACGCCCACCTATCTGCTCAGCGCGGACCATGACATTCTGGGTATTCTGCGCGCTCTCGCTGCCGGTCAATGGGTTACCAGCGTATCGCTCATCGGCCAGACCGGCTCGTTGGCGCTGTTGCGCATGATCGGGACTGGGCGCTGCTACTGGCAGGGGATCGAGGCGGCGCCCCTGAGCCTGGGTGAGACGCGCTCCCTGGACCTGAGCTGGCGGGAAAACACGGACGGATCACTCGACTTGAAAGTCAAGGTAACCCCGCCGGCCCGCCTGTTGCTGGTCGATCCCCCCATGTACCTGGACCCCGCGAAGCAACTGGCCGGGCCGCTGGACACCCAGGGGTTACGCATGGCCCAAGTGCGCGAGATCCTGGCCGCGCCGCGGCTGCGCGCCCACGAGGCCGAAACGCTGTCACGGACGCTGGTGCTGGAATTCCCTCAGTTACCGCTGCCGGTCCCGCGTCCGGTGCCGGTCAAGGAGGTCACCGGTGCCGCCGTCGTTCCCTGGCTGACGCTGCGCTGCGAATCCTTGTCCGGAATCGATACCCATCTACTGAGTCTGGATTTTGACTATGACGGGTACCAGGTCCCTGGTCTTCCCGCGCTGCCGTACACCGTTCTGCCTGACGGCTCCGGGACTGTCCGCATCCACCGTGACCTGGTGGCTGAACAGCGGGCCTTGGATACCCTTGCGGCGCACGGGTTCATCCCGCTCGCCCTCGCCGGCACCGCCGCGGGCAGCCACCGGGTCGTCCCGGCGACCGCCAATCCGCTGGAACGGGCAGGGCGCTGGTCGGCCCTTCTGCGCGACGGCATTCCAGCGCTGGAAGCGGCCGGCTGGCGGGTGGAACGCGAGGACGCATTCCGGCTGCAATTCGAGTCCGCGGAGTGGGACCTGGAACTCGAAGACCCGGTGCAAGAGGGTGGCAACGACTGGTTCGGGCTGCGCTTCGACCTCGATCTTGGCGGGCGCCGCCTGCCCCTGCTGCCTATCATCGCGCCCTTGTTGGAGCTGGGGATGGGCAGTGAAGTGCCCGCCATCATCACCCTGCCGCTCGACCCGACGGGTACCGACCCGGACGCCGCGCACCGCTATATCGATCTGCCGGGAGCGCGGCTCTTGCCGTTCATCGAGATCCTGCGCGATCTGTTCGACCGGGCCGCCCCCGGTGCGGATGGACGGCTGCGGGTATCGCGCTTCGACGCCGCTGCCCTGGCCGATCTCGAGGCCCAGGGTTATGCGATCCGCGGGGCCGGGCGGCTGCGTGAACTGGCGCGGCGACTGACGGCATTCGCCGGGATCGAACCGGTTGAACCCCCGGCCGGGCTCACGGTCGAGTTGCGCGGATATCAACGACGCGGGCTCGATTGGCTCCAGTTCCTGCGCGCCTGGGATCTGGCCGGTATCCTGGCCGACGACATGGGTCTCGGTAAGACCGTCCAGGCCCTCGCCCACCTGCTGCTGGAGAAGGAGTCCGGACGACTGGCGCGCCCCGCCCTGGTGGTGGCCCCCACCAGTCTCATGGGCAACTGGCGGCGCGAGGCGGCGCGTTTTACCCCGGGGCTGCGCACGCTGGTCCTGCACGGGGCCGACCGTCACGTCCATTTCGACGCCATTCCGGACCACGATCTGATCCTGACCACCTACCCGTTGTTGTCCCGTGACCAGGAGCGGCTCCAGGAGCAGTCATTCCATTCACTGATTCTGGACGAGGCCCAGACGGTCAAGAACCCCAAGTCGCAGGCCGCGGCCGTGGTCCGGGCCCTCAACGCCGATCACCGGTTGTGCCTCACCGGCACCCCGATGGAAAACCATTTGGGCGAACTCTGGACTCAATTCGATTTTCTCATGCCCGGGTTCCTCGGTGATCAGGCCAATTTCAAGCGCCATTGGCGCACGCCGATCGAGCAGCATCGGGATCGGGACCGCCAGGACCGCCTCGCGCGCCGGGTCGCGCCCTTCATGTTGCGCCGGCGTAAGCAGGACGTGGCGGCCGAGTTGCCGCCCAAGACCGAGATCATCAAGAGTGTGACCCTGGGCGAAGCGCAGGCCGCACTCTATGAGAGCATCCGGCTGTCGATGGAAAAACGGGTGCGCGACGCCATCGCCGCCCAAGGCCTGGCGCGCAGCCATATCACCATTCTCGATGCCTTGCTGAAACTGCGTCAGACCTGCTGTGACCCGCGCCTGCTCAAGCTCCCGGCCGCCGCCCGGGTCAAGGAGTCGGCCAAGCTGGAACTGCTGATGGATCTGGTACCGGAGCAACTGGATGAGGGCCGGCGCATCCTGCTGTTTTCCCAGTTCACGTCCATGCTCGCACTGATCGAGGCCGAACTGGATCAACGCGGCATCCCTAGCGCCAAGCTCACCGGTCAGACCCGCAAGCGCGACGAGGCCATCGACACCTTCCGTTCGGGTGAGGCCAACCTGTTTCTCATCAGCCTCAAGGCCGGCGGGGTCGGCTTGAACCTCACGGAAGCCGATACCGTGATCCTCTACGACCCCTGGTGGAATCCGGCGGTCGAGGCGCAGGCGGCGGACCGCGCCCACCGCATCGGTCAGGACAAGCCGGTCTTCGTTTACAAGCTGGTGACCGAGCAGACGGTCGAGGAGCGCATCCTGACCATGCAGGAGCGCAAGCGGGTGCTGGCCGCCGGGGTCTATCAGGAAAGCGAGGGCGAACCGGAGCCGCGCTTGAGTGGGCAGGACTTGCAGGAACTGTTCGCGCCGTTCGGCGAGCGCTGAGCCGATCGTCGGTCTGGTGCAGGTCGCGCTCCGGGAACCACCGCCCTGAGTCCGGGTTCCAATGGAGTCGCTTGCCCTCGCCGACCGACTCCAAGGACTCACAGTGAACACGATCCCCGCGGTACCTGCCACAACTCCCCCACGCGTCTGGTATGCCGAAACGCCTGAACGCGTCGCGGCTGATCTACAGGTTGACATCAGCGTCGGCCTGTCCACGGCCGCCGCCGAAGCCGGACTCGGGGTCCATGGCCCCAACCGCATCAGCGGTCGGCCGCCGCGCCCGGCATGGAAAAAGTTTCTCGACCAGTTCCGCAATGTGCTGGTCCTGGTGCTGATCGGCGCCGCACTGCTGGCGGGCGTCGTGGGCGATCTCAAAGATGCGATCGTCATTGCCGTCGTGGTGCTGTTGAACGCCACCCTGGGGTTTTTTCAGGAACACCGCGCCGAGGCGGCCTTGTCCGCCTTGAAAAAAATGCTGGCTCCCGTTGCCCGGGTGCGGCGCGACGGGCATCCGGCGGAGATTCCCGCCGAGGCGCTGGTGCCGGGAGACATCCTGCTGCTCGAAGCGGGTGACCGCATCCCGGCCGATGCGCGGGTGCTCCGTGCCCATGCGGCCGAGGTTGCGGAGGCGGCGCTCACGGGTGAATCACAGGCCGTTGCAAAGACCCCCGCGGCGATTCCCGGTACGCCCCCGCTGGCTGAACAGCACAACATGGTCTTCATGAACACCGTGGTCACCCGCGGCCGCCTCGAGGCCATCGTCTGCGCCACCGGGATGCGCACCGAAATGGGCAAGCTCGCGAGCTTGCTGGCCGAGACCCCCGAGTCGGCCACGCCCTTGCAGGTGCAGTTGGATGCGCTCGGTACCCGGCTGGCCGCCATCGCCGGGCTGGTCGTGTGCTTGATCTTCGCCATTGGCATCCTGCGCGGCGATGCGCTGATCGACACCGTGCTGACCGCCATTGCCCTGGCCGTGGCGGCGATCCCCGAAGGGTTGCCGGCAGTCGTCACGGTGACGCTGGCGCTGGGCATGCACCGCATGGCCAAACGCCATGCCATCGTCAAGAAACTGGCGGCGGTGGAAACCCTTGGCTGTACCACGGTCATCTGCTCGGACAAGACCGGGACCCTCACCCTGAACCAGATGACCGCGCGCCGCGCCTGGTTTCACGGTCGTCGCTTTGCCGTCACGGGAGACGGCTACGCGGACCCCGGCGCCATCATGCCGGAGGATGACGCGCCGCCGCCGGACTGGCTGCCCTTGCTGACCTGCGCGGCACTGTGCACGGATGCCCGGATCCGTGACGGCGAACTGATCGGCGACCCGACGGAAGGCGCCCTGTTGGCCTTGGCCGCGCGCGGCGGGGTGGACGCGCCGACCCTGGCCGGGCAGCAGCCGCGGATTGCCGAAATCCCGTTCGACTCCACGCATAAATTCATGGCGACCTTCCATCATGACGGCGCCCTGGTGCGGATGTGGGTCAAGGGCGCGCCTGATGTCGTGCTGACGCGCGCGCGTGCTCACTTGACGGCTGCCGGCGAAGTCGCACTCGACACGGCCGCCCGGGAGGACTTCGCCGCGCACAATACGGCCTTCGCGCAGGACGCGCTGCGCGTGCTCATGCTGGCCGGCCGCACCATCCCGGCGGCGGATTTCGACCCGGCGGGCGAGCTGATGGTCTGGGCCGACGGGCTGACCCTCCTCGGTCTGGTCGGCATCATCGATCCGCCGCGTCCGGAGGCGCGCGACGCCATCCGCATCTGCCAACAAGCCGGCGTGGCGGTGAAAATGATCACCGGTGATCACCGGGCGACGGCAGCCGCCATCGCCCGTGACCTCGGGTTGACGGGCGAGGTCCGCGAAGGCCGCGAAATCGAGGGCCTGACCCAGCCGGCGCTCGCCACCTTGGTGGAAGGCACCGCGGTATTCGCGCGGGTCTCGCCCGAGCACAAACTGCATATCGTCGAGGCGCTGAAGGCGCGGGGCCATGTCGTCGCGATGACCGGCGACGGCGTGAATGACGCCCCGGCGCTCAAGACCGCCGACATCGGTGTGGCGATGGGCATCACCGGTACCGAAGTGTCCAAAGAAGCGGCAACACTGGTACTCACCGACGACAACTTCGCGACCATCGTGGGCGCCGTCAAGGAGGGGCGCACCATCTACGACAACATCGTCAAGTTCGTGCGGTTCCAGTTGTCCACCAATATCGGGGCCATCCTGACCGTCGTCGGTGCGCCGCTCTTCGGGATGCCGACCCCCTTTACCGCGATCCAGATTCTCTGGGTGAACATCATCATGGATGGTCCGCCCGCCATGACGCTGGGCGTGGAACCGCCGCGACCCGGCATCATGGACGCGCCGCCCCGCCCGGCCGACGGTCCCATCCTGACGCGGGATCGGCTTTGGCGTCTTGGCCTGTACGGTCTGACGATGGCGGCCGGAACACTCGCCGCCTATGCCTGGGGCGAGCATCACGGCGGTCACGACTACGCGGTCACGCTGGCCTTCACCACCTTCGTGTTGTTCCAGTTTTTCAATATTTTCAACGCGCGTGCCGAGCATGAAAGCGCCTTTAACCGGCACTTCCTGAGCAACGGCAAGCTGTGGTCGGCACTGTTCTGCGTGGTTGCTTTGCAGATCCTGGTGGTGCACTGGGGCCCGGCGCAGGCCATTTTCGACACGGTGGATTTGAGCCTCGCCGATTGGGGCCTCGCGACCCTGGTGGCCGTCGGCGTCTTAGTGCTGGAAGAAGTTCGAAAGCTGTTCAGTCGGTGGGGGCGCTGAACCGTCCGTTTTCCGCCAGTGTCACCTGCGCCGTGGCCGCGATCGTGCGACCCTGGGGGGATCAGGTCGCCCGGCGTCGGGCACGACCGCCGCGCGACCCAAGCCCGAGCAGGCCGACGGCGAGCAAGAGCGCAGTGGCCGGGACCGGGACCTGCGCAAACTCGCCGACGTAGAAGTCGTCGAGGGTCGTGAAGCAGTAGGTCACAGCGCATCCGTCGGCGGGTGCCGTGATGTCTAGCGACGTGATCGCGACGCTGCTGGTGAAGCCGATGAAGCTGGTCAGGGCCGCATTGGTCAAGGCCCAGGTGCTGCCGTCGCTGAACGCGAGTTCGATGCGGCTAATCAAGGGGTTGTTAAACACGTCCGTTGAGAAGAATAGCCCGCCGAGAGCCGTCACCGGGGCGCCGGTGAAGTCAAGCTGCAGAGTGCTGTGAGCACTACTCGTCGACAGCGCAATGCTGCCGCCGATCACGGGCACGACGTAAAGTGTACCTCCGGTGGCGCTTGCTGTGTATGAATACCCGTTGGTAGACCCGAAGGCGAGGCTTGCGGGAGTCGTATTGGGAACCAGCGATTGGAAGTTCTCGAGGTAATAATCGGCCTTGATCGCGGCGAGGAAGCGCGCGCTATCGGTGTATTCCACCAGCGTTGCGTCGGCGGTGCCGACGAGGCCAAGGCTGGCGGCGAAAAGAAGAGATGGCAGGGGCGCCTTCATCGTAAGGTTCTCCGAAGCAGGGACTGGTTCGCGGGCAGCCAGGCCGCGTCGGATAGCGGCAACAATATTAACGCAAACATCGGGCCATGACTGGCCGGTGCCCGTCAACCTCCTGCTGCGCCACAGTTTCGACGTGCGATCGTCGCGGCCGCACCGCGTCCCCAGCTGGCGCCACGCGTTCCGACTGTAAAAATAGCTGACACCGGTGTCGGGCCTCGGCCGGGGTGGCACGCGGGCCGCCGCCATGGCGGTCACGCTGGCCTTCCCCACCGTCGTGCTATTCCAGTCGATAGTGATGCAGGAACCAGGTATGCAGCGGGCGCGCGCACGGGGGCGCGGCGGTCTCGACCAGGCGCTGATCGGCGCAGTCGAAGAAGGTGCGTGGGGCGTCGCTGGTGAAGCCCCCGACCGTCGGCGGCTGCGGGCGTTGGGTAATGATCCAGAAGGGCTCACGCTGGGCGGTCGGATCGACGCGGGGGGCGATCTGCCCCACCAGGTATTCGGACGGGCGGGTGAGTCCCGGCCATTGGCCGGCGGCAAGCGCGGGTTGGTAGAAGCGCAGCATGGCCGTGAGCTGGTAACGGTCGGCATAGACCGGCCCGGGCAGCCCTGCGGCCACGGCCGCCAGCGCCGCAAACCCATGCGTCTCGCGCAGGATGCGGTTCTGACTGTCCGGCAGCGGCAGGGCGGCGGTAGCGGCATGATAGACGTAGAGGGTCACCACCAGCAGGTTGGCCGCGGCCGCGCCCAGTACCCAAGGGCGCAGACCGCGCAACGGCCGCGCCAGCAGGGCCGGGGCCGCGAGCAGGTACATGGCCGGCCAGTTCGCCTCCACCTCGCTGCCGATGGAAACCAGGGCGAAGAACCCGAGCGGAAACCAGGTGGCGGTCAGCAGCAGGGACCTGGCGTGGTTCCCCGGGATGGGGCCGGGATCGGCGGTCGCGCAGCGGCGGAAGAACCGGGGAGTTGCGGCCAGCAGCGGCAGTGCGATCAACCCCCAGAGGGCAAGTTGTCCGGCCGTGAACGTACCGAGATTGGCGGCCCGCTCCGCCAGTGTCACCGGCCCCGAGTGGGTGATAGCCGTCGCCGCGGCCCCGTTGGCCGGGGTGAGTGCACCGGCATCCAGCGCGAATCCATGGCCGAACTGGAACCGCAAGGCCAGCCAGTCGTGACCGGCGTTCCACCACAGATTGGGGCTGAACACCAGCACGGCGAGCAGCGCGCCGAGATAGGGCCAGGGCGTGCGCAGGGCGCGCGGGTCGGTGCGCAGGATGGCCCAGAGCAAGATGGGCCCGATCATCATCATGGTGTACTTGCCGAGCAAACCCAGACCGACGGCGAGGCCGACCGTGAGCCACCGGCGGCGGTCGCCGGCCAAGGCCTGTTCGGCCTCGTGCAGGGCCAGCGCCCAGGCGAGGACGAGCGCGGAATCCGGCGTCGTGAGGATGCCGCCCGCCAGCGCGGGCAGGTTGGCGAACAGGAGGACCAAGGCGAGCGTGATATCGTCACGACGCAGCAACCCGCTGTTGACATAGAGCCGGGCCAGCACGATCAGGCTCAAGGTACCGGCCGCCAACCCCCCAAGCCGGGCGGCCAGGGCGGAACCCGGCACGAACCAGGTGCCGATCCCCAGCACGGCCACCCCGGGTGGATGATCGAAATAGCCCCAGGCGAGGGTGCGTGCCCAATCGAAGTAGTAGGCCTCGTCCTGGGTCACCGGCAGCACGGCCGCCGCGCCCAGCCGCCAGGCCGTCATCGCGATGATCAGCCCCAGGACCAGCGGCCAGGGTGACTGGACGGGTTCAGAGCGGCTGAGTGGGTGCTGTGTGGTCATCCTGAGGAACGGTTGATTGGTGCGCAGCGGCGCCGACCAACGTTGGTTGGCGGCAGGCCGTTGGACGCGGACAGCTCGCTTTAGGGCTCGATCACCAGCACCTCGACCCGGCGGTTCTTGAGCCGGCCGGCCGGGGTCGCGTTGTCACCCACTGGCCGCGTCTCGCCCAGCCCCTGCGCCGTCAGCCGCCCCGGCGCCACCCCGCGCTCGACCAGACCCTGCCTGATCGCCTCGGCCCGGGCCTTGGACAGCGCCAGGTTGATCGCCTCCGATCCCGAGGCGTCCGTATGTCCATCGATGATGACCGTCAACTGTGGGTATTGCTGGAGCAGCGCGGCGATCTGATCCAGGCTGGGGATGGCGCCCTTGGGAAGCGTCGAGGCCCCGCTGGCGAAATGCAGTTCCTGTTCCGCCAGGCTGATCAGCATGCCGCGCTCGGTTTTCTGGGCATGCAACTCGGCATAGCGCTCGAACAGGCCGCGGGTGTGAGACAGCGCCTGATCCTTGGCTTGCAGTTGGGCGGCCTGTGCTTCCTCGAATTCTTTGCGCAAAGCCGTCAGGGACTGCTCGGAGCGGGCGCGTTCAGTCTGCAGGTCCTCTTCCAGTGCGTGCTTCTCCTGCGCCGCCGCCGCCGTCGCGGCACTGCATTGCGCACGCACATCCGCCAGGGTGCGGTTCACCTCGGCGAGCTCGGCGACGTGCTGCGCCTGCGTCTGCTCGAGCGCCACGCGCGTGCCGCGTTCACTCTGCACTTCCTCGGTGAGGGTGGCAACCTTGCCGCGTAACTCGCTCGCCGCCGCCTCGTGTGACGCCGTGGTCGTCGTCAGCGTCTGGGCGTGCTCCTCGGCGCGACGCTCGGCTGCCGCCAGCCGCGCGGTCAGGTCCGCGACGTTGCGCTCGGCGTTGGCCAACTGGTCGGCCAGTGCCGTGCGCGCTGCCGCGGCCTCTTGCCCGGCCTGCTCCAGGGTGGCGCGCAGTGCGGTCAGTTGTTGCTCCAGCCCGGCGATCAGGGCGGCGCGGTCGGGGTCGCTGCCCTCGAGTGCCGAGCGGTAGAACCGCACCCGTTCATTGACCTTGGACTCCAGTGCCGTGCATTGCGCGGTATTCTTCGCTTCGGCCGCGGCACCCGTTTGACGCAGGCGGGTAACCTCGGCCTCCAACTCCTTGACGCGCGCCTTGGCCGCCTGGTCTTCGCTTTCCAGAGAGGCCCAAGCCGCATGGGCCGCACCCAGCTTGTCGACCACCGCCTTGCTGGCCTGGGTGTACTGGACACTGAGATCCCGAATCTGATCGTTCAGGTCCTGCTCACGGGCGGCGGCCTGCGCAATCTCCTGCCGATGCCGCTCGACCTGGGCGGTGACCGTCTCGTGCTGCTCCAGCAATGCCTGGTGCTCGTCCTGGACTGCCGCGAGACGGGTCTTGAGGTCATCGTTCTGCGCCTTCAGCGTCTGCTCGGTCGCCGCGGCGGCCTGGAGTTGCTGATCCGCGGCGGACTGGCGCTGCGCCGCTTGGGCGAGCTCCGCGCGCTGTGTGGCGATGTTCCGGCGCAACCCGCCGGTGTACCAGTGATAGAGCCCGTAGACTCCGATCAGGGCCGCGAGCAAGACCCAGGTCAACAGCTTGTAGAGCGACGAACGGGACTCGGACATCAGGGACTCCGGGAGGTGATAGGGTCAGGCTGCTTCTCAGCGGTGCGGCGCACAGGATACCTGAACCACGGCCGGGATCGGCAGTAGGATCACGGCCGGGCCGCTCAGACCGTCAGGTCTTTGATGAACACCTGAGAGTTACGCCGCAGGTTGTAGAGGGCCTGTTTTTCAGTCGGCAGGGCCTCTAGGAGCGCCGGAATGAAGCCGCGCTCCTGGAACCAATGCGCCGTCTGGGTGGTGAGGACGAAGAGTCGGGTGAACCCGCGGGTGCGGGCGATCGCTTCCATGTGCTCCAGCAGTTTGTCGCCGCGTCCGTGGTTGCGATAGTCCTGATGGACGGCGACGCTGGCGAGTTCGGCCATGCGTTGCGCCGGATAGGGGTGAAGCGCCGCGCAGGCAATGACCAGACCGTCGCGCTCCATCAAGTAAAACCGGTCGATCTCGGTTTCCAGTCGCTCCCGCGAGCGGGGGACCAGCACACCGCGCTCCTCCAGCGGCCGCAAGAGTTCGAGGACGCCGGTCACATCCTCGCTGCGTGCGGGTCGCAGCCCCTCGTAAGGTTGCCCGGTGATGAGGGTGCCGCTGCCGTCGCGGGTATAAAGCTCGCGCAGCAGGGCGTCGTCGCGGCGCCGGTCGATCAGGTGCGCGCGAGCGACTCCATGGATGCAGGCGTCCGCTCCGGCACGCAGTGCCTGGGCCACGTCCTCGTGAAGTGCGGGGGCCGCGGCGAGCAAGGTTTCCACTTCGTCGCTCAGGACGTTGGAGAGGAGGGCGCCGGTGGCGTCACAAACCCCCGGTTCCTCGATCAAAAAGATCAGCTTATCGGCCTTCAGCGCAATCGCTGCCGAGCGTGCGACATCGGCGGCACTGAGGTTGAAGACTTCGCCGGTCGGCGAGTAGCCCAGTGGCGGCATCAGCACCACCGCCCCGGCATCCAAACGCTGGATCAGTGACTGGCGGTCCACCCGCCGAACCACACCAGTGTGTTCGTAGTCGATGCCGTCCAGGACACCGATCGGCTTGGCGGTCACAAAGTTGCCGGAGGCTACCGGGATGCGCACCCCGGCCATGGGCGAGTTGGCGAGCCCCATGGAGAGCAGCGCCTCGACCTCCACGCGCGCCACCCCGGCCGCTTCCTTGACGCAGGCCAGCGCGGTAGCGTCGGTGATGCGCAGTCCGTTGACATAGCGCAATTCAATGCGCTGCTCCCGCAGCCGTTCCTCGATCTGCGGTCGCGCACCATGGACCAGCACCAGCCGCACCCCCAACCCGTGGAGCAACGCGATGTCATGAACCAGGTCAGGGAAACGCGGGTCGGCGACGGCCTCCCCGCCGAAGGCGATCACAAAGGTACGCCCACGATGGGCATGAATATAGGGCGTGGCCTGGCGCACCCAGGCGACGAAAGGGTCGCGCTCGGGGGCCGGCCCACCGGCCGTGGCAGGTGGTGCGGTCGCGCGCCGCCGGGTGCGATCGGTCACGACGGCTCCTTACTCGATGCCGAGTTTGGCGAGGCGGTAGCGCAGTGAGCGCAGGGTCATGCCGAGCTTCTTGGCGGCGGCGGTGCGGTTCCAGCGTGTCTCCTCGAGTGCCTTGAGGATCGCCTGGCGCTCGATCTCGCCCAGGTAATTTTCGAGCGGGACCGCGGAGTCGGGACCCGTGTCGCCCGCGGCGGCCGCCTCGGTCTGCGGTAAATAGAGATCATGAGCACCAATGATGGCACCGTCACAGAGCGCGGTGGCACGCTCCAACACATTTTCCAGTTCGCGCACATTCCCCGGGAAGGGGTGCTGCGAGAGTGCCTCCAGGGCCTCGTCCGCGAGCTTCATCGGGCCGCGCTCGGGATGTTCCCGGGCGATCCGGTCGAAGATGCGCGCGGCCAGCAGCGGGATATCCTGAGGGTGCTCACGCAACGACGGCATCCGCAACTCGATGACGTTGATACGGTAGAACAGGTCCTGGCGGAACCGCCCATGTTCCACCTCTTCGGTCAGGTCACGGTGGCTGGCGCTGATGATACGCGCATCCACCGGCACCTCCTGTTGGGCGCCGACCGGCCTGACGCGCTTTTCCTGGATCGCCCGCAACAACTTGACTTGCGCGGGCAGCGGCAGGTCGGCGACCTCATCGAGGAACAGGGTGCCGCCCTCGGCCGCCTGAAACAGGCCCTCCTGGTCGGCCACGGCGCCGGTGAAGCTGCCCTTCTTGTGGCCGAACAGCTCACTCTCTACCAGTTCCTGGGGAATGGCACCGCAGTTGACCGCGACGAAATCCCCCTCGCAGCGCGGCCCTTGGGCATGAATCAGCCGCGCGGCCAGCTCTTTGCCGGTGCCGCTCTCACCGGTGATGAACACCGGCGCCTGGTTGCGGGCGAGTTTGGCGATCAGTCGGCGGATCTCCTCGATCTTCGTCGAGTCTCCGAGCAAGCGCCCCCCGGCGGCGTTCAGTTCGCCACCAAATCCACTCTGAGTGCGCAGCTTCAGCGCCGAGCCGACCAGGCGGCGTAACAGCTGGAGATCGACCGGCTTGGGCACGAAGTCGAAGGCCCCGGCCTTCATCGCGGCCACCGCGGACTCCATGTTTCCATGCGCGGTGATCATCGCCACCGGCAGCTCGGGACAGTGCTCGGTGATATAGCGGACCAGATCGATCCCGTTCCCGTCAGGCAGGTTCATATCCGTGAGGCACAGGTCGAAACGCCCCATGTCGAGATGGCGCCTGGCCTCGCCGAGGGTCATCGCGGTGGTCGCTTGCACATCCATGCGCCCGAGCGTGATCTTGAACAGATCGAGGATATCGGTTTCGTCATCGACGACGAGTGCGTGCGCCTTGTTCATACCGGCTCGCTTCCAGTTCTGGGGTGGTTCTGATCATCCGCCGATCGCTCGCGAGGCGTCGCTGCGACCGGCAGCGGGCCGCGCCGCGGGTGCGCAGGCCCTGACAATGTTACACCGCCGCGCCGAGCGCATCACCGCGCCGCGCCCCGGCCGGAAGCGACGCATGGCTCATGCGCCTAGGCGAACACGAGCCGAAAACAACTGCCACTGGGGTGCCGACGTTCATATTGAAGTCGGATGCCGTTGGTCTCCGCCAGTTCGCGGGCAATGTACAGTCCGAGACCGGTGCCGCTGGCCTTGGTGGTGAAAAACGGGTTGAAGATGTCGCGGGCGGACGCCTCGTCGATGCCGGGGCCATCGTCGGTCACCTCCACCAAGGCGCGTTCTGAAGTCTGGCCACGCCCGACCCGTACGAGGATCTGCGCGGGCTGATCCGGTTGCCCGCCGTGCAGCAGGGCGTTCTCGCACAGATTCGCAATGATCTGATGCAGATGCCGTGGGTCGACCTCGACCGCAATGGGCGGTGACTCGAACTCCAGCAGGAAACGGGCCTCAGGTAGACCGTGGGATTCCCGGAACTCGTCGCAGAAGGCTTCCAGCCAGGCGACCAGTTCGGTCAGCTGCAGTTCCACCTGATGGCGGCGCGACAGTTGCAGGACACTACGGATAATCTCGTCGATCCGCCCGCTGTTGCGACGGATGATATCGAGCAGGTGGCGGTCATCCGGCGACAGTCCCCGGGCCTCCGCCAGCAGTTGACCGGCATGGGAAATCGCGCTCAAGGGGTTGCGAATATTGTGCGCGATGCTGGCGGTCAGTGTTCCCAGCGATGCCAGCTTGATCTGCTGGGCCTCCTTCACTAATTCCTGCTGGTCGCGCAGATAGAGCAGTACGCCGGCGGCGCGGTAGTCGCCGAGCAGTTGGCGCGCGGGCTTGATCTCCCGATCGCCGACCCGAATGATCCCACCCTGGGGCGCGGTCGGACGCACCCGCTCCGCCAACCAGGCGTCCAACTCCGGGCACATCGCCTTCAGCTTGGCCCCGGCCTGCTCTCCAGCGACATTGATCAGATCGTAGGCCGACTGGTTCATCAGCCGCACCCGACGCTCCCCGTCCACGACCATCACCCCGGTGCCCATATCCTGGATGATGAAGGCGTTGAGTTTTGACAGGTCATCAATGTCGACTTTGCGGCGCGCGACCAGTTCCTCCATCGTCCGGACGCGGCGATAGAGCACATGGGCCAGCAAGGCCAGGGCAAAGAACACGACGCCGAGCAGCCCGGCCTGGGTGAAGTCCGCGGCTACCGCATGGCCCTGCAGCAACACGTAAGTCTGTTCGGTGATGACCGCTACTGTCGCGAAGGCGGCGTACAGCAGTGCCAGCCGGCCCTCCATCATCAGCGCGGCGGCGGCCACGGCAACCGCCAGCAGAACGCCGAGACCGCTGCCGACGCCGCCGCCCGCGTGCATCACCAGGGTGAACACGACGAGGTCGACAAAGATCGCTACATAGACCTGGTTTTCACGGCTGGGCCACCGGGCGTAGAGGGACAGCCCGCTGGCGAGTACCAAGAGAGCGTAGATGACCAGCACCCGCCACGCCAAGGCCGCATCGACCCGCGTGATCAGCGGATCATCCGCCGTGGGGGAGAACACCAGCACCAGCCCCACCACCATCAGCAGACGGAACAAAAACAGCCAGCGCAGCGACTCCCAGGTGGGGAAGCGCGCGGGCACCTTGGCACCAGGCCGCGGATCGGGCAGTGCCGTCTCGACGCTCAATGTGCCTGCAGCCGGACTCTTATCACTGGGCATGGCATCTACTCTTGCAGCAATGGACGACTCGTGTCGGGGCGTAGCGAGTCCCATGCAACGGGACAACGCAACGCGGAACCTGCGTCGATCGCCGTGCGTCTCATCAGCGCATCCAACCCGTAACGCGCGGGGCCGGATCTGCGCGGACACTGCTTCTTTGGCAGCTTGTCGGGAATTCGATCAGAATAGGGCGATTCCGACCATCAGGTCCCCAGGATTGCCCGTTTGAGTCTCCATGAACCTGCACGAATACCAATCCAAACACCTGTTCCAGAGATACCACATTCCAGTCCCGCGTGGTGTGACCGTATCGACGTCGGCGGACGCCGCGGCGGCGTGCCGCACGCTGGGCGGCACCCGCTGGGTGGTCAAAGCCCAGATCCACGCCGGTGGACGCGGCAAGGCCGGCGGGGTCGTGCTGGTCGACAGCCCCGAACAGGCCGCGGCCGCGGCGCAGCGGTTGCTCGGCAGCCGCCTGATCACCCGCCAGAGCGGCCCCGCGGGGCTGCCCATCGGCACCCTGCTGATCGAAGAACCCACGGCCATCGCCCGCGAGATCTATCTGAGTGCACTGGTGGATCGCGCCTCCGCCGCAGTCCTGTTCATGGCCTCCCAGGCGGGCGGTATGGACATTGAAGCCGTGGCGGCGCAGACCCCCGAGCGGATTCTGTCGATTCGCATCCATCCGGCCGCCGGGCTGCAACCCTTTCAGGTGCGTCGGCTGGGCTTCGGACTGGGCTTGAACAGCGCGCAACTCAAGGCGCTGAGCGGCCTGATGGGCGGTCTGTATCGATTGTTCATGGACTGTGACGCGGGTTTGGTGGAGATCAATCCACTGGTGATCACGGCCGCCGGCGACCTGATCGCGCTGGACGCCAAGATCAACCTGGACGACAACGCCCTGGCCCGCCAGCCGAACCTGGAAGCCTTGCGTGATCATAGCCAGGAGGACCCCCGCGAAGCCCAGGCGAAAGCGCATGAACTGAGCTACATCAGCCTCGACGGCAACATCGGCTGCATGGTCAACGGCGCCGGTCTGGCGATGGCAACCATGGATCTGGTGCAGTTGCACGGCGGGGCGCCGGCTAATTTCCTGGATGTCGGCGGCGGTGCCACGGCGGCGCGGGTCGCGGAGGCCTTCAAACTCATCCTGTCCGACCCCAGGGTCAAGGCGGTGCTGGTGAATATCTTCGGCGGGATCGTCCGCTGCGATCTGATCGCCGAAGGTATCATCCAGGCGGTGCGCGAGGTCGGCGTCGCGGTTCCGGTGGTGGTACGACTCGAGGGGACCAACGCGCCCCAGGGCCTGGCACTGCTGGCGCAGAGCGGGCTGGCGGTGATCACTGCGGCCAACCTGAGTGAGGCGGCGGACAAGGTGGTCGCGGCCGCGGCCCCGGCTGGTTGAGAGACTGAAACTATGAGCGTTCTGATCGACAAAGAGACCCGGGTCATCTGCCAGGGTTTCACCGGCCAGCAGGGCACCTTCCACAGCGCCCAGGCGATCGCCTACGGTACCCACCTGGTCGGCGGCGTGACCCCCGGCAAGGGCGGGCAGCGACACCTGGACCGGCCGGTTTTCGATACCGTCCACGATGCGGTCAGCGCGACCGGGGCGGACGCCACCATGATCTATGTCCCGGCCGCCTATGCGGCGGACGCCATCCTGGAGGCCGCGGATGCCGGGATCAGGGTCATCGTCTGTATCACCGAGGGCATCCCGGTCCTGGATATGCTGCGGGTCAAGGCCGCGCTGGCGGGCCACCCGGCGATCCTGATCGGCCCCAATTGTCCGGGCGTCATCACCCCGGGCGAGTGCAAGATCGGCATCATGCCGGGCCATATCCACACCCCCGGCCGGGTCGGCATCATCTCCCGTTCGGGTACCCTGACCTACGAGGCCGTGTTCCAGGTCACCAATGCCGGTTTGGGCCAAAGCACCTGTATCGGCATCGGCGGCGACCCCATCCAGGGCCTGGACTTCGTCGCCTGTCTGTCCTTGTTCGAGGCCGATCCCGGCACCGATGGGGTCATCCTGGTCGGCGAGATCGGCGGCGGGGCAGAGGAGGCGGCGGCCCGGTATATCCAGGCGCACATGACCAAGCCGGTGGTCGCCTATATCGCCGGCGTCACGGCCCCGGCGGGGAAACGGATGGGGCACGCGGGTGCCATCGTGACCGGCGGCAAAGGGACCGCGGAAGACAAGTTCACCGCCCTGGAGGCGGCCGGGGTGACGACCGTGCGCTCACCCGCCCAAATGGGCGTGCGCCTGGCGCAACTGCTCGGGAGTGCCTAGAGTGGATCAGCGCAGCGCAGCCGCAAGTCGGGAGTTCAAGGTGGCTTGTCGTATCCAGATCGCACAATTGAACCTCCTGGTTGGTGACGTGCCGGGCAATGCGCAGCGCGTCATCACCACCGCGCGGGAGGCG
The DNA here is from genome assembly GCA_013426805.1 of Chromatiaceae bacterium. Classification (GTDB taxonomy): domain Bacteria; phylum Pseudomonadota; class Gammaproteobacteria; order Chromatiales; family Chromatiaceae; genus Thiodictyon. The sequence goes on from JACDZG010000005.1 coordinate 40,050, forward strand.
CGGGCCGCCGGTGCGGATTTGGTGGTCTTTCCGGAGCTGACGCTGACCGGCTACCCGCCGGAGGACTTGCTGCTGCGCCCGGAACTGCTCGAACGGGTCGATGCCGCCCTGGCCCGGGTCTGTGCCGAGAGCGGCGGCATCACCCTGGTGCTGGGTTATCCGCGGGCCGCGCCCGACGGCTTGATCAACGCCGCCGGGGTGATCCGTAACGGCGCCCTGGTGACCGAGTACGCCAAACAGGAACTGCCCAATTACAGCGTCTTCGACGAGAAGCGTTATTTCCAGCCGGGCGCGTCGGCGGTGGTCTTCGAGCACTGCGGCTTACGCATGGGTCTGAGCGTCTGCGAGGACATCTGGCGCAAGGCGCCGACGGCGGCGGCCGCCGCGGCCGGGGCCCAGGTACTGATCAACATCAATGCCTCACCCTTCCATGCGGGCAAGCAGGCCGAGCGCGAGGCCTTGGTCGCCCGCCGCGCCGGCACCCATGGATTGACCATCCTCTACGCCAATCTGGTCGGCGGCCAGGACGAGCTGGTGTTCGACGGGGGCTCATTTGTGGTCGATCGGGAGGGTCGGGTTCAGGCCCGGTCACCCCAGTTTCAGGAGCACGCGCTGTTGGTCGACCTGGCCGCGGACGGCACGCCCTGTGCGGGTGGCGCACCCCGGCACGGCGCGGTCGCTGCGGCGTCGGCGCAAGACGAGGCGGCGATCTACAGCGCCTTGGTGCTCGGCGTGCGTGACTATGTGCGCAAGAACGGTTTCAGCGGCGCCGTCCTCGGCCTCTCCGGCGGGGTCGACTCGGCCCTGACCCTGGCCATCGCGGTCGACGCCCTGGGGGCTGACCAGGTGGAAGCGGTGCTGATGCCGTCGCGCTACACCGCGGACATGAGCAATGAGGACGCCCTGGAGCAGGCCCGCCGGCTGGGAGTCCGAACCCATACGATCCCCATCGAGCCGGCCTTCGACAGCTTTCTCGCCATGCTCAAACCCGCCTTCGGTGATCGCGCCCCCGACGTTACGGAGGAGAATATCCAGGCCCGCTGTCGCGGTGTCATCCTCATGGCGCTCAGCAACAAACACGGCCGCATTCTGCTGACCACCGGCAACAAGAGCGAAATGTCGGTCGGCTATGCCACCCTCTATGGCGACATGGCCGGCGGTTTCGCACCCATCAAGGACGTGCCCAAGATCTTAGTCTATCGGCTTGCGCAGTACCGCAACGGGTTAGCCCCGATCATCCCGGAGCGGGTGTTGACCCGCGCGCCCTCGGCCGAACTGCGCCCGGATCAGACCGATCAGGATAGCTTGCCGCCTTACGAGATTCTGGACCCGATCCTGCGACTCTACATCGAGGAAGACCAGGGCGTGGCTGCTATCGTCGCCCAAGGCTTTGATGCGTCTGAAGTACGCCGCGTCGTGCGCCTGGTGGATCGTAATGAATACAAGCGCCGTCAGGCCCCGCCGGGGGTGCGGATTTCCCGACGGGCGTTCGGCCGTGATCGGCGCTACCCGATTACCAGCGGGTTCTGAGCTCAGCGCGCGCCCACCGCGCTCTCGGCGACGCCGATCAAGACCGGGGACCGCACCTCGTCCGGCAGATTGGTGAATTTCTCGGCCAAGGCCGGCCACAGCAGATTGTAGTAAAGCTCGCCGCGCACCAACACCACCCCCTTGGCCGGAATCTGATAGCTCAGCTCACGTACCTCATGCGGCTTGAGGCGGGTGTCGTCACCGGCCTTGGTCGCGGTCGGGGGCGGCGCCGGCATGCCCTTGTCGTCGACCATGTTATAAGAGAAATAGGCTTTTGGATCATCCTTGGATGGATGGCCCTCGGCGTTCTGCCAGACCAGTTCCCCGGCCGCATCATAGGCGGCAAGCTTCAGGTACAGATTGCGAAACGGCGCGCCGGTGGGCATGGAATGGGGCTGCAGGTTCTGCAACCGGACCTTGGTCTTGACCTTGCCGTCCGCCGCGTCGGTGGTGAGGGTGAACACGACACTGCGCTTGAGCATGCCGCCATTGTGACCGCCGCCCATGGTGTGGTCCGAGATGCCGCCCGCGACCGGCATATGGCAGGATTGGCAGACCGCCTTCGAGGCACCTTCCAGATACTCGTTGCCGGTCTGACAGAGCGGGACACCCTGAGGATTGTTGCGCTGGTCGTGGCAGCCCATGCAGGCATCGGAGGTCTTGAATTGAATCGCGTTGGCCTCCAGCGGCAGGGCCGGCACCGGTTGACCGCGGAACTCGACCGGCTCGCCCAGGTGCGGGTTGGGTTTCTGGTCGGCACCGTCACCCACGGCTCCGCCGAACAGGTCGCCGGCGGCGCTGAGTTTTTGCAGCCCGCGCGGGAAGCCGGCCGGGCCTTGGAGCGTATCGCTCAGCGTGTAGGCGGCAAGCCCCAGACGCAGCTTGCCGTCCTCGCCTTTGACGCCCTTGAAGCCCGCGATGGTGTGGCAGGCGATACAGTTCACCCCCTCGCTATAGGCCGGTAGCGCATCGAGCTTGGTGGTCTTGTCGCGGGCGGCATTGGGTGCATGACAGGAGAGACAAACCGGAAACGTCTTCGTCTTCTGGTGAACCTGCCCCTCGGCCTGGGGATCGCCGACCTCTTGGCGGTAAAAAGTCCCGTGGATCGGGTCGCTGAGGGCCGTACTCTTGGCGTGCATCGATCCCTGCCATTGACGGTAGATCTCCTGATGGCAATCCTTGCAGATTTCCGCCGAGACCTGATGAATCGGGGGTTGCGGGTCGGCCGCGGAGAGTGCGGCAGGGCCGCCGATGCAGGCCAGGGCCAGCAGCAGCGTCCGGGGCAAGTCGCGATTGGCGCCGAAAATACGCATCGGGTGTCACTCCTCTGGGTCGTTAGGTCTGCATCAGCCCCTTGTCACCAGCGGGGTGCTGCGGGGAAGATTCAGCGCGGTGCTTGTTGGCCGCGGATGGTGGCAATGGAAAAGCCCCTGGTCAACAGAAAAAATGCGCCGGGCCGCGGGATCGGCGACGCACCGGCGGGATCTGTTCAGCGACGCCTGACGGCAAAAGAGTAATTAAGAAAATAATGAATCTACGAATTGCTTATCGACTGATTCACTCTGTCCCACGATACGGCAGTGCATTTTCAGTACTGATGGCGTTGTCTTTGAGTCCCGCAGACGCGGCTAAGGTCGCCCTCGATCCAGGGCAATGGGGACATCCGGCGGGTGAGGCCTGTGTGAGTTGTCATCTCAAGGCGTCGAGCGGCCTGGCGGCGCAGTGGCAAGCGAGCGCCCATCAGCGGGCCGGCGTGAATTGCATGGATTGCCATCAGGCGACCGCGGCGGATGCGGACGCCCGCGAGCACGAGGGTCAAGTGATCGCCACCATCGTCTCGCCCAAGGACTGCGGGCGCTGCCATACCCAGGAAGTCGAGGAACAACAAGGCTCGGTCCACGCGGAAGCCTATGCCATCATCAAGGATCGGGTGCCCGCCCTGGCGCAGAACCTGACCGGCACGGCGGTCCAGGCGGCGGGCTGCGACCAGTGCCACGGCTCATTGGTCAAGGTGCGCGGCGACGGCAGTCTGGACCCGGCGACTTGGCCCAACTCCGGAATCGGACGCGTCAACCCGGATGGATCCAAGGGCTCCTGCTCGGCCTGTCACGGCCGGCACCTGTTCTCCAAGGCCCAGGCGCGCGAACCGCAGGCCTGCGTACGTTGCCACGCGGGTCCGGATTCGCCGGACCAAGAGATCTTCGAAGCCTCGAAGCACGGGATGCTCTATGCATCCCAACGCGACCGCATGAATCTGGACGCGGCGCAATGGATCGCCGGCCGCGACTATACGGCCGCCCCCACCTGCGTCACCTGCCACATGGGAGCCGCCGGCAAGCTCCCCGCCACCCATGACGTCGGTCTGCGCAATGCCTGGAGCCTCAACAGCCCGGTCTCGCAACGGCAACTGCTCGTCGTGCTGGAGGACGGCGGCAAGCTCGAGTTACCGGCGAGCGCGCCGGTCCCCAAGCGCGGGGCCGAGATCACCAAGGCCGACGGTACGCTCGGCAAGGTCAAGTCGGTGGCGACACCGGAGCGCCGTCGTCAGGCGATGTCCATGGTCTGCCAGGAATGCCATGGCAAGCCCTTCACCGACGCCTTCATGAAGCAGTTCGACGCCGTGGTAGACCTGTTCAACGGCAAGTTTGCGCAGCCCGCGCGGGCGATCATGACCGGACTCTACGCCCAGGGCCGGCTGACCCCGCTGCCCTTCGACGAGCCGATCGAATTCACTTATTGGGAACTCTGGCACGACGAAGGCGCCCGCGCCCGCCACGGCGCGGCCATGGCCAGCCCGAACCATACCTGGTGGGAGGGGATGTATCTGGTCGGACGCAACTTCTACAGTCGGTTCCTGCCGCAGGCGCGGGCCGCCGCCGGTGACCGGTCAGTAGAATTGGTGGATGCGCAACTGACCGGTGACCATCATCAGTGGCTGACCGATCCAGCCGCGGGCAATCCCATCCTCGGGACCGACATACCGGAGGCGCCGCGATGAGATGGCCGGGTCTACCGCGTTTCATCACCCGACCGGTGCTGATCGCCCTGGTCGTAGGGGGCATCGGCGGCTTGGCCTTTACGGGATTTCTGCTCGAGTTCGATCGCTTCACCAGCCGCAATGCTTTCTGCACCGCATGTCACTCCATGACCTACGCCGAAACCGCCTACCAGCGCTCGACACACTACAACTCGGCCTCGGGGGTTCGTGCCACCTGTGGTGATTGCCATGTCTCGCCCGGCCTGCTGGCAGCCACCTGGGATCACCTGATCGGCGGTAAGGATTTACTCAAACAGTGGTTCGGGCCAGACGATGACGATCCGGTGGTCAACGCCCTGCTGTTGCCGGAGGCCGCCTTCGCCGCGCGCGCCTGGTTCCGCGACCGGGACTCGGCCACCTGCAAGCGCTGCCACACCATGGAGGCGATCCAAGGCAAACGCGCCGATACCGCGGCGATCCATCGGGACGAGACCGCGGGCAAGACCTGCGTCGACTGCCACTACAACCTGGTTCACCGACCGGTCCCCGACCAAAGCACCTTCAAGCGAGAAGCCTGGAATCGGATGATCGAGGAGGAGTTTGGTCTGGCTCCCGGCACGGCCGGGCGGATGATGGCGGACGAGTGACCGGTGGAGACGCGGTTTAAATTGATAATCTTTAAGACGTTAAACCGCGCCAGCTCCAGCAATCGTCGAGTCTGCCGGGGCCGATCTCATCCAAAACCATCCCGTACCGCGCCGGGCGCGGTTTAATGCAGACACTCCGTCAGGCGTCGGGGGTTGCCCGGCCAGAGTGCGATCAGCATGGCAACCACCAGGGTGCCGGCCGCCCCCAGCACCAACAGCAGTGCGAGCTGGCTGGTGGGCACAGCCCACCCGGTGAACTCGGCGAAGGCGAGCATGAGGGTACCCGCCAGAAACAGGCCGGCGGACAGCATCACGGCTGACCGCATCGTCGTACAAGTCGTCACGTTACATCTCCGTGTGAAGGTATTTTAGCTAATACTAATGCAATGACGGAAAAATGGAAGGCGTGAGGCGACGAAAGGGCCTTTTGGCGGTACCGGAGGTTGGTGCTGCGTTGCTGGGCAACACCGCGGAAGTCGGCGGCTGACCCCGAAGTCAGGCCAAATCCGCGGCCAACGCCTCCCGCACGGCCACAACCGCCTGAACTTGGAAGCTGTAATCCGGATGGTCGATCCCGAGGGCCAGTTCCGCTCCGGCCTTCATGGCTGCCGCCATCGGTGCCGTGAGTTCGAAACGCAGGAAATGGACAGCGGAGGTCTTGGTCGCGTCCGCTCGCTCCAAGTCCTCATCGGCAATGCCATAGACGCGTTCACAGCCGTTCACCGCGACCCAGACCCGATCCTCGATTCCGCGCAGACAAGCCAGCGCCGTGTGTCGCTCGCGCGCGTCCTCATACTCGATCATCAAGGTTGCCTTCCAGTTGCTCCCATCAGGAATCAGTGGGTTGTAGGCGTCCAACTCGTCCTGGATGCCGGTCGCCTCAAAGATGCGCTCGGCTCGCAGCATCTCCTGAATCTGGTACTGTATGGTCAGCCGATCCTCGAAATACAAGGTCGCGTGGGCGCCGATCGCCACTTGCCGCTGCTTTTTGTGGGCCATCACCCGGGTGCGGAAGTCCGGACGGATGTGGGCGTAGTATTCGAGGCTGTAGAGGTCGTCGCGCTGAAGCGGCATGAGCGTCTCCGATTGGGGTGACGGCGGTCCCGGCCCGGCGCCGCAGGCGCGACCGGCTGACCGCCGCTGATTTCAGATGCCGTAGGCCAGGCGCAGCAGGCGCAGTGGATGCTGCTGTTGCCCGTCCCGGCCGAGTGCATGGGCGATGTGTGCGCCAGCCATCGGGCAGTCGCTGCCGAAATGATCGGGAGCCGCCTTGTCCACGCGGTTCGCCACGGGTTTCACGATCTTCATCGCGGCCGCGTAGCTCTCCTTCTTCACTGCATAGGTCCCGTCGTGCCCGGAACAGCGCTCGATGATCTCCACGGTCGTCTCCGGTATCAGGGCCAGCACCTCGCGGGTTTTCTGTCCGATGTTCTGCACCCGTTGATGGCAGGACGCCTGATAGACGACGCTCCCCAAGGGGTGCGTGAAATCCAGCTTCAGCTTGCGGTGCTTATGCCGGAGCATCAGATACTCGAAGGGGTCATACATGGCCTCCATGACCGCCTGGACATCCGGGTCGTCCGGAAACATCAGCGGGAGCTCCTGTTTGAACAGGAGTACACAGGATGGCACCATCGCCACGATGTCCCAACCGGCATCCACCAGCCCTTGGAGCACCGGGATGTTGTACTCCTTGGCGGCCTTGACCGCTTTCAGGTCACCTAACTCCAGCTTGGGCATGCCGCAACAGCGCTCCTGCCGCGCCAGGGTAACCGGGATGCCGTTGTGCTCGAAGACCGCGATCAGATCCTCGTTCACCTCGGGCTCGTTATAGTTGCCGTAACAGGTCACGAACAGCGCCACCTTGCCGGTGGTGGTGCCCGCCGGCTCGCCCGCCACGTCGCGCCCGATCCGCGCCCGCTGCGCTTTACGGAGCGTCCTGCTGTGATACTCCGGCACCCGCGCCTCCCGGTGGACCTCCAGCACCGCCTCTAATGCCTTGCGGGCGAACGGGTTTTTGTTGGCGGCGTTCACCATTCCGCTGACGACCGGGATGCCGGCGAGTGTCCCCACCCGGTCCGTACTGGTCAACACACGGTCGCGAAACTTTATGTCGCCCTGCTTGAACTTGTATGCCTTGGCTCGTAACATCAAGTGAGGGAAGTCCAAATTCCACGCGTGCGGCGGTACGTACGGGCACTTGGTCATGTAGCAGAGATCGCAGAGATAGCAGTGGTCCACCACCTTCCAGTAATCCTGCTTGGCGACCCCGTCGACCTCCAGCGACGCCGAGGAGTCGACCAGATCGAACAGGGTAGGAAAGGACTGACATAGGCTCACGCAACGTCGACAGCCATGACAGATATCGAAAACGCGTCCGAGTTCCTGCAACAGTGCAGTCTCGTCGAAAAAGACCGGATTTTGCCAGTCGATCCGGTGACGGATTGGCGCTTCGAGACTGCCCTCGCGGGCGCTAGGTGTGGGCATTGTCTGAACTCCTGGGTGTCCGGGACCCGTGCGAGCAGGCCTGAGGCGATTGACGGAAATTGCCTTAGGTGCCACTTAAAGTCCATCAAGGTGCCTGACTCCACGAGGATTTTCAAATGGGTGAATCGTATCGTGACCATCGCGGTTCCCGATTGACGGCACGGCCCGGTGCGGCCTGAGTCACTGCCCGGCAAGCCCGAACATGAGGCCGGCGTCGATCCATCGTCTGAATCACGCCGTCGCTTGTCAGTTTTTTTTACAGTGCGGGCTCGTCGCAACCGGAGCCTAAAAAATGTTTTATTTTAAACAACGGCTTGCATCACATGGCGCCATAGGCGCGATCCTTGCTTGCAAAGCTGTTCAGTGGGCGAATTCACTTTGAGGTCGACATGAACAAGGCTGTGGTTGCAACGCTGCTTTTGATGGCTGCATCATCGGCCGGCGCCATTGAGGTGTTCCTGAATCAGGCAGCACCGATCGCCAAGGTACCGGTGCTTGGCGCATTCGGCCAGGGACAGTATCCTGATCCGTCGGCGACTCCCGCCAACCCGGGAATTATTTCGTACAAGGACCCGGTTACAGGGCAGGGTGTCTCTCTGTCCGGACAGTTTGTCGGTCAAACCTCGGGAACCGTCACGGTGGACCCCCCGCCCATCTATCCAGTGTCGGCTGAGATACTGACTTACGAAACACTGACCGGGACACCGACGCTCAATGCATCTCAATCGCTTGAGCTGTTCGACCAAGGGTTCAATCGGAATCTTCAGATCGGCCTCTTCGATCCGTCCGATCCCAGTTCCGAGCGCATCCTCGGCGGCCTCCTGGACACGGCGGATGAGGCACAAGGGGCCGTCAGTCTGTTATTCGACTACAACGTCAGCATCTTCGGATTGGACATGCTCGGCGCGAATACCGCGTGGGGCAACCCTGCTGTCGGTGATCCCGGCTGGGTATTGTTCCAGTTTTTCGGCGCGAACGGTGAGTTGATCGGCAGCGAAACGGTTCGGGCTTATGATGGACCGATCTGGTTCAGATCCACCGACGCCCCGTTTCGCGGCATCTCGATTACCAGCACCGACTATCAGGGGCTCGGTTACATCAATTTGCGTTTTGAGGCTGTGCCGACACCGCCGATCCTCGCACTCTTGGGGCTCGGCTTGGGCTTGCTGGGGTTGACTCAGCGGCGTTTCCGCTGATCCACCGCGCTCGTTCGAATGTCCGGGCTCGCCGGGATTTGCCGTCTGGACGGGTCCCGCGTAGAAGACCTTGAGATCCGTCGGCTGACCGAGACGCAAAGCGGTCACCGATCACAGGCGACCGGCTTGAGCCGTCAGGGTGCCTGCTCCCTCGTCGCTTTCGGCCTGACGTCGACACCTGAGGCGGTGCACACCGCCAACCCACTGTGGGACCACGCGGGGCGCCTCAGCATCGTTTTCATCGGCCGAGTCGACAACCGCGAAACACTGATCGATGCACTCGCCCTACCGCGTGAGCAAAGCCGGACACTGCCCGATGCGGCACTCGTACTCTCTGGTTATCGGCGCTGGAAAACCGGAACAGCAAGTCGCTTACTCGGTGATTTCGCCTTTGCCATATGGGACGAAACAGCGTCACGCCTCTACGCGGCACGCGATTACACCGGCGTCAAGCCGTTCTATTATGCCAGCCGCGCGCGACGTCTCTGCTTCGCATCGGACATCCGCCGCGTTCTCGGCCAGTTCGATACGCAACCCCGACCGAATGAGGGCATGATTGCAGAGTATCTTACCGGTGCCTTCAAGAACCGGGACGAAACGCTCTACGAGGATGTTTGGCGCCTGCCCCCGGGACATCAACTTACGGCTGAGAATGGAGCGGTCAGCGTCTCGCGTTTCTGGGATTTCAATCCTGCCGCGACCATCCGTTATCGACGGGACGAAGAGTATCTCGAGCACTTTAGCGAGATTTTTCGGACGGCCGTCACGGCCTGTCTGCGTTCTGTCGGTACTTTAGGATCAACCCTCAGCGGCGGACTGGACTCCTCGTCGGTGGTGGGTGTCGCGGCAGCGGCGTTGCAGGAAGATGTTTCCGGGCGCTCACTCAACACTTATTCAATGGTATTTCCTGGGCAGTGTAATGATGAAAGCCCTTATATCGATGCGGTGGTTGCAAAGTGGGGGCTGCGGTCCCATCGCTACCCTTGGGTTGGTTTTCCAGACGATCCAGACTGGCTGCGTCTGGCGCAAGAGGCCCAGGACATCCCGGATTACCCAACCCTGGTCATGGCCAGGCCGCTCTTTGAGGACGCCGTTGCGCATGGAGTACGTGTCATCCTGACTGGTGAGGGTGGAGACACCTGGTTTCCCGGCACCCGTTACCCTTACCGCGGGCTGCTTTCCCTCGGCAAGTTCCGCCGCGCGCTCGGCGAATTGACATCTGAATCCGCGGCAAGCGGGTACAGATATGCGCTGTCGAGCCTGCTGCGATCTTTGTTGTGGTCCGCCGCTCCGACACGGCTGCGCGCCTCGATCGAACGCGCACGCCGACCTGTCGGCGGCGAAGGCTTTCTGAGCCAGCAGATCTTGATGCGGACACGATTCGCTGAGCGCCTCCATTACGGCGATTGCAGCGAACGATTCGCCGACCTGGCCCAGTGGTCGCTCTATCGGATGGCAACGAGTGGGCAGGTCGCACACTACGCAGAAATTGTCGATCGGATTGATGCTGGTCTGGGGATAGAGCGCTGGCACCCCTTACTCGATCGACGGATCGCCGAGTTTATCATGGCTGTTCCTGACTATATTCACCGTTCCGGTAAATTCGGGAAACAACTGCTGCGCGGTGCGACTCCCGGTGTGCTACCGCCGCTGGTGGCTGGCCGGCTGGACCGTGGAGAATTCAGCGTCGCGTTTGCCCGCGCCTTGGGCTCGCTTCAAGTCAGTGCAAGCCTTGAGTCTCCGCGCGCCGCCGTGCGCAACTGGCTTGCCCCCGACGCGCTGGCCGCCTGTATTCAGAGTGCCGGACTGGCGCGCACCCGTGACCCCCGCGCTGACGACCCGATGCTGTTCCGTTGCTGGATGGTGTTCGCTATGGAGGCATGGTGGCAGGGCGCATATCCGGGGTGATCGGTGCTGGTCGTGCTGAGCATCGCGTGGTAGACTTTAGCCGTTGCATCGGTTTATTTTGGTGGGTGTCATGATCAGTCCAGAGAGCAATGCGTCGATGGCGACTCTTGAATCTGCGCCAACCACGGCGTCACCGCAAGCGCAAGGCTATCAGAAACCGGCTCTGACGCGATTGGGCAGCATCGTTGAACTTACCAAGGCTGGAGGTGGCTCGATGCGGGATTTCGTGCAGCCGCAGCCTTAGTCACCGGGTGCCCCGATCAGCGAGGCCGCGTCGCGAATTACCCAGCCATATCGCAGAGGGTGCCTAGTTCCCCGGTCTGCGCCCTGACTCATGTCAACGTTGTACTACCGGATTTTTGATCTCCGCCTTGAGAGCAATGTGGTCATCGCGGAGTTGCCATTGGACCGTGCGGGAGTAGCCGATCTCCGGTTCCGTATCGTCGATCAGCCCCCGTCGAATATCACACCAGAATGCTGGCAGCATGAATGGCGGGGCGCTGGTGACCGCATCGCTGTCGCGGTTGCGGAGATCGACGACGGTTCGCTGCTGCGCTTTGCCGACATTGCCGATTTCCATCTTGATGCCGCGCATACCACGATAACGGGCTATCGATATCCTGAGACCCCCGCCGGGGCGCTGCGCCATCTGCTGATCGATCAAGTCATACCCAGAGTGCTTGCCCATCAGGGGGCAATTGTCATTCATGCCAGCGCGGCGCGAGTCCATCGTGATTGCGTCGCGTTCCTGGGACCATCAGGGACGGGAAAATCGACCTTGGCCGCAAGCTTCCTCGCGACGGGAGGAGCGCCCTTTGCGGACGATGCATTGCAGTTGATCGCCGGGAGCGAGGGGGTGGCGGCCATCACCGGCTACCCCGGCCTGCGCATCTGGCCCCCGTCCGAATCAATCCTCAACGCACGGGCGTGGCAGGGTCCGCTGCAAATGGATGGCACCGCCAAGCGGCGCTATACCCCACTTGGCCCTCTACGCCAACCGGAGCGACTCAAGCTGCTGGGAATATTCACGCTGAGTGCAGAGCCGGATACAGCGGAACAGGCGGTACCCGTGGTCAGGGAATGCTCCGGATCCGAATGCCTTGCCGACCTGATCAAGCACACGTTCGTGTTGAACCCACGGAGCCTACCGCACCAGATCAAGCAACTTCGCGCACTCGCCGGGCTAGCCAATACCGGAATCGGGTTCTTTCGTCTCTCATTCCCTCGTCGCTTCGATCAACTCCCCCGAGTCCGGCAAGCGGTGCTGGATGCGATGGGCAGGCGCCGGTAGCAGTGGACGATACGACTCGGCGTCTTGTCCCGCACCGCAGCGACTTCTGAGCGGCCATTCAACCCAGGCATGCATACTCAAGCCGTCACCAGTGTGCCGAACGCCAAAGCGGATCAACGCCGGTTTCCCGCGCCAGGCGGACATATTCCAGATGGCAACCGCGCGCAGCAGGCAATTCGATCCTCCAGGTAACCATCGCGATGCCTTGAACACCGCCGTCTGGATCGCGCAGCAGTCACCCGGCCAGGATCTCAGCCCGGCGAGTCGCCGCAGCCGAGTCAGATGCTCGCAGGTCCGACGGTAACCGAATAACCGAAAATCTATCCAGCACGCAACCAAGGTCAGCCAGGCTTCGGCGGACAAGCAGGCGCCGGAAAGGACGCCGGCTCGCTTGTCGCGCTCAGTCTTAATCGTCATGATTTCGTTCGGTGACTCTAATCAACCCGGCGGCGAGCAGGTCATTGAGCAACTCTAGGACGTCGCGTTCGATGCGCTCAGGCTCGACGGGGTAGCGCTCACCCAGTCGGCTGCACAGCGACCGCACGGTCGAGCCTTGGTCTAGGAGGTCCCAGATCTGGGAACCCACGGCGTTTAAGGCGTAATACTGCTCCGCGCCAAGATCCAGCAACACCATCTCACCGCGAACTGCTTGGCTCAGCACGTCGGCACAGGGTGACACAAAGGACTCGATTTTGACGCGCATCTGCTACCTGAACTCCCGCTTCTGTGAACTCGCGGTACAACCGATGAAGAATAACGCCCCCGCCGAACGACACCAGCTGGCGTTGGCCGTTGAGCCGTTCCGCATGCGACTGTGCCAGGCACCGTTCCCTGGGTCGAACGACCATTCGCTCGCGTTCGCCCGCTTGCTCGAACTGGAGGGTCTCGCCCCGCTCTGGTTCGATTGGATCGAGCGCGGCGCCTGGGCCGCTCCCCCCGATTTCTTCGCGTACTTACAGGCAAGTCGCCGGAATGAGGCAGGGCGGTACTTGCTCCAGCGATACGCGGCCCGCCGAGTGAACCGCTGCCTCATTGACGCCAAAGTTCCGTACGCCGTGGTCAAAGGTGCGGCGATCCGCGAGCGGCTCTATCCCGATCCATCACTCAGATCCGCCGACGATATCGATCTTCTTCTGGATCCTGAGCACCTTGCGACTGCCATTCAAGCGCTCACCGCGAACGGCTTTCTCTTGCAGCCGGATCGCCGCAACCTCAGTCATGAGGTGATGCTGCACGACGACTATACGACCATCGATCTGCATTGGCACATCTTGCGGCCCGGACGCTGTCGGATCGATCTGAGCCGCAAACTGCTCGATACTCTAAAGTTCCAAGAGCCGTTTCCGGTCCTCAGCGGCGATGCCGACCTATTGGTTATGCTGGTGCACCCCGCCATCACCAACTACATCAACGGACGCACCTCAAAGCTGATCCGCGTGATCGACCTCGACCGGATGCTGCGTACGACCCAGCCGGATTGGGATTGGATTCTACCCCTGATCAGTGCCGCGGGTCTGCGCACAGCCGCTTGGGCCGTTCTGTACTGGCAGCGCTCGCTGCTGGACACACCCGTTGATCCGGCCGTGCTACGCTACCTGGAACCGGGCAGGCTGCAACGCCGCTACCTGACCTCCTGGATCGACCATCGACTGACCGCCCGGCTCGATGTCTTGCCCGGTCTGGTCCAGTGGGCCTTTACCCTGGCGCTGCATGAGCGGCCAGGGGATGCACTGCGCTTCATCGTGCAGCGCGCAAAGGCCGGCCTGGAGGCCGGGAGTATTTTGAAACACCTGCAACAGATCCGCCAGACCCCAGACTGAGTCAGGGCCCGCCGCAAGTGGTGTTTCGCGCAGTTGACCCACGGCACGCCGGGGACCAGGGGCGGGGGCGCCTGAACCGAATGCTGGGCCCCGCCTAGGTCGAATGCCCCTCACCGATCCGATTCTCGATAATGGTCGACAGCAGCAGGCTGGCCAACACGAAACTCAGAAACAGGAAGAAACCGGGGGCCAGGGCGGTGCCGTTGGTGGTCAGCACCTCGAGCGCCGCGTTGGCCCGACGCAAACTGCCGAGCTGACTATCGGCTAGACCATCGAAACCGATATACGCCATGAAAATGGCGATCACCATGACGTCCGCCATCGACCATTTTCCCGACTTGAGCGCAAAAAAGCGCACCGGTCCGGCATGTCGCAGGCCCCGGTAATCGTAGTAATAGAGGTAGGTCGCGAGCACCTTGAGGGCCGGAAAGATGACGCTGAACACGACCAGCAGCACCGCCACCAGGATCATGTCCGCGGCCCCGGTGCGCATCAGAATCGAGACCACATCGAACACACTCTTGGTCTGAAAATACAGCACCTGATTGGTGAAGATCACCGGCTCCCCCAGCACCTGGAGGCTGAGTTGCGCGATGCGCGCCTCGATCTCGATCATGGGTGTCAGGATGCCGCCGGCGAGCAGGATCAGGGTCGCTCCAGTGAGCAAAAAGAGCCGGAACTGATCGAAGCGCGGCGGCGACGCAACCGCACCGGCCCCGTTTGTCCCCCCCTCCCGATGTCCTCCAGGGCTCAGGCAGACCGCGAACAGCAGGCCGACCAAGGCGAAGACCCCCAGGAGTTGCTGCAAGACCGGCCGTCGGGCGGACGCGATTCGGTTGCCGAGTTCCCGGTCGCACGTCGCGACATCGGCGCACCCGTAGGCCGTCGACAGGGTCTGGAGACGGGATCGATCGGTCTTGGCGAAGGTAGTATCCGCCGCATTCTGCAGGAAGGCCACCAGTTGCGCCTTGATCTCCCGCTTTGCCTCGGGTTTGGAGAGTTCCTCGACCACCAGATCAGCGTATTGCGGCACCTTGCGGCGCAGGTCGTCGAAGTCGATCAGCAAATCCTGCACGCCCTGTTGCAAGACCCCCTTGAGCTGATCGACCCAGGAGCCGCCGGTCGCTTGGAGATTGCGTCGCCGCAGATAACGTTCCACTTCAACCAGCAAGGTGCTCAGCACCTGCTCCACCGCCCGCTTGACCTGCGGCCGGTTCTCGTCGGTCAGCTCGAAGGCATTGATCCGGTTTTCCACCACCGTGGACAAGCGGATCACCCATTGATCCGCATCCAGCAGACCGTAGCGCACATTGTTGATCTCACCCAAGTCGCTCTTGAGTGCCTTGACCCGGTTCAGATCGGCGATCAGGTGCACCGCAAGCGCGAGCGCCCCGAAAAACACCAGCAGGGCGAGGGCGCGGCGGACGATGAGGGCAGTGGACATCCTGATGCTCCAACGGGACAAGACAGTGCATTGTAGCCCCGAAGCGTGTGGGAATTCATCGGCCGCGACGCGTCTTCAGGCCGCACGCGGGGGCTGCGGTCCGCTGAAGAGCAGCAGCCCGCAAGCGACCAGCACCAGGCCGAAACGCGCCGTCTCGGCCATGAAATAGGCGCGGTGGACTCGCGCAAAGGCGTCAAGCATCGGCGGCGGCGGGTCGCGAGGGAGAAAGTCCAGTTCGCGGCCGAGGTCGCTGACCCGGGGTTCCAGGCCCAGATGAATGACGAGAACCAAGCCCAAGCCGAGGGCGAGCAGGGCGATGGGGAGCCGGCGGGCGTGACCGGCCAGAGCGAGTGCCAGGGCGACTACGCCGAGGACGATCTGCGTGCGATTCCAGGCGTGAAAAAAGACCCGGTTGAGCTCGGAGGCCTGGACCCACTGCACGCTGGCCTTCTTGGTGAGCGCATCCCGCGGGTCGAAGCCGGCCGCCTGGGCGAGCTTGGGATTACGGTCGAACAGGTCCGCAAATCCTGCGAAGTTGTAGTAAACCACCGCGGTCATGAGCACGGAACCACCGAGCCAGCAGCCGAGGACGAAGGCGAGTAGTGCATGCTGTTTCATGGGCTTGGGTTTCCATTAATGGTCAGCGGTTTCCGACGAATTCGCTGCGCTAAACCGCGCCCAGCGCGGTATGCGATGTTCTTGGATGGGATCGGCCCCGGCAGATGCGACGATTGCTGGATCTGGCGCGGTTTAGTTCGTCGATCGACGCCGGCAGCCCTGGCGACATCCTTCCGGCATCCTGCCGAAACGACGGCACAGCTGCCGCGAGCAATCAGCCTTTATTTTTTGGCTCCTTCGGCGCGTTCACTGGTTTGTCCGCCTTCGCGTCTTTATTCGCCTTCGCATCCTTATCCGCTTTCACGGCTTTGTCCGCCCCGTTCTGCTTCGCGGTCGGCGCCGCACTGTCGATCGGTTCACGCGGTTGCTTGTCGCCGCACGGCACGTAACGGGTGGTGGCGCCGGCCCCGACGGCGAGCGCCTCCTTCAGGGCCGCGCAGATGGTGCGCATCACCTTGACCCGCGCATAATGTTTGTCGTTCCCCTCGACCAGGGTCCAGTGCGCATGCTCGGTGCTGGTGCGCGCGACCATCTCGTTGACCGCATCCTTGTAGAGTGGCCATTTCTCCCGGTTGCGCCAGTCCTCGGCCGTGATCTTGTAGCGCTTGTAGGCGACCTGCTCACGGTCCTGGAAGCGCCGCAGTTGCTCGTCCTGGTCGATGTGCACCCAGAATTTGAGTAGGATGATACCGCTGCCGACCAGTTGTTCCTCGAACCCGTTGATTTCCGAATAGGCGCGCCGCCACTCCGCGTCGCTCGCGAAGCCCTCCACCCGCTCGACCAGAACGCGTCCGTACCAGGAACGGTCATAGAGCGTGATATATCCGGCGCGCGGCACATGACGCCAGAAGCGCCACAGATAGTGGTGCGCCTTTTCCTCATCGGTCGGGGCCGCGACCGGGATGGTCCGGTAGAGCCGGGCGTCGATCGTGCTGGTGATGCGCCGGATGGTCCCGCCCTTGCCGCCCGCGTCGACACCTTCGAACACCAGCACGGTGGAGCGTTTGGCATTGTAGGCGTGCCAGGCGAGTTCGTTGATCTCGACCTGGAGCTCCTTCATCTGCGCCTTGTACTTCTCATCGGACAGCGACTTGTTGAGATCCAGTTGATCCAGCACGGTGGTGCGGGCGTGCGGACCGCTCGGGAGTTCCGGACCGCCCGCGTTGGGGGTCAGATCCTCCGGCCCCGGGTCGCTCAGGCGGGTCCGGATCGCATGCAGTAGGGTCTTGCCGACCGTGAGATCACGGTAGCGCGGATCCTCAGCCTCCACCAGATACCAGGGCGAGATCCCGCGGTCGGTATGCAGGATGACCCGCTCGGCGACCTGTTCAAACGCCTGGTAATGTTCGGAGAATTTCGCCTTTTGAGGCATCATTTTCCAACGGCTGCGATCGTCGCGCGCCAGTGCCTGCAGGCGCACTTTCTGGTCCTGCTCGGACATGTGGAACCAGAACTTGACGATCAGCGCCCCGTCCTGGATCAGCATCCGCTCGTAGTCGACGATGCGGTTCAGCTCCGCGTCCAGCTCCGCGTCGGTGCAGTGTCCCTGGAAGTGGTATTCGATGGGGGTCATGTACCACCCGCCGAACAGGATAGTGATCTCACCGCGCGGCGGCAGGGTGCGCCAGAAGCGCCAGTAGCGGGGGCGGGCGCGTTCCTCGTCGGTCTCGTCCCAGAAGGCATGGGTCCGGACGCCGCGGGTGTCCAGCCATTCATTGAGCCGGTTGACCACCTCGCCCTTGCCCGCCGCCTCTACGCCGGAGATCAGGATAATCACCGGGATGTCGGTTTGGCGCAGCTCACGCTGGACCGCGAGCAGTTGGGTGCGCAACTCCTCCTGCTGCTCTTTGAAGTCGTCTTTGCTGACGGAACGTCCGACCTTGGTGGCTTCGAACATGGCTGTGCTCTCTTCAGGCTATCGGCAGTGGGCCGTGGACCAGGGATTGAATCGGCGGCGGTTTGAATGGATGCGACCGCACCGCGATGATAGCCGGGTACACTACCCTATTGCGTGCCGTTCGTGGTGAACCGCGCGTCTTTTTCCCGGCCACACCCTGGCAACCCGGAGACCGCCCCATGCCCAGTGCCCCCAGCAAGTCCCTGGAGACCTTTGAAAATCCGCAGCCGGAGCGCGACTATACAATCCGCATCCGGGTCCCGGAGTTCACCTGCCTCTGCCCCAAGACCGGCCAGCCGGATTTCGCGGAACTCACCCTGGAGTACGTACCCGATCGGCTGTGCGTGGAACTCAAGGCGCTCAAGCTCTATGTCTGGTCCTACCGCGACGAGGGCGCCTTCCACGAGGCCGTGACCAACCGCATTCTCACCGATCTGGTCACAGCCACCGCGCCCCGCTTCATGCGGTTGAGCGCGGACTTCAACGTCCGCGGCGGTGTGTACACCACGGTGGTGGCCGAGCACCGCGCCCCCGGTTGGTCGGCGCCGCCGCCGGTCCAGCTTCCCGGCTGAACCCGGCGGACCGTGGTATAAAGACCGCTTGTCGATCCACCCCGTGCGAATCCCGAACCTTAGGCGATTTCTGTCAAATCATGCACCATCTCGCTTGTCTTTTCGCCCGCCTTCCGCGTCGTGCCGACAGTCACATAGCGCTGCTATGCTCCGGTCGGCGCTCCTTGAAGGCAGACGAAAATCCTGCGCGATCTGGTCCATGATTTTCCGGCAATCGCCTTATCCCCGTGCGCCCCGTCCCGCCTTTGATGCCAGCCGCTGCACCGGACGCTGCCGAGCGGCGCCGTCCGTTGCGCAGTTTCGTCCTGCGTCAGGGTCGACTGACCGCCGCCCAGGAACGCGCCTTCACCCAGCTCTGGCCGCGTTACGGCGTGGCCTGGTCGCCCGGCACCCCGTTGGACCTGATCGACTGTTTCGGCGGCGACCGGCCCGTGGTCTTGGAGATCGGCTTCGGCAACGGCGAGACCCTGGCGGCCATGGCCGCGGCCGAGCCGGCATGGCACTGGCTGGGGGTGGAGGTCCATGCACCTGGAGTCGGGCACCTGCTGCTCGAGTGCGAACGGCTGGGGCTGACCAATCTGCGGGTGATTCGCCACGATGCGATGGAGTTGCTCGCCCACGCCATCGCGCCGGGGTCGCTGGCGCGGGTTCAGCTCTTTTTTCCGGACCCCTGGCCCAAGACCCGCCACCACAAACGCCGGATCGTCAGCCCCGCCTTTCGCGACCTGCTGGGTCGGGCACTGCGCTCCGGCGGCGTTTTTCACGCGGCCACCGACTGGGAGCCCTATGCCGTGCAGATGCTTGAAGTGCTGGAGGCGGCGGGGTCGCCATTGCGCAACACCGCGGGTCCGGGCGGCTTCACCGACCGCCCGGACACCCGCCCCCTGACCCGTTTCGAGCGGCGCGGCGAGCGTCTCGGTCATCAGGTCCGCGACCTGGTGTTCGCGCGTCGCTGATGGGCCTCCTGCGACTCGAGGCGCTGCGGCCGCGGGTGCTCGCCCCGGTGAGCCTGTGCGTGGACAGTGGCGAACTGGTGTTCGTCTCCGGCCCCTCGGGTTCCGGCAAGAGCCTGCTGCTGCGCGCCGTGGCCGACCTGGACCCCCATCCCGGCGAGGTCTGGCTGGGCGCGGAGGCGCGCTCCGCCATGCCCCCCGCCCGCTGGCGCCGCCGGGTCGGTTTGCTCCCGGCCGAAGCCTTCTGGTGGACCGATACGGTGGGCGATCATTTCCCGCAAGCGGCCGCCATTGCAGGCGCGTCGGGGACACCGCCGCCATCCGATCTGCCTGCTCTGCTGAGCGCCTTGGGATTCGAGTTGGATGTCCTCGACTGGTCGGTCGGCCGGCTCTCCACCGGTGAGCGCCAACGCCTGGCCTTGGCGCGGCTGCTGGCCCAGAACCCGGAGGCGCTGTTGCTCGACGAGGCCACCGCCAACCTGGATCCAAGCAACCGCGAGCGGGTGGAGCAGCTGGTGGATGGCTATCGCGCCGGCCGCGCCGCGGCGGTGCTCTGGGTCAGCCACGACCCCGAGCAGCGCGCCCGCCTGGGTGGACGCCAGTTCGGCATCCATGACGGGCGCCTTGCCGCCATCACCTGAGCGTGCCATGAGTCTCGTCTTGCTGACCCCCCTCGATCTGGCCTGCGCCGCGCTACTGGTGCTGTTGTTGGCCTTCATGTCGTGGCGGCTGCACCTGGGGGTGGAGCGGCGCCTGCTGATCGCCGCCGTGCGCAGCACGGTGCAGCTGCTGCTGGTTGGCCTGGTGCTCAAGGCCCTGTTCGCTCAGACCAATCCCTGGCTGATCGGGCTCATGGCCCTGTTCATGCTGACGGTCGCCGGATTCGAGGTCCTGCAACGCCAGCAACGGCGCTTCTGCGGCCCCTGGGGTTACGGGATCGGCGCGCTGTCCATGTTCATCTCCTCCTTCAGCGTGCTGCTGTTGACTCTGACCGTGATCATCCGGGTCGAGCCCTGGTACCAGCCCCAGTATCTGATCCCGCTGCTCGGCATGTTGCTCGGCAACACCATGAGCGGCGCCGCCATCGCGCTCGACACCCTGACCCGCGGGGCCTGGGACGCCCGCGGGCGCATCGAGGCGCGCCTCTTGTCCGGCGGCACCTGGAATGACGCCATCGCCGACATCCGCCGCGACTCACTGCGCGCCGGCCTGATTCCCATCGTGAACGCCATGGCTACCGCCGGCCTGGTCAGCCTGCCGGGGATGATGACCGGTCAGATTCTGGCCGGCAGCCCGCCGATGGAGGCCGCCAAGTACCAGCTCCTGATGATGTTCCTGATCTCCGCCGGGACCGGTCTCGGGTCCATGGCGGCGGTCTGGATCGGCTCGCGCCGACTTTTCGACGACCGCGAGCGGCTGCGGCTGGACCGACTGCGGCCCGCGGGGAGCACGCACTGAATCCCTCAACATGGGGAGGCGAATCGCATATCACGAGCTATAATTGCAGGGATCGAACCGACAACGTCTTCACCCCACACACGAGGTCGCCATCCGCCTATGAACCGCAATCAGGTTCTCGTCAGGACTGCCAAGGGCCAGGATGAAGTCCTGACCAAGGCGTACCATCTTCCGCCGGAATTGCGTCACCTGCTCATCCGGGTGGACGAGGATTGTTCGGTGGGTGAGACGCTGGACCAGTTCGCCGGGAGTGCGGACAAGACCGAATCCCAACTCGAGACCCTGGTTGCCGAGGGATTTCTCGCCCCCCAGGGGTCCATGCCTGAAATGGACGGACTCAACGTCGATCAATGGGAACTGCTTGCTGCCGGCCTGCTCGACCCGCGGGATCTCCAGCCGGAAGGAGAGCCCATCCCGGAATGTGCCTTCAACCTGGAGAAAGCGAAGGATTACGCTCGCCTCATCCTGCTCGAATCCTTGTGCCCGGTTGATGCCCACCATGTCGAGCGGATCGATGCCGCCAACACCGTCGGCCAACTGCGTGTCGAACTGGATGATCTGCGGGAACTGCTCCCCAAACTCTTGCCGAAGCGCCAGGCCCGGCAGGTTTGGGAACAACTCGAGCCGCTCATGCTGCCTTTGGGCGCCGATCCGGCCTGGCATTCGCCCCCGACGAACCTGCTGGAGCGCTGGGCCCTGCGACCCTGAGACCCCCGCTCCTCTGCGCGCAAGACCCTGAAATCCAGGGCCGCAGATTGTCATCCGGCACAGCGGTCCGGTGGATAGTTTGGTCGCTTCGCATCGATCAGCGTCGAACGCGGCAACCAGACGGCGGGGTGGGTTTCACCCCCGCCCCGATGACTCAACGGTCTTGAGTCTGATCCTTGACGGGACCTTCATCGTTGTCGTCACCCCGCCCGCCCGCCAGTGAGCGGCGCAAGTCATGCAGCGCGGTACCCAGGTCTGAGGCGATTCGGGGTAACTTCTTGGACCCGAACAGGAGTAGCAGAACCACCAGGACAAGGAGCAATTCGCCGAAACCGATTCCGGAAAAACCCATCATTTCAACTCCCAAGTAGATAGCTATTATCACGACGCCGAAGCCGGGCAACATGACCAGTGGTTGGTCATCCGACAGCCATCGCCCGAAATCCGTGCGGCCGTTGGCCCGACACCATACAACGCTGTAGCATGTCGGCGCATCGCACTTTTCGTCCCCGAACCCCACTATGAAGATTGTCATCCTCGGCGCCGGTCAGGTCGGTTCATCGGTGGCCGAAAGTCTGGTCTCCGAGGCCAACGAGATCACCATCGTCGACGCCGATATGTCGCGCCTGGCGCGTTTGCAGGAACGCCTGGACCTGCGCACCGTGGCCGGCAACGCGGCCCTGCCCTCGGTCCTGGAGCGGGCGGGACTGGCGGATGCGGACCTGCTGATCGCCGTCACGCAAAGCGACCAGACCAACCTCTGCGCCTGCCGCACCGCCGCCACCCTGTTTCGCACGCCGACCAAGATCGCCCGTTTGCGCTCATCGGACTATACCCGCTATCCGCAGCTTCTGGAGGCGAAGAACTTCGCGGTGGACTTCAGTATCTGCCCTGAGCAGATCGTCACCGACTATATCGTCAAGCTGATGGAGTTCCCCGAGGCGCTCCAGGTGCTGGAGTTCGCCGACGGTCTGGTGGGTCTGGTCGCCGTGCGCGCTATCCCCGGCGGCTCGCTGGTCGGCCGCCCGGTGTCCGACCTGCGCGAACATATTCCCCATGTGGACGTGCGCATCGCCGCGATTTACCGCCGCGATCAGGCCATCGTTCCGGACGGCGACACCCTGATCGAGGCCGGCGACGAGGTCTTTTTCCTGGCCGCCACCCGCGACAGCCGCCAGATCATCGGTGAACTGCGGCGGCGCGACCGGCCGACCCGGCGCATCCTGATCGCCGGCGGCGGCAACATCGGCGAACGCGTGGCCCTGGCATCGGAGGCGCGCTATCAGGTCAAAGTGATCGAGGTCAACGAGGCGCGTGCCCAGTATCTGGGCAGTACCCTGAAGCACTCACTGGTGCTGGCGGGCGATGCCGCGGATGAAAACCTGCTGGCCGCCGAGGGCATCGAGGACATGGATCTGTTCCTCGCCCTGACCAACGACGACGAGAACAACATCATGTCCGCCCTGCTCGCCAAGCGGTTGGGCGCGCGCCGGGTGCTGGCGCTGATCAACCGCCGCATCTATGCCGACCTGCTACAGGCCGACCGCATCGATATCGCCATCTCACCCGCCCAAATCTCCATCGGCTCGCTGCTGGCGCATGTCCGCCGCGGCGACGTGGCGGCGGTGCACAGTCTGCGCCGCGGCGCGGCTGAGGCGCTGGAACTGGTGGTGCATGGCGACGTCGCCACCTGCAAAGTGGTCGGGCGACGGATCGAGCAACTGGATTTACCCCACGGGGTGACGGTGGGTGCCATCGTTCGCGGGCCTGAGCCGGGACCGGGGGAGTCCGACCGCCGTCAGGTACTGATCGCTCACCACGACACCATGATCGAGTCCGGCGACCATGTGATCCTGTTCCTGATCAGCAAAGAACTGGTGCCCAAGGTCGAACGCTACTTCCAGGTCGGACTGGGCTTCTTCTGATGCGCTCCCTGCTGTCCGTTACCAATGTCCTGGGGCGCCTCCTGATGGTCGTCAGCCTGACCTATTTGCTGCCCATCGCCTGCGCACTGATTTACGCGGATGGAACCCTGCTGACCTTCGTATTCAGTATGGTCGCCTGCATCCTGACCGGCCTGCTGTTAATCGTGGTTACCCGGCGGCACCGCGTCGATCTCAAGGCGCGTGACGGGTTCATCCTGGTCGCCATGGCCTGGACGCTGACTGCCGCCGTCGCGACCATCCCTTTGATAATACACTCCCAGCTCTCATTCACCGACGCCTTCTTCGAGACCATGTCGGGACTCACCACGACCGGGGCAACGGTGATGTCGACGCTTGACACCACCGCCCCATCGATCAACCTGTGGCGTCATGCCCTGTGCTGGCTGGGCGGTATGGGGATCATCGTCCTGGCGGTCGCCATCTTGCCCCTGCTGGGCGTCGGCGGTATGCAGTTGATGCGTGCGGAGGTTCCTGGCCCGATCAAAGACACCAAGCTGACCGCTCGTGTCGGCGACACCGCGGCTATCCTTTGGACCGTCTATCTGGGTATCACGATCGCCTGCCTCCTGGCACTCAAACTGGTGGGCATGGATTGGTTCAACGCGATCTGCCACGCGTTTTCGATCCTGAGCCTGGCCGGCTTCTCGACCCGCGACGCGAGTGTGGGTGCCTTCAACTCACCGGCCATCGAAGCAGTGATGATCTTCTTTATGGCCGTGGCGGCGCTCAACTTCGCCACCCATTACACCGTCTGGCGTTCGCACAGTCTGCGCGCCTATTGGCATGACGCGGAGGCCAAGGGGGTGCTTGGGGTCCTCTTGCTGAGTTGCATCGGCTGCGCTGGATATCTGTGGATGGTTGACACCTATGATAATTATTGGACAGCACTACGCCACGTCAGTTTCAATTTGGTTTCAATCGCCACGGACTGCGGGGTCGTCAGCGTCGACTATGCCCAATGGCCTATTTTCGTTCCCTTCTGGATGTTGTTCTTGTCATCGGTGACCACCAGCTCCGGGTCCACCGGCGGTGGTATAAAGATGATCCGCACCTTGATCCTGATACGTCAGTCTTCGCGCGAGCTCTCCCGCATGATCCACCCCAATATGGTCGCGCCGATCACCATCGGCGGGATGCTGATCCCCAATAGCGTGGTGTTCGCTGTCCTGGGCTTCATCTTCCTCTATTTCATGAGCATCGTCGTACTGACCTTCCTACTGATCTTCGGCGGACTCGATTTCATCTCGGCCTTCACCGCCGTGATCGCCTGCATCAACAACGCCGGTCCCGGTCTCGGCCAGGTCGGTCCGGCCACCAACTACGGCAGCCTGACCGACTATGAGATTTGGGTCCTGAGCTTCACTATGCTGCTCGGGCGGCTCGAAGTCTTCTCGCTGCTGATTCTGTTTACGCCTCAGTTCTGGCGGAAATAGGCGGCCAAACACAGCATGAGACGTCGGCAATTCATCAGCGGGGTCGGGACCGGCTCGCTCGCCCTCGGCGCGGCCGGCGGGGGTCTGCGGACGGCCCAGGCCCAGTCCGGGCACCGGTGGCGGATGGCCACGACCTGGCCCGATAACTTCCCGGGACTGGGAACCGGCGCCAACCAACTGGCGGCCCTGATCGGCGCGATGAGCGGCGGGCGGGTTCAGGTCCAGGTCTATGGGGCCGGCGCGCTGGTCCCGGCGGCCGAGGTCTTCGCCGCGGTCGGCCGCGGGACGATCGAGATGGGGCACGGTTGCGCGTCCTACTGGCCAAGCAAGGGCGCGGCCGTGCCGTTCTTCTCCGGCATCCCCTTCGGCATGACCGCCGCGGAGGTCAACGCCTGGCTTTATCATGGCGGCGGGCAGGCGTTGTGGGACGAGGCCTATGCGCCGTTCGGGCTGGTCCCGGCCGCCGCGGGCAATACCGGGGTCAACATGGGCGGCTGGTTCAACAAGGAGATTTGTTCGGCCGCGGACCTGTCGGGCCTGAAACTCGGCCTGTCGGGTCTGGGCGGCGAGGTCCTCGCCCGCGCCGGCGGGACCCCCATCAAGCTGCCGCCCGATGCATTGCTCACGGCGCTGCAATCCGGGGTCATTGACGGGGCCGAGTGGGTCGGTCCTTACGCGGATCTGGCCCTCGGCCTCTACGCGGCCGCCAAGTATTACTATTACCCTGGCTGGCATGAGCCAGGCACCGTCGTCGAGGCCCTGATCAACAAGCAGGCGCTGGATGCCCTGCCCGCGGACCTGCGCGCCATCGTCCTGAACGCTTGTAAAGTGGCTAATCAGGACATGCTGGCCGAATTTACGGCGCGCAATCCGGCTGCCCTGAACACCGTTGTCACCAAGCATCAGGTCGAACTGCGGTGCTTTCCCGATGACGTGATCCGCACGCTGCATGCGCATGCGAACGAGGTGATCGCGGGGCTGGCGCAGCAGGACGCGTTCGCGGCCAAGGTCCACGCCTCTTATAAGAAGTACCTCACCCAGGCCAAGGCGTGGAGCGACATCAGCGCGTTCGCCTATCTGCGAGCGCGCGATCAGGCATGACCACGGGCCGCAGCACAGACTCGACCGGGGATGATGCGCCCCGGCTGCTGCAAGCGCCGCCGCTCGGACTCTATGTTCATCTGCCCTGGTGCCTGCGCAAATGTCCCTACTGCGACTTCAACTCACACGCCGTGAGCGACGAGCCGCCTTTCGCCGACTATGTCGCCCGGCTCCTCGCCGATCTGGAGCAGGCGTTGCGCGACCATGCGGCACGGCGCCCGTTGCTGAGCATCTTCATCGGCGGCGGCACCCCCAGTCTGTTTCCGGGGACCGCGATTCAGGCCCTCTTGGATGGCGTGCGTGGGTTGATGGTCCTGACAGCGGATTGCGAGATCACCCTGGAGGCCAATCCAGGCGCCGCGGATGCCGCGCGCTTCGCCGCGTATCGCCGCGCGGGTGTGAACCGGCTCTCGATCGGGGTCCAGAGCCTGGATGGAGCCATGCTGGCCCGGCTCGGCCGCATCCATGACCCGGCCGCCGCGCGTGCAGCGGTTGATGCGGCCCGCGCCGCCGGTTTCGACAACCTGAATCTGGATCTGATGTTCGCGCTGCCGGACCAGACCCCGACCGCGGCGCGAGCGGATCTGGATGCGGTGTTGGCACTGGGTCCGGAGCAGGTGTCCTATTACCAGCTCACACTGGAGCCCAACACCCCCATGCAGGCCGCGCCGCCGGTGCTTCCGGACGCGGACCTGGCCGCGGATTTCGCCGCGGCCGGGCGTGAACGGCTGCACGAGGCCGGGTACCGGCACTATGAGGTCTCGGCCCATGCCCGGCCGGGGCGGGCCTGTCGGCACAACCTGAACTATTGGCGTTTCGGCGACTATCTCGGGATCGGCGCCGGTGCCCACGGCAAGCTGACCGACGCCGCCGCGGGTCGCATCTGCCGCACCGCCAAGCGCCGCCACCCGCGGGCCTACCTCGCCGCCGCCCCGGATGACCTGATCAGCAGCAGGCGGCAACTCAGTCATGAGGACCGGATCAGCGAGTTCGCGCTCAATGCCTTCCGTCTCACCCAGGGATTCGAACGGGGATTGTTCGCGTCCACCACCGGGCTGCCCTGGTCGCGGATCGCGCCGATCGTGGCCGCCGCCGTCGCGGACGGACTACTGCGGATGACCGGTGATCGCCTGGAGCCGACCGCACTCGGCCGGGACTTCGGCGACGACCTGGTGTCACGCTTTCTGTAGGTGTCCAGCGCGATCACCGGATCTCAAGGGCGGGTTTGACACCCGCCCCTACTTGCGAAACCCCAGTTGCGGTTAGCGGCTAACGATGATATCGTGCCGCGTTTCCTAGAGTTTAAGTGAGCCCGCACTGGGCGCAAAAGGGCATCATGAAAGAAGGAATCCACCCGAAATACGCCGACGTCAAGGTCGCTTGCAGTTGCGGCAACGAGTTCTCGACCCGCTCCACGTTGGGTAAAGACATGCACGTCGAAGTTTGTTCCGCCTGCCATCCGTTTTATACCGGCAAGCAGAAGATCGTCGATACCGCTGGTCGCGTCGACAAATTCCGCCGCAAGTACGCGCGCTGATTCTCCCGCGGCGCGCACTCGCGCGCTTCAGGCGGTCACTGCAGACAAATTCATGGGAGATGTGAGTCGATCTGGCATCTCCAGTTTCGCATGTCCGCTCAATGAACCCGCCACCTGCGCCGTTTTCCTCAATCAAGAGCGACGGGCCGACAGAGCCTCGCATGTAACGCTGCGCCTGGGGCTTTCCTTGCCCCAGCCGATCGGTGGTGGCCCGCCGCTACAGCATATGCTTGATTGCTTCTGCCTCGTCGGTCAGTTCCTTGAGCGTGATATTGATCTTCTCGCGACTGTAGGCGTCGATTTCCAGACCTTCAATGAGCTTGAAGGCGCCGCCCTTGCATTCGCAGGGTTGGCCGAACACGATCCCCGCCGGAATGCCGTAAGCTCCATGCGACGGAATGCCCATGGTGACCCAGCCATCAGCGCCGAGGACCCAATCGTGCACGTGGTCGATGGCGGCATTCGCCGCGGACGCGGCGGAGGACAGGCCGCGGGCTTCGATGATGGCGGCGCCGCGCTTGCCGACGGTCGGCAGGAAGACGTCGTTATACCAGGCCTGATCGTTGATCAGGTCTTTGACGCTCTCGCCGTTGGACGTGGTGAAGCGGTAGTCGGCAAACATCGTCGGGGAATGATTGCCCCACACCACCAGTTGCTTCAGGGACGACACATCGCGGCCGATCTTGGCGGCGAGCTGCGACAGGGCGCGGTTGTGGTCCAGGCGCAGCATGGCATGGTAGTTGTCGGGGTTGGTGCGGCCGACCTTCTTGGCCGCCGAAGCGGCGATCAATGCATTGGTATTGCAGGGATTTCCGACCACTAGCACCCGCACGTCGTCCTTGGCGTGTTCCGCAATTGCCTTGCCCTGCACGGTGAAAATGGCGCCGTTGGCGCTGAGCAGATCGGCGCGCTCCATGCCTTTGGTGCGCGGCCGGGCCCCCACCAGCAGGCAGATGTCGGCGTCCTTGAAGGCCACATTGGGGTCATCGGTGGCCGTCATGCCGGCCAGCAGCGGGAAGGCGCAGTCGTCCAACTCCATCATCACGCCTTGCGCGGCCTGCTGCGCCTGCGGCAAGTCAAGCAATTGCAGGATGACCGGCTGGTCTTTGCCGAGCATTTCGCCGGAGGCGATGCGAAACAGCAGGCTGTAGGCGATCTGGCCGGCGGCGCCGGAAACGGCAACGCGCATGGGGGCTTTAGACATAGGTCACTCCGGTGGTAATCAGTGTGGTTGAAATTATGCGATGGCGGTTGATCATTGCATCCGAAACTCTATTCATTTTATGAGTTCTGTTAATCTTGTCGATTGGCTTGGCGCGTCGCCGTCGCCTGTGCTGAGCAAGCGCTCCAATTCCGCGATGTCGGCCCCCCGCTCGGGGCGCTCGGTCACCGGGTCGAGCGGCGGGTTGCGTTGCGCGGCGCGCGGCAGCACAATCAGCTCGATCGGCGTGGTTCCGGCCACGAACCGAAACACCGGGTGGGCGCGGCGCTCGCCCCCACCGTAACGAAACAGATGTTCGTGCTGCTGCCAGGGAATGCGCTGCTCCATGAGCGCGAACATCACGTCCTCCGAACAGTCCGCGTGCAGACAGAGTTGCACCCCCGCGTCCACTTGGCCGGATCCCCGCAAGACTGGACCAACGAGGCGCGGACTGAAGGAGCGGAAGGTACGCATCGCCTGGAGCGCGTCGCAGCGCAACCGCAGGACATCACGCGCATGAGCATCGCCCTGAAAAAGTCTGCGTTGGGTCAGGAGCGCATTTTGAATCGCCTCCTTGGTCGGCCAACCGCGGCGATCGATCACGCCGGTGCGCTCGGCGGCTTTGCGCCGTGCCCGATCGAAGTCCGACTCCCCCTGTTCGACCATGATGCGGGCGGCCTCGTAGGCCATCCGCTCACGCGACGCTTGCGATCGGTCTCGTCCCGCCATCCCGCACCTCGACTGACTCAGACTGGGCTCACCGCGCCGCCATTGACCCGAAGGCGCCGACCCGCCGCGCGCGGCGGCGACACCGCGACGGCGCGGTTTGATATATTTCGCAGGAAATCCCGTCATTCTGATGTAGGCTTTACGCGCGCACCGCCAGCTTAACAGAGAATCCCATGTTCGGTCTCCGACCTAAGAGCAAGGCCCTGCTGGGCATCGACATCAGCTCGACCGCGATCAAGCTGATCGAGCTGTCGCACAGCGTCGGGTCGACCACGGCCCTGTACCGTGTCGAGACCTTCGCCATCGAG
The DNA here is from genome assembly GCA_013426805.1 of Chromatiaceae bacterium. GTDB lineage: Bacteria > Pseudomonadota > Gammaproteobacteria > Chromatiales > Chromatiaceae > Thiodictyon. The sequence goes on from JACDZG010000005.1 coordinate 69,811, forward strand.
CCACTGCCGAACAACGCGGTGGTGGAAAAAAAGATCGCCGACGCCGACGCGGTCGGCCAGTGCATCCAGCGCGCCGTGATGCGCTCCGGCACCAAGACCAAGCGGGCCGCGGTCGCGGTCTCGGGCTCAGCCGTCATCACCAAGGTGATTTCGATGTCCGCCGCGCTGTCCGACGCGGAGATGGAAACACAGATTCAGTTGGAGGCCGATCAGTACATTCCCTACCCCCTGGAAGAGGTCAACATCGATTTCGACGTCCTGGGGCGTTCGCAGGCGAGTGCGGACATGGTCGACGTCCTGCTCGCCGCCTCCCGCCGGGAGAATGTGGACGACCGCGTGAGCGCTCTCGAAACCGCGGGTCTGATCGCCGCCGTCGTCGATGTGGAGGCTTACGCCATCGAGAACGCCTGCGCCCTGATCATGGGTGAGCATGGCGACGAACGCGCTGAACAGACGGTCGCCATCGCCGACGTGGGCGCCTCGACCACCACACTGCATGTTCTCCACGATGGCCAAGTCGTCTACACCCGCGAGCAGAACTTCGGCGGTCAACAGTTGACCGACGAGGTGCAGCGCCGCTACGGCCTGCCGCGCGATCAGGCCACCCAGAAGATCCTCGACGGCGACGTCGCCGAGAATTACGACACGGAGGTCTTGGGTCCGTTCAAAGAGGCCTTGGCGCAGCAAATCGGTCGGGCGCTCCAGTTCTTTTACTCGGGCACCACGTTCAGCCGGGTCGATCAGATTATCCTGGCCGGCGGGGCCGCCGGCATCCGCAAGATCGATGAACTGGTCGAGGAGCGACTGGGTCTTCCGACCATCGTCGCCAACCCCTTCACCCAAATGTCACTGTCGCCCCGGATCAAGGCACAGGAACTCATGCGTGAGGCGCCCGGCATGATGGTTGCCGTCGGTTTGGCCCTGCGAGGATTCGACTGATGGCGCGTATCAATCTACTTCCCTGGCGCGAGGCCGAACGGCGCCGCCGCCGCCGCGATTTCGCCATCGTTGGCGGGGTGAGCCTGGGGCTGGCGCTGGTCGTTGCCGCGGCGGTGCATTTTCAGGTGGAGGCGTTGATCAGCGCCCAACAAGCGAGAAATCAATTCCTCGACGAACAGATCAGCCAACTCAATCGCCAGATCAAAGAGATCCAGACCCTGGAAGAGACCAAGGCCAATCTCCTGGCGCGCATGAATATTATCCAGCAACTGCAACAGAGCCGCCCGGAGGTCGTCAGGCTGTTTGACGAACTGGTCAATGCCATGCCCGAAGGGGTCTTTTTGACCCGGATGGAGCAGACCGGCCGCAGTGTCGTGCTCGAGGGCCGGGCGCAATCGAACGCGCGCGTTTCCGCCTTCATGCGCAGTGTCGAGGGGTCCGCCTGGATCGGTAACCCGCGCCTCCTGCTGATCGAGAACAAGGACAAGACCGGCACCGGTCTCAGCCATTTCCGCTTGTCGTTCGACCAGATACAACCGGGAGCCGCGGCTGGCGACGCGGCGAGCCCATCGTGACGTTCTGACTCCGCCGATCCGCCCGTCAGGACCCAACCAGGCAAGACTCAACCGACTCACCAGAATCCCTCCATGGACCTGCGCGAACTCAACGAACTCGATCTGAACAACATCGGCGAATGGCCGCCGGCGATCAAGGCGCTCGTGATCCTGATCGGCTGTATCGCCATCGGCGGGGCGGTTTACTATCTGGACACGCAGAACCAGCTCCTGCGCCTGGACCAGGAGCGCGCCAAGGAACTGGAGCTGCGCCAGACTTTCGAGACCAAGCAACGCAAGGCCGCCAATCTCGATGCCTATCGCCAGCAGCTCGAAGAGATGAAAGAATCCTTCGGCGCCATGCTGCGCCAACTTCCGGACAAGACCGAGGTTGCCGCGCTACTGGTCGATGTCTCGCAGACGGGGCTGGCGGCGGGGTTGGAGTTCGAGCTGTTCCAACCCGAGGGGGAGCAATCGAAGGACTTCTACGCGGAGCTGCCGATCAACATCCGCGTCACCGGCCATTATCACGAGTTTGGCCGCTTTATCAGTGGTCTCGCCGCCCTGCCGCGCATCGTGACCATCCATGACGTGAAGATTTCCAATCCCGGGGGCGAGCGGGGGACGGCGGACGCCAAGCTGCTGCTGCAGGCCCAAGTCAAAACCTATCGGTATCTGGATGAGGCGGCGACCAAATGACAGCGCCTGCGCACTTTCCGCGGCGGGTTCTTGCGGTGCCCCCGACCGCGGCCGACGCCCGCTCCCGCGGGTCCCGGCATACCTGGCTTCTGCGGCAGCTCATTCCCGTGCTATTGTCGGTGCTGTTCGCGGGTTGCGGCGGGGCGGACAAGAGTGATTTGGAGGACTATGTCCAGAAGGTCAAGGCGCGTGATCCGGGTCCGATCGAGCCGCTTCCGGACATCAAGCAGATCAACACCTTCGTCTATGAGCCCGCCGATCGACGAGACCCCTTCGTGGTCGACGTGCGCGGCGGTGATCAGCCCTCCACCGCGCCGGGCAACAGCCTCGCGCCGGACCCGCTGCGACGCAAGGAAGAACTGGAGGGGTTTGCGCTCGACGCCTTGCGGATGGTCGGCACCTTGGAACAGAACCAGACCCGGTGGGGCCTGATCCGCGGACCCAATGGCATCCTGCACCGCGTGCGCGTCGGCAATTACCTGGGGATGAACAATGGTCAGATTATCAACATCAGCGACGATGCGATCCAATTGACCGAGATCGTGTCGGAAGGCCCCGGCGAATGGCGTGAGCGCCAAGCGACGGTCCAGCTTAGCCAATAACCCTTGGAGGGCAAGCCGCGATGAACAGCCCAGGTCCCCTGAACGCGTGCCCACGGCCTCGCCATGGACGACCATGCCTGGTTAGCCGGGTCGGATGGCCGGTCTGGCTGCTGTTGGTCACGGTGGCCATGATCACCGCTGCTCCGGCGCTGGCGGTCGACCTGCGCACTGTTGAGTTTGCCGCACTCCCCGGCAATCGGGTCGAGATTCAACTGGACTTCTCCGGACCAGTCACCGCGCCCCAGACGTTCGCGACCGAGAATCCGGCACGCATCGCGTTGGACTTTGAAGGCGTCACCAGTAAGCTCGACCGCAAGGCCATCCCGATCGGTGTCGGCGCAGTGCACAGTCTGGTAGCGGTCGAGGCCAGCAATCGCACGCGTGTCGTGGTCAATCTGAACGACTCGGTTCCCTACGAGGTCAGCGCCAACGGCAACAAGGTCACGCTGAAAATCAACACTCAGGGTGGTGATTTGGCGCCTCCCCCGCCGCCGGCCGCGGCGGTGCCCGGTGTACCGGATACGGCGCCGCCGCGCCCGGCTGCCGGTTCGCGGCGCACGGCAGCCAGCTCGGTGCCTTCACCCGGGCGCTCCGCGGGGGGCGGCGGTGCGGTACGTGACATTGATTTCCGGCGCGGTGACGGCGGCGAAGGGCGCGTGATCATCAAACTCCCCAGCGCGCAGACAAGGGTGGCCGTGCGTGAACAGGCGAAACACGTTTTCGTCGACATCTATGACAGCACGCTCCCACAGCGTTTGTTCCGACGTTTGGACGTGACCGACTTCGCGACCCCGGTGGTCGCGGTGGAGGCTAAACCGAACGGCCGCAACGTCCTGATCGATATTCAAACCGGGGCCGATTATGACTATCTGGCCTATCAAACCGACGACCTGTTCACCTTGGAGTTTCGCTCCCTGACGCCGGCGGAAAAAGAGCAGCTTGAGAAACAGAAGGTGGTCTACACCGGTGATCGGCTGTCGCTGAACTTCCAGGATATCGAAGTCCGCGCGGTCCTGCAGTTGCTTGCCGATTTCACCGGCCTCAATCTGGTCGCGAGCGATACGGTGCGCGGCAACATCACGCTGCGGCTCAAGAACGTCCCCTGGGATCAGGCACTGGACATCATCCTCAAGTCCAAGGGACTGGGCATGCGGCAGACCGGCAATGTCATCATGGTCGCACCGAGCCAGGAGCTGGCGGCCCAGGAGAAGCTGGAACTGGAGTCGCAGAAGCAGATCGAGGAGCTCGCCCCGCTGCGGTCGGAATTCATCCAGGTCAACTATGCCAAAGCCGCGGAACTCTCCGCCATGCTCAAGTCCGAGGGCAGCAACATGCTCTCCGAGCGCGGCAAGGTGTCGGTGGACGCCCGCACCAACACCCTCCTCGTTCAAGACACCACGGCCAAGCTGGAGGACATCCGCCGCATCGTGGGGCGTCTCGACATCCCCGTGCGTCAGGTGATGATCGAATCGCGCATCGTGATTGCCAACAATGACTTCTCGCGTGACCTGGGGGTGCGTTTTGGGGTCACCGGCTCCGTAGGGGCGGGGCCGCGGCCGATTCGCGACGCTGCGGGTAACGTAACCGGCTACACCAATGGCGGGACTCAGATGTTGACCGGCGGGAGTCTGGAAGGGGGGCTCGAGGGCAGCGGCAATAACCAGCTCGGCAGATTCGGGCGAAGCACTGAAACAGGCACACCCTTCAACTCCATGATCCAGTCAGGGGGCGCGGACTCCGGGACTCAGGGTTTGATGGTCAACCTGCCCGCCGTCGACCCGTCCGGTGCCATCAACCTGCTGATCGGCAAGGTTGGATCTTATCTGCTTCAGTTGGAGCTCTCGGCCATGCAGCGCGAGGGCCGCGGCGAGATCATTTCCAGCCCCCGGGTCATCACCTCCGATGCCAAGCAGGCAACGATCAAGGTCGGTCAGGAGATTCCCTATCAGGAAAACGCGGGCGGCGGCGGCGGTGCCACCACCACCGCGTTCAAGGAGGCTCTGCTGCAACTCGACGTGACGCCGCAGATTACTCCGGATGATCGTATCATCATGGACTTGAAGGTGAATAAGGATAACCCCGACTTCACCAACTCGGTGCTCGGCGTTCCCCCCATTGACACGCGTTCGGTCGAGACCACGGTCCTGGTGGACAATGGCGAGACCGTGGTCCTGGGCGGGGTCTACGAGCGCACCAAGACCTTCCAGAAGGAGCAGGTCCCCTGGCTGGGCGATGTCCCGGTGCTTGGGCGGCTCTTCAAGCAGGAGTCACGCCGGGATGACAATTCCGAACTCCTGATCTTCGTAACCCCCAAAATCCTGAAGGGAGACATGGTGCGTAATTGATCGTGACAATCGCCTTGAAGGCGATTGTCACGATCAGACGATAAACACTGTCGTGATCGTTGCAGCCGCCGAGGTAGCGACGCGGGGTGTGGCGTCAATATTGCTTGGACATATATTCAAAGCGCTCGCTTCCGGGCCGGACGGACGGCGGCAAAGTCTGCGGCGGCCGCGGTGAGGCTCCCTGAAATGCCCGGCATTGCGCTTAAGCCTTGCCCATCGGGTCAAAATCTGGCATATGTGTAGTGATGATACGAGCGCAGAACATTTTCCTCGTGGGCCCCATGGGGGCCGGCAAAAGTACCGTTGGTCGACAACTCGCGGAATCCTTGTCTTACACCTTCAAGGACAGCGATCATGAGATCCAGCGGCGCACCGGCGTGGACATCTCGACCATCTTCGAATACGAGGGTGAGGAGGGGTTCCGTGCGCGCGAGCGCCAGGTCATCGAGGATCTGGTGGCGGAAGAGCGCATCGTGCTTGCCACCGGCGGCGGTGCCGTGCTCAACGCCGATACGCGGCAGAGTCTGGCCGCGCGCGGCGTGGTGATCTACCTGCACTGCACCCCGGAGCAACAGCACAGCCGGACCTCCCGCGACCGCGGTCGACCGTTGCTGCAAATCGACGATCCACTGGAGCGGCTGCGTGAACTGATGGAAGAGCGCGACCCCCTGTATCGGCAGGTCGCGGACTTGGTCGTCTCCACCGAGAAACGCGGCACCGCCTCGGTCGTCAAAGAGATCCGCCGCCGACTCGAATCGGAAGAGACCTAAACCGCGTCCAGCGCGACATGCGTAATTTTCATGGTGTGTCGAGCCTCGGCGATTTCACCAACCTCGGTGGAGACGCGGTTTAGCCGATAAAGCGCATTAAGTCGCGTGCAATCCGCCGCCCTGAGTTGGCAGTTACGACAAACGAACCACCATGACAACACTGACCGTCTCGCTCGGCGCGCGCAGCTATCCCATTGACATCGGTACCGGGCTGATCGCCGACCCCGACTGCTACCGCCCGCATATCCAGGGCGGTCAGGTCATGGTCGTCACCAACGAGACAGTCGCCCCGCTGTATCTGGAGTCCGTGTGCGCCGCCTTGACCGGGTTGCGTGTCAGCACCCTGATCCTGCCCGACGGCGAGGTCTACAAGACTCAGGGCGAGCTGAACCGCATGTATGACGCGCTGCTGGCCGAGCGCTTCAGCCGCGACTGTACCTTGATTGCCTTGGGTGGGGGCGTGATCGGTGACATGACCGGCTTCGCCGCCGCCAGCTACCAACGGGGGGTCGCCTTCATCCAGGTGCCAACCACCCTGCTCGCCCAGGTCGACTCGTCGGTCGGCGGCAAGACGGGCATCAATCACCCGCTGGGCAAGAACATGATCGGGGCCTTCCACCAGCCCCGGGCCGTCATCGCGGACACCGCGACGCTGAACACCTTGCCCGACCGCGAACTCTCGGCTGGCCTGGCGGAAGTGATCAAGTACGGCCTGATCCGCGACCCCGACTTCTTCGACTGGCTCGACACGCATCTCACGGCACTGCGCGACCGTGATCCGGACACCCTGGCGGAGGCGATTCGCCGTTCCTGCGAGAACAAGGCGGAGGTGGTGGCCGCGGATGAACTGGAGTCCGGTGAGCGCGCGCTCCTGAATCTGGGCCACACCTTCGGCCATGCCATCGAGACCGGCGCCGGTTACGGCAACTGGCTCCACGGCGAGGCGGTCGGCGCCGGCATGTGCATGGCCGCCGACCTGTCCGCGCGCCTGGGCTGGCTGAGCGCCGCGGCGTTGCAACGCACGCGCGACCTGATCGGCCGCGCGGGGCTCCCCACCGCGCCGCCGTCCGACCTCTCGGCCGAGCGTTTCCTGGAACTGATGGCCGTGGACAAGAAGGTTCTCGACGGCCGTCTGCGTCTGGTGCTGCTGCGCGCGATCGGTGCCGCGGTCGTCACCGATCAGTTCGATCCGGCTCTGTTGCGGGCAACCCTCGCTTATTCGCCCAGAGGTAGTGCCGCTGTCTCTGCCGGACCCTCAATCAGCGGCTGATCCTGCGGTTGCCAATCGGGCACCACGCGCGCGAGTACACGCAGACAGGGTTCGTCGTCGCGTGTGAAGAGCGCCGCGCGCAGGTCATCCAGTGCCGCCTGCAACATCGACGGGCTGGGGTCGGCGTCCTGCCGGACGACATGGATGCGTGGATGCGGCGTATCGGCAAAGCCCTCCGAGGCGTAGAACAACTCCTCGAACAACTTCTCGCCAGGGCGCAGACCGATGTATTTGATCGCAATATCACGGCCCGGTTCGCGGCCCGACAGGCGGATCATTTGCTCGGCCAGATAACGGATCTTCACCGGCTCGCCCATGTCGAGTACGAAGATCTCTCCGCCGACACCAATCACCGCCGCCTGCATGATCAACTGGCAGGCCTCCGGGATGGTCATAAAGAAGCGTTCGATCTCCGGGTGGGTCACGGTGACTGGTCCGCCCCGCTCGATCTGCTGCTGGAACCGCGGCACTACGCTTCCCGCCGAGCCCAGCACATTGCCGAAGCGCACGGTCATGAACCGGCAGGTGGAACGCTGATTCATGTCCCGGCAAATCAGCTCCGCAAACCGCTTGCAGGCCCCCATGACGTTGGACGGGTTTACTGCCTTGTCGGTCGAGATCAGCACGAAACGCTCGCAACCCCAGGTATCAGCCGCCGCGGCCATGATCTGCGTGCCGATGACATTATTGTGCAAGGCCGCCTGGACCTGGTCCTCCAGCAAGGGCACGTGCTTATAGGCCGCCGCATGAAAGACGATGTCCGGGCGCGTCCGCTCGAACACCAACGCGACCGCGGCGGCATTGGTGACGTTGACCAGGTACCGGCTCAGCACCGGCGGATCGGGGCGGTCGAGCAAGTCCATCTCGATGCTGTAGAGGTTGTACTCGCTGTGATCAAGCAAGATCAGCCGCTGCGGATTGCAACGCTTGAGCTGTCGGCACAGTTCCGAGCCGATCGAGCCCCCGGCCCCGCTGACCAGCACGACCCGCCCCGTCAGTCCGGCGCGGATGCCGTCCCAATCCAGGGTCACCGGGTTGCGCCCGAGCAAATCCTCGATCGAGACCGGCCGCAGATGGTTGACAGCCACCTGTCCGGCCATCAGTTCCCGGATCTGTGGCACGGTCCGGAATGGCCGCTCGGCCGCTTCACACAGATCGACCAGACGCCGCATTTCGCGCATCGACGCGCTCGGTGTCGCCAGCAGGATCACGTCGATCCCGTAGACTTCGACCACCGCCGGAATCTCGCTGGTGGTCCCGCGAATCGGTACCCCATGCACCACGCCACCCAGTCGACGCGGCTTGTCGTCCACGAAGGCTACCGGCACATAACCGACGTTGCGGTCTCGTAACAGGTCCCGCACCAACATCTCCCCGGCCCGCCCGGCGCCGACGATCAGCACCCGCTTGCCGTCGCTGAAATCCAGGCGCCGATCCTTCAGCCAGCGGTACAGCAGTCGCGGCCCCGCCAGCAACAAGAACTGAAAAATCACGAACAGGACCGGCATCGACCGCGGGACATAGACCATCCGGTTCAGCACGAACAGTAGGAACAGCAGCAGCGTCGTCCCGACCAGCACGGCGAGTGCGATGCGCACCAGATCGTGCATGGACGCGTAGCGCCAAACCCCGCGGTACAGACCAAAGGCCCAGTACACCGGCACCAGGACCAGCACGACCAGCGGCAACATCCGCACCGCCTCGTTGATGAATTCCGGCGGTACCGTGCTGAGATTGAAGCGCAGCCAATAGGTCAGTGCCCAGGCCGCCGGGATCATCAGCAAGTCATGCAGAAAGACCAGCACCCGCGAGCGCGAACGCTGGAACCAATAGCACATCAAGGCGCGACTCCTGCGCGTGTCGACATCCGGGGAAACTTTTTCCATTACAGGTAAGGGACCAGTTCAGCGGGCGGCGCGGGCAGCGTCTTGAGCCCAGGCAACCTGGTATCAGTCAATCAGAAGGTGCGGGGTGCCGTGATCGCAGTCATCCAGCACCTCCGACAACCGCTCGGCCGGCACGCACTACCGGGCCGGTTGGAGAGTCGGGGTCGGTAATTGTAGCCGGTTTCGTCACGGTCTTTCTTCGTCAGATCCAGCGGATCTATCGACAAACATGGGCGCGCCATCGACAGCGGGCAGTCGCCGGCCTTCCATGACCACAGCACCGTCGCCGCGCCCGGATCCGGATGCGGTCAAAGTCGTTGACAGAAATCGCCTAGGCAATAGACCGGATGGATTCCACGATCTCAGTCATGCTTTCGCTAAGGCCCCGATGGGGCCTGAACCCCAATTCCCGGCAAATTTGACCGCCGTCATAGAACGCCGACCCGATGAGTTTGTCGAGCACATCGGAATCGAAGACGAAACGACGGCCACGCATCCGCCCCAGCACATCCCCGCCCAGCGCCGCCACGCGCAGAAGGCTTAGCGGAAGTGTCCAGCCCGGTACCGGGCGCCCCAGCGACGCCAAAATGAACTCATAGACTTGCCGCGTGCTATACGGCGTTCCATCGGTGACCACATAAGTTTGGCCCCGTGCGCGGAGGTCGATGGCGCAACGCATTGCCGCCTCTACGAGGTCGTCACGATGGATCATGGACCGCGCATTCCCCAAGTCCGGCAGCGGCGGAAACCAACCGGCCCGCACTGCCCGAATGATCAGATCCAGATAGCCCTTGGGGTTCGGGCCGTAGACCAGGGACGGGCGCAAGACCACCGGGTGCGGCACCGCGCCGCTGACCAGCACCGCTTCCTCGGCCGCCCGTTTCGAGCGTCCATAGGGGGACATGGATGCTGACACGGAACCAGGGTCGCGGCCGGGGCTGTCGCCTTCGCCGATGGCCTTGACGCTGCTGAAGTAGACGAACCCGCGTACCCCCTGAGCGCGTGACGCCGCGAGCAAATCCAGCGTGCTCCGGTAATTTGCCAGTCGGTATTCTTCGTCGGCGCCGGGTCCCTGCGCCAACGCATGGGCCTTGCCTGCCAAGTGGAAAACGCAGTCCACGCCGGCGAGCGTCTCCAGGGGCAAAGGTTCCCGGCCGAGATCAACCAAAACCGACTCATCCCAAGGTCCCGGGACGGGTCGGCGCATGATCGCGCGGACCTGCCAGCCGGCCGCTGTGAGACGTCGGCACAGACTTGGGCCAATAAAACCCGAGGCTCCGCTCACTAAGGCGATGTTTGTCAAAGAACCTCCCAGGCGCAACAAGCGCGGTCGACGATGCAATGATTCAGGCCGATTCCGAGCGCTTTCTCACTCCGCCGAAGACCCACAGCCGCATGCCGATGAAGTTGACGAGCAGCGCCAGCACGGAGGCAACCGCCAGCGGTACCACGGGGTAGTCTCGCAGCATGGGCCAAACCATAATCTGGCCTGCAAATAGGGCCAGATTCACAACCGCGCCACCACTTTGCACGAGAAGATACTGCGCCAGTTCGGTCGCGGTCGTGGCCCGAGATCGTACCGCTGCCTTAGCGGTGAACACAAAGGCCCGATTCAGCGACCAGGTCGCCAGCACGGCTCCGGCAAACGAAAAGAGACGAGCGATATAAATATTGAGATCCAAGCCCTGCGCAAGCAGGGTCAATATCCCGGCATCGATCAAAAAACCCGTTGTGCCGACGAGCGTAAAGCGCCCCAAAGCGCGAAAATCAGACGGTGTCAAGATGACCTCGCGCTGCGTCCCAAGCGCCTGGATGCGCGCCTGACCCGGCATCATAGCCGACCGACTTCAACTGCAGGTAGGCCAGTCGCTTCAGTTCCCGTCGACCTTGCGTTACGGTATTCAGGATGAGTCCGCTCGCGAGCGATAATGCCGACAGCACCATCAGTCCAACGACCAGAAATGCGGTCGGAAAGCGCGGTACCAAACCGGTCTCCCAATAGGTTTGAAGCAGCGGGACAGCCAGCGTGAGACCGATCGCCGCGAAAACGCCGGCGACCGTGGCGAAGAAGCCAAACGGGCGCTCGGCCTTCAACAGACGCGCGATCGTAAGCAAAATTCGCGTACCGTCTGAAAAGGTATTCAGCTTACTCGTTGAACCGGGCGGACGCTCCTTGTAAGCGGTTTGTACCTCGGCCACCGGAAGATTCAACTCGAGGGCGTGTACTGTCAGTTCGGTCTCGATCTCAAAACCTTGTGCCAGCGCCGGGAAGCTCTTGACGAATCGCCGGCTGAAGACGCGGTAACCAGACAGCATGTCGTTGAAGCGATGTCCGAACATCGCGCCGACCAGTGACGTCAGCATCCAGTTGCCAAAGCGATGTCCGGTGCGATAGGCGTCCCCTGAGGTTGTCGCCCGCGCCGCGTTCACCATGTCCAAACGCTCCTGCAGCAAGCATTCGATCAGTCCAGGCGCGGCGCCGGCGTCATAGGTGTCGTCGCCGTCGACCAAGACATAAACGTCGGCCTCGACGTCCGCAAACATGCGCTGGACGACGTGTCCTTTGCCTTGCAGCGGTTGCCGGCGAACAGCCGCGCCTGCCGACCGGGCCTGCGCCGCACTGTCGTCGGTCGAGTTGTTATCGTAGACGTAAATAATCGCCTGCGGCAACGCCGCCTGAAAGTCCCGTACTACGGCTGCGATCGTGGTCGCCTCGTTGTAACAAGGAACCATAACTGCGATCCGCATGTAATTGTTTGCCATTGCGTTCGTCATTGCTCCAGATTGATCCGACGGACTTGGGTATTTCAGTATCGTATCTGCATAGACTCACGCGTGTTGGATATCCTGCCCATCATGCCGCGGCGTGCCCCGCAGACCGTGACGGATGTCTGAGCGCCGATCACGATGTCGGCGGTAGCGCCGACGGTAGCTTGTGGAATCGCCGCCATGCCGGCCGTCGACCGTGCCCCCCAGTCGACTGCCCGAGTGAGTCCGTAAACGAAGAGTGTTAAAGAAAAGCACAAGGTCGATGCCAGCATGACCACATAGAGCGGGAAGGTCACGGTGATATAGCGTTCGATATCAAAGGTGTGAACCAGGGCCACAATCGGTGCGGTCGACAGCCAGAACGCGACGCTGATCAGCGCTGCGCGGGCCAGCGTCATCAGTAGCCGAGGCATCGTCCGACGTCGGAAAAAACAGAGCATTGCCCCGATGAGCGCAAGCGCGACCAGCGTTGTGTGAGCAGTGGTCATCCGCTTGGCAAGATCGTTGCATAGAGTGTCTAGTGGAAACGGATGAGGAAGCGTGTGCCCCCGGATTGCGCTGCCCCGTTCTTCGACCAACCGCTGCACCAGCGGTAAGTCGGGCGCAAAGGTACCCGGCAACCACGCGTGCTGGTCGTGACGATAACAGTCGCCCGCGGACCGATCGAGCAGAAAGCGCTTGAACTGTCGCACGACCCGTCGCGCGTACAGCCCAGGCGCATCAGCGATACTTGCTATCAACAACTGACGATAGGTGCGCACCACGTCGTCGCTGGTCGGGCCGAAGTAGCGACGCTCCAAAGCGATACGTCGTACTGCGAATGTATACATGCACCGATCACCGTTGAATCCCAGGATCGGCCAGCTCTCATCCTCTTGTACATCCTTGAGGAACTGTGCCACATCGCGCGCCGCCGTGTCGCCCAGCAGTTGCCGGGCGCGGGAACTCGGAGTCTCCAGCGCCTGGCTGATGATATCCGCATTGTTACAAAACACCGTCGTTGGCCCAAACAGACGAGCTGATACGTCATGGTATTGGTGCGCCAGGTAGCGATCCCCGACGGCGACGGCGGCTGGTAAGGCGATCATGGCCCCGCAGGTCACGATCAACATGACCGGTTGCAACCGGGTCCGCTGTTGCCACAATCCCCAACCGGCCAACAGCAATGACAATCCGGCCAGTGCCAGCAGCGCGGGCTTCATACCGACGATCGCCGCGGCGCAAAGTCCCGTGCCAAGTGCGCAAGCCACCAGGTTTCCGGGTTTCAGTTCACGGTCGAGCATGAGCTTGAGGGAGAGCCATAAGGCCGTGAGTGCCGCAATGGACGAGAAGATCTCCGGTGCGACGTAGAAAACCGAGGCCAGGTAGAGTGCGGAAAGCGAAAAATAGACGACAACGGCAGTGGCCGCAATCAGATGGCTTATCGAGCGATGGAATGCGGGTCGTGAGTGATCGAGCGGGCGGGCCACAAGCTGTCCCGGCATCAGGACGATCGCATAGATCAACGGAGCACCGAGCAGATATGCACCAATGTGCAACGCAATCAGGTGATCGAGTGTGCCGCCTGACCAGATTGCAACAAAGGCAATTGCCGGGTAGACAAAAGGCCGCGCGCGGTGGCTCCATTCTCCTGAAAACAACGCTGTCGCCGCTGGTGCAAGGTATACGGAACTGTCGGGTTGCAAGTCGATCAGCTGCCAAGCACCCCACATTGAATGTGTCGTCAACGCGGTTACGGTCAATGCCGTGGCTATGCTCAGCAGGACCAAGAGGCGGTTTAACTCAGGCGAGACCAGAGCCGCAAATACGCGTCGGCGCGAGCGAAAGAGAATGAAAACCGTACATAGTATCGCGAGTCCCTGGAGCCAGGGTGCGATGCTTTGTGGTACGCGATAGCTATAGATACGAGTGCCGGCCGGCGGTGCTGTTCCATCGCTTGAGGAGAACAGGAGAATGTTATGCCAGTGGGAGTAGCGGCCACGGCCGATGGCTCTGATCTCTTCGTGCCGGGCGTGTGCCTCGCGTAGCGGACGGCCGTCTTCGAATAGTTCCAAGAGAGACCGATGTGGCGCCTCTAAATCATCGCCTGGCGCGAGAACAAAAAGCGGCATCGCGGAATCGGAGCGAAGACGAAGCGTATAGGCGAATCCCTGATCGTTGCCGATGGATGCAGGAGCGATGGTGGCTAATTTGTCGGGTGCGGCAAGCTCCAGTCCGATGGCCGATACAACGACAAGCCAGGCGATCCAGTAGAGCAGTCCCGAAGACTTTTTCACATTATTCCGTTTGAACATCCGGGATTGCTGTTGAACCGGGCAGGAGCGATGACATCCGCCCTATTCTATGGTACGCTTTCTCGTTGCCGTTTGCGCCAGGGTTGATCCGTATCGACAGGCTTTAGGTTCGCGGCTGATTCACTCACGCGCGCATTGCTATCGACCAACAGCGGCATCAGGACCTTGATTATCCTTCCCGCCGCCGTGCGAGGCAAGTGCGCCGCGGCGATGTCGTCAACAAGGGGAAAGATCCTGCCATTTAAATCACGTACTGAAGTGGCCGCTGCCGAAGCGGTCCGGGGTGAAGCACCGGTCGATCCACGCATCGCCGCCGCCCTATCCTGGTGTGCGGCGCATGGCGAAGGTGATCTGACGCTGGCGATCCCGTTTTCGTTGCCAACGGCGCAACTGCAAGCCCTCTTGGCGAAACCAGGGGTTTTGAGCGTTCTCGTTGCGCCTCCGACGGACCCTGGTCTGTCAGCGGAGCAGGTCGGCGCGTTCTTGCCCGCGGAGTTTTCGTGGTGTCTGCCGCCGCGGATGGCGCGGCGAATCGTCTATATCGGCGGTCGTGACAGCATCACGGCGCGGATGATCCGCACCGCGTTGCGTGGCGGCGTCAGGAGTATGGTGTTCTGGGATCTCGACCGCTGGAGTTCCCGGTCGCTCCTGTTCATGGCGATGTACAAGGTTCTCAGCAAACTCTGGTCGTTGGGCTTGATTGTGCTGTCCCGGGTGGGCGCGGTCATGCCGGGCCGAGCGGCCTTGCTGGAAGGGATCGCCCGTTATCGGTTGACGCGGTTGCTGGACTCAACGCATTACTTACTGCCGGCCCCGGATGCGCCCGTCCCTGGCCGTATCGTCATGGCATGCCCGACTTTGGTCGCGGGCGGTGCCGAGCGCCAGATTGTGAATACCGTTCTCGGCCTGTGCCGCAGCGGAGATGCGGACGTGACCGTGCTCGTTTCCCACCTGTTTTCGCCGCCTGGGAATGATTTCTTTTTCGAACAACTTGTCACCGCCGGGGCGGACGTCCAGGAAGTGCAGGGGCCGATGAGTCATCTGGACGCCTGGGATCGCCACGAGTCCCAGCCGGTCGCGCGTTTGACGCAACAACTTCGGCCCCTGCTGCACAAATTTCCGCCCGAGATCGCACAAGAGGTCGCGAACCTCTACATCACCTTCCGTGAGCTGCGTCCAGCCGTTGTTCACGCCTGGCTGGACCACAGTTGTGTGTGTGCGGGTCTGGCGGCACTCATGGCCGGGGTGCCGCGGGTGCTGCTGTCTGGTCGCAATGTCAGTCCGGTCCATTTTCCGTACATCCTGCAGCCATTCATGCGGCCCGCGTACCGGGCCATGGCGACTCGTCCGGAAACGGTCTATGTCAACAACAGTCATGGCGGGGCGGCCGACTATGGGGCCTGGCTCGGGCTTGATGACGCCCGCTTCCAGATCATTTACAACGGGCTCGACAGCGATGGGGTGACCCGCGCCGCGCCGGATCGGATCGCCGAGTTCAGGCAGCGCTACGGGATCCCCGAGCAGGCCAGGCTGGTCGGTGGGATGTTCCGCCTCTCGGCAGAGAAGCGCCCCGCACTCTGGGTCGACACCCTGATCCGTCTGACTTCCGAGCGCGACGACATCCGCGGACTCTTGTTCGGGGCCGGTCCCTTGCAGTCCGACCTGGAGGCCAAGCTCGCCCAGGCCGGCCTCGGGGACCGCGTGCGCCTGGTCCCGCCGACCAAAGAGAGCATCCTGGCATTGTCCGCGTTCGACGTGCTGTTGCTGGCGTCCCGCTGGGAAGGAACGCCCAATGTCGTCATCGAGGCGCAGGCGGTCGGTACACCCGCGGTGGTATGCGGGGGCGGCGGTGCTCGGGAGGCCCTGCTGCATGGTGTCACCGGTCTGTTTGTCGAACAGCCGAATACGGCCGCGCTCGCCGCCGCGCTGTTGTCACTGTTGGACGATCCGGGATTGCGGCGGCGGTTCGGCAGCGCCGGTCCCGCGTTCGTGGCGGAACGGTTCGGTCTGGAGCGGATGGTCGCGGCGACCCTGGAGACCTATGGGTTTGCCCGGTGATCCGCGGCAGCCCGATACACCGGCCCCGAAATCCCGTTACCATGCGCGTTTGACGGAAGTCGCCTCACTCGCGGCGACCCGGCGCTCAAGACAACACGTGGAGATGCGGTGACGGCATGTGCGGCATAGCAGGTATTTTGACCGAATCCGGGGGCTTCGATGCCGATGCGTTGCGTCGCATCGTGACCGATGTGCGCGATTCCATGGTGCATCGGGGGCCGGACGCCGCGGGGGTCTGGGTCGACCCGGACGGCGGTTGCGCCTTGGCCCATCGGCGGCTGTCCATCATCGACCTCTCCGCCGAGGGGCGTCAGCCGATGGGCAACGCGGACGGATCGGTGCAGGTCACCTTCAACGGCGAGATCTACAACTACGAGGGGTTGCGTGACGACCTGGTCGCTCAGGGTCACTGCTTCCACTCGCATACCGATACCGAGGTCATTCCGCACCTCTTCGAGACCTTCGACCCTGCCCGGGTGACACAGCTTGATGGCATGTTTGCTTTCGGTGTCTGGCATCGCGCGAGCCGCCGTCTGCTGCTGGCCCGTGACCCCTTCGGCAAGAAGCCTCTGTATTATGCCCAGGGGCCAGGCTGGTTCGCCTTCGCTTCCGAGTTGCAGGCGCTTACCCGGATGCCGGGGTTCGACGCGACCATCGATCAGGACGCGTTGGCTTATTATCTGTTGCTCCAGTACGTCCCCGCGCCCTTCAGCATCTACCGCTCGGTGCGCAAGCTCCTGCCTGGTTCCACCCTGGTGGTGGACACCGATGGCGGGACCATTCGGGTGCGCGAGCCGCAACGCTACTTCAGTTTCACACCCACCGAGCCGCGGGGTGCGGGCGGACCGTCCTATGCCGAGCGCGAGGAAGAACTGCGCTTACGGGTCCGGGAGGCGGTGCGCAAACGGCTGATGAGCGACGTGCCGCTGGGGGCCTTTCTCTCCGGCGGTGTGGATTCGGCGTTGGTGGCCGCGATGGTCACGCAAGAGCTGGGTCGGCCCTTGAGCACCTTCTCCATCGGCTTCGGCGGGACCACCGAGACCGAGCACCGGTATGCCAGGGACGTGGCGCAGCACCTCGGAACCGATCACCACGAGGAGATCCTGAGCCCGGATGCATTGCAACTCGTTCATGAGATCGCCGACCGGCTGGATGAACCCAATGGGGATTCCTCCTGTCTGCCGACCTACCTGCTGTCGCGCTTCACCCGCGCGCAGGTCACCGTGGCGCTCTCCGGGGACGGCGGCGACGAACTGTTTGGCGGCTATGGACGCTATCGCGACACGCTGATGGAGCAGGGCAGTCGCGTCCAGCGGCTGGTGCGCGCAGTGCGCAACCGGCGCGCCGCCACCCCGGCGGACGGCTACCTGTCCCCGCGGTGGCTGATCTTTCAGCCCGAGCAGGTCGGCGCACTCACCGGTGGGCTGCCCGCCGCCGTCGCGCACTCCCTGGCGGACTGGCGAGTGCTGCTCAATGATCCCGGCCCGCCGCTGATGCATCGGATGCGCGCCCTGGACGCCGAGACCTATTTGCCGGGGGCGGTCCTGCCCAAGGTCGACCGCATGAGCATGCAGGTTTCACTGGAAGTCCGCTGCCCACTGCTCGATCGCGACGTCGCCGCGCTGGCGCAGGGGATGCCGCTGTCCGCCTGCTGGCGGCCGCCGGCTGAAACCAAACGCATCCTCAAGGATCTGGCGATCCGCTACCTGCCGGCGGAGTGGATGCATCGGCGCAAGATGGGATTTGGATTGCCGTCGAGCGCCTGGTCGAAGGAGGCGACGCTGGATCTGGCCCGCGACCTGCTGCTCGCACCGTCCAGTCGACTCGGCGGCCTGCTCGATGTCGCGGCGTTGCGCGGGCTGGTGGAACATCAGGCGCGACCCGGCTGCTTCTCTGTTTATCAGGTGTGGCCGCTGTTGATTCTGGAACTCTGGCTGCGCCGGGCGATGAGCGGTTAGGCGGTTTCACGTCAGTGTCTCGATTGGAACTGCTGTCGGTACCCGACCCTAGGCGTCCATGCGCATGACCGCGGCGGGGGGGCGCGACCTGTCAGTCCCGCCACTCCTCATGGGCCAGCGGCAGGCTGTTGAGCAAGTCTCGATAGTGCGGCCATTGCGGCATCAGGCTGTCCAGCAGGGCCGTGAATCGCTCATCATGGTGTCGCTCCACCAGGTGAGTCAGCTCATGGGCCACGATGTACTCCAGACACTGCACCGGCTTCTTGGCCAGTTCCAGATTGAACCAGACGCGGCGCGTGGCCGGGTTGCAGCTCCCCCAGCGGGTCTTCATGCGCTTGATGCCCCAGTCGGCGACCTGCACCCCCAGGGCCGACTGCCACGTATCCAGCAGCGGCGGGACCAGCGCCTTGAGTTGCTCGCGGTACCAGCGCACCAGGATGGCCTCCCGCTGCGCCGCGTCGGTGCCGGGGCGTTCGAGTAGGCGCGTCGCTTCGGCCTCGATCGCGTAGCTGTCGCGACCGTCGCCATCATCGAGACCGCCCGGGGCCTGCGCCGCCGCATGGGCCTGCTGGAGCGCCGTGCGGATTGCCAACCGCACCCGCTTGGCCTTCATGGTGCTGTCGTGCCAGCCATCCATGCGGCTGGCCTCGATCGCCGCGTCCACCGCCAGAGCGAGCCCCTCGTCCTGGCCCAGATTGTTGTAGAGCGCCCGTTGGGCCGCGGTCTTCACGTTCGGAGGATAGCCGCCCGGACCACCACCCGACAGCGTCGCATCCCTGGTCAGCTTGGCGATTTTTTCCAGGTAGTCCTTGTAGGTCAGCATCCCCTTGCGCCGCTGCTCGATCAGGGCATCCAGGAGCTTGGACATCTTCTCATAGTAGGCCGGGTCGACCGGGGTCTCGTTGACGATGATCCGGCGGACGTTATTCTCGATGGTCTCCGCCACCGCGCCCTCGCTCTTGCGGAGACCCTTGGGTAGCGCATCCACCGCCTCGGGGCCGCGCTCGCAGATCAACGCGATCAGGCTCAGGTCGTCGAAATCGGAGATTGTCTCGCTCTCCTGCGCGCGGATGTAGGTGTCGATCAGGTGCCGCATGGCCGGCTCGAACGCCTTCAGATCGATGTAGTCGCCACTGTTGCGCTTGACCGTCGCGCTGACCTTGGCGAAATGATCCACCTCATCTTTGATCTGCTCGATCTCATCGATTCTGTAACCGGCCGCGGCGAGCTCGTTGGCGATGCTTGCATAACTGCGCAGCAAGGTGCCCACGAACTTGTAGAGCTTCACCCGTTTGGGTTCGTTGTCCTTGAGTTGCCCGGCATTGCCCGACTCCTTGGCGCAGAACCAATGGAAGTAATCCAGTTCTTCGCGCGGTGCCTCCACCGGCTCACACAGGGCCTTGACCGCCTCGCGGGCCTCTTCCAGGTCCTCGCGCGCCTCGGCCAGCCGATCCTTCAGCAAGCCCTGCACGTCGGCCTTGTCATAGGCATCGAAGGCGCCGCTGGTGTAGTCTTCGACCGCCCCTTCCAGACGCTTGAACAGGTCCTTGTAGTCGATGATGTAGCCATAATCCTTGCTCATGCCGTCCAGCCGGTTGACCCGGCAGATGGCCTGGAACAGGCCGTGGTCCTGCATCTGTTTATCGATATAAAGATAGGTTGCCGCGGGAGCATCGAAGCCGGTGAGCAACTTGTCCACGACGATCAGCAGCTTCATCTGGCTCGGGGCATCAATGAATTGCTTTTTTGCCTCCCGCTCGAACCGCTCCGCTTTCTTGATGGCGGCCTCGGGCGGCTCGTTGAACCAGTCCGCCAGCATCTGCTGATAGACCTGGTACTTGAACAAGTTGTCCGTCTCGCCGGTACCGGTCGTCTCGCCCTTGCTGTCGGCGACGGTCGGTGCATAGCTCGTGATGATGGCGCACCGGCCATTGAGTTCCGAACGCGCGAACAGTTCGTAGAACTTACATGCCTCGTAGATGCTGCCCGCCACCAGCATGGCATTGCCATGGCCGTCCATCAGCCGGGGCTTGGTATTCATATCGAGCAGGATATCGGCGACGATCTGTTCCAGTCGGCCCCGACTGGACAGCACCCGCTGCATGGTCCCCCACTTCTGCTTGAGTTGCGCCTTGGCCAGGTCGTTCAGGCCTTGGGTCTTGGTCTCGAACCACTGGTCGATCTTGCCTTTGTTGGTCAGGGTCTGATCGATGTCCCGCGCCTCGTAGCGCAGGTCCAGTACCACGCCCTCGCGGACCGCCTGATCGAATTTGTAGGTGTGGATGTAGCGGCCGAAGACCTCGATGCTACGCGCCTTGTCGGACTTGAGCAGCGGGGTGCCGGTGAAGCCAATGAACAGAGCATTGGGCAGCAGCGCCTTCATCGCCTGGTGCAGGTCGCCGGACTGGGTACGGTGGCATTCATCCACGAACACATGGATGTCGCCCTTGGCCTTGAAGTTGGCCGGTACCTTCCGGATGGCCTCGATGAACGCCTTGGCCCCGTCCTCGCCCGGTGCCTCATCGTTTCCTTGCCGACCAAACTTGTGCACCAGCGAGCAGATCAGGGGTTCCTCGGTGCCGTTCAGCGTATCGATCAGGTCCGCTCCGCTGGTCGTGCGATAAATGGACTCATTGACACCCTTGAACACCTTCTCGATCTGTTCGTCCAGTTCGGTGCGGTCCGTGATGATGAGCACCCGAGCGCCGGGGCAGTTCTCCAATATCCACTTGGCCAACCAGACCATGGTCAGCGACTTGCCGCTGCCCTGGGTGTGCCAGATGATCCCGCCCTCGCGCCGCCGGATGAACTCCTGGGCCTCCTTGACGCCGAAGAACTGGTTCTGGCGGCACAGCTTCTTGATGCCCGCGTCGAATACCACAAAGTCGTGCATCAACTCCAGCAGCCGCGCCTTGGTGCAGACCTGCAACAGGTGCCGGTCCAGCCCGTTCGGCTCGGCCGCCCAGAGGCCGGTGTCCTCTACCCACCGCAGGTAATAGGTCTCCGGCGTCTCGACCGTGCCGTAGCGCATCCCCTCACTGTCGCTCCCTGCCATCACCCACTGCATGGTCGAGAAGAAGGGCTTGATGAACTGCTTCTGCTGGTTGTCCAGGTTCTGGCGGATACCCTCGGCCAGCGAGACCGTGGAGCGCTTCAACTCCAGGATGGCCACCGCAATGCCGTTGATATAGAGCACGATGTCCGGCCGCTTGGTGCTTGCCTTGGCATCCGCGCCCTTCACCGTCACCTCCTCGGCAATAGCGAAATGATTGTTCTGCGGGTCTTTCCAGTCGATCAGCCAGACCGTGACCTTGTTCTCGCCCGCCCCCGGCTGGACCTTCACCCCATAGCGCAGCAGTTCATAGACTGCCCGGTTGCGGTCGTAGAGGCACTTGCTGGTATCCGACGCCACGCGGTTCAGTTCATGCAGCGCCCGTTTGATGAGGGTCTGGCTCACGCCTTGCTTCTTGAGCCAGGCGGTGAGGATTTCTGGCTCGATGTTGGCGTTTGCCGGTCGGTTGCTCCAGTCGCCCAGATAGTCATACCCCAAGCGGTCGCAAAACAGTGTAACGACGCGTGCTTGGGTGTTCTTCTCGACTTGGCCGACGTTGCTCATGGGATGCTCCGATCCTGATCGGGCGAGGTGGCGCTGGTGGCTGTCTTGTACTGCATGATCGCATGCACAAATGACGCGGCCTGTTCCACAACCCAAGACGCCCGTTCCGACTCGACCGGCTCGCCGGTGTAGTCCGCGAGTAAGCGAATACGCTCGATATGATTGAGCGATCGGCCGAGGGCGGCCGCAATCGTACCGGACTTCACCAGATGCTTGCCAAAGGCGGCGATCAGTCCGCTGTGAGTGCGGGTTTCGGCCGGATTCACCGGAGATTGGTGATGCAGCAGGGCCGCATGAGCGGCGTCGAACATTGCGTAATAAGCGCGATTGCAGGCACCCTCCCGATCACCGTCAGCCAACAACAGACGCGCGGACGCCAGGGCGCGATGCGCCTTGGCGAGATAGTCGTCCGGCGTCACAGGCGGACCCCTTCTCGATGGATGTTCTCGATCAGGGCCGGGTTGCTGAACTGCTCGGGATGCGCCCACTCGTCCTCCCAGAACGGGATGGCCTCGATCACGATGCCCGTATCCAACAGCACGTCGAATGCAATGTCCGCCATCTTCAGAGCCTGATCTACCCGATTCCCCGGAGCGCCATGAAGCACAACCGCGAGATCGACGTCGCTGTCCTCGCGATGGGTCCGGCGTGCACGACTGCCGAAAAGAAAGGCGTCGGTCACGTCAAACTCAGCCGCGATCCGACCAATAAAACAACGCACGGCAAATTCTGCTTCCTTGCTTAAGTTGACGCTGGTAATCATAGTGTGCAACTCTCGCTTGTCGGTTATTTCATCACTCACGTCAAGATTCTTGAATCCACTCTTTCCTGAATACTGTAGGCGCCGACGGATCGAGCTTACGCCATTCGCTTAGTGCATCCGGGAGAAACCCCAGTTCATAGGTCATCCAAAGACACCTTGAGGATCGCCTGGCCGTCGTTCAGGCGGGTGTTTGTCAGGGCATTCAGTTCCAGGTCGTCTATGCGTTCCATCAGCGCCTCCCACGCCTCAGCGGGCACGCAGTAAAACGCCGGTTCGTTGCGGTTGAGGATGGCCACCGGAAAAACGTCGCCGGCCGCGACGGTGCCCATGGGGTTCCTCTTCAACTCAGAGACGCTCGCGGTGGTTTGCGCCAGGACGATGCGTGTCATGTCAGCCTCCGAAGCCAGCAACAGCACTCAGGGTAGCACCCGCAACTGGTCTCGGACAGGCCCGGCTACGGCTCAGACCAGGCGAATCCTCCCGGTCAGCAGTTCCTGCATCATGCCCTGCTTGAGGTCGCGGGTCTTGTCGCGGCGGGCTTCAAGGGCGGTGATCTCGGCGTCCATGTCGGAGAGGATGGTGGCGATGGCGGTTTGTTCGCCAACGTCCTTCGGCAATGTGACTGTAAGCGCTCTTACATCAGTTGAATTTACTGAGTCGAAAGTAGAGCCCTTTGAAAGTCGCCCCCAGGTTGGTTCAAGGAATATAAGGTAGTGATACATGAAATCGTTGGGGTAGTGGATCGCGCACACTCCTCTTCCTAGGCAAACGTCGAAAGCTGCGCGAGAAATCTCGCCCACTGGTGCGCGAACCGACATCAGAATATCGCCAAGCCTACCGAGCTTGGTTATCTCGGTTGTGAAGATACGCCTGATTGTTTCCCGATTGGAAATATCAGCATTACCCTGAACCAGCGGAAGCCCCAAGCCTTTCGAATTGTAGTTCGATGAGCTCGGTGACTGCCCCATCGTAATCTCGGCCACACCTCCTAATTGCTTCGACTCCCACGTACTGCTGCATCCCGGCAAGCGGGTCTGGCCGGTGAGGAGTTGCTGCATGGCGGCCTGTTTGAGGTCGCGTTTCTTGGCGATGAGTGCATCGAGCTTGGCGAGCAGGGCATCCACATCCGACAGTGCCGAGGCGATGGCGCATTGTTCGTGTAGAGCGGGGAGAGCTATCTGCAACTCTTTCAGATTTATAAGGTTTAAGCCTGGCTTGCTTTGCCCAGACTGACTTGCAAATATTTGCCCGTTACCTGGCGAACCAGGCGAGAGAAACCTGCATATATATCTTCCGCTAGATGGTTCTCGTAGACGTACGAGTCCAACGTGCTGGCTGATATAAGCTTCACCGAGTTCACGCTCTACCAATGCAATATTTCCCACGCTGTTACCAGTGATCGTAATCAGGATATCACTGTGCTTCACTCGCGTGCGGCTACCCTCAGATCCTTGTGGAGGGGTTACAAATTGGCTCTCTTTGAGGTCGAGCCACCCGTCTCGCACATTTTGACTCTGAATAAACAACGAACCATGGTCAGAGTAGTAACGAGCCCAACCACGGGAGCCGCTCGTGATGAACTCTGAAAGCTTGCCAAGCTCAACGATCAACCAATCCTCAGGGATATAGCCTATCTCAGTCTGCTTGTATCTGGCGTTCACTTATATAACGCCTCCAGCAACTTCAGATCCCTCTCTCGTTCCCACGCGTTGGCCTGGAAACGCGAGAGAAGTGCAATTGGTGAGAAGGCTTCTGACCAATTTCTTCCTGGCTCCCACGCTCCAGCGTGGGAGCAAGTCGCGACGCTCCAGCGTCGCGTTTAGGTTCGGGCCGCTGGAGCGGCCAAGACTGCATTCCCACGCGGAGCGTGGGAACGAGTAGCGAGAAGCGAAGCTGCACGTTGGTCAGTTCCATGCGAACCCCATCGTCTTCAAATGCTCGTCCACCCGGGCCGCGAGTGTGTCCACCTCTTCGATCAACCGCGGCAGCGGGGTGGCATAACGCTCGGCCAGTTGACGAATGCGCCCGGTCAGGGCCTGGCTGACCCGATCCAGTTCGCCCTGGACGCTTGCGGCCAAGGCCGCAAGCCATTTGTCTTCCACCACCAGGGTCTTGATCTCGGCCTCGGTGAGTTGCCGGTAGCGGGCGGTGACCTTGGCGTCGAGCGCCTTCTGGGCATCCTTGACCTTCTTGCCGGCGGCGCTCTCCTTCTCGATCAGTGCGTTGTAGGCGGCCAGCATCCGCCGCTCAGGGGCCGCGTCCTTGTCGGGCCTGATCTCGGCCAGCCGCGCCTTGACGCTCGCCCGGGTGAGTTTGCCCTTGTCGTTCTTGGCCTCGGCCAGCAGGCCGTCTTCGCCGCCGTGTTCCTCGTCCATCTCCTCCAGCTCGCGGCCGACGGCATCGCGCTCGGCTTCGAGTTGGGCGATGGCGGCGGCATCGGCGGCGAAATAGCGGGCGATCATCAGGTCGGGCGGGATCAGGTCGGTATTGGGCTTGCCATCGGTGAGCGCCTGCCAGCCGTCGCCGACCAGCATCCAGGCGTCGTCCTGCATGGTCGCGGTCCAGTAGTCGAGCAGGTGTTGATAGCAGTCGTAGGGGGCGATGAGCGGGGCGGTGCGGAAGGTCTCCAGCAGGCTTTCCGAAAGGCCGTCGATCAACCGCTTGGGCGCGTCGCCGATGCGGATGCCGGTAAGATTGGGCAGGTTGGCGGCCTTCCACTGGGCAAAGAGCGCCGTGACCCGGGCATTGAAGGCGGTGAACTCAGGGTGGCCAAAGATCGCCGCCTTGACCTGGCCGGCATCCACCCTGGGCTGGCTATAGCCGGGGCGGTCGGTCTCCTCGAACAAATCGCGGCGCAGGTTGGGGAAGACCTCCCAATAGGCGGCCAGTCCGTCGATGTCGCGGTTGGGGATGCCGCCCTTCAGATGGGCCTCGATGTCGCGCAAGTCCTCGGGCTCGCTGCCGTCGATGTAGCGGGGCAGGTTCAGGTTGAAGTCGTTGGACTCGATCTCGGCGAGCGGCGCCATGCGCGAATAGCCGGGGATCTCGACCTGGCGGGTGAAGGTGTCGACGATCTTGTGGATGTCCTGGGCGCGCAGGCGGTTCTTGTTGCCGTCCTTGATGAATCCGCGGCTGGCATCGACCATGAAGATGCCGCGCCGCCCGGCCGCGCCGCCCTTGTCGACCACGAGAATGCAGGCGGGGATGGACGTGCCGTAGAAGAGGTTCGCCGGCAGGCCGATGATGCCCTTGATATAGCCCTGGCGGACGAGGCGTTGGCGGATGGCGGCCTCCGCACCCCCACGGAAGAGCACGCCGTGGGGGTGGATGACGGCGCCCTGGCCGCTGCCCTTGAGGCTCGCGAGGATGTGCAGCAGGAAGGCGTAGTCGCCGTTCTTGGCGGGCGGGATGCCGAGGCGGAAGCGCCTGTAGGGGTCGTTCTCCGGGTCCAGACCGCTGGTCCAGTTCTTGTTGGAGAAGGGGAAGTTGGCGACCACGAAGTCGAAGGTCTTGAGGCTGCTGTCGGCGTTCTTGAAGTGGGGGCTGGACAGCGAGTTGGCCTGCCAGATTTCCGCCTCGGGGGCGTCGTGCAGCACCATGTTCATGCGCGCCAGCGCGGACGTGGCGTTGTCCATCTCCTGCCCGTAGAGGGTCAGATCCAGGCCGGTGCGGTTCCTGGCCTCATCGTGGGCCTTGAGCAGCAGTGAACCGGAGCCGCAGGTGGGGTCATAGATGGTCTGGGCGCCGCTGGTGGCCCGCCCCAGGTCGATGACCATGGACATGACGCGCGAGACCTCGGCCGGGGTGTAGAACTGGCCCTTACTCTTGCCGGACAAAGTGGCGAAGTGGCGCATCAGGTATTCGTAGGCGTCGCCGAGTAGGTCGTCGCCCTCGGCGCGGTTGCTGCCGAAGTCCAGCCCCTCGAAGATGGCCACCAGCTTGGTGAGCCGGTCCACCATCTCCTTGCCCTTGCCGAGCTTGTCCTCGTCGTTGAAGTCGGCGACGTTGATCGCGCCCTTCAGGCTGTCATTGGCGTCGGCCAGGCGCCCGATGATCTTGTTGATCGTATCGCCGATCTCCTTGTCGCCCTTGGCGATGACCATGTCGGCGAAGCCGCCGCCATGGGGGACCTCGATCAGTGCATCGGGGTCGTTGGCGTACTTGTCCGAGACATATTTGACGAACAGCAGGACCAGGACATAGTCCTTGTATTGGCTCGCGTCCATGCCGCCGCGCAACTCGTCGCAGGAGCGCCAGAGGGAGGAATAGAGTGCGGATTTCTTGAGGGCCATGGGCTCGTTTCTTATTGGACTTGCTGCCCGACTGCCTCAGCGGGGGGAAGTCATCGCACACCGGGATGAACGGATCTGCCTCAGTTGCTCTCAGGCTTGGTACCCACCAGACTCCAACTGTAACCATGCCGATGGCGCTGGGCGATGTCGACGAACCCGGCATCGGCTATGAGGGCGTGGGCTTCCGCGCGGGTGTAATACTTGGCATAGGCCGGGTTGAGCTGATCGAAAATGGTCAGCCGGCGCTTGTCGCCGCCCAGCTTCCCCAAGTGATCGCGCATGTAGGCGCGCATGGGCAAGGGCAGGAATCGGCACAAGGCGATGTAGCCGGCCAGCGGGATGTCCAGGGCGCGGACCAGCCACACCAGAACCCGATCCGGCAGCCGCTTGGTCAGTGCCCGCAGCGGCTGCACCAGGGTGAGATAGAGTTCGTTGCCCTCGCGGCCGTAGATCCAGACGAACAGTTTCCCGCCCGGACGCAGGGCGGCATAGGCGGCCTGGACAACGGGTTCAGGCCGCGGAATATGGTGCAGGACGCCGAAGGTGACCACCAGGTCGAAGGGGCCGAGCGTGGCGATACCCTCGCCGGGTAACTGATGACAGGTGACGCGCGCGGTGTCACCGGCAAAGCGGTTGGCGAGGACCTCGAAGGCCCTTGATGGTTCGATGGCGGTCACATGCGCGGCACCGGCGGCGAGCAGCATAGCGACGATCCGACCGGTGCCGCTGCCGATATCGGCGACGCGCCGGCCCGCCACATCGGTCGCGCTCAACAACGGCGCGACGATGTCGTCGAACAGTTCTTTGGACCCGTAATAGCCCGAGTTGTCGGTGAAGCGGACCCATTGGTCCCCGAAATCGGCGATGGTCTGCTCGGTCTCTCGCTGCGTCATGTGTTTTTCATTCCAGGTTCTTGGTCAGTCCCGCACCGCCCTGGCGGCAGCGGGAATCGTATGGATCAGGCGCGCCGCGTCACGCGTCCCGCGTCGCCCCAGAGTTCGATCACCGCCCCTTGCATGGCCCCGCACAGGCGTCCGCAATAGGCGACCGAGGTCAGCAGCACCGCGACCCCCGGGGTCAGTCCGATCAGTGCCAGGGTGCCGACCCCTGCCACCTCGCCCAGGGTGACGCCGAGCAGTG
Organism: Chromatiaceae bacterium; assembly: GCA_013426805.1. GTDB lineage: Bacteria > Pseudomonadota > Gammaproteobacteria > Chromatiales > Chromatiaceae > Thiodictyon. The sequence goes on from JACDZG010000005.1 coordinate 97,766, forward strand.
ACACCGGGACCGCCATCCCCAGCAGCGACGCCGCCAGGGCAAAGCTGACCGGTGCCCAGTCGACCCGGATCCCGGAACCGGCGGCGAAGGCGAACACCGAGGCGCATACCAGCGCCAGGGCCGCCAGCGAATACAGAGTGGGCAGCGCCAGGCGCGGCCAGATCGGACCCAGGGCGCTCAGGAGGCCCCACACCTGGCGCCGCAACGGCCCATGGGCCATGACGGCGGCCCCCAGGAGCAGTGCGGTCAGGACCGCCGCCAGGACCCAGGTCGGATCGATTTCAGCCCAGACCGCGGCCGGCAACACCACGCCGGCCAACGCGGCCAGGGCCAGCAAGGCGGCCAACAGGCCCAGCACGCGGTCCAGCAGGAGCGCGACGACGACCTGTTTGACCGAAGCCGCCGCGTCGATGCGGCGGACGGCGAGGAACCGCGTGATCTCGTACCCGACGGACATGGGCACGAAAAAGAAATAGAAGAGCGAGCGCAGATGGATCGTCAAGGCTTGGCGCGCGGTGATGGTGATCCCGCAGGCCGCCAGGGTGCCCTGCAACCGCAGGGCGGCCGCGAAGAGTGCGGCCTGGTAGAGCACCAGGGTGAGGATCAGCGCCGCCGGTGATAGCGACAGCCGCTCGGCCGGGAGGCTCTCGCCGGCCCAGACCATCAGGAGCCCGAGCCCCACCAGCACCAGCCCCATCTTGAGCAGAACGAGCCCCCGCGCCGGCGGTTGGCCCTGACGCGTCAGCGCCGCTGCCGCCGGGGCCTCGAATACGGCAAGCGGATCGGGCGCGGCCGGCGGCGTTACCGGGACTGTCACTCAGCGCCCGTCCTGACCAGGATCTGGCGCAAGAGATCCGCCAGCAGGCCCAGGGCAAACACCGCGATCGACATGAGCAGCCCGCCGATGCCGAGCAGGTAGGGGGCGTGCAGGCCGGTGATCGCCGCGGCCAGGAAACCGCCGATGGCCAGTGCGATGGTGATCAGGGTGAGGAGCAGAAAGAGTTTCAGCGGATTGTAATAAATGATGGCCTGGACGATGTATTGCAGTGTGAGTAATGAGTCCTTGAACAGCTTGACCTTGGTCTTGCCGACCCGTTCGTGATAGGGGATCGGCAAATAGGTGACGAAGCGGCCGGTCAGCATGTAGGCCAGAGTCAGTGAGGTGGTGAAGCTGAAGGTATTGCACAGATGGGGCAGGTAGCCGGAGATGGTGGTGCGGCTGAAGACCCGCAAACCCGAGTTGGCATCCGGGATGCTGCGGCCGGCGCTGAACTCTACCAGGAACTTGAGGATATCGCGTAGCGGACCCTTGAAGACACTGCCGGTATAGTGGTGGCCGGTGCGTGCGCCCACTACCATATCGAATCCCTTGCGGAACTCGGCCACCAGTTCCGGGATCGACTCCGCCGGGTAGGTGAGGTCCGCGTCGATGATGACGATGGTGTCGTGGCGCGCCGCCCGGATGCCTGATTTGAGCGCCTGGCCATACCCGACGTTATGCGGGTGACGGACGACGCTGGCGCCCGCCTCGGCCGCGATCCGGGCGGTGGCGTCGCTGGAGCCGTCATCGACCACCAGGATCTCGGCGCCGGCCTCGGGGCTGTGGGCGAGCGCCTGTTGCAGCGAGTCGATGGTTCCGGCGATGCCGCCGGCTTCGTTCAGGGCAGGAATAACAATACTGATCATGGTCTGAGATTAACACAAGTCATGGATTGACCGAAGCGCCGGCGCGCCCGTATTCAACGCTGATCCAGCCACAACGCCAGACAGACGAGCCCAAAGATCTTCATTCCATGATCCCGTCGCGCGGCCAGGTGCTCACGCCAGAGGGTGTCGATCGCCGCGGGGCGAATCCACTCGTGCAGTTTGGGCGAGGCCAGCGCGTCTTGGGCGAAGGTGCGCAGCGGGCCGCTGAACCACTGTGAGACCGGGGCATTGAACCCCTGCTTGCGGCCGTCGAGCACCCAGTCCGGCAAGCGCCCGCGCAGGCTCTCGCGCAGCAGGTATTTCTTGCGCAGCCCCTTGAACTTCCAGTCGGCGGGCAGCGCCGCCGCGAACTCGACCAGGCGGTGATCGAGCAGCGGTGCGCGTGCTTCCAGTGAGTGCGCCATGGTCGAACGATCGACCTTGACCAGAATGTCGTCGGCCAGCCAAGTCTTGACATCGACGTAACCCGCCTGATCAATGTAGTGGCAGCCCTGGACCGCCGCGAAGTGCCGCGCGAATTCGGGAAAGGGGTCGGCCTCAGCGGTGGTGATCGCCGCGCGCCACCAGGGCTGCATCAGGTCGCGTTGCGTCTCGGGGGACAGGATATTGCGCCAGGAGGCATGGGCCCGCGGGAAGTCCAGATGGAGTTCCGCGAGGAAATGACGGACCTTATAGTCCAGACTGACTTTGGAGAAACTCACCGGCAGCACGGCATCCGCCGCCCGGAAGCTCGCCCGCGCCAGCCCCCGCGGCAGCCACGACAGCGCCCGATGGAGCCGGTCGGCGGTGTAGGTCTCGTACCCGGCGAAGCACTCGTCGGCGCCATCGCCGGACAGGCTGACGGTCACGTATTCACGGGCGAAGGCCGCCAGCAGATAGGTCGGCACGGCGGAGGTATCCGCCAGCGGCTCGTCGGCGGCCCAGACCATGGCCTGGACTGTGCGTTCAGGGTCCGGCGTGGCGACCCGATCCTTATGGTCCAGACCGAGCAGGTTCGCCACCGCGCGGGCGGTATCGACCTCGTCGAAGCTGGGTATGCCAAAACCCATACTGAAGGTGTGCACCTGGGAGGCGGGCAGGGCCTGCGCCATGGCGGCGGCGACGGCGGAGGAATCGACCCCGCCGCTCAGGAAGGCGCCCAGCGGGACATCACTGACCAGCCGCAGGCGCACCGCGTCATCGACCAGGGCCAACAACTCCTCCGCGGCCTCGCCCTGGGAGCCGAAACGGCGCTTGTTGCGGTACACCGCCGCCAGGTCCCAATAGGACCGCGGCGTCAGTGGCCGGCCCTCTTCGCAGATCATAAAGTGTCCGGGCGGCAGCCGCTTGAGCCCCTGTCTCAGACTATGGTCTCCCAGGGTGTAGTTGAGCATCAGATAGTGCGCGAGACCGACCGGATCGACCGCGCCGAGCGCGGTCGGATGCGCCTGCAAGGCCCGCGGCTCGGAGGCGAACACCAGCCCGCCGGCGGGCAGTTCGCAGTAGAACAGCGGTTTCTCGCCGACCCGGTCGCGGGCCAGAAAGAGTCGGCGGCGCGGGGCGTCCCATAGCGCGAAGGCAAACATGCCGTTGAAGCGCTCCAGGCAGCCCTCGCCCCAGGCTTTGTAGGCTTCGAGGATGACCTCGGTGTCGCCCTGCGTCTGAAAGGCGGCGCCGGCCTGTTCCAATTCCCGGCGAATCTCCAGGAAGTTGTAGATCTCGCCGTTGTAGGCGATGACCAGCGACCCGGAGCGATCGTAGAGCGGCTGATTATTGGCCTGGGACACGTCGATGACCGACAGCCGCCGATGGCCCAGCGCCAGCGGCCCCAAGGCCGCCACGCCGGCCGCGTCCGGCCCCCGATGCGTCAGGCGCTCGGTCATGGCCCGTACGATTTGCGTATCCGCCACGCTATCCCAAGTGAGCAATCCGGCAATGCCGCACATCGTTGGTCAGTCCTCGCGCACGCGGCGCGACAAGGCCCCGGGGCGACGTCGGCGCCAGCCATGGTCGATCAGGGCGGTGATGGCAATGGCGTTGCTCAGCCACAGTAAGAGGTCCAGCGGCGCCAGGTAGCGCGGCAGCACGATGGCAACCACGGTGAGTGCCAGGGCGTAGGCGGCGAATCCGATCCAGACGCTGAGACGGCAGGGCGAGCCACGCGCAGCCCCCTACGGCCGCGGGAAAGCAGGCGCGCAGCCGCCAGGCGAGCAGACTCAGGCCGAGCAGTACGCCGCTGCTGCCGATGGCCAGGGTCGAGCTGATGATCGCGGGGGCGAATCGGGCCGTGGCGGTCACCGAATAGATCCGTCCGTTGGCGCGCGGGTCCGAGTGATCGGGGGTGCTGAACAGCAGATAGCGCTGCCAGTGCGAGAAGCCGCCGCCGCCGTCGCGAATGTCCGCGTGTTGCGCCTGCGGGGGACCCAATGGCCGGCCGTCCTCATGCAGGCGCAGATCGGAGCGCGCCAGCCGGTCGGCCTGATCACCGGGCAGGACCCAGGGCCACCCCGGCCGGCCCTTGATCTGCACGACAAACGACTGCCCGACCGCCTGCTCCACTTCGCCCGGAGCGAGATCAAAGCGGACCGTTCGACCGAGCGTGCCCAATCCGTAGGCAACGAACAGCAAGACCACCCCAAGCGCGAGTGCGGAGCCCGCCAATGAATGCGCTGGTCTGGCCATGCCCGGACCCGGTCTCAAGCTGTTCTGGTCCGCGCCAGGAGCGCGACCAGACAGACCCCGTTCGACACCCAGACCAGGGTGTCGATGGGCGAGAGATAACGCGGCAGGACCACCGTGATGAAGGTGAGGGCCAGGGCATAGACCAAGGCGCCCAGCCAGAGGGCCGCGGCCAGGGCGCTGATCCGCGCATCGCGGGTCAGCACGGCGGCGGCCAGGGCCAGCGCCAGGGAGGCGGCCAGGAACAGGAGCCGCTGCAGCGGGATCAGCGGCAGCAGGATGTCCAGGAACCGGGTCAGCGGATGGGCGGCCAGCGCGCGGTAACGGGCGGCCGTCTCCACGTGCTCGGCCCCGGTCCCGGCCGTGGCGGTGCGATTGCGCGGATCGGCCGGAAAGACTGATTCGATCGATACGGCCGAGCCACCCAGCAGACAGCTGATCTGCCCGGGGCAATAGCTCGATGAGCCGATGCCGACGATGGCGCGTGTCAGTTCCTGGCCCAGCTGACGCCAGGCATAAGGATCGAGCGCGTAGGCGAAGGCCCGGTAGCCGGCATTCATGACGGCATCCGGGTGTTGCCCATAGAGCGCGGGCGTCGCGGCAATCGCGTCCCGCGGTCCGGTCCAGGGGTTCGGCGTCCGCGCCAGCAGCGGCAGCGCCTCCTGCACCGCCGGGTCCGCGGCGCGTGCACCGATGGCCGCCAGCCAGGCCGGCCGGTCCGCGGGCGGCACCAGTTCATACGCGGCCTGGATGCGATAGACACCGACCCGGCCGATGATGGACGTCTCCTGGGCGTCGAGCAGCAGTGAAACATAACGGTTGACGGCACTGTTGGCGACGCCGACCGCGACCACCAGGGCGACCGCCTGGGTGATGACCAGCAGGCCGGCGGCCTTGCCGCGCGACAGGATGGCCAGGATGAGCAGATAAGCGACCGGGAGCACACCCAGAATGAGCAGCGCGTGGCGGCTGAGGCTCGCCGCCAGGAGCGCGAGACCCAATGCCGCGGCCACGCCCGCGGTCAGGCCGTCCCGGTGCAGCCGCAGCAGGGCGCCGAGCAAGAGCAGCGTCAGCGGTGTGGCCAACCCCTCGGTGAAAAATCCATGGGCAAACAGGTTCAGTCCGCCGCCGACACAGGCCAGGGCCGACACCAGCAGGATCTGCCAGCCGACTCGGTAGGCGGAGGCCAAATAGGCGATTGCCAGGATATAGGCCAGGTGCTGTAGCCACTGGGTGACGCGCAGGATTTGCGGTGCGCCATCGAACAGCGTGTTGACGGCCGCCATGAACAGCGGGTAAGCCGGCGGATGATGCGGTATCCAGTTCAACTGCCAGAGCAACCAGATGGTGCTGTCCGAGCCGTTCCAGAGCGGCGGAATCAGCCACAGGGCGGCCAGTGAGACCGCGGTCGGGATCAGTCCGGCCAGCAGGTAATCCCGGTAGCGGCGGCGCAGGTGCCCGGCACCCGCGGTGATCGCCCGAGCGGCGGGCCGGCGTTGTTTCCAGAGCGCGGCACCGAGCGCGGCCAGGATCAGCGACCCGCCGATGTCCACCAGTTGGCGCAGGATGCGCTGTGAGACACCGGCCTTGAACCGGATCTCGTAGCCGCGGCCATTGGTGCGCGGATCCGTGTGATCGGGCGTACTGAAAATCAGCAGCCTGGCCCAGTGCAGATAGCCGCCCCCGCCGTCCTGATGGACCTGATCATAGGGTGCGTGCGGCGGTCCGAGGCTGCGTCCGTCCTCGAACAACAGCAATGCGGAGCGATAGAGATTGAACGGGTTATCGCTGCGCGCCTGCCAGGGCCAGGGGAGACGGTGTTTGAGGTCGACCTGGAAGGCCTGTCCTTCGAGCGGCAGGATCTCCGCGGCAGCGAGCGTCAACTGCATCGGTCGTTCGATCGATCGCAGTGCAAACGCCAACACCATCAGCAGCAACCCGGCGCTACCAAGCGCAATGATCCAGCCCCAACGCGGTGCGCGGGTCAGGTCCTGACGGGTCGGCAGCGGCGGTGGGCTGGGCATGGCGTGAATCGCTGAGCAGGGCCGGACGGCGTTGGGCAATGGGCCGCGCAGGGCGGCACGAACCAGCCCGCGAGTGTACAGGCAGTTGCCGCGGTGGGCCAACACGGTCGACCTGAGCCGACTTGAGAGAATTTACGTGCCTTGATGGCTGCTTTCATGGGCCGGGAAGTCTGGTGGGCGGTGCCGACGGCGGTGGTGCTGGGGGTGATACCCTTCGGACGTGATAACCGGACGTAGGGGCGAGTTTCAAACCCGCCCTGCTTCACGGGTCTGTCCGGATATCAGGTTCGAAGGCGATAAATGCGGTCGAGGTCACCAATTTCGCGATGGCGCCGACAGTCCTCCTCGCGGCTCTTTGGTGTGCGAGTTCTTCGCGTCGAGCAGCTCTTTCTCCGCTTGAGCGCGTTTTTCTGCTTCGCGCTGCGCCTTGAGTTGTGCTTCGCGCTGCGCCTGCTCGGCCCTTGCTTGCGCCGCGCGCGCAGCCTCCAAGGCATCTTCCCTGGCGCGGGGCTCGCTGTCGGCCGTCTGGGGGCGGCGTTCGCTGAGTGCCTCACGCTCCCGGCGCAGTTGCGCTCGTCGTTCCCGTTCCCACTCCAGCCGCTTGACCTGCTCGATGGGGGAGTAGGGGTCGGAGGCGCCCCGATCGGGTCGACTCTGGATATCCAGCGCGTCCGAGGCGAAGCCGGCGGGGCAGGGTTCGTCCGCGTATTCGACCTCCCCCGCCGCGTTGGTGCAGCGGTAGATCTCGGCCATGGCCGGCTTGAGGCTGTTCAAGGCGACGATGCTGATGCCGAGTGTCAGTACCAGAGGCATTGATGGAATGGGCTTTGCCATGGTCCGGGTCCTTGTTGCGTGGTGACATTGCCAACTGCTTGTACCATAGCAGACCGCCGCGAGACCGGCATTGCAGGATCGGCAATCGGTGCGGCTGTCGGGCTCCTTGGATCCTGATCGTCGTCAGGTTCGAGCGGGCTTGCCCGCTGTCTGTTTCCGGGCTACATTCGGACCCTTATTGTACCTGAGGCGGTCGTTTTTTCCCGCCTTGTCGCGGCCGCCGGCCGCACGGCCCGCGGCGGCGCACGCCAGCCCGCCGGGTCTCACCGAAACATGATGCGTACTGCATGTCCACTACCGATACCATTCCAGAAACACAGAAGATCCGGGGCGACGCCTTGGCCAAAGACGTTCGCCAGGCGGTGGCCGCGCGCGCCGCGGTGCTGACGGCAGCTGGTCTCAAGCCGAAGATGGCGGTAATCCTTGCCTCCGAGGACCCGGCGTCGCTCAGCTATTCGCAATCGAAGCAGCGCACCGCCGCTCAGCTTGGCATCGAGCTTGCGATCCATGACCTGGGCAGCGACACCACTCAGGAGCGCCTGGAGGCGGCCTGCCGGGCGCTGTCGCGTGATGTGACGGTGCACGGCATTTTGTTGGAGCTGCCGCTCGCCCCGCACCTTCACGGCGACCGGGCGCTGGATCTGATCGCGCCGGCTAAAGACATCGACGGCATGACGGCCTACAGCATGGGTTTGATCGCCACCGGACGGGAGGACGAGGCACTGACCTCGGCGACGGCGCAGGCCTGCATCATGCTCGCGGAGACGTGCGGCGCGGTGGCGGGCAAGCAGGTCGCCGTCATCGGGCGCGGGCGCACCGTCGGCCGGCCCCTGGCCAGCATGCTGGTGAATCGCCATGCCACGGTGACCGTGTGCCACAGCCGCACCCGCGAGCTCGCGGCGGTGGTGGCGGATTGTGAGCTGGTGTTCGTGGCCATCGGTCGGGCTCATCAGATCGGGCGCGCGCAGGTGCGGGCGGGCCAGATTATCATCGATGCGGGCATCAATTATCTGAACGGCAAGCTGGTCGGAGACCTGGACGCGGCCGCGGTGGAGGGCCTCGCCGCGGCGCTGACGCCGGTTCCCGGCGGTGTCGGGCCGCTGACCTCCGCGCTGATCTTTCAGAATCTGATCCGCGCGGCCGAGAGACAGCAGACTGATTTGGCGACGCGATGAACACCCCAATCACCGATTCAACCGCTGTGACCGATACGCTCTGGACCCAGTCGCTGCGGGACTTTTTGTCCGTCACCGCGAGTGCCCAGCCCACGCCCGGCGGCGGCAGTGTCGCCGGTGTGACTGCGGCCTGCGGTCTGGGTCTGGTGGTGATGGCCTTGGAAATCTCCGCCAAGCGCAAGGACGTGGCGCGACCCGCCGAGATCACTGCACTGCTGGCCGAATCACGCCAGGTGATGACGCAGATCGCCGGCGCGGCGGATGCGGACATCGCAGCCTTCCGGGCCTACATGGCGGCACTCAAGCTGCCGAAGGACACGGATGATCAGAAACGGCTGCGCGCCGAGTCCCTGCAGACCGCGGTCATCCGCGCGACTGAATCGCCACTGCAGGCGGCACGGTTCATGGTCGCGGCGCTGCACCTGGCGATCCGTGCCCTGCCGCTCACGCATCCCCATGTGCTGAGCGATGTCGGAGCCGGCGCCGGCATCCTGGAGGGCGCGCTCAAGGCCGTGCTCTTCAATGTGGACATCAATCTTCCCGGCTTGCGGGATGCCGCATTCCAATCGGCCTGCGGCATGGCCCGCGTCCAATTGGCCGAGGAGGGATGCCGGCTCGCGGCGGAGGTGCTGGCAACCGTTTCGCGCGGCCTGGGCGGCCCGGCCTGAGTCCTACCCATGCCCACCGTCATCGACCCACCCGCCGCCACCGACAACGCGGTGCAGCGCATCCTGCTCGAAGGTGTCTCCTGGCAGCGCTTCGAGCAGTTGTCCGCCTGCTTCGAGGACAGCCGCGCGGTCCGCCTCACTTACCTGGATGGGAGCCTGGAGATCATGTCGCCGATCGGACCAGAGCACGAAACGCGCAAAATGAGCATCGGCTATCTTCTTGAGGCCTATCTGACCGCGCAAGGGATCCGCTTCTATGGCCGCGGCGGCTTCACCCTGAAGCAGCCCGGCCGGGCCGCCGGGGAGCCGGACCAGTCCTATTGCATCGGCTCCGACAAGTCACTGCCGGATCTCGTCATCGAGGTCGTCGTCACCCACGAGGCGCTAAGCAAGCTTCCGCTTTATCAGGGGTTGGGGATCCCGGAGGTCTGGCTCTGGCGCAACGGCGATCTGGAAGTCCATGGACTGGAGCCGGACGGCTACCGCCGCGACACCCGCAGCCGACTGCTGCCGGGCCTGGACCTGACCCTGCTTGCCGCCCATGCGCGGATGCCGGACCAATACGACGCGGTGCAGGCGTTTCGGCGAGCGATCTCTTAGGCGAGATACTCCGCCTTGGCGAAGTCGTAACTGAGTTCCGCGCTCGGCAACTGGAGGTAATTGCCCTGCAGGAAATCCGGGCGGCAGTTCCAAACGCGCGCGATGGTCTCCGGGTCCTCGATGCCGGCGGCGATGACCGCGGACCCCAGGTCGCGCAAGTCGCGGACGATCCTGGCCAGCACGCCCTGTTCGGAGTTCGTCAGGGTATGGGTCGAGAGTTTGATCAGGGAGACCGCGAACTCCGCCAGGATCGCGCGTTCGGCGGGGCTGCCGGAGCAGTCGGCGATACAGACCTGGACCCCGTACTTGCGCAGGTTGGCCATCAAGGGCCTGGCCTTGTCCAGGTCGCGCACGATCTCGCTCATCCGTAGCGCCAGCAGCGGCCGTAAGCGGATCAGGTTGCGTTGGACGATCTGGTCGCGGAACCACTCGAGCCACTGGGGAGCGGCGACCGCGGTCAACGTCTGATGCACGAGCAGGCGCAGCCGCGGGTGCGCGACCCGCTGGACGTCCATCACGTCCATCGCGTGCTGCATCACCCAGCGGTCGATCGCCGGCATGAGTCCGGTCCGTTCGGCCACGGGCAGGAAGTCGTGAGGCGGTATGTGCTCGCCGTCCGGGGCGCGCAGCCGCAACTGGACCTCGTAGATCTCACCGGCGTCCTGGCCCAGCGACAGGATGGGTTGGAACAGCAGCATCAGCCCCTGGCGGGCAATGGCGCCTTCGAGCAGGGTGCGGATTTGGGCATCCGCCTGCGCGGGTTGCCCCGGTGTGACCGCCGGCTCCCAGAACTGCACCCGATTGCCGCCGGCCGCCCGTGCCGCCATGGCGGCCTTCTGCCCGCGCGAGAGCATCGTGAGCGCATCGTCCGCCGCGGGGGCAAAGCGTCCGATGCCGATGCTGACCGTTGTCTGGTCCTCCGCTGACGACCCGGTGCGACCCGCCGATCCGGAGTCGGCGAGCAGGTGGCGCAGCCGCTCGGCCAGGTCCACCAGCGCGCGCGCATCATCGCGCTTGGCCAGCAAGGCATAGCTGAAGTCCCCCAGCCGCGTGGCGCATTCCTCCGGGGTCATGCGGTTGCTGAGTTCGAGCTCCAGGCGGCGCGACAGGCGATCCGTCCCGTCGAAGCCGAGCCGGTCCAGGGTCTCCTGAGGCGAGTCGATCTCGATCAGCATGAGCCCGCCCTCGCCCGTGGGACCGCAGGAGCGGACACAACGATCCAGGTGTCGCATGAATTGGTCGGGTTGGAGCAGCCCGGCGGCGGCATCCCGGCGACTGACCGCCAGCCGGCGCTCGCGCAGCCAGCGGGCCATGCGGATGCGGTGTTCGATCGAATCGATCAGCAGTTTGCGCTGGATCGGCTTGGCGAGAAAGCTGTCGCCGCCCACGCGCAAGGCGTCCATCTGCCGGTCAAGGTCCAGTTCCGACGACAAAAAGATGATGGGCAGATCGAGGAACTCGTCCTGATCACGGATGATCGCCGTGAGCTCGTCGCCGTTGGCGTCCGGCATGTAGAGATCCATCAGCACCAGATCCGGTCGGAAGGAGCGGATCGCGTCCAGGACCTTGAGCGGCTCGCCGATCACCTGCGATTCGATGTTGGCGTTGGTGAGCAGCAGGGCGACATACTTGGCCTGGGCCGGGTCATCCTCGACCACCAGCACACGGTAACGGCCGGCGTCGCCGATGCCGCTGAGTTGCAGCACCCGCTGGGCCAGATCCCCGGCCGCGACCGGGGCCAGGTAGACGCCCTGGGCACCGGCCCGCATGGCCTGCAGGCGCGTCTCGATGGCCTCCCGCGCGGCGATGCACAGGAGTTCCGGGCGTTGCTCCGCGTTGGCCAGCAGGCCGTTGAGAAAGGGTTCCAGGGTCGTGACGGTCGGCACCTTGTCCATTTCCAGGATCAACACGGCCGGGGCGGTCTGCGCGGTCGCCGCGGCCAGGGCGTCCGGGGCGGCGAAGATCCGCAGCGTCAGTCCCTTCTGGTTGAGGAGCGAAGCCAGGTCGAGGCATAGGGCCGTATCATCACCCAGGTAGTAGACGTGGTTATTGGGTATCCGGTGCGTCATGGGAGTCAGCATCTCGTGAACCTCGATGCAGTCTGCTTGGTTTCCCAGGGCCGAAACGTGCATGCACGCCGGCCTCCCTGCTGTCGCCGACCGACTCGCCGCGGTTCCTTCGCTGTGCCTGCGGGCGCGCGGCGGCTGTCAGCGTGTGCTTAAGGTAGCACGTTCGGGCCTTTGGCTTGCGTTCCGGTCGCACCCGCGGGCTTGCCCGGCCGTGTATCAGTATCACGGTGGTTGAAATCCGCCGACGATTTCTATAGGTTTCCCGGTTGAAACCTGCTGGGGGTGTCCGAACCGAGTGTCGGGCTGAGAGAGTCCCTTTGAACCTGATCCGGATCATGCCGGCGCAGGAAAGCAGGCGAACCCTCGCCGGAACCCGCGTCGCCGCGGTCCCGCCGCCGCCTGTTCGCTGCCGCTTTCCGTCCCGCCGGCCCCTGCCCGATCGATCAGCCCCGACGCTGGTTCCCGGAATTTGAACAACCAGCGCCCCAGCGCGCCCGCTTGCATCGCGAGGACATCACATGAGCGCCATCCCGAAAACATTCGTCCAGAAAACCGCGCAGTTGTCGGACGAGGTCACCCAGCCCTTCCCAGGGTCTCGCAAAGTGTATGTCCAGGGGTCGCGGCCGGACCTGCGCGTGCCCCTGCGCGAGGTCAGCCTCACGCCCACCCAGACCAGCCAGGGGATCGAAGAAAACCCGCCGGTGCTCATCTACGACACCTCCGGGCCCTATACGGACCCGACCGTCCACATCGACCTGCTGGCCGGTTTGCCGGACCTGCGCTCGGCCTGGATCGAGGAGCGCGGCGACACCCGGCGCCTCGCCGGCCCCAGTTCCGAGTTCGGGCGCCGCCGTCAGGGGGACGCGGGTCTGGCGCATCTGCGTTTCGCGCATCTGCGCACGCCCCGCCGCGCCAAGCCGGGCGGGAATGTCTCCCAGATGCACTATGCGCGCGCTGGGATCATCACCCCCGAGATGGAATACGTCGCGATTCGCGAGAACATGCGCCTGGATACATTGCGCGGCGACCCGCGTTATGCCAAGGTCTTGCGCCAGCACCGTGGTCACTCGTTCGGCGCCAGTCTGCCGGAGACCATCACCCCCGAATTCGTGCGCGCCGAGGTCGCCCGCGGCCGCGCCATCATTCCGGCCAACATCAATCATCCGGAACTGGAGCCCATGATCATCGGGCGCAACTTCCGGGTCAAGATCAATACCAACATCGGCAACTCCGCGGTCACCTCCGGGATCGAGGACGAAGTCGAGAAGATGGTCTGGTCTGCCCGCTGGGGCGGCGACACGCTGATGGACCTTTCGACGGGTAAGAACATCCACGAGACCCGCGAGTGGATTCTGCGCAATGCGCCCATGCCGATCGGCACCGTGCCCATCTACCAGGCCCTGGAGAAGGTCGACGGCAAGGCCGAAGAACTCACCTGGGAGATGTTTCGCGACACCCTCATCGAACAGGCCGAGCAGGGCGTGGATTATTTCACCATTCACGCCGGAGTCCTGCTGCGCTATGTGCCGCTGACTGCGGATCGGGTGACCGGCATCGTCTCGCGCGGCGGGTCCATTCTGGCCAAGTGGTGTCTGGCGCACCATCGGGAGAACTTCCTCTACACCCATTTCGAAGACATCTGCGAGATCATGAAAGCCTATGATGTCGCTTTCAGCCTGGGTGACGGACTGCGTCCGGGCTCGATTGCCGATGCCAATGATGCCGCCCAATTCGCCGAACTGGAGACCCTCGGCGAATTGACCAAAGTCGCCTGGCAGCATGATGTCCAGGTCATGATCGAAGGCCCGGGCCATGTGCCGCTGCAGATGATCCAGGAGAACATGGAAAAGGAGTTGATCGACTGCTTTGAGGCGCCCTTCTATACCCTCGGACCGCTGATCACCGATATTGCCCCCGCCTACGATCACATCACCTCCGGCATCGGCGCCGCCAACATCGGCTGGTACGGCACCGCCATGCTCTGCTATGTCACGCCCAAGGAGCACCTGGGGCTGCCGACCAAGCAGGACGTGCGCGACGGCATCGTCACCTACAAGATCGCCGCCCATGGCGCCGATCTGGCCAAGGGCCTGCCGGGCGCCCAGATTCGCGACAATGCGCTGTCCAAGGCGCGCTTCGAATTCCGCTGGGACGATCAATTCAATCTCTCGCTCGACCCCGAGCGGGCGCGCGAGTATCATGATCAGACCATGCCCCATGACTCCCACAAGGTCGCCCATTTCTGCTCCATGTGCGGCCCGCACTTCTGCTCCATGAAGATCACCCAGGACGTGCGCGACTATGCCCAGGCACACCGGCTCGACAACGTCGAGATCGCCATCGAGGAAGGCATGAAAGAGAAGGCGGAGGAGTTCCGCAAGGAGGGAGCGCGGATCTACCAGGAGGTTTGACAAGGCCGACGGGTTTGCCTTCGCTTGGGATCAACCGACAATAGGCAGCAGCCCATGTCCAGCACCGCCGAAGACCTGATCCACCGTCACCGCTATACGGTGGAGGATTATTACCGTATGGGCGAGGTCGGCATCCTCGCACCGGATGCGCGGGTCGAACTGATTGACGGGGAGGTGATCGAGATGCCGCCGATTGGAGCGCCGCATGCGAGTATCGTGACCGATCTGCAGACGGCACTGGTGCGGGCGGTGGGGGATGCCGCGGTCGTGCGCGTGCAGAACCCCATTCAGTTGGGCCGACACGACGAGCCCCAACCCGACATCGCCCTCGTCAGGCCGCCGGCCTCCAAGTACCGCCGGCGCCACCCGGCGCCCGCGGATATCTTGCTGCTGATCGAGGTTGCCGACACCACGCTGCGCTACGATCGTGACGTGAAAATCCAGATCTATGGCCGGGCCGGTATTCCCGAGGCGTGGCTATTGGACGTCAATGCCCGTGCCATCAGGTGTTACCGCGCACCAAGTCACACCGGATACCTGGAGTCGGAGCCCTTGATCGATGTGACAGTGGTAAGGGTGCCCGGCTTGGAGTCAGTCCATCTCGATCTATCGCGTTTGCTATAGCCGTCGAACGTGTTTACCGGACGTAAGGCGATTGCCGGAAAACCCTAACCAGATCGCGAAGGATTTTCGTCTGCCTTCCAGGAGCGCCGACAGGAGCATAGCAGGGCTATGTGACTGTCGGCGCGACGCGGAAGGCGGGCGAAAAGACGAGCGAGATGGTATAGGATTTGACAGAAATCGCCTAAGTACATCAGGACTTGATCGGCGTCCCGGCCACAAGAAAACCGGAGGCCGAGGCTTTAGCCTGAGGGTGCCCGAAGGGCGATGTCTTGCCTTAAGCGGGGGCCACCGGCTACAGCCTCGGCCTCCGGTTGGGGGTCGTGCTTCTTCAGCCGGATGCGGTTCGCCGGAGCCACCCCGTGCCACCCCGTCGCGGTCAGCACGCCGCTACTTAGAAACTGTCCATTTTGAATCGGAAAACCCAACATGGCACTCGCGCGCAAGCTCCAACCCCAGGGCGACGCTCGTCCCGATAGCTACGAAGGCGATCTGGTAGCTTGGGCCGAGGCGAACGCGGCATTGCTCCGCCAGCGGCGGCTCGCGGAGATCGATGTCGAGCACATTGCCGAGGAGTTGGAAGACTTGGGCAAGAGCGAACGGCGCGCCTTGGGCAGTCATCTGCGTAACCTCCTGCTGCATCTCTTGAAGTGGGAGTTTCAGCCCAGCCGCCGCGGCACCGGTTGGCAGCGATCCATCCTCAGCGCCCGGCGCGAAATCGCCGTCATCCTTGAAGACAGCCCGAGTCTGGGCGGCAGCGTCCCGACCCTGATCCTGCGGGAATACCCCACGGCTAGACGGCTCGCGGCCATCGAGACCAAACTCCAGGCGGATCGCTTTCCATCCGCGTGTCCTTACACCACGGAACAGATCATCGCGGACGTTTATTGGCCGGGTACCGCCTAGCGGCACGCGACGGCGGGCCTTGATCATCGTTTCGGCCAGCGATGCTCCTTTGGAGTCCAAGGCTTCAGCCTTGGCCTGCCGATCCAAGGCGGAAGCCTTGGACTCCAGTCGACTTCCCGGAACCAGGCTCACGGGCCGGCTTCGTGGACACGGGCAGCCGCGGTAGATTAGTCTTTGCCGACCGACGCTGGATTGATAACGTCCGACCTGACAATTGAAGGAAATCAGTCCGCCGGTGCAAATTTAGGCGGACCCGAGGCAATCGATGGACTCAAGAGAAATTCCCAGTCTTCACAGCTACTTGGAAGCGGCCTCGGTATCCGGTGATCCCGAGGAACAGGCGTGTGCCCAGAACTTCTTGCTTGACGAACGTCCGCCTGTGGCCGCGCTGGCCCTGTATCAGCCCCATTTCCTCACGGGCTCTATCAGCGGACTGGACGACTGGTACGGTCGACATCGCGGCTACGCAACGGAGCACCTGTTCATTGATCAGGACGAGCCCCTGATTCCCTACACTTTCCGCGAAATCAACATTCGTAACAGGCTGACTCAGATTGATGTGCGTTTGAATCTGATTCGGATCGAGCACGCGGCTTGGCCTTGCTCTCTGCGCGGACATTCTTTTGAGGAGATCAAGACCCAGATTGAGGCGTTTAAGTCCGGTGACGTGTCGTCGAGGGCCTACCTTCAGGGTCTTTGCGACGCCTGGAACCCGGAGCGCGACCAGCGCCCGGCCTATGTCACGACTGAGATCCAGGTCGAGGACTGCCTGGCCGACGGCGTCGTCGACTGGGCACTGCAGTTGCGCGACCGTCTGGGGTTAGGCCACTACGACCCTGGCCGTTCCGGACGGCCGGTCGAGATCTTCCTCATGCGCTACCCAGTCGCCGACGTCATTGCCGCGTCCGCCGGCCAGGGTCACCCGGCGATCCCGACGGTGCTGGATGGTGACATCAACCCATTCTTTTTCCCAAGCCCGCTTCCTCAGCCGGACGCGACCGAAGCGCTGCGCTACGGCAGAACAGTAAACCTTACTCCGGTAGAAACGGAGAATGATTACCAGATGGGTTGTGAGCTGCTGCACGCGCGCATCCCTTACCGTCCCGAGCATTTCTATCGCGCCGGCATCATTACCGAACCGGTGACCATGCCGCTGGTGCGCGCGCGTGGTTTTCACCTGCCCTGGGTCCGTCTCTATGCCGAGCGGGATGACTTCGGGGCGGACTTCTGTGCCGGTGCCGTGCGATGAAGGTGCCTCTCGTTAGCCCGGCGATCGAGCGTTGGAGCGTCCGACTCACCACTGATCCGGTCCAGGCCATCAGCGACCTGTTGGCCGGCCGCATCTTCCTCGGCTCCTTAGCGCGAGCGCGCCCCTCCGAGGCCCTGATCCAGATCCTCGCGCCTGACCAGATCCACCCGGTGGATTTGGCAATGCGCGAGTGGCTCGGGCAGGTCATTGGCGTCCCGGCACGCGCCGACCTGCCGGGTAAGCGTTTCGCCGACGCACTCGTCGATGCGTTCCGCGCCATCCTGCTGGTACCACTGCCCGAATCGCGCGCCTGGTGCGCGCAGCAGCAGGGCCGGCTGAGGTCCTGGCTGCGCAGTTTTTATTTCGGCCGCTCCCGCGACCCGGAGGCCGCGCTGCTGGTTGCCCTGACCCAGGGCCAGCCGGACCGCCGGCTGCTTGGGCTGTGGCTCGGGCTCGCCCGACTCTCCGGGGGGGTGTCAGCGGACTATGCCCGGCTCGCCATCACCGGCCTGCGTCTGATGCCGGCGGACGATGAGGGCAAGGTGGAGCGCTCGGTGCCGACGGCCATGCTGCGTGGAGTGCTGGATTACGGCGAGGCGCTGGCGCGGCGCGGCGATATCAAGGGCAAGACCTGGCTCGCCGAATTGGACTACCTGGCTGCCGTCTATCCGATGAGTGTCGATCAGTGGGGTCGGCGCTTCCGCGATCTGGTGCAGATGCGGGGTGTCTCCGCGCCGGTGCGAAAGTGGTTGGATCAGCGCTATCCGGCAGCGTTGCAGGCGCGCGAGGCGAGAACGGTGAGGATCATCCTTGCGCCGCCCGATCCTGACGAACGGCAGGCGCTCCTGAGACAGCTTCCGGGAAGGCTGAGTGCCATTCGCCTGGAGCTTAAAGCGTTTCTCGACAAGCATCGCCAGTACTGTCGCGAGAGTGGTGATAGCCACTACCTGATCCGGACCTTCTGCAACCTGGGGGACCGGCTGCTTGGGCCAGATCCAGTCTGGGCGCGCGACTTGGCCCACGAGGCTGCCCGCTGGAATCCGCAGAACCCAGTTCCTTGGTCGCTTCTTGCCCGCGCACTGGATGCGGAGGGCGATTGGCACCGTGCCCAGGCAGTTTACTGGCACGCCCGCCGCCGTTTCCCTTACGACGATAAACGCCACAATCAGTTGGCTCACGCGTTGATCGTCCGCGGAGAGGTCGAACTCGGAGAAGCTGTCTACCGCGCGGCCATGCAGCTATTTCCAAACGACCCCTATAGTCGAAATGACCTCGCTCACACCCTGCGCATCACCAACCACTGCGAACAGGCGGTGACGGTGTACCGGGAGGCTCAGCAGCACTTCCCCCGCGACCCGGCAATCGTCAACGGACTCGCGGATACCCTGATAGACTTGGAACGGCTCGATGAAGCTGAAGATGTCATGCGCTGGGCCGATCAGCTCGACATGGACGAGCGGAGCGCGGCCAAGCGCGACCAAACCCGCGGTCGCTTGCAACACGCGTTGAGCGGCCAGCCGGTGCGGCTCAAGCAGACGCACACCCCCGACGAAGGCCCCGGCGGTGACCTCGATGCCCTGACCGATATTACCGGAGAGGATGTGTCGTATGACCCTGCTATCGGCCGCGCCATCCTGCTGCGCCGGGTCGGCGGCGATCACCTGGAACGGGCCTGGACAGAAATCGCGACCCTGCCTCCCGGCACCACTCAACTCATCGAGACCGGTCTCTGGCATGCCCGATCCCAGGGCTGGCGAGCCGCCGCCGATTGGTTCGACCATCACTGGGAGCGCTACGCGGGCGATGGCGTGCTGCGCGTGCACCGCAACCGTGCCCACGCCCGAGCCGGCGACGCGGTGGACTGGTCCCTGGAGCGGGAGCGTTACCCTTATCTCGCTACCGTGATCGAGACCGAGATCAGCGGTGAACCACCGGCCCGCATCCGTCATATCGATCCCGAAGACGAGGATCTGACCGTGGAACAACGCCAGGACGCCTGGTTCCTGGGTTTGATTCGACAGGACAACCCTGTTCTGCGTGACACCGCCGAGGAGGATCTGTTGTCCGCAAGGCATCTTCTGGGCTAGACGTGCTAGTACATGATGTTCCGGCAAGCGCCTTAACATGTCCAAACGACCCCAACGCGGCGTCTTCCTCGACCTCGCCAGCACCGATCGCGGCGACCTCGATCTGGGCCGGCTGAGCGCGGCCTGCGCCGCCTGGGCCTTCCACGAGGCGACCCGGCCCGACCAGGTGTTGGAGCGGCTGAGCGCGGCCGAGGTGGTGGTGACGAACAAGGTGGTGCTGGGTGCTGCGCTGCTGCGGTCGCTGCCCCGCCTGCGGCTGATCTGTGTGGCCGCCACCGGGACCAACAATGTGGACCTGGAGGCCGCCGCCGCGCTCGGGATCGCGGTGCGCAATGTCACCGGCTATGCGACGGCCTCGGTGGTTCAGCACTGCTTTGCCTGCATCCTGAGCCATGTCACGCGGCTGCCGGATTACCGGGCCTCGGTGGCCGCGGGCGACTGGTGCCGGAGCGCGCATTTCGGTCTGCTCGATCACCCGATCGAGGAGATCGCGGGTCAGACGCTGGGGATCGTCGGGTTCGGTGAACTCGGCCGCGCCGTCGCGCGCCTGGCCGAGTGTTTCGGCATGGCGGTCCTGACGGCGGCGCGGCCGGGCGGCGACGATCGGCCGGGGCGCATCCCGCTGCATGAGTTGCTGCCGCGGGTCGATGTGCTGTCGCTGCACTGTCCGCTGACGCCGCAGACCCGTGGACTGATCGGCGCGCCCGAGTTGGCCCTGATGAAGCCCCGTGCCTTGCTGCTCAACACCGCCCGCGGCGGTATCGTCGACGAGCCGGCGCTGGCCGCGGCGCTGCGCGCTGGGCAGCTCGGGGCGGCGGTGTTGGACGTGCTGTCCGTTGAACCGCCCCCGCCGCATCACCCGCTGCTCGCCCCGGATATTCCGAACCTGTTCCTGACGCCTCATGTGGCCTGGGCCAGCCGCGCGGCCCGCCAGCGACTGATCGATGCGGTGGCCGCCAATATCCAGGGCTTCGCGACGCGCTAACGTTTACGCGCCGGCGGCCGCACCGGCCGCATCGCGGTGGTTCCGCCCACGCCGGTGACGGGCGTCGGCCGCCGCCGGCCCTCGGGGCGCAGACCCGTCCCCGCGGGCTGGAAGGCCGGTACCAGGTGGCGTTTGCCGTTGCCGATCAGATCCGCGCGGCCCATCGACTTGAGTGCCTCGCGCAGCAGCGGCCAGTTCTCGGGGTCGTGATAGCGCAGGAAGGCCTTATGCAGGCGCCGCTGCCGGGCGCCCCGCACCACCGTCATCTGCTCCCCGCCGCGCGTCACCCGCTTCAGGGGGTTGAGGCCGGTGTGGTACATGGCCGAGGCGGTGGCCATGGGGGTGGGCAGGAAGGCCTGGACCTGGTCCGGCCGGAAGTCGTGTTTCTTGAGCCAGAGCGCGAGGTGCATCATGTCCTCGTCGGTGGTGCCGGGGTGGGCCGAGATGAAATAGGGGATCAGATACTGCTCCTTGCCGGCCTCCTTCGAGAACTTGTCGAACAGCGCCTTGAAGCGGTCGTAGGTGCCGATACCGGGCTTCATCATCTTGGACAGCGGTCCCGCCTCGGTGTGCTCCGGCGCGATCTTCAGATAGCCGCCCACGTGGTGGCTGACCAGTTCGCGGACATACTCGGGGGAGCGGACCGCCAGGTCGTAGCGCAGTCCGGAGGCGATCAGCACCCGCTTGATGCCGGGGACCTGGCGCGCCCGGCGATAGAGCTGGATCAGCGGGCCGTGATCGGTGTTGAGATTGGGACAGATGTCGGGATAGACGCAGGACGGCTTACGGCAGGCTGATTCGACTGCCGGGTCCTTGCAGGCGAGCCGCCACATGTTGGCGGTCGGCCCGCCCAGATCCGAGATGGTCCCGGTGAAGCCGGGGGTGCGGTCGCGGATTTCCTCCATCTCGCGCAGGATGGACTCCGCGGAGCGGTTCTGGATGATGCGCCCCTCGTGCTCGGTGATGGAGCAGAAGGTGCAGCCGCCGAAACAGCCGCGCAGGATGTTCACCGAGAAGCGGATCATCTCCCAGGCCGGGATGGCTGAGGCGCCGTAGCCGGCGTGCGGCCGGCGGCTGTAGGGGAGTTCATAGACCCGGTCGAATTCCGCGCTGGTTAGCGGAATGGGCGGCGGATTGAGCCAGACGGCGCGGTCCCCATGGTTCTGGATCAGGGCGCGGGCGTTACCGGGGTTGGTCTCCTGGTGGAAGACGCGCGAGGCATGGGCATAGAGTACCTGGTCGTCGCGCACCTGCTCGTAGGAGGGCAGGCGCACGACGGTCCGGCCGCGGTCCAGGTGACGCGGGCGGCGGTGGAACTGGATGGGAACGGCCGCGGACGCGGCGTCCGTCGACGCCGACACGTCGGCTTTGACGGTCGCGCACCCGGCGGGTGCGGACGCATAGGGGTCCGGATGCGCCGCCACCGGTCCGGGCCGGTCCACCTGGCTGGCATCGATCTCGGTCCACCCGTCCGGGACCCCGTGCACCAGAAAGCCGGTTCCGCGCAGGTCACGGATGGCGCCGATGGGTTCGCCGCGGGCCAGCCGGTGGGCGACCTCCACCACGGCCCGCTCGGCATTGCCGAAGATCAGCAGATCCGCCTTGGCGTCGACCAGGGCGGCGCGCTTGACCTTCTCGGACCAATGGTCGTAATGGGCGATGCGCCGCAGGCTGGCCTCGATGCCGCCGATGATGATCGGCACGTCCCGATAGGCCTCCCGGGCCCGTTGGGCATAGACGGTGACCGAATGGTCGGGCCGCTTGCCGGGGGCGCCGTCCGGGGTATAGGCATCCGTGGAGCGCAGCCGCCGGTCCGAGGTGTAGCGGTTGACCATGCTGTCCATGTTGCCGGCGGTGACGCCGAAGAACAGGGTCGGGCGGCCCAGTCGGGTGAAGTCCTGCGCCGAACGCCAGTCGGGCTGGCTGATGATGCCCACACGAAACCCCTGGGCCTCCAGCAGCCGCCCGATGATCGCCATCCCGAACGAGGGGTGATCCACATAGGCGTCTCCGGTGACGATGATCACGTCACAGGCATCCCAGCCGCGCAGGTCCATCTCCGCGCGGGACATGGGCAGTTCAGGCGCGGTCCCGAGCTTGTGCGCCCAGTGTTTGCGATAGGAGAAGAGGTCGGGTGCTTGGTCCATGGTGGCCGTGTCGCGGTCCGCAAAGACGGCATTGTAGACCCAGGCACCAGGGATCAACCGGACTGACTGGAAGGCAATGGCGGTGAAGCGGCGGTCGGCGTGCTCCCGAGCGGGCCGGGAGCGCCAACCAAGGTCGATCAAGCAGTGCAAAAAATCAGGAAAATGGCTCGCACAAAGACATCAAGAGAATAGATTGATGAATGCCGGGATGTTGGTTGAAGACGCGCGTTGACCGTCTGTTGTTGCTTGACAGGGCATGACCTCGCGCGCTTGACCCGACCGACGGGACTGGTGTCGATGTGACTGAAGTCGCATCGACACCCAAGTTCCGGAAACTCCGCGCGACGCAACAACGATTTCCGAAAAGTTGCATACGGCACTGTGCGGGGGCCGCGTGCGCCCCCGTTACGGTGTCCCCGGCCCGTTACCGGGCGACGGTATAAACCGCCGTTTTCTGGTTATTGTTCTCGCTGGTTTCCTGGGTGTCGCAGTAGCTGTCCACGAAAGCGCGCAGGGTCTTGGTCCCGGCGGTTCCCCCGAGCAGTCCGCTGACAGTCAGAGTGGTGGTCGCGCCTGCCGCCAGGGTGCCGACACTGATAAAGCTATCGCCATCCGTACGACAGGTCGGAACCGTCGGTTGATCGGTCCAGACATCCAGATAGCCTCCATGGCCGCTCCCCGTGCCTTGGTTCTTGACCGTCACGGCGGCACTGAAGGTTGCGCCGGTCCTCGGGGTGCTGGGGGTCAGGACGATGCGGGTTACCACGAAATCGGGCGTCGACTGCCGTACGGTGTACGCTTTGATGAACTGGTTGTTCGTCTCATTAGGCTCCGCGGTTTGGCACTGGCTGTCGACGAAGACACGCAGGGTCTTGGCGCCGGCCGTCCCGGCCCGCAGGTTGTTGACCGTGACGTTGCGTACGGCACCCGCGCCGAGGCGTGTCATGATCGCGGATCGGTCCCCGACCGCGCTGCAGCCCTGGGGATTGGCCTGGTTGGCCCAGACCTGCACTGTTCCGGGAGCCCCGGAAACCGTGCCCTGATTCCGCACCGTGACGGTGGCGCTGAAGGTCCCGTTGGCGGACGGGTCAAGCGGGTTCAGGGTTACACCGGTCACCACGAAATCGGGGGCGGGCGCCGCCGCGAACCCGGTAACCGGCGCTGGAATCGGGCGGTCCGTGGTGGTGCCGTCGCCGAGCTGGCCAGACCAGTTGGAACCCCAGGCCCAGAGGCTGCCGTCGGTCTTGATGACCAGGGTGTGAAGCCCGCCGGCTGACACGGCCGCCACCCCGGTCAGGACCTGGACCGGCGTCCAGCGATCGGTGGTAGCGCCGTCGCCGAGCTGGCCGTACTCGTTCGATCCCCAGGCCCAGAGGTTGCCGTCGGTCTTGAGGGCCAGGGTGTGCCCATCGCCGCCTGACACGGCCGCGACCCCGGTCAGGACCTGCACCGGTGTTGAGCGATCGGTGGTGGTGCCGTCGCCGAGCTGGCCAGACCAGTTGGAACCCCAGGCCCAGAGGC
>JACDZG010000193.1 GCA_013426805.1 Chromatiaceae bacterium
AGAACACAAACTTCGACCTGAAGCGCGGGGAGGGGCCGGTCTACTCTCCCGGACCAGCAGCGTACGGGAACCCGCGGCGTTGGGGTTGACTGCGAGGGGGTTGGTCCGCACAGCGGACCCTACGGGTCCCCCGAGTTCGCGTGTTTGGTTGGACCCCGTAGGGTCCGCTGCGCGGACCAGCAGCGTACGGGAACCCGCGGCGTTGGGGTTGACTGCGAGGGGGTTGGTCCGCACAGCGGACCCTACGGGTCCCCCGAGTTCGCGTGTTTGGTTGGACCCCGTAGGGTCCGCTGCGCGGACCGGCCGCGTACGCGAACCTGCAGCGTTGGGGTTGACTGCGAGGGGGTTGGTCCGCACAGCGGACCCTACGTGCCCCCAAACTTCGCGTGTTTGGTTGGGCACCGTAGGGTCCGCTGCGCGGACCAGCAGCGTACGGGAACCCGCGGCGTTGGGGTTGACTGCAAGGGGGTTGGTCCGCACAGCGGACCCTACGGGCTAGCTCGACGGGGCGCCGGCAGTCGCCCCATGGACCAGACGCTCATCCGGTCCTGCCGCCCGGCAGGCGAAAAGCACAGGGCCGGCGGTGTGTTGGTAGGGGGAGCGGATGCCCCCCGAAGGCTCGCCGTCCGGCCGCCCTCCACTTGGTGCGGCGTGCGATGAAGGGTCCGCCGCCCGGCCCGCCTCCGGAGCAGTTCCCCGCCCCCTGGGCCGGCGATTGGGGCGAGGACCCCGTCGGTCTGTGGCAATCGCTGATATATCGTGGAGTGCGGCAGGCGTTTCGGTGGATTCCGCCGACGGCTGAGCCGTTTCTCATGGGCTCGCCTGAATCCGAGCATGAGCGGCGCAGCAACGAGCGGCAGCACCCGGTGATTCTCACCCGCGGCTTCTGGCTGGCCGAGACCGCCTGCACCCAGGCGCTTTGGACGGCAGTGATGGATGGGAATCCAAGTGGGTTCAAAGGCGAGCGGCGGCCGGTGGAGAACGTTTCCTGGGACGATGTGCAGGGGTTCATTGACCGGCTGAATGGCGAACTGGCTGCCTTTGCGGGTCGGGTTTCAGCGCGGCCTGGGGCGGTGGCGGATGATCGGTCCGCGCGGCGGACCCTACGGCTGCCGACCGAGGCCGAGTGGGAATATGCCTGCCGTGCCGGGACTGCCGGCCCCTTCTCCTGCGGTGACGACATCATGCCGGAGCAGGCCAACTACGACGGCAACTATCCTTATCGGGGTAACAGCAAGGGGTTGTATCGGCAAGAGACCGTCGATGTGGCCTCACTGCCGCCCAATCCCTGGGGTCTGTATGAAATGCACGGCAATGTCTGGGAGTGGTGCCGCGACTGGTATGGCGAGTATCCGTCTGTGCTGGTCACTGACCCTGTCGGCCCTGACTCAGGCGAGGGGCGTGTGCTGCGTGGCGGCGGTTGGGTCAACGTGGCGCGGTCCCTGCGCTCCGCGTACCGTCGCCGCGACGACCCCGGCTTCCGCAACCCCCTCCCCGGTTTCCGGCTTGCCCTAGGTCCCGAGCCCGGCCAGCCCGGCTAGTGAGGAGCGGGGCCGGACTGCCCGCGCAGGGAGCGAGCGGTAGCGAGCGGAAGGCGCGGGCGGTCAGGCCCCGCGGGGGTCGAGGAGACGCGAGTTCCATCAGGCGCTGAGGCGGGTGCACTGCGTTATTGACAAAGTAAATACGTTTGCTAGATCTTAATGACATGGACATCCAGTACGAGTGCAACGGCAATCTGTTTATCTGGAACCCGGCCAAGGCCGAGCGTAACCGGCGCACCCATGGTGTGCGCTTTGAGGAGGCCGCGACAGTCTTTGCCGATCCGCTGTTCGTGTTGGTGGACGCTGCCCGCAACGACGAGGCGCGCGACGCGGCCATCGGGTTCGGCGCGCGCGGTCGGCTGTTGTACGTCGTCCATATCGAATTCACGGAGTCGCACATCCGCATCATCTCCGCCCGGTGCGCGGAACCTATAGAGGAGGCGCTGTATGCTGTCTGAACGCTTGCAGAAACGGCTGTCGAAAGATCGGCCCATGACCACGATCACACTGCGCATCCCGGTGGACGTGGTGGAGTCGCTGAAGGAGATTGCCCCGCTCAAGGGGTTCTCCGGGTATCAAACGCTGTTGAAACAGTATCTCAGCGAAGGGCTGCGCCGCGACGAAGCGCAGCTTGGCACGAGTCCGGCGGCGCTGTTGCTCGAGGCGTTGCGTCGGCGCGGCGTTCCCGAGGACGTGCTGGAAGGGGCGGTGCGGGACCTGGCGGCCTGAGGGTCCTGGAGCGCGGCAAGGGCGACTACAAACACTTGGGTGAACAAGAAGTCCCCCTATACCTTCATCAGCCTCGATCACCTGGTCGATGACTTCCGGGCTGACGTTGCGCGTTATTGAGGAATCCGCGATGACCACGCTGACCATTGATGTCGCTGACCTGGCGACCGTGCAGGCGAGCATGAAGGCCGCATTCCGCGGGGTGCCGCAGGGCTGTACCTACTCCTTCCCCAGCGAAGAACAACTGCTGACGACCCTGAACGCGAACCGCTGGGCCATTCTCAAGGCGCTGACCGGTGCCGGGCCGCTCGGGGTGCGCGCGCTGGCGCGGCGCGTCGGGCGCGACCTGAAGGGCGTGCACACGGATGCCCAGGTGCTGGCCAACTGCGGGTTGATCGACAAGACCAGCGAGGGCAAGTTAAGCCTGCCGTATGACACGGTGCGCCTTGAATTGATCGTCCGGGCCGCGGCGGCCTAGACCCGGCGGGCGGCGGCCTCAACCCCGGCTGTGTAGGATGCGGTGAGGCACGAACCGCATCATGGCAATGCCACCGAGTGCAGCATCAGCTCTCCGCTCCGCCGACGATTGTGTTTGATGTGTTCTCGACACGTCACTTAGCGACGGGCGGCGGGCGGTTGAGCCGACAGGCGATCGTGATGCAGGAGTCAGCCTGCCCGTCGTTCGGGGTCTCGCTCCGGGGAGGCGCATCGGCCGGCGCGTTCACGGCGCAGTAGGGGCCGGACAGGGGCAGAACGATGTCCGGCCCCAGTGGCGGCAGGTCCAGCATGTCGAGTGTCACGGTGTCCAGAACACCGTCTGTTCTGCGCAGGCCGTTGCGCAATTGAAAGGTGTTGAGTGCGGCAACCGTTGTTTGATCCGCTTTGCCGGCGAACGGCACCTTCTTGTACTCCACATGCTTCTTGCGTTTCTTGTCGCGCCAGACGGATTTCCTGGTCGGCTGTGTCAGCAATCCTTGCGTGGCCAGCGCCCGCTGCACCGCGGCAAGATGCGGTGATGCCAGCCGTTGGAACTTTTTCGGCATTTTCTTGATGCGGTTCAGGTCGGGGGCCTGACCGAATGACGCCTGTTGGCCCGCTTGCAGCGCGGCATACCGGCTGATCCGCTGCTCATAGAGTTCCAGCGCGATCCGCTCGGCCGGCAGCAGCAGGTTGACCTGCGCCGGATCGTCCGGCGCATCCTTACCGACCTTGGCGCGGAATTTCTGCAGCGCTTTGCGGACCTCCGGATGGCTGGTGCTGGTGTCCTGCACCGTCGTCGGCAGTACCTTGAGGTGATGCAGTGCCGCCAAGGTCTCCGGTGGGAGGTTCTGCGTGGGTTTGTCCTCGCCCTGGCTGATCAGCGCCGCTAAACGCTGTTTATAGTGCCGCGCTTCTTCCGGGCTGAGCGTGCCGGTGACCAAGGCCTCCGGCAGCAGGACGCTTTGTTCGTGCTCATGGCGAAATTCGACCGCGTCGGTGACCTGATCCGACTTGAAGGCCCGCTCCGGGAGATCGCCGCCCTTCAGACTGAACCCCACGCCATACTTGGCCCGTACCAGTGCCGGCTGGCTCTCGGCCCGGACGCGCTTGGCCAGATGGTCCATGAACTGGACCCAAGTGTAAGGTTGGCTCTGGCCTTTGCCGTCGCGGTAGAACATGCCCGGATTGCCGGTGACCGTTCCGGAGTTGGCGGGCAGTCCCCATTCCGACGACACGGGCGGCGGTGCTTCGGGAATCGCCGGGTAGACCGGGGCGGATGCGGTGGTGATCGCGGATCCGGTCTGGAGGGCCGCTTCGGCGTTCATCATGGCGACGATCTGGTCTTGTGTCGGCAGCGTCGGGCGGGGCTCCCGATCGCGCCGCGACCACACCAGCGGCGGCTCGCCGGGCGTCGTACGCAACCCGGCGGCGGGTCCGGCGACCACCAGCGGCCGGGGCGGCCTGAGGGGCTGTAGTGTCGGTGCCGGTGGCAGGCCGGTGGCGAGCGTCGGCTCCGGGCCGGTTTCCGGAACAGGCGCCGGCGCCTCGACCGGTTTGACACACAGGGTATCGCGCGCCTCACCCCGCGCCAGCGCCAGTATCCGTCGGCCCTGCTTTTCGCCCAGGAAGTGAAATAGATAATCCTCTTCCGGTGTGGTCGCCCCGTTGTCGACGCTCAGGTAGTGCTTGGCAAAGGCCAACACGGCGAAGTTGTGACGCAGGAGCTGGAGTTCCTCATCGTCCACCCCCCGTTTGCCGTCCACCGTGTCCTGAATCAGCCCTCGGACCTGAGCATCGGTGAAAGGCCCTTCCCCCAGGTCCAGCTGGTCTCGGGCGGCTGCCGCATCCGCCGCACTGGCGGCCAGCAGTTGGGTCCCGAACCGCTTGATGATGCCGTGGAAGGTCGCCGGCTGGAACTGCCAGACCCCGGTCGCCGACCCCAGGCTGCCGTTCTTGAGGGTGGGTCGGACGTGATCGTTCCAGGTGCGGGCGCTTTCGTGTTCGCCGGTGGCCAGGGCCTGCCCGAGACTGGCGCCGATCCGTTCGGTTACTTCCAGCAGGAGCAGCAGCTGCCGGGGGGAGATGTCCTGGGTCCGGTCATAATTGCGCGACTGGCTGGCGGACAGTGCCCGATAGGCCGCCAGTGTCACCTCCCGCGGGTTTTCGTCCGCTGCATAAACGGCGGGGGTCACCGGCGGATCGGCCGCCCAAGCCGACGGCAATACCGCAGCGGCAGCGGCGGCGGCGGCCGTGACGAGCCCGGCGAGGAGTCGGCGTTGCTTAATGACCTGTTACCCGTGTGTCTTGTTCCTGAACCGCCTACTTTATGGTGCGGTCGAGTCAAAAAACAACGCAATCCCGCGCGGCGCCATCGTGGCGGGACGCCGCTCCCATGGGAGAGGCTATGGCGACAAAGGCTGAGGATTCGCCGCAGTCCGCGTCGGCGCTTGCGGGTCGGCCTCCAGTTTCACGGCGATCCAGGCGGTCAGCGGCATCAGCACCGCCCAGCCGGCCGCCAGCACGGCCAGTGCCGCGACGGGGTCGGGAAAGCTCACGGCGCCGAGCCGCATGCCGGCGTAAAACGCGAGCGGTCCGCCGATGGCGCCGAACAGGCTCGCCAGCCACCAGCGGCCGAGCAGCCAGCGCATCGAGACATAGAAAGTGGTGGCGAACCCGGCCCACATGGCGATGATCCACACCGGGGCGAGCCAGGGCAGCAGCATGCCCGAGGGGTAAACGAGCAGGCCGAGTCCGGCCAGCAGCCCGTCCCAGAGGGCACCGATCAAGGAAACCACGGTGATGAGGGCGGCATCCCGCCAGGGCGCGGGGCTGCCGGCCAACAGGATAGCCACTGCCCCCGCGGTCACGGCCACCCCGGCCCAGGGCAGCCCATGGGCGCCGCCGAGGACACAAGCGAACCAGGCGACCTGATACGCGACAAAATTCACGACAACACGAGACGACACGGGACCTCCGGTCAGGGCTACAGTCACTTGCGCAACGACGTGGCGCCGGGTCCAACGAAAAGCAACATCAAGGGCGAGGTGCCGACCCGCCTGGTGCAACGCCTCGCCGCGGACGACGTGGCGGCGGTGGCCTTGGTCATCAACCCGGCCATCGCGCGACCGGCACGGCCGCCGGTCCGCACAGCGGACCCTACAGGCCACGGTGTTACCGTAGCTGTGCGGACCGTCCTTGGTCATCAACCCGGCCATCGCGCGACCTGGACGGCCGCCGGTCCGGGAGAGTAGACCGGCCCCTCCCCGCGCTTCAGGTCGAAGTTT
>JACDZG010000194.1 GCA_013426805.1 Chromatiaceae bacterium
CCTTGATGTTGACTCATACCCTAATCCTAGGGGCTAAGTCCGACAGGCTGCTAGGACGGCGTTGAGGAATTTCCTAAAATGCCCTTAGGTGAATGGCACTAAGTTAAGCAGAAAATCATTTTAGAACAATAGCTTACAGTGCTAATAATCGTGCGAAAACGCGAAAACAATCAAGCTCTACTCAACAAAATCAAAGAGATAGCAATTTTCTCTCGATAAATTTTTGACTCCAAGTCATCAGCAATCCGCTGTTTTATATATAAAAAGACCTTAACTTAGTGCCATTCGCCCTTAGGTGATTTCCGGGAAAGATTCTACCAACAGGTAGGGGCGACATGTAGGTGCGACTTCAGTCGCACCGATTCATACTCAGGTGCGACTAAAGTCGCACCTACACTGACCGGTATCCAAATTGTCGGAAATCACCTTAGTCCTTAAAGAAAAGCTTTTCTTCCAGGGTCTTGCCGTGGCTTAGCTGCCGATATTGCCAGTGCTGACGCGTGATACATTGCATCAGTTGCAGATCCATGTGCGGTTGCCGCTCAGGGTCATAGGCCACGATAAATTCATTTTTCTGTGGATTGGTGACCTGCAGCACACCTTCCAAGGCCTGGAATTCAGCAATCACTTCCCGTGCCGGGCCGTTTTCCATTTGCAGGGTCATATAGCGAATGGCACTTTGTTCTTCGTGCAGGTCAATGGTCTGCGGCTGTAAAATTCCGTTTTCCAGCAGTAAAATGTGCTTGCACAACCGGTCGAGTTCAGCCAAATCGTGGGAACTGATGATAAAGGTTGTCGCCGGCGACCGCTCTGCAATGATCGCACGCACCGTTCGGACATTGACGGGATCAAGCCCCGCGGTCGGTTCATCCAATAAGATCAACGCCGGTTTACCGATCAGTGCCTGAGCAATCGCTACACGCTTTGCCATGCCATGGCTGAGCGCCGACGGTTTTTCATGAGTCGCCTCGGTGAGTGAGACTTCTTCCAACACCCGGCCTGCTTCCAGGGCTGCTTGTTGGGTTGTGAATCCCTGTAGCCGGGCATAAAAAGCCAGTTGTTCGATGATGGTAAAGCCGGGATCCAGTCTTGCAACCTGGGGTAGCGCGGAGACTTTGCCGATGAGTTGAGTTGCACCCGGTGGCTGACCGAACAACCTGACCGTGCCCGACGTGGGACGCAAAAAGCCGGACAGGATACTGAGCAAGGTGGTTTTACCGGCCCCATTGGGACCGACCAAGCCGACCGGTTCACCCGCGTCCAGTTCAAAACTGACATTGGAGAGCGCGACTTTGCCGGAATATACGTGGGTCAACTGTTGACAGTGAATCATCGGTGAATTCATAGGGTTTGCCTTGCCATGATCCAGCGCCCCAAAGCCAACAAAATAAGGCTTTGCACTAGGGGAACATAAGCCAGTTGCAGCGTTTGCCAGCCCGACAGTGCCGCCAGGGCGGATAATTGATAGCCGGGAACAAGCAATTTTAGAAAAGCAAGGGTCGGCAGGTAGTAAGCAAAACCGCCGATAATGGCGGCCAGAAATGTCCAGATCAAAATAGCCCAGACGGTTGCTTGCCGAGCCGATTTAACCGTGGCGGATAAAGCCGCCATCATGGCGCTAAAAGGCAGAACGGCCAAGATTAAACTAGTGGTGACGACAAGCAGGTCAGGTAATGCTGAAGAAAGCAGCGCGGCATCACGATACAGTACCAAAGCAAGAGTGCTTAATGCGGTGGCACTGATCAATAGCGCCTGAATCACCATAACGCCGGCAAACCGGCCAAAGAAAACACGGTCGCGACTGCTGCGCACGACGATAAACCGTAAGGTACCGCGCTCACGATCGGAACAAGTCTGATCGGCGGCAAGCGTAATGCTCAACAGCGGAAAGATAAGCAGTGCAAAATGCCAAAACAGGCCGAATTCAGGAATGGGCCATTGCTGTATCGAACCAAAACCAATAACGTCAAGAAAGCTGAAGCCTTGCATCAAGCCTTTTTCCTGCACCAACAGGTCGGCAGAAAAGCGCAGGGGATAAAGCAAAATAGCACCCCAAACGACGGCAAAGGTCAGGATAGACAGTAGGCCGCCGCGGGTTGCAAAAGTCCTCTTGAGTTCACACTGACTGATGAGCAAGAGGTGATTAAAAAAACCAGGATGCATTGCCGTTACCTTCTCCGTAAATGTTGTGGCTGGAACGATTTTCCTGCCAAAGATCAGCCCTTGGAGCCGGAAGGCCGGGTCGCCCGGACACGACGCTGTGGCCAGACCAGCAGCCCGATTGCCAGCAGTACGAGCAAGCCCAGCACCAGGCCGAACTGCCGAACGCTGCCGGCCACCAGCAGTCCGGGCACGATCCAGGCCCACCAGTTCACGGCGGTATGCAACACCAGCGCCGGCAGCACGCTGCCGCGACTGCGGTTGAACAGCCATGCGCACACGACCGACAGAGCGACGGTGGACAGCAAGAACGGCAGGAGCGGAATCCGGCCTTGCAGCGTGTCGGAAGTGAAGAACAACGGCAGGTGCCACAGCCCCCATACCGCGCCCAGGATCAGGCTCGATACACGCCAGCCGTGCCGCGTTTGCAGCGCGGGCAAGGCGTAGCCACGCCAACCGAACTCTTCGCCCAACGGGCCGCCCAGCAGCAGGATCAGCACCAGGTTCGCCGCCGCCAGCGGCAGATGTCCGGCGGCTGGCGAGAATCCCAGCGTGCCGCCCAGCGCGACGTGCATGACTGCCGCCAGCCCCATCAATGCCAAGGGCAGTAAGAAAGCCAGCGCGAACCAGCGCCAACCGATGCGCCATTGCAGACAGCGCCCGAGCCACGCGCGCAAGGCCGCGCGGCCGCCGCCGTAACCGACCACAGCCACCGCTGCGACGCCAGGCCCAAAGCCACCGAGGCAGGATAGCACTCCGGCCGCCAGGGCGGACTGCGCCTTGATGGCGGGAACCACCAGCCAGCAGGTCCACGACCAGGCGAAGGCCATGGCGAAGAACGCCAGGAGACGGGATCGGTCCTCGTCACCGGCGGCCACCGGGTAACTACTGTTCATAGGCAGTCGCAGCGCGACCGGCCTTGATCATGGTGCCGGCCACCGGCATCGGCCGGAACGATGATCAAGGCCCGAGCGCGGTGTGTCGTCACTCAACGGCTTCAGTTCTGCTGTCGCGTCTTGGTGGAGTTGCGTTCTTCACGATGGTTGTTCCGGTTTGCTGCTGGATGGCCAGCGTGCGCCGTCCTGACCGGGTGGTCTGTGCGACAGGGCGCGCTCACCGGGACGCCGAGATCAGACCGGGCGGTCATCGGCATCTGCTGCCGCAGCCCTTGATGCAGCACCGCGTCCAAGCTGTCGGCGGTGAGGATGCGCGCGGACCAGGCGAGCAGGGTCCTGGGGTCCGCGTTGGCGATCCGCGAGGCCGCGTTGCGCAGGCGGATACCGTCTTGTGGCCTGGTCCTGAGTCGCGTCGCGAACCCTGGCGGGTTCCCCCTACCGGCACCGGCCGCGTCTGAGTCTTAAACCCCTTGATCTGACCCCGAAACCGCTAGAAAGAAGGGGCGCGGCTGGGCGAGGGGCCGGGCTCAGTCGCTGCCGGACTGGCTGCCGGAACACGACAGCCATGGCGAGTTGATCTTCGCGGTCGCCGACTCTGTCCGCTTCACCGGCGACCAGGTGCTGCTGGACGAACTCTGGCCCAGGGTGCAGTTGGCGGTTCAGCATCGGGAGCAATTGCGCGCCACCCGCCTCACCGATGCGTACCGCGCACCCGAACACCGCGCCTGTTTCGGACTCCTGCCCGAGTCGGTCAGCCACGAGGGCTACCTGGCCCAACCGGTCCATGCCTACTGGGACGACTTCTGGGCGCTACGCGGGTTCAAGGACGCCGCCTCCCTGGCCGAAATGCGCGGCAACCCGGGCGAGTCCGCACGGCTCGCCGCCCTGGCCGATGACTTCCGCAGCACCCTCATGAGAGCAGCGAGACCGAAGCCGGAAATGTTCTGTCACCCCTGGCGTGGGTCGCACGGGTCAGGGAATGCAGCCCTGAAGGGACGTGACAAGAACTGCGACCTTAGCCCCTGGAGGAATTCGCGAGACAGACCGCGGTTTCTTGTGTTACCGCAAGAAAAGCAGGAAACTGCGGTCGGCCTTGGTCAAAAACCCGACCATTGCGCGATCTGCACGGTCGTCGGTCCGCACAGCGGACACTACGGATCAAGGTGTTACCGTAAGGTCCGCTGTGCGGACCGTCCGCCGCCGGCCGAAACGATGATCAAGGCCCTGCGGTCGGCCCCCGGTATGCAGTCCCCGGTAATCCCCGGCCGGGTTAAGACCGCGGGCCATGGTATTCAAGTCTTGGCTAGATCGGAAAATATTCTATGCAGACGATAACCGCACAAGAGGCGAAATCACACTTTAGCGAATTACTCGATCATGCCCGACGGGAGCCGGTTCGCGTCACGCGCCGCGGGCATATCGTGGGCGTCATGGTCTCTCCGGAAGACTATGAGGCAATGCGTGTCTTCTATGCCGAACGACTGCTCGACAGGATGAGCCAAATGGGCAAGATGGCTGAGCAGCACGGGCTCACGGAGGAGGAATTGACCCGACTGCTGGCCGATGACAGCTAAACGCGCAGTCATCGACACCAATGTCTTGATCAGCGGTTCATTGAGACCGGGTGGCACCGCGGCGGCCGTTACACGCTGGTTCATCAGGTACGGTCGCCTGATCTTCTCTACCGAAACCTTCGCCGAGCTTGGGGTAAGGGGCCAGGCTCAAATAAATCCAGCGCGCAGAAAAATACAATTGAGCCTGGCCCCTTTACCGTTCTTTCGCTAGAGCCCGATAGCGCAAGCCTATTCGTGCAGACCAGATGTTGCCGACTTTTTTCAGCCGCACCGACGGATGGCGCGGGTGATTCTTGAGAAGCAAAAAATTTTTATCCGCCAGTTCTCGCCCGTCAGGAGGAAGCTGGCGGTAACAAAACCAGAATTCGGGGGAAGCGAAGTGACTCAAAGCGGCGTGCAGCGTCCGGCTTGGAAATCGTCGTCAGCCCGACTTGCGGCAGCGTCAAGCCTGCCAGATAAACTATCTGCCTCGATCTGTTTATCCCATTGATCAGAAAGATACTCTTCAAACCACTGGGCAAATTGCTCAAGCGCATTTGGCGGAAGCTGGGTCACTGCGTCTTCGATCTGATCGACGGTCATTAGCTATTGCCTCATTGTCTTAACAGTTCGCTCGGGAATCGGGCTCTCAATGCTTAATCCAGAGATCAGTATACTGTCCCCGGAACTCCGCGCGCTCAACGCCACGCGACCGCCGGCGTAACCGACCACAGCCACCGCTGCGACGCCAGGCCCGAAGCCACCGAGGCAGGATAGCACTCCGGCCGCCAGGGCGGACTGACCCTTGATGGCGGGAACCAGCAGCCAGCAGGTCCACGACCAAGCGAAGGCCACGGCGAAGAACGCCAGGAGACGGGACCGGTCCTCGTCGCCGGCGTCCACCGGGTGGCTACTGTTCATGGGCAGTCGCAGCGCGACCGGCCTTGATCATTGGTCCATGGCGGCACCCGAGGTCCTGTGCGTATCGCCCTTGGTGCGCCTGGAAGCCATCGTCAAGCATCGACAACCGCGTCGAGAACACACATGACTGCATTGACACTCGCAATTCCCGATTCCGCATTGTCCGCCCTGCGCCGTTCGCCGACCGAATTCGGCCGCCCTTGCCAGTCTTCTATCGTCGGGATCGAGTAAATCAACCCGTCTGCGGTAGCG
Source organism: Chromatiaceae bacterium (assembly GCA_013426805.1). GTDB lineage: Bacteria > Pseudomonadota > Gammaproteobacteria > Chromatiales > Chromatiaceae > Thiodictyon. The sequence goes on from JACDZG010000194.1 coordinate 5,783, forward strand.
TCTTTAAGAGGTAGCCCCGGATGCCACTTGATTTCAAGGTCCATGGTGGTTC
>JACDZG010000195.1 GCA_013426805.1 Chromatiaceae bacterium
TGGCTGAGTCGGCTATCAAACAGTATTAGCTAATACGTTGATGCGATAGCCCTGGAAGGGCGGCAGCCCTGAATTCAATTGAGCCTGGCCCCTTTTGCTGGTAGCCTTTAACGCTTTCAGCGCTTACCGCGTCTCCGACCCCAATCCGGAAAACGTCTTGACCAGCGTATCGATACGATCCAGAAGATCGTCATAAGTGATAACATCAACGATGCTCCGGTACTTTCGTTTAATCACTTCGAGGTCGAATCGTTGCCCGGCAGTCAAATCGCTAGATCGGCCGAGAATAACAATCCCTTTCGGGTTGATAATCTTCAGGGACATGCCGTGCGGGAGTTTGCTCTTGTAACGCTCAGTCAATATCTTCTCTCCTTGAACCCCCCATTTGTCGAGGTACAGAATGTACTTCTCCAGTTGCATAATTGATCCGGAGAGTTCTTTTGCCGGGAGGAAATTGCCGCGGTACAGTCCTTTGGAAAGTATCGCTCGGTGATTGAAAGGCTTCTTGATCTCAATAACATCGACATGCCCGGATACATCTACGAGCATGATGTCAATTTCACGATAAGTGTCGTTGATTTTATCTCGGATGTGAACCTTCTCGAAAACCCGAATGTATTTCGGGAAAATAGTGCGTACGATATCGATAATTTCTGCCTGCCATTGAGCCTCGCTGAAGTTCACTTCGCTGTCGAGCATAGCGCGCAGTTTTTCGGCCACGAACTGATATTTCTCTAGCTCGCTTCTTGCAAAGCGGAGGAGAATATCGGTCTCTTTCTTTTCGATTTTGTTATTCAAAAATAGCTGATATGCTTCTATTTTGTCGCCTCCCGTGTCGACGTAATCCCTGATACACGCGTCAATTCGCGCTGCCGCATATCGATCCATTTCCGCGCTCGTTGGAAAGCGATTAATTAGGTTCCTATAGGCTGATTCGGGCATTGCATCCTCGTGGCTTCCACCAACACGAAGGTCTTGATCCAAAATCTTGTCGAGTCGGTTTAGGATGGAGATATCCCGATGAGCGATGAAGAAGCTTGCATCTAGCCGGACGCTTAAATGGAAATAGAACCGGTGAGTAGTCTTGATTGCCGACTCGCGAAGTCGATAATATTCTCCGTCTAGCTCACCAATCTGAAACCTGAGCGCTCCTTCATAATGCGAGTTCGCGTTATTGCCAACAAAAGCGTGGTCTTCGTCGGCTTCCGATTCCGAGGCGACCAACTTCGGATGGATGAGATCACCAGGACTAAAGAAAAAGCACTTTCGAATCCGAACTGGCGGATCGTTCTGAAGGCGCCGAAGCACCCACATTAGGTCTGGATCACGGTCGCCCTCATACTGGAGGAACAGTCCCAACTCGTTTGCATCAAAGGTTATCATAGAAGTACACGACAACTTGGCGAGGGGCATTCCCCACTTAAACTCATTACGCACTCGCCACGCAGTCAGGCGGCGAATTCCTCGTTGGCCCAGATCAGGCTTGCGGAGCGCACCGAGAGCATGATGGCCCGCAACTGGTACAGGCCATCATCGACCCGCTCCGACCGGGCGGTGATCTCCGAATGATAAGCGGGCAGGCTCGAATCGTTTTCGGCGTTGACCGCGGGCAAGGCGCTCGCGGCTTCCGTCCGGGAAAGAATTAAAGCGCAACGGCATTTCGCGAACTTTCGCCGGTTTCCGGCCCTAGTGGGTTGGCAGTTACAACACCGATGGGGGACCGGCGATGACGATGCCGTCGGGCGAAAAGATGCGCCAGTCCTCGGTATCGTAAGTGAAGACGCGGTGCACACCGCAGACCAACGCGGTCGCCGCATGACGTGCGTCGTGGATTCGGCGGGCGGTTAGCCCGTGCCGCGCGGCCAGTTCAAGCATCCTCAGTCCGGCGGGGAGTGCAGTGTCGAGGATCACGATAGCAGAAGGCAAGGCCGCGAGCGCCCGCACCGCCGCTGCGGCTTCCTGGGGCAGTTGTGGGGGAAGGGCGCCAACCCAAGTCAAGGCAGCATAGACCTCCGCCAGCACCCCCACGGACGTGCATGCGGCTAGCCGACCCTCGCGGGCTGCCTCGACGATGCCGCGTGCTTCGGTGTGCCGCGGGTCGCCGGCAAGCAGGGCGCCGATAAACAGCCCGGCATCCAGAAAGACACGGTCAGCCGGGCTCATAGATGGCGTCCTTCCAGCCGGTCGGAACGCGACCGGACAACACGGGAAGCGGGTCCAGTTGGACTGCGTCAGAATGACCCCGATGCGGTGCTCGATACCGCAGGAAGGCCGCGAAATCCGCTACCTCCGCCTGAAGATCTGGCGGGAGCTGGTGCAGGGTCTCCAATAGTTGCTCTTCGATGGTCATCCTCTTAGCCCCTTTCTTGCCGTGACGATTGTTAATGTGCCCTACGCATCGCAAGCCGAGCCGGTTTGTGCCGACTGAGATACTGCCACGCCGCTTGACCCTCAGTCCATCCCCACACTCGCCTTGATCCGGAAGACGTCCTCGGCGCCCCGCTTGGCCTCGCTGCGAGTTTCGGTACGCGCCTCCGGGGTCGCGTCGAAGTCGATCATGGCGGCCTGGACGGCGCGGCAGGTCATATACGCCTTGGCCTTGGGGTGGTCGAGATGATCCAGATAATCATTGGCGGCGGCCACGAGGGCGGCCTTGCGGCGAAAGAGATCGATCTTGCTCTTATAGTCGTGCGACTGCTCGGCCAGGAGGGGCTTGGCACAGGGTCGGCAGCCCGGTGCCGTCACAGGTCTCGGCCTCCCAGGCGGCCATCAGGTCGGCATAGTTCTTGACCGGCTGGTCGCCGTGCGGCATCAGGTCGGCACGCTCCATCAGGCGCCGGGCACCCGCGTCATGACCACCGGCATGGTCATCTTAGCCGGGCCGGCTCGGATCGAGAAGCCGGGTTGGCAGACCACTTGACAGGTGCTACTGTCCGCACCAACCAAGCCCAGCGACAGGCGCCCATGCGCGTGAAATTCTCCGAAGACGTGGTCCCGTTAGCGGACCTCAAGGTCAATCCTGGTCGCGTGGTCAAGCACGCGGCCGAGGCCCATCGGTCCGTGCTACTCACCAGCCGCGGGCGCGGGGTCGCCGTCATGCAGTCCGTGGCCGACTACGAGCAGGCCGCCGAGGAGCGCGCCTTCATGCGTGCCGTGGTCGCGGGATTGGCCGACTTAGACACGGGCCGCGAGGTCTCTCTCGCCGAGGCCAAGGCCAGGTTCGGCGTGGCTTAGGGGCGTGACTGTCGCCAGGGTAAGCTTCGCCGAGTCCGCACTCGGCGACTTGACGGGCATCCAGGAGTGGTACGCCGACGAAGCGAGCATCGGGCGTATGGTTCCGGAGTTCGGCCAAACCTTCCTGCGCGATTTGATCCACCCTCCTTTCCGGATCGTCTATCGCCTCGACGCGCAGCGCGTTCGCATCGTTCGTGTGTGGCGGAGTGAACGGTTGTTACGGCTGCCGGCATCGGCCAAGGCACCGGACCCCGCAGGTTGAGCATTGCATGCCCCCGTCTCGACCGACCCCGATTTGGCTTAACTCGCATCCGGTAACGATGCGGGAGTTTGGGGCGGGAGATCCGGGGGTAGTTTGCTGATCTCACCGCAGCCTTCAGATACCGAATTGAGTAAACTGTTCCCGGAACTCCGCCCGGAACTCCGCGGAACGGCTTGAGCCGCAACCCGCTCAGGTCGTGCGGGCCGATATCGCCGCAAAGCGCGCACACCTGCTGCTTATGGTTTGTCGAGATCCGCCCGCTCGATAGTCATCTAGAAGCGTTGGTAATCAATGCAAGCGAAGGGCTAGCAATAGCTCTCCGTCAGTGCTCATTAACCCTGACAACGATGAGTCGAACGAAACGAAGCGTTGCCATGCCTTACCGAACTGACCAATCTGAAACACGATACCGGCGAGTACCAGCATAAACGCTGTCGCGATAGCGATATCCGAGGGAAGAATCTGCGATAGCCCAAACCATATCGCCGCACATACAGAAGCTACCCAAACAACGTGGAGATCCGCCTTCATAAACCATATCTCAAGGAGCTTCATTGCGCTCGTACGAACTTTAAAAATAGTCGATAAGATGCCGTGCAGCAGCTCAACCCTGGCAACGGCAACATTCACGATCAAGAAAGGCAGGCCGACACCCGGGACCGCGAAAATCGGAATACTGCCGAAGTCAGGATTTTCATCGAGAAACCTTGCCGGGTCCCTGGCGAATAGCCACCAACTTAGACACAAATAGAATGCGATCGCTAATCCGATGATCCAATTACCGCCAAAGACGAACCCTGCGGCGACCGAGAATAGACCAATTGCTGTTCCCACATGACTAGAGACAGGAATCAGTGCATATTCTTCGATCTCAGTCAGGGTGGGGCGGTTATGCTTGACGATGTTGTTTCCCCATAATGCAGCGGTTGGTTCTTCATCGGTCTGTGCCAAGCGGAACGCGACTTCCATCATCACCTCCGGCTTAACATGAGCACCAAGTGTAACGAACCCTCGGTGAAGCGGTTTAATCCTATCGTTGAGTCGCCCGTACGCATCGCCTTTTTCATTATCAGTCGCCGAAAAAGTGTAACGCTCCACAAATCTCTTAATATCGTCGCGAAGAGATGGGTCTGACTGACATAGCCGTACAAGCATTGGTCCTGAATACACGGCCAAGAGACCAGCCCCAATTCTTGTTGGTAGGTTTCGGGTGGCCATAAAACCCTGTTCCAAATTCTTTAGCAGGACCTTGATGAAAGTGGTCGTATTGACGGCAAGGGTGTCGGGAGGGTCACTCCTCAGAAAAGGACGCCATAGCCACCCAAACTCGTTATCGGTTGCCGCTGAGTCACACTCTATCTGGAACCCGCGACGAGACTCGTCGGTGGTACTAAAAACAGGAGTTAAGGCGGCGGCGGCGTGTGCGGAAAATCTCATTTTATAGAGTAGCGAGCACATCAACTCAAAGGCGGCGACCGTGCCGATCCCAATAATCGAATCAAGTATGTCCATCTTGCTCGTTGCCGATAAATCAGATGTGGCCCGCGAATCCTCGTGAACGCTCACCGTCCCGCTGTATAGCATCTTCTCGAAGGCGCTCAGGAGTGGTTCGGGCGCCCAGGATCCGTGCTTCCGTAAGCGCTTGTATTTTAGAAGGAATGGTGCAATTTCGTGAGCCATCTCAGTGTCTATCGAAAGGATGATGCAGCGAACTAAATCCTCGCCAGGGGATGCGGATGCGACCGGCGTTTCTGTAGGTGCGATCTCCGCGCGATTTTTTTTCCCCTGCTGCTTGGCCTGCTCCTCGTGAGAGAGCAGGTCGAACACTTGTCTAATCAGTACATTAAACCGCGATGAATCGCCGTGCCCGTGCTCCCAGCAGGCAAAGGCGGCATAGCGCTCCGCAATGTCCGAATTATATTTATCCGGATTGGTGTAACGCTGAGCGGTCGTGGCCACGTGATCCCGGATAGCCATCGGAAGCTTGGCGGGTTCCTGAAGACAAAGCGCGACCAGAAATGGAAATTCGTCCCGTGCGTGTTCAACGAAACGAAGTAACGCACTTGGGATGCTAGAGGCAGCCCAAAAAGGCACAAGGTAGCGTCCGCGGCTCGGGTCCGATCCGATATAGGCGAGCAATCTCTCAGGATCATCGCGACAATAGCAGGAAATGAAATAATCTTTAAAAAGACTATGAAGAAATGCCAGCTCGTCACTATTCCGGCTTTCCTCCTGGTTGTTACGACTAAGGACTACTAAGTACTCCTACTTAATAATTTATATCGATAGAGTAAACATATCAATAAGATT
>JACDZG010000196.1 GCA_013426805.1 Chromatiaceae bacterium
CGCGATCCTCGAACCAATGGTGGTCCGAGCCGTCGATCTGGATCAGTTCCCCCAGGCAGTCGCGCCGGTAACGCGGTTGGTGGACGGCGGCGTGGCGTTGCTGGCGGCTACGCCAGAGGTCCGCTTCCATGAGCCATTGGCGCAGCGTCTCGCGCGACAGCACGAGGCCATGCAGTTCCGCCAGCTTCTCGGCGAGCAAGGTCGGGCCGAACCCCTGGTAGCGCTCCCGCGCCAACGCGAGGACCGCGGTCTTGACCGCATCCGTGTAGGCCCGATTGCTGCGTTTGCCGCGTTTCTGCGAGACCAGAGCCACGGCGCCGTCGCGACCGTAGGCCGCGATCAAGCGGCGCAGATGCCGGGGCGTGATCCCCAGCTGTTGACTGGCGGCCACCTGGGTGACGCGACCTTCGCCCACCCGTTCGATCGCAGTCACGGTGTCCAGTTCGGCAGTGCTCATGGTGAGTAAACCCGTCTTCGTTGGCAGCACGGCGCAGGCCTCGCATCTGGGGAACGCTGTCCCTCATGTGGGTACGCACCGCGGGAGCGGACATTTCTAACTTGCACAAACCGGACATTACTAAATTGCGCTTACACTGCTTGGCCAGCCAGATGCCCACTTGATTGAGCTGCCGGCGGTAGGCGTGCAAGAGTTGTTCGTCGGAGAGTTTCGCCGCCTCGCGGCCCAGGCGCTCCAACATCACCTTCTGCGACGCCAGCACTTCCTGCGGCTCCCGCTCTATGAACACCACCCGATAGGGCAGGTCGGGCAGCAACTGCGGCAGGAGTTGGGCGACGATCTTCACCGCCCGGCCCTTCGCCTCCCTCATCCACTCCCGGTCGTGGCGCAGCCGGGTGGCGGCTTCCAGTTCAAGGTAGCCGCGCGGATTGTCGCTGTCGGCCGCGCGCCGGCCGTCGCTGAGGATCGGCAAGCCGCCGGCGGCCAGCATCTGCATCATTGAGTATGTTCCAGATGGCCTTGGTGGTGCGTGAGAGCTGCGACACCGGCTGCACGCCGCCGCCGTCCGGGGTCGGCTCGGAAAAGCCGTAGATGCCGTGTTTGTAGGGGCGCTTGCCGGTGGCGATGGAGGTCCACAACATGGGCGAGAGCACCCTGGTCGCCGGCCGCGATGGCGGCGCCGCTGTCGTCATAGGCCCAGTCCACCACGGTCATCCCGTCCGGGAAGTCCACGCCGTCCTGGAGGGTGGCGCCACCCCGCAGGGTACTCTGGGGCTGGTTCAGGCCCAGGTCGTCGAAGCGCAGGCGGATCCAGGCGTAGTCTCCGTTGCCGAGCTGTAGCCCCACCCGGCCGGAGACGTTGAAACGCCAATTGCCGCCGGGATTGGTCACGCTGGCCATTCCAGTCCGCCAGAAGCCCGACTTGAACGCCCCGAAGCCGCCGAACTGCGCTCCCGGCCCGACCATGGCGCCGGCCGCAATATTGGAACTGCTGTTGTGGGTGTTGAGGAGCTGGGCGCCGTTGCGCGGTCTCAACAGAGCGATTTCCTGGTAATAGGTCCTGCCGACGCGCTTGCCGACGTTTTGGGTCATGGTCATGAGCACATCGGCGGCGCCGTCGTGGTTGAGATCGACCAAGACCTGAGCATCAAGGCCGGCCAGACGGCGGACGTCCCCGAGCCCGCCTCCTTGAGTCTGCTCGCACTCGGTGCCGTCGGGATCGGGGCCATGCGTCGGCGCCGTAAGGCCCCGGTTCAGGCCCAGGCCGCGGCCTAGTCGATGAAAAAGACGCTCTTGATCGGCTGGGACGCCGCCGACTGGAAGGTCATCGACCCCTTGATCAAGCAGGGCAAGATGCCCCACCTGGCCGGGCTGATCGAGCGCGGGGTCATGGGCACCCTGTCCACCCTGCACCCGGTGCTGTCCCCGATGCTGTGGACCAGCATCGCGACCGGCAAGCGGCCGTTCAAGCACGGGGTGCCGGGCTTTACCGAGCCCACCCCGGACGGGGCCGGGGTCCAGCCGGTAAGTAACTGTCCATTAACTACTTCCCGCTTTGAACGCCAACGTCGGCTAACAATCGGGAAGTAGAAAATGGACACTTTCTAAGCCAGTTCTCGCGCAAGACCAAGGCGCTGTGGAACATTCTGAACCAAGAGCGGCACCGCAGCGCCGTGGTCGGCTGGTGGCCCTCGCACCCGGTCGAGCCGATCGACGGGGCCATGGTGTCGAACCACTTCCAGACCGCGTTCGGGCCGCCCGATCAGCCCTGGCCCATGGCTCCGGGCACGGTGTACCCGCCGCGCCTGGCCGAGACCCTGGCCGAACTGCGCCTGAACCCCAACGAGCTTGAGCCCGAGCAGGTCCTGCCCTTCGTCCCGCGCGCCGCCGCGATCGACCAGGAGCAGGACCCGCGGCTCGCCACCGATGTGAAGGCCCCGAGCGGCGACCGCGCCGAGGCGATCACCCAGACGGTGACCGAGTTCAACTACAACCTGGCCCGCGCCTATACGGACGCCGACCGCGACGGCGAGGCGGTGCCGCTGCTCAAGGACCTCTACGCCGCGGCCCCGGACCAGTACCGCTTCGGCATCCAGCTCGCCATGTGCTATCGCTCGCTCGGGGAGACGCGGGCGCTGCGCGCGCTGGTCGAGCGTCTGACCGAGGACCGCAGCGCGGCGGCCAAGCGCGCCCAGAGCGAGCTTGCGGACATGGTCGCGGCACTGCGCGCCGAGCAGGCCGAGCCGACCCGGCCGGGGCTCTTCATCCAGATCGGCGAGGCGCTGTTGAAGCTGCACCGCCCGAGCGAGGCCGAGGGCGCCTTCCGCAAGGCGCTGGCGCTGGACCCGATTAACCCGCACGCGCGGCTCGGTCTGGCCCGGGCGCTGTTGCCCCAGCCCCGCGCCGCCGAGGCGGCCGAGGCCGCGCTGGAGACGGTGCGCCTCCTCTATCGCTACCCGCTCGCCCACTATGTGCTGGGTCTCGCGCTGATCCGGCTCAATCGCTTCCGGGACGCCGAGCATGCACTGCGGGTGGCGGTCGAGCACAACCCCAACTTCCTGGCCGCCCACCGGGTGCTGGTGCGCCTTTACACCCTGGTCATCCCCGGCCGGGGCGACCGCCTGGTGTCCCACCAGCAGTTGATGAACGAGATCCGTGGGGCGCGGCGAGCGGGGGCGGCACGCCGGCCGGGTGCGCTCCCGCCGTTGGATGGGGGACTCGGCGACCTGGTGGCGGACGGGCCCCACCCGGCACCGGCCCCGGCACCGGCCCCCGACACCCCACCGGTCGTCGTCGCGAGCCGGCTCCCGGGGTCCCAGACCCCGGCCGAGTTCGTCACGGTGGTCGCGGGGCTGCCGCGCAGCGGGACCTCGATGCTGATGCAGATGGTGGACGCCGGAGGGATTCCGGCCCTGACCGACGGCCGGCGCGCCGCAGACCGGGACAATCTCCGTGGCTATTTCGAGCTGGAGGCGGCCACCCGGCTGCATACGGACAAGACCTGGCTCGCGGAGGCGTGCGGACGCTGCGTCAAGATCGTCGCCCAGCTCCTCACCGCCCAGCCCCGGGACCGGGCCTACCGCGTGCTCTTCATCGAGCGCGACTCGGACGAGGTGCTCGGCTCCCAGCGGTTGATGCTGGAGCGCCTGGGGCGGGAGTCGGCCCGGCTCGACGCGGCGGCCCTGAGGCGCACCTACGGTGCCCAGCTCGCGCGGCTCAAGACCTGGCTTGCGGTCGCGCCGAATCTCTGTGTCCTCTATCTAAGGCACCGCGAGGTCCTGCACGCCCCAGGCACGGCGGCGCAGACGATCGACGCCTTCTTAGGCGGGGGGCTCGACCGTGCGGCGATGATCGCTGCGGTGGATGGGGCGCGCTATCGGCAGCGGGCCGCGGCGGGCTGACGATGTCGGTTTACTTGGAGTCTGCTCACGAAACGGAAATTTCAGCACGATAAGCCCCCGGTGAGGATCTGTGGCATGGCGATCTTCTCGCAAACGTTGGTTTTCGAGAGGCCATCGTGAGCATTGATGCCGCGCCAGTGCTGGTTTGGTGAGCACCATTCTCCAAAACCGTTCTCATATCAGAGGTCAACTCACGGAACGGTCGGGTAGCCAGGCGGCGTCACCGCCACCCAGCCCCCTAAGAACCGTGCTTGCGACTTTCACCGCACACGGCTCAAGCCTTGCTAAGGCGATTTCCGACAATTTGGCTACCAGTCAGTGTAGTTACAGTGCGCTGAATGCGGGGCACCGCTTGCGCGGCCGACCGGCTGCGTTTAGCCTGCGGTGCCATGGATGACGGACAAGCGGGTCGTTGGCGGTCACAGCCAACCGGTCGAAAACGGGAGCCCATTGGGTGGACGACCGAGGCGACTCCTGCGGCACTTGGCTGACGGCTCTGGCATGATAGCGACAAACTATTGGCTGAGGTCCCGATTAGAGGCCGGCAGCCGGCCAACCCAGAGGTAGGATGACTGACTACGACTCTCCGTGGAAGCACGTGCTGGAACGCTACTTCCAGGATTTTTTATCGTTCTTTTTCCCAGAAGCCCATGCCGGGATCGACTGGAGTCGGGGTTATACTCTGCTGGATAAGGAGTTGCAGAAGGTCGTGCGGGATGCGGCGCTTGGCCGGCGGTGGGCTGACGCGTTGATCGGGGTCACCGGGCGGGACGGACAGGAAGACTGGGTGCTGGTGCATGTCGAGGTGCAGGGAGTCGGTAAGCCGGACTTTGCCCAGCGGATGTTTGTTTACAACTATCGACTCTACGATCGTCACGGCCGGCCCGTGGTGAGCCTGGCGGTGCTGGGCGAACCGGCGTCCGGCGGCTTCGGCGAATTTGGTTATCAGCGCTGGGGCTGTCGGATGGGGTTGCGCTTCCCGGTGGTCAGCCTATCCGATTGGCGGGCGCGCTGGGCTGAACTGGATGCTTCGGCCAACCCGTTTGCCGTGGTGACCCAGGCGCACCTCAAGGCGCAAGAGACCGCCGGGTCTGACGCGGCGCGCTATCGGGCGAAACTGACGCTGATACGCAGCCTCTACCGTCGTGGCTATCAGCGTGCAGACATCCTGGAGCTACTTCGGTTTATCGACTGGGTCCTCACGTTACCGGAAGGACTCGAACACCAGCTATGGACGGAAGTTCAACAATTCGACGAGGAAAAGCGGATGCGCTATGTCAGCAGTTTCGAGCGGATCGCTCAGCGGAAAGGGATGGAGAAAGGGATGGAGAAAGGGATGGAGAAAGGGATGGAGAAAGGAATCGGAAAGGGCCAGGCGCGGCTACTGAAGTTGCTGATTCAACAACGCTTTGGGCCGTTACCCGAGGCGGTCGATGCGCGGATGCAGACCGCGGCGCCGGAGCAGTTGGATGCCTGGGCACTACAGGTCTTGGATGCGGCTAGCCTGGAGGAGGTGTTTGGGCTGAGCGAGAACCACTGAGAGGGGCCTCGAAATCGACCGCTGTTCCCACAAAACGTGCGTTTCTATTCAGCTTGGATGCTTGGCGGCTCCCGCGGTGGCCGGATGAGGATCGTCGATCTCGTCGGGCGCCTTGCGCGAAGGATCGGATTGGCGCCGAATCCCACGGCGCCCGGCGCGCTGCTCGGTGTCAGGGACCCGGCACAGCGGTCGCGCGCGCCGCATCCACCGGGGGTCGCGCGATGCCGCCCAAATTTGGAATTGCTGATCGACCAGCAATTCCCGGCGAAAATTTTTTCCCTTTATAAACAATATGATAAACCCTC
>JACDZG010000197.1 GCA_013426805.1 Chromatiaceae bacterium
TGTGGAGCAACAAAAAGCCTTTATGTTGACTCATACCCTAATCCTAGGGGCTAAGAGGAAATCCGGTTCAGAAATTGCTTATGAAAGACAACCGGTAGAAATTTATTGATATGTCACTGAACTCTGACAATACGACGCTTTTGGCGCTTGATAGATTAAGCGTTGTAAATTATAGGGTTTCTCAGTTTAAGCATATTCCGTTCCGGATATCCTCTAAGTCCGACAGGCTGCTAGGGTACCGATACCCTGGTCCAGGAATCGAGATCTGGATCATGCTTGGGCGATTGCCGGAGATTCTGTGCCAGGTCCCCCGATGTCTTGGCAAAGGGCTTGTGGGTGGCCCGGCGTTATCCCCCAGTGACTGGCGGAAAGATCCCGATCTCGTCGCCATCCCGAATCGGGGCCGCGGGGCGAACGATCTGCTGATTCACGGCCATCATCAGCCGCTCGCCTTCGGACAGCGTCTCGGTCCAGACCCCGCCGCGGCCGCGCAGGTGGGCGAGCAGGTCGGCCGCTGTCGCGATCCCGGACGGGCAGGCGAGCCTTTCCTCGGCCAGGCCGAGTTGTTCGCGCAAACGGGCGAAATAGAGGATGCGGATCACGGTGGCGGTCTCAGTGGAAGAGGTTGGCGAAGGGGATGAAGTCGACCCGGTCCCCACGCCGGATCACTTGGCCGGGTCCGATCTCGATCAGACCTTCCGCCCAGGCGACCGATGACAGGACGGCCGAGGAGCGGGTGGGATACACCGCCAGTTCCAGTTCACCGTCGTCGCCGGTCTCCAGTCGGGCACGATGGAATTCGGTGCGTCGGTCCGGCTTGGGCCAGTCGAAGCCGGCGCGAAGCTTGAGCGTGCGGGGTGTCAGATCGCCGGTCACGCCCTGCATGTGCAGGATGAGCGGACGGGCGAAGAGACAGCAGGTCACGAACAGCGACACCGGGTTGCCGGGGCTGCCGAAGAAAGGCGTCACGCCGACCCGGCCGAAGGCGACCGGCTTGCCGGGGCGCATGGCGATGTTCCAAAGATCCAGCCGACCGAGTCGTTCCACCGCGGGCTTGAGATGGTCCTCCTCGCCCACCGAGACGCCGCCGCTGGCGACGATCAGATCCGCCACCGCCGCGCCACGGCGCAGGGCCTCGATGGTGTCATCGAGGGTGTCCGCGACGATGCCCAGATCCAGAATGTCGCAGCCAAGACCCTGGAGCAGCCCCCGCAGTGTGTAGCGGTTGGAATTGTAGATTTGGCCCGGCCCCAGCGGCGCGCCGGGCATCGCCAGCTCATCGCCGCTCGCCAGGATGGCGACCCTCAGGCGTCGATGGACCTGCAGTTCGGCCACACCGACCGATGCGGCGAGACCCAGATGCTGGGGCGCCAGCCGGGTGCCGGCGGCGATTACCCGCGCGCCGGCCTGGATGTCCTCGCCCGCGCGTCGGATATTCGCCCCGGCCTTGACGTCGAGCGGGATGACGACCGTCTCGCCCGTGCGGGTGCACACCTCCTGGATCACTACGGTGTCGGTGCCCGCGGGCACCGGCGCGCCGGTGAAGATGCGCGCGGCGGTAGCGGGTTCCAGCGGCGTGCCGGTGGTTCCGGCCGGGATGCGCTGGGTGACGCGCAGGCGTCCGTCTTGCGCGGCCAAATCCGCGTGGCGGATGGCATAGCCGTCCATAGCGCTGTTGTCCCAACCGGGGACAGGGATGGTGCTGGTCACCGGGGTGGCCAGTACGCGCCCGAGCCCGGACTCGGTCGGGATACGTTCAAGGTCGGTGATCGGCTGGACCCGCGTGAGCAGGACCTCGATCGCTTCCTGCTTGCTCAGGGTCGGGCGCCGCTCGGCGTTCGATCCGCAGTCGTTCTGGGTCGCCATGGCGCGCTCCTCAGCGCTCGCGCAGACGCGGGATGAGTTGGGCGAAGTTGCAGGGCCGGGTGCGGATGTCCAATTGCGGCAGCAGGATGTGCTCCCAGGCGGTGCGGCAGGCGCCGGTCGAACCGGGCAGACAGAAGACAAAGGTGCCGTTGGCCAGGCCGGCGAAGGCGCGGGACTGGATGGTCGAGGCGCCGATCTCGGTGAAGGAGATCTGGCGGAACAGCTCACTGAAGCCCTCGATCTCCTTGTCGAACAGCGGCCGGACGGCCTCGGGGGTGCTGTCGCGTCCAGTCACGCCGGTCCCGCCGGTGCTCAGGACGACGTTGACCTCGGGGTCGGCGATCCAACCCGAGACGACCGCGCGCAGTTGATAGACATCATCGGGTGCGATCAGCTTGGCGACGACCCGGTGTCCGGCCGTCTCGGCGCTGTCCCGCAAAAAGTGCCCGGAGGTGTCCTGGTTCTCACCCCGGCTATCCGAGACGGTGAGGATCGCGATATTGAGCGGCAGGAAGGCCTGCTCAGTGAAGTGCTCGGTCATGCCACTCTCCTGCGTTGTAACGCCTGTTCGTCGATCGCGATGGTGCGGCTGGAGTCGAAGGCCGCGCGTGACCGTGAGCTTAGGCGATTTCCGGACCACCCGATACCACCCACCATCGGCTCGGCTGTCGATGCGACTTCAGTCGCACCGACTCGGACGCAGGTGCGACTGAAGTCGCACCTACACTGACCGGTATCCGAATTGTCGGCAATCGCCTCAATGCTCGCCCTTGGTCCGCAGCAGTCCCGCCAGCCGGTTGCCCTGCTTCTGTGGTCCGCCGCGCGGAAAAATCTGGTGGAGATAGCGGTTGTTGCCGCGCTCGGGTCCCCAGACCTCGCGGAAGTGAACGATCATGTCGCGGACCGTCGTCTGCATGCCGTTGCGGGCGAAACGCGCGCGCAGGAAGCGGATCACCTCCCAGTGCTCCCCGGTCAGGGTCAGCCCTTCCTGCGCGGCCAGGGCACGCGCGAAGGCTCCGACCAGTCCGAGGGATCGACCAGATCAAGACCTTTCTCGCGGTCGCCGCCCACGGCAGCTTCCTGGAGGCCGCCGCGCGGGTGCATGTCACCCAGTCGACCGTCAGCGCGCGCATCCAGAACCTGGAGCAGGGACTTGGCGCGCGGCTGTTCGTGCGCAACCGCTCGGGCGCCAGCCTCACCCCGGCCGGACAGCGTTTCCTGCGTCACGCCAAGACCCTGCTACTCACCTTCGAACAGGCGTGTCACGATGTCGGCCTGCCAAGCCGCTTCCGCGCCAGTCTGACGATCGGTGCGCGCATCGCGCTCTGGGACGCGTTTCTCCCGCGCTGGGCCGGGCGCCTGCGTGCGGCGGCGCCGGACATCTCGCTCAACACCGAGATCGGCTTCGAGGAGGATCTGATGCGCCGCATCATCGCCGGCACCATGGATCTGGCCCTGATGTACAGCCCCCAGCAGGGCGCGGGCATCCAGGTCGAACACCTGTTCGATGAGACCCTGATCCTGGTCGGCGACGCGCCGGACCGGTCCCCGCCGGATGACAGCTATGTTTATGTGGATTGGGGGCCGACTTTCTACGCCCAGCACCGCAAGGTCTATCCCGACCTGGAGCGGCCGGTAGGCATCGAGTTGGGAGCAGGGGCTGCGCAAACCCGTCAGCCGAACCACCGCCTCGGTCCCAATGGACAGTTCGGTTCCGCAAGGGAGGGACAAGAGGTCGAGGCCCCGTGTTGTGATGTTCTCGCCCATGCTGCCCGGCTCGATCGCGAAGCCGCGCGCAACCAGTTCGTCGAAGAGTTCGCTCTGTATCAGGTGCACCTGCCGCAGATTCGGCCGGGCCGGATGGCGTCTGACATGGAAGCGGTGCCTGTCGGCGACCCCGCAATGCGCATCACCCTCGACCCCAAGCCCCGCCAGCAGACGGATGCTCGGCCGGGTCTGCTTGGAAACGCCATGGCGCGCGTTCGCGGCAACCGCAATGACGATCGGGTTCATAGCGTGCAACCTCGGGTGACTCATGGCACACCGGCACCGCGCTGTTACGAAGCGGGCGGGACGGCCTCGACCGTCATCCCCGGAAGCAGCGCAACCCCTGCCGACAAACTGGTGAGTATAGCCTTCGGACGTGATAACCGGACGTAGGGGCGGGTTTCAAACCCGCCCCTACACGAAGGTCTGTGTGGATGTCAGGTGCGAACGGCACCACTCAGGTCCGCTCCAGCGCCTCGGCGGCGGCCTTGGCGAGGAATCCGGAGCGGCTCATGTGCTGCGCCTTTGCGTAGGCGTCGATGCGTCGGACCAAACCCTCCGGCAGCGAGACGTTCAGCCGGACCGAGCGCGCGCGTAGCCGCGTGAGGTCGATGTCGGCGAGCAGCCAGACACCGTCCTGATAGTCCGGTCGACTGGCGATGGTCTCCCAGGGTGTTGGCTCGGGGATGTCCAGGTCTTCGCCCTCGCAGTAAACCTCCACCGCCTCCTGGACCTTCGCGGGCAGATCCTCCCAACGGTCGGCCGCTGAAAAACAACCGGGGAAATCGGGGATCGTGACGCCGTGGGCGTGGTCCGCGTCGCCCGGATGCACATAGACCGGATACAGCATGATCTCAACTCCAATCCCAGCCGGCCTGCCGGAAGATATTGCGCAGGGTTCCGACCGCGATGTCCTTGCGCGGGTGCGGAACCACGACGTGGCCCGCGCGCTCGGGGTGCTTGAACTTGGAATGGTCGCCCTTGCCCCCGACCCGGACCCAGCCTTCGGACTCAAGCCGCCTGATGATCTCGGCACTTGTCATGTTACGCAAGATTACACAAGCTCTCTGCCATGGCAAGTCCAGCTTAGATCCTGGCCCCGGCAGTCGAGCCCGCAAGGACGCAACGTGAAAAAAGAGCCAGCGGGTGCCGGCTCGAAACACGTCTCACGCGCAGTGGGACGAGGAGGTGCATAAGCGTTCGCGTCGGCCTTGGTCAATGACCCGGCTATCGCGCGATCTGGGTGGTCGGCGGTCGGCGGTCCGCGGTCCGCGGTCCGCGGTCCGCATAGCGGACCCTACGGGTCGGGCTGCGGCCTCACCATCCGGCTCACCGCGATGTCCGAGGTGAAAACCACACCCATGTGCCTGTCGAGGAAGGGCGTCAAGCCTTCCAGGATCGCGTCGGACAGGCTTGGCGGCACGGCGCTGATGACAGCACCGATTCGTCATTGAAGACCCGGCTCAGGACGCTCTGGACGAAGGTCAGCGCGGCCTTGATGACGGTGATCAGGCGCATGGGCTGGTGGTAGGCCCGCTCGCCTTGGCGCACCGTCTGGGCCGGCAGCCCGGTGCGCAGGTCGCTGACATTGCCGGTCATGACGCCGAAACGTCCGCCGACGCTGTGATAGACCTTACTGCCGCTGCCGAAGACGGCGTTATCGACCACCGAGAAGTAATGCTCCAGATTGATCCACTGGGCGACGACCAGGGGGCCTGAGAGGATGGCTTCAAGCGACGCGCCGCTCGCGTCGCGCCGATGGTCATAGGAGTGCAGGAAGGCCCGCCCCGCGAGATTGACCGCGCGGGTGAGGTCGCGGTGGCCGATGATGAAACCGGCGTTTCCCGAGAGACCCCATTCCGGTCGGACCTGGGTCCAGTCGAGCGCGTTGCGCTTGACCCGGCGCGCGGCGGCGGCGGGTGAGTCAATCCTGATCTCACCAAGGGCGACGCAACGCTCGCGCGCGCAGAGCCGACCGGCGGCGGCCAGGTCCTCCTAGCAGCCTGTCGGACTTTAGTTCTACTTCGTTAAATTTAAAGTCATGAAAGATATACATAATTTGAGTAAA
>JACDZG010000198.1 GCA_013426805.1 Chromatiaceae bacterium
GCTGGTCGCGGTGGATGTGGAAGAGGCGGTGCGGTTGGCGGGGGTGGCGTGAGGCGTTCCCGCACATCCGAAAGCGGAGTCAGCAACCCTTTTCCGCGAATCCGTGTATTGTGGACGAACTGAAAGAAGCCTAAGTAGAGCGGTAATTTCTCCTGCGAGATCCCGCGATGGGGTCGCAGCCAGGAACGCAGCAACGACCAGAAGCCTTCCATCGTGTTGACATGGATCTCATGGAAGCCGTCACCGTCCTCGTCACGAGGCATACTCCCCGCGGCTGTCGCAGACGACTTTGTGTTCGTAACCCCACTCTGTCAGCCGATAGTAAATAGCGTACTCATCTGTATGCGCACGGGTTTCAGGGGCGATAAAGGTCTCGATCAGGGGCCGGATCGTTTTCTACCGGACATTCTCCAGCATGCGGATGACCACCGCTCCACCACGCTGAATCATCCCGAGAACCGGCGGTTTTTCCTTCGCGAGCGTGCCCCGTCCGCGCGCGCCCTTCAGTCGTCGCCGACCCCGGCGTCTTTTTCTTTGGACCGCGCCCGGATGTCCTGACCCGCGATGACGTAGACCTCATCGCACTCCACCTCCCCAGACAACACGGGTTCAGGCTGGCGCTCAACGATCCCCGTACGCAGTTGCTCGGTCATCCGCTGGGCAGCGTTCGGATTGCGACCGAGTTCCTCGGCAATCTGTGCGTTGGATAGATTCAAGCCCATGAAATATAAACATAGAATCCATGTCTGTAACGGCTGATGATGGCGAGCCAACACGGTCCCGGTCAGATCGTCAAAATAGCGCAGGCAGGCCCCACAGCGGTATTTCTGCCGCGCTGACTGGGTCGTATCATGTCCCTGCTTCGTGATCAGCGACGCCTCGCAGTGGGGGCAAAGAACACCCTCTGGTCAACGCAACTGACGGAGTGTGTCGTCGCACTTGGCGTCGTCCAGCAGGTCTTGAAGGTTGATCATCGGCGGGAAACTGTCGGTCAGCGTGGTTGAGTCCTGACGTGTAGTGTACGCTTGGACCACCCGAAGAGCGAGCTAGACTCAGCAGTCCGGAACCCATATTGAGGTAAAGAATGGTCCACATCGCATTCGATATTCAAGAGGGCGCATTGTCGAGCGTCCGGCAGGACCCGCAGACATTCGCCCGCGAGCTACGCATCGCCGCTGCCGTAAAGTGGTACGAGATGCAGCGCGTCAGTCAGGGGCGGGCGGCCGAGATCGCCGGCCTCTCGCGGAGCGAGTTCCTTGATGCACTCGGGCGCTATGGTATATCGCCGTTCCAACAGACAGCAGATGAATTGGTGCAGGATGCCGAAGAGGCGAACCGTGGCTGACCTCTGGGTGGTCAATTCATCGCCCCTGATCACGCTCGCCAAGGTGAACTGCGAGCCGCAGGGTTGCGGCTCGATGATCGGGCGATCACCGATGCGCTGGCCCGCTTTTTGGGTGAAACCTGGATTCCGTGATCGGACAGCGGCTCTTACGCGCCCGCAAGGCGGCCGGTCTCTCGTTACGCGAGCTGGCGGAACGGACCTGCGTGAACCACACCGCCATCAGCAAGTTCGAGAAAAAGCTGCTGACGCCATTCCCGGGCCAGTTGATCGAATTCGCCAAAATCCTTGGCGTGCGTAGAGAATTTTTCTTTCGCTTGATGCAAGCGGAAATCACCGGGGTCGCGTACCGCAAGAAGGCGTCCATGCCGAACCGCCTGTTGGATCACGTCCATGGTGATGTCCTGGACCAGGCCGCGCGTTGGCGGGAATTATTGAGTCTCTACCCTGATTCGCCGATCGCAGCGTTCTCAGTGCCGCGTGGTCTGATCGACACGATCCACGAGGAAGGGCAGGTCGAGACGCTCGCGCCGAGGGACTGCGCCAAGCCTGGTCGCTTGGCGCAAGCCCCATTCCGGTGGCGACCCGCTGGAGCGCCTGTGCAACCGTTTTGCCGGCGTCTTTCTGATGCCGCGCCAGGCAGTCATGGGGCATCTCGGCGCACAGCGGCGTCACTTGGAGCCGAACGCGTTGGTGCTGCTCAAGCATGAGTACGGTGTCACTTTCAGAAGTCGTCTGCACTACCTACGAAGAAACAAGGAAATCCGGGGCTGGCTCCTGGCGAGTCGTGCGATAAAATCCTTACTGTACAAACGGATAGTTTTTGAGGGACCGACTTGGCGATCAAGGATATTTCTGACCCCATGATAAACCCGCATCTTGGTGCAGGCGACGTCTGAGCAGCGCGTGTCAGCAGTCCCCTGCACAACGGCCCTTGAGCCCAGCAAACTGGTGCAGACGACTTCCGAAAACGACAGCGCCTGTCAGCTTGGGGCCTCAGACCCGTCGTGTCAGGTGTCAGGAAACGCCACCAGGCTACCCTAGCCTGACGCTTTGTGGGGGTCGGTCTGACGCCTTGCTGGGGTATACCCCAGTAAGACGACAGGTCAGCGGCGCCGAAAGTCCCGGGGCGGCCCTTACCTAGGTTTTCTGTTCCATTGCGTCCGAGACCCCCAAGACAAGAAATGAATGTTTTCTACTTTCTTGAAGAACGTATAAGTTTCGTCCGCCAGTTCTACCGCAAGGCGGGTGAACCTTTCAAAGAGACGATGCGCTTGATCGAATGCGGCGAAGAGCCGTTCTCGCCTCTCTACGATGAAGATGGGGGATTTCTATATGTAGGTGAATATATTCAAGCATCCGAGTCCCTGGACTTGCTCGGGATAATGTGTTTGACGACGCTGTCATCTTCTTTTAGCGCTTTTCTTCAAGCATTGACCAACCAAATTGGTCTCCAATGCAAGAAGAAGAAAGGATAGCTTGACACCTATCGCACTTGCTTTCTCGAAAAGACCGGAATAAATTGGGAAGATGGCCCCGTGGACGTTCGATTGCTTGAAGATATAGTGCTCACGCGAAACTGTATCCAACATCCAGAACTGCTGAATTTTCTGCAAGTGGCTTAATGCGCAGGTCCGCGAAGCCCTTGCTGCATCGCGAATAGTAAGATCGGACCCTGATTAGATCTTCGTTATCCATCCGCTTTGCATCTGGTTGGACGAGTCGCCCTCCGTGCTGCTCGGTGGCGACTGACCCGCACTCTGCCCAGATTCACACACAAATCCCGGCGAGATCAGAACCTGACCTCGCCGCTATCTTGTGGATACCGCAGAAGCTCCGGGACCCGACTGTGGTGCATGATCCAGGCTGCGGTCGTTGGGCAGATCCATCCCGTGACATTAACCAGCGATCGGTAGTCAGCATCAAGATGCCTGGTGAAGATGGGCTCGTGGTGCGCAATGCGGTTGCGCAGGGTCCTCAGGTAGTCAAGCGGCCTGTGAGTATCGGCGCGGCTTAAGCGACTATGAGGGAAGGATTTGTAGAGGGCCTTTCGCCACAGCGTCATGTCGTAGTTGCTCTTGCGCGGGTTCGATGCCCGGCCGAAACCGCCCTTTCCTAGCAACGAAACCCAGAAGCCGAAGGACAGCTCGGCCACCACATGCGGCGGGTCAGCGGGATAGCCGTTTTTGACCA
This sequence comes from Chromatiaceae bacterium, assembly GCA_013426805.1. GTDB lineage: Bacteria > Pseudomonadota > Gammaproteobacteria > Chromatiales > Chromatiaceae > Thiodictyon. The sequence continues at coordinate 3,536 of JACDZG010000198.1, forward strand.
GGGTCCTCTTGGCTTGATCGATCCGATCGAGCGCCCCGGCATCCAGGCCGCAGGAAGGGTTAGCGAACCAAGCCGGTCCGTAGACACCGGTAAGCTGGCCATGCATGGCGTTGCGTAGAGCAACTTCGAGGCCCTGTAGGGGTCCGTAGAAGGCCGCGCTGACAGCTGTGTTCCAAGTGTAGAGCCGGACGGCTTGCTCGCGGTCCCCGCCAGCCGCGTTGACATATGTCGCTAATCTTTCGGGGGAAAGAGACGTATCGAGCGCATCGAGTACGCATCCTTCAAGGCCGAAAATCTTGACACTTGTGGACTGCGCCATATACTCTTCAACCGTAAGCTCCGGACCCGCCTCTGCTTCGGCATGCGACCGGGGCTCAGCCTACTTTCACCACGGGTTCATCCCCCTGCCCGACTTGCCGATGACGCTGTTTCTGCCATTGGCGACGGTATCGCCTTAGCTCGGCGCTCTCTCGCGTCGCTCGCTATTCCGCCGAAATATCCGTGGTGCGTCCCCTATTTCCTCGAGGCCATCTCCGACGCCAAGACCACGTAAACTTGCGGAAATCCACCGCGGACGCCCCGGACAAAGCCGATGCACCAACGCCCCGAGCCCCCCCCACTGCGACTGAGATCCGTTCAGGTTCGCAATTTTAAGGCGATCGCCAACAGCGGTGACGTCCGGCTTGGCCCAGTCACCGTCTTCGTGGGCCACAACGGGAGTGGAAAATCCAGTCTAATCGAGGCATTGGAGACCTACCAATTGATCGTGCTGGACGGTTTGGACACGGCCATGCAGCGCTGGCTGGGTATCGAGCACGTTCGCCACTTCGCAGCATCGCAGGGCGAGCCGAAAGGGCAGTCGCGAGCGCTGATGTCGTTCGATCTCAATCTCGGGCCTGACGTGTTTGCGCCGAAGACGGGTACCTCTCTGCATATGGAGATCGAAAGCGACCCGGATGCGACCCAGATCCGGATCACCAAGGAGACCGCGAGACACGCCAACGGCAAGCTTTTCGACCGCTCCGGCGTGCGGGATCCCGGACGGTCGATTCTGACGTTCCCTGGAACCCAGGGACTCGAGAAGATCGCCAACCACATCCGCGACTGGCAGTTTCTCAGCCTTCAACCGGAAAGGATGGGGCTTCCCGTGCCTCAGCGGCGCACGCCAGGGCGGGTCCGGCTAGCGAGGGACGGCAGCAATATCGCGGATTTTCTGCTCGATATTCAGCGTCGCGATCCGAGTGCGCTGGAGGGGATCGTTCAGGCGATCGGCTACGTCCTGCCCTACGCCTCGGACCTGCAGCCGCTGTTGACCTCGGAGATCGAGCGCAAGGCATACATCCAGCTATCCGAAGCCGGACACCCGGTTCCGGGCTGGATGCTCTCCACCGGCACATTGCGGGTCCTGGCGCTGCTCGCCCTCCTTCGCCATCCCGAGCCACCCCCGCTGATTCTCATCGAGGAGATCGAGAACGGACTGGATCCGCGGAGTATCCATATGCTGGTGGAAGAGATCCGGTCTGCGACCTTAGATGGCGCGACCCAGGTCGTGCTCACCACCCATTCGCCTTACCTTCTGGACTTGTTCGAGCTCCGGCATCTGGTACTGGTCGCTCGCGACTCCAAGGGCGAACCGCGGTTCCACCGTCCTTCGGATGACGCGTCCCTGCGCGAGTGGTCGCAGGAGTTTGCGCCAGGACGCCTCTACACCATGGGGTCGCTGCACGAGGCGGTGAAGTGACCGCCCCCTCGCTTGGCCTGATCCTCGAATGCGGTCCCCAAGGCGCCGACAAACAGGTCTGCGAATACCTGATCGAGCGGATCAGGCCCGGGATGCGAGTGCGCAGCGAAACACTGGATAATAAAGCGAACCTCTTGCGAGACTCCGGAAAGGTCGCGGCCAGGTTGCTCAAAGACGGCTGTGAGTGCGTACTGATCGTCTGGGACCTGCGCCCAGCCTGGCCGGACCGCACCGACAAACCTTGTCGGCACACCGAGCGTATCGAACTCCTGAGCCGGCTGGCGGAAGCCGGCGTACCAGCCCTTTAAAGTTGCCATTACGTGTCCGGTTCCACGCCCGCAAGCAATTTGGCGGTTGAGACATGTG
>JACDZG010000199.1 GCA_013426805.1 Chromatiaceae bacterium
CACCCACTCGACTACGCGCCCTTGCCGGGACGCACCACAGCGGACCCTACGGTAAAACCTTGATCCGTAGGGTCCGCTGTGCGGACCGACGACCGCGCAATGCCGGGCGGGGTGTCGCCACCGCGCCCGGCGGCGGGATCAGGTCTTGTCGCCGGCCTTCGTCATCAGGCTCTGCAGTTCAGCCAGACCGTCGTTCATCCGCGCCTGGATGATCTCCAGGGACGCGGTGTTGGACTTGGTCATCATGTCCGCCAGTTCCTTCATGTTGGCGGCGGCCTTGTCGAAGGTCTGCTTGGCGATTTCAGCCTGGCGCGCGGCAAGTTCCTGGGCATCTTTGGCCGAGGACAGCTCGGTGCCGACGACGCGCACCTGCTCCAAGGCGTCCTTGACGATCTCGGCCTGACGCTTGACCAGGGCCAGCATCCCCTCGTTGGCGACCCGCGTGGCCGAGGTCACGGCCTCGACGTTCTTGCGGTAAGCCGCCATCATCGCATCCATATCCAGGCCAGGTATTTTCATCTGTTTGAATATCGTCTCAAAATCGCCAAAAGGGTTCTTGGTATCAGACATTTTCGGGTCTCCTTCGGTTGGTTGATTCGCCGCGTCGAGCACGGCAACTCGGTGGGACTTTATTTTAACCTGTCCCATGGGTCAAATCAGGGTCATTACGCACAGCAGTTCCAGATTGGAATTGTCGGCGGGACACGCAAGACACTTGCAGGAAACCGGCGCCTCTTGCAGGATGTCTGGTCCCGTGACCCCATCCGGCCGACCGAGGGGATGGAACGATCGAGACCGGCCCTCCCCAGGCAACCGGAAATACCAAAAAACCACCAACAGTATCGAGGAGTGAAGACAACATGAGTCATCCCGAAATCGCCCTGCTCTCCGGCGTCCGCACCGCGATCGGCGACTACGGCGGCGCCCTCAAGGATGTTCCGCCCACCCAACTCGGCGCCCTGGTGATCGGCGAGGCCATCGCCCGCTCCGGGGTCCCCGCGGCCGAATTCCAGGCCTGCGTCTTCGGCAACGTGATCCATACCGAACCCAAGGACATGTATCTGTCGCGGGTGGCGTCCGTCATGGCCGGTCTGCCCCACGAGAGCCAGGCCTTCACCCTCAACCGGCTCTGCGGCTCCGGCCTCCAGGCCATCGTCTGCGCCGCCCAGCAGATCATGCTGGGCGACCTGCAAATCGCGGTAGCCGGCGGCGCCGAGAGCATGTCCCGCGGGCTCTACGGCCTGGCCACCGCCCGTTGGGGTCAGCGCATGGGTGACGGCACCATGATGGACATGATGGTCGGCGCACTGACCGACCCCTTCGACACCATCCACATGGGCATCACCGCCGAGAACGTGGCCGCGCACTACCAGGTCAACCGCGCGGACCAGGACGCGCTGGCCGTGCTGTCGCACCAACGCGCCGCCGCCGCCCAGGCCGCCGGTCGCTTCAAAGACCAGATCGTCCCGGTCGAGCTCAAGACCCGCAAGGGCGTCACCCTGTTCGAGATCGACGAGCATGTGCGCGCCGACGCGAGCCTGGAGGGCATGGCCAAGTTGCGTACCGCCTTCAAGCCCGACGGCACCGTGACCGCCGGTAACGCCTCGGGCATCAATGACGCGGCCGCCGCCGTCGTCGTGATGGACGGCGCCACCGCACGGGCGCGCGGCCTCACGCCGATGGCGCGGCTGGTGGGTTACAGCCTGGCCGGCGTCGAGCCCAAGCATATGGGCATCGGCCCCATCCCCGCGGTGCAGCAAGTGCTGGCCAAGACCGGCCTGTCGGTCGCCGACATGGACGTGATCGAGCTCAACGAAGCCTTTGCGGCCCAGGCCCTGGCCTGCACCCGTGAGTTGAAACTGGATGGGGACAAGGTCAACCCGAACGGCTCCGGCATCTCGCTCGGCCACCCCATCGGCGCCACCGGCGCCATCGTCACCGTCAAGGCCATGCATGAGTTGCAGCGCTGCGGCGGGCGTTACGCACTGATCTCCATGTGCATCGGCGGCGGCCAGGGCATCGCGGCCATCATCGAACGCTGGTAGGACAGGGCACCCGGCACGTCCGGGTGAAGCTTCGTACCCCTTGCACCGTCATTCCGGCAGGATGCCGAAATTCAGCGCCATGGATGGTGCCTTGCGGCAAACACGGACCGGTAAGACAAGACGAAACGCCCTACCAGCACCGCGTCGGTCACTGAGCGACACCGACCGGTGTGAGACTCAGGCAGGCGACGTGAAGCCATTGGCTTCGCGTCGCCTTTTTTCGTCGCCGTGCCGGGCGCTTCTCCCATCTCTTACGACCCCACCGCGTGCTAATCTGGGCCTTGATCATAAACCCGGCCACCGTGCGATCGGCACGGTCGTCGGTCCGCACAGCGGACCCTACAGGTCACGGTGATACCGTAGGGTCCGCTGTGCGGACCGTCCCCGGCTGGACGGAACGATGATCAAGCCCCTATTCTGGTCATACGACGCGTCATCCGCGGAGACTTCTGTGAAAATTCGGCCGGTGCAAGACGCAAAGGCGCGCTTCAGCGAACGCCTCGATACCTGTCTGGCGGAGGGTCCGCAAATCGTTACCAGGCGGGGGGTGGAGGCGGCAGTGCTGGTGCCCGTCGACGAGTGGCGGCGGCTCACGGCAGCAGCCAGGCCCTCGCTGAAGGAACTGTTGCTGCAGGAGTCGGCACGGGCCGATTTTTCCATTCCCGTGCGCGGCAATGCCCGCAGACGCCACCCGTGGAGCGGCATAATCGCGCCTGGTCTCTGATCGATCAAGGCGCAAGGGGCGCAATGGTCACCCGCGATCCGGGGTCTCAGCCGCGCTCCACCAACACAAAAGGCGCCCAGTATTTCGGGTCGCGTTTGCGCGGGTCGCCGTCCCCGATCCAGTCGAGTTGGGTCTTGCGCAGCGCCTCCGCGGGCGAGCGATGGCCCTGCGGGTCCAGCCAACTGCGATAGAAGTCCTCCATGAAAGCGCGGGCCAGCGGGTCGTTGAGCGGCCACAGGGTCATCAGCACATTGCGGGCGCCGGCGATCTGGAAGGCACGGACCAATCCGTAGACCCCTTCGGAGCGGTCCACCGCACCCTTGCCGGTATCGCAGGCGGAGAGCGTCACCAGTTCGGTGCCGTCCAGGTTCAGGTCGATCGCTTCCAAGGCGTAGAGGATGCCGTTCTCGCCGTCCGGGCCAAGCTTTCCTTCAAGCCCCCGGTTGGCGCCGGCCAGCGCGATGCCGGACAGGACCATGGGGCGTTCCCAGTCGCCGGTGGGCGCATCCGATTGCTCGGCCAGGAAGAAACCGTGGGTGGCCAGATGCAGCGCCCGGGGCGGTTTGGCCATGGACTTAAGACGGCGCTCGTTGGCGTCCAGGCCCGTCAGGACCACGGCCTCGCGGCCGTCCTTGTCCCAATAGAAGCGGCCGATTTGGCGGGCCTCGGGGCCGGTGTCGGCGAGCGGACCGAAGCTACCCTGCGCGTCGCGCAGTTGGCGGCTCGTGGCGACGGTCGGGCCGGGCTCGGACTGCGACCCGCTCAGGCTCGCTCCCTTGGGTGTCGCCTGCGGCGATTGCGCGTGCTTTGCCCGCTGACCTTTGCTCGCCTTGGCGGGCGCTCGTGCACTCGCAACAGTCGGGTAATGATCGTAGTCGATCTCGCCTAAGGCGAGCATACCGGCGCCCGCGCGTTCGGGCGGGACGGCCAGCAGATCGCGTCCGGTACGCAGCGTGCGCAACGACTGGCGCTGCACCCAGAAGCGGCCGTCCGGGAGCCGCAGCCGCGCGAACGCCACCAGATCGAGTGCGCCATCCGGGGCGAGAAAGAGGGTCTGATAGTCCTTGATCGCCCCGTCCAGTGGGCCGAAGAGTGCCTGGTAGACCAGCGGCTCGGCTGCCGCCTCGCCGTCGCGCAGACGCGCGAGCAGGGGGCCGAGCGGGGCGGTCGGACCCAGGTCGAAGACCCTCAGGGGCGAGCCCTTGCCTGGGTCGGCCGGGATCAGGAGGGCAAGCCAACGGGGATCGGCCCATTTGCCCGTCTTGAAATCGACCGGCCGGAAGGCCCGTAGCTCCAGCAGGGCCGAGCCCCGCGGCAGTGTCTTGCGCACCGTCTTCCAGTCGGGTGCGCGCGCCGCCCGGTGACCACCGAAGGTCCGGTTGAGGGTCGCCAGATCCACCTCCAAGCGCTCCAGACCGGCGCGCGACGCGGCGATGGTCTGGAGGTCGGGCTTGGGCAGGTTGACCAGCCAACTGAGATCCGTCCGCGACTGGGCCAAACGGCCAGCCAGATCTTTGACCCGCGGGTCCTGGCTGGTGCGGGCCAGCCGCGCGATCAGCGCTTCCTCCTCGCCGGCCAGGCGTTTCCAGCGCAGTAGAAGGTTGGCCGCGAGCGGCAGGGTCTCGCTGTCGGGGTGGGCCAGGGTGTAGACGACATCCTGGAGCCGGGTCTCCGTGTTCACCCGGTCGCGGCGGACCTGCTCGGAGCCGGTGGTGGCGAGTTGCAGGCCCACGAAACCGCGCAGTCGGCCGTCGAGCGAGCGGAACTGGCGGATGGCCTGGGTGAGTTTGGACTGGTTGACCAGGTTCAGGGCCAGGTTCAATTGGAATTCGATGGTGTTTGGATGCTCGGTCCCCAGCGCCCGCTCGCTGGTATCGATCGCCCTGCGGTACAGCGGCTCGGCCTCATCGTAGCGGCCCTGGGTCGCGTACAGGAAGGCAAGGTTGTTGAGGCTTGCGAGGGTGTCCGAATGTTCAGCCCCCAGCACCCGCTCGCGGGTCTCAAGCGCCCGGCGGGCTGGCGGCTCGGCCTCACCGTAACGGCTCTGGGCCCCATATAGAAGGGCCAGGTTGTTTAGCCCCGTGAGGGTATCAGGATGCGCGGCTCCCAGCACCCGCTCGCTGGCCGCGAGCGCCCGGCGGTAAAGTGGCTCGGCCTCACCATAGCGGCCCTGCGCCCGGTACAGTTCGGCCAGGTTGTTCAGGCTCAAGAGGGTATGCGGATGCTCGGTTCCCAGTAACCGCTTGCTGGTCTTGAGCACCCGGCTGTAAAGCTGCTCCGCCTCCACGTAGCGGCGCTGGGCCTGGAACAGAGCAGCCAGGTTGTTAAGGCTCCCGAGGGTGTCCGGATGTTCGGCGCCCAGCACCCGCTCGCTGGTCTCAAGCGCCCGCCCGTACAGCGCCTCGGCCTCCCCATAGCGGCCCTGGGCACGGTACAGACCGGCCAGGTTGTTGATGCTCGTGAGGGTATTCGGGTGCGCGGCCCCCTGCACCCGCTCGCTGACCGCGAACGCCCGGCGGAACAGCGGCTCGGCCTCACGGTAGCGGCCCTGGGCGTCGTACAGAAGGGCCAGGTTGTTGAGCCTTGTAAGGGTAGCCGGATGCTCCGCCCCCAGCACCCGCTCGCTGGCCGAGAGCGCCCGGTGGAACAGCGGTTCGGCCTCCCCGTAGCGGCCCTGACCATAGTATAGGCCGGCCAAGTTATTGAGGCTCGATAGGGTATCCGGATGCTCGACTCCCAGCATCCGCTCCTTGGCGGCGAGCGCCCGGCGGACCAGCGGCTCGGCCTCGCCATAGCGACCTTGGGCTCTACACCAGCAATTCCCGGCGAAAATTTTTTCCCTTTATAAACAATATGATAAACCCTC
>JACDZG010000050.1 GCA_013426805.1 Chromatiaceae bacterium
ACACAAACTTCGACCTGAAGCGCGGGGAGGGGCCGGTCTACTCTCCCGGACCGCCCGCCTGACCCGGCCCGCGCGGTTTACCCAGGCGCGTCGTTGGTCGGCACGGCCAGAGTCTGGCCGCGCTTCAGGCGCAGGAAAGCGCTCGTGGTGTAGCGGGTGATGTCGGCATAGAAACGCTCATACAGGTCCGCCGTCATGGCGTGGTAGGCGGCCTCCAGGTCGGGTGGAATGCTCAGGTGATCGCGGTTGACGATCGCGTGCACCCGATGATTCATGGGCGTCAGGAGGGTGCTCACGGCGGCCTGCAGCGCGTCGATGTCCGCCTGAGTCTTGATGGCCAACCGTTCCAGGTCGATGAAGAACAGGTGCCCGTGTGGCGCGTAGGCCAGGCGCTCGGTGAGTGGAACCGCGTGCTGGTCGGTGCGAATCCCCATCGGTTCGGGTCGGAAGATGCGCGCGTCCATCAGCCGGGGCGGCTGATTGATGATGGGTGTGAAGTCCATCCGCGCCAGGATATCGCGTTCGAGGTCCAACCCCGGGGCGATCTCGATCAATTCCAGTCCGTCCGGGCGCAGGCGCAAGACGCAGCGTTCGGTCACATAAAGCACCGGTTGGCCCTTGGCCGCGGCATGGGATCCGCTGTAGGTGCGGTGTTCCACTTGTTGGACGAACTTGGACGCGTGGCTCTCCTCGTCGATGTGGAGTTGCCCGTCCGCGACTTCGTAGCGGCACTTGCCGGCGCTGAAGGTCCCGACGAAGATCAGGGTCCGGGCGCGCTGGCTGATATTGATGAAGCCCCCGGCCCCGGCCAGCTTGGGCCCGAATTTGCTGACGTTGACATTGCCCTCGCGGTCGACCTGGGCCAGACCAAGACAGGCCAGATCCAGCCCCCCGCCGTCATAAAAGTCGAACTGGGAGGGTTGATCGATGATCGCCTGGGCGTTGGTGGCGGCGCCGAAGTTGAGCCCCCCGGCAGGCAGCCCGCCGATGGTTCCGGGTTCGGTAGTCAGGGTCAACAGTTCGAGGATGCGCTCCTCGTTGGCGACACTGGCCACCCCCTCGGGCATGCCGATCCCCAAGTTGACGACGCTGTTGGGCTTGAGTTCGCAGGCGGCGCGCCGGGCGATGATCTTGCGGGCGCCCATGGGCATGGCGGCGATCGACTGCATCGGCACCCGGACCTCGCTGCCGAAGGCGGCGTTGTAGGGGGTGGCGAAGGTCTGCCAATGGTGCTCCGCGGCCGGCGCGACCACGACGCAGTCCACCAGGATGCCGGGGATTTTGACCGCCTTGGCCGGCAGCGTGCCGCGCGCGGCGAGCCGCTCGACCTGGACGATGACCAGGCCACCCGAGTTGTGGGCGGCGCCGGCGATGGCCAGTGCCTCCAGGAACAGGGCCTCCTTCTCCATCGTGATATTGCCGTCGGCGTCGCCGGTGGTGCCGCGCAGCAGCGCGACATTCACCGGCCGGCTCGGGTAGAACAGGTACTCTTCACCGTGGATGCTCATCAGTTCCACGAGGTCCTGCGTGGTGCGGGTATTGAGCTTGCCGCCGCCGTTGCGGGGGTCGACGAACGTGCCGAGGCCGATCCGGGAGATCACCCCCGGACGCTTGCCGGCCACCTCCCGGAACCAGTGCGAGATGACGCCCTGGGGCAGATTGTAGGCCTCCACCTGGTTTGCCGCGGCCAGTCGGCCGAGCTTGGGGGCCAGTCCCCAATGGCCGCCGATGACACGCCGCAGCAGGCCGGGATGGGCCAGATGGTTGAGCCCGCGCTCGCCGCCGTCGCCCTGCCCGGCGGCGTAGATCAGGGTCAGATCGCGCGGCTCGTCGGTTTCCAGGAAGCGTTCCTCCAGGGCGACGGCCAGACCCTCGGCGAAACCGATGCCGACGAATCCGCCGGTCGCCAGGGTGTCGCCGGTCCGGATCAGACGGACCGCCGCGCGCGCCGTGACCACCTTGCCCATACCGTCGAGGTCCGGGGATTGCAATGCCGGGTGTGTCGTGCTCATGCTCCGTCTCCGCGCTGGGCGCAAGGCCGTTGATGTGGTGTGCGTGGGCGAAGGATGCTGCCGGGCGGCGCGGCTGTCCAGCACCGGCGCACCGAAGCCGGCCGCCGCCCGGGCAATTTCGGTTACTCTGCGCGCACCTGTTCAATAGTCCGTGAGCCCGCCGCGATGAGCCGCCTGGAACGACTCTATTCGCCCCCGGAGATCGGCGCACCCGGCAAGCGCCAGGCGCGCGGGCGCCGCCGCGACCTCCTTTACTCGGGGCTGTTCGTCATCGCCATGGCGGCCATCGCCATCGCCGCACTGGCCTTGGTGATGCCCGGGTTCTTTGGCGGAACCTATCGGCTGCAGGCCTATTTTCTGGAGGCGCAGGGACTCACCGAGGGCATCCAGGTGATCCAGGAAGGCTATGTCATCGGTATCGTGGAGAGCGTCTCCCCGCTCTTTCCGGGGCGGGACGCCGCGGCGGATCACTGCCCGGCACCGCCGACGGGCGCGTCGCGCTCCCCGGCCCTGCCGTGTTTCCGCGCCTCACTGCGCATCAAGAACGACTGGCCGGTGCCGGTCGACAGCCTGGCCCGGATCGGTGCGGCCGGTCTGCTCCAGGGCGATGCCGTCAAGATCCATCCCGGCGCCTCGCCGTCCCTGCTGGCCAACGGCGCCATCATTGATGCCGAGGGCCGGGAGGCGGATTTGCTGGCCAAGCTGAGTGAGCTGACGGATGGGCTCGCTCTGGTGGTCACGGAGACCATCGCCCCGGCGCTTGCCAGCATCAAGGCCCAGATCCAGACCATTGAGGCCCTGCTTGGTACCGGTGCGGATCAGGAGGGTAACCGCGAGCGCCTGGCCGGCGCCTTCGCGAGCCTGCAGCGCTTGAGCGCGGCCATGGAGTCGGCGGTGGACCCGAAAAAGATCGCGGCGATTCTGGACTCGGTCGAGCAGATGTCCCGGCATCTGAGCGAGGTCTCGGGGACGCTCGGCGGCAGCACGGAGGCGGTCACGGGCGCGGTGCGGCACTATGGCGAACTGGCACAGGAGATCCGGGGGGTCGTGCGCGACAACAAGCCGGCCCTGCAACGCTCACTGGACGATACCCAATTTCTGTTGCAGGAGGTCTCTGCCGCCTTGACTCCGATCCTCAGCAATATCGACGACATGAGTCACAATCTGTCGGCCCTCGCGCGCGAATTGCGGCGCGATCCGGCCACCCTCATCAAGGGCCGTGAGGTCAAGGAACAGGCGCCGTGGTTCAAATGATCAGGGCGGGCATCGGGATCGCCCTGCTGTTCGCCCTGGCGGGCCTCGTCGGGTGCGGCACATCCGGTCCGATCAAGTCCGATCGGTTCTTCCGCCTGGACCCGGCGGTGCTGGAGGGACCGGCGGGCGCCCCGGTTCCGGCGATCCTCATGGTGCACGACCTGGCGGCCCGCGGCTTCTTGGGGAGTCGCGCCATCCCTTTCCGCACCCGTGAGGATCCCCTGGTCGCTCAGCGCTACGACGATCTGCTGTGGGAGGAGCCGCCCGCGCGGGCCTTGGCGCGCGCGCTGGTGACCGCGCTGCGGGCGGCGCGGGTCTTCGAGTTCGTCGTGGTGTCGGCCGAGCGGGCACGCGCGGACTATCTGCTGGGCGGTGAGTTGGAACGCTTCGAGCATCTGCCGACCGATCAGCCGCCGCGGGTGGCGGCGACCTTCCAGCTGGCCCTGGTGCGGGCGGATGACCGTAGCGTCGTCGCGACCCGGGACTACCGCGGCGAGGAGCCGGTCGACGCCGCCACGCCGGACGCCATGATCGCGGCCTTCAACCGGCTGAGCGCCCGGTTGGCGGCCGCGGTGGTGCGCGATCTCCAGTCCGTCAAACCGCGCCTGCACGGAGCGGCGCGGCCGTGAGGGGAGCGGCCAGCGGCCAGCCATCACCCCATGACTGAGCCGCTGCATCCCAACCGCTTCGCCGGCCTCGATCCGGCGGGTCTGGAGCACATGCTGGTCGCCTGGCGACAACTCGCCATCCCGGGACCGCTGCCCGCCTACCAGTTGCGCGGTGTCGAACTGACCCATCCGGACCCGCGCGTCCGCTTCGCCCGGCGGATCGTGGCGTGCATGCCCTGTGCCGACGGACGCGATACCCTGGCGCTGGTGGACAAGGCGTCGCCGCATAGTCTCTTCGATTTGATGCTGACCGAGGTCTCGGCCGTTGCCAAATCCACGCCGGTTGACGTCGCCGCGGCCACCGGCCGCGCGCTCTGGCGAACCGGCGGCAACTTCGTGCGATTCTGCTCGCAGTCGCGGGTGGTGGAGGACTTCGGGCTTGCGGGCGGCGAGTTGCACCTGGCCTTGAACTGCGATCCGCACACTGTCGACCGGGAGAGCGTACAGGCCGCCAAGCAGTTCCATTTGCACTTGCTCTGCTGGACGCCGGCCGCCCTGGCGCCCCTGGCCGGTGCCGAACCACTGGCGCGCGGGCGCGACGCGCGGCTGCGCCGTCAGGCCCTGGACCCGATCAGCTTCCTGGGCGCGCGCCTGATCTGCGATGCGCTGTCCGCGCTGGACCTGGGCCTTCCCGGGGCGGGGCTGTTGCCTCCCGACGACCCGGCCGTCATTGTCGGCAAGCGCCCGCTGGGCTGCGTGATCAGGCTCCCCGGCTGGTCGGTGCTGGGTGGGCCGGACTTCGAGGTGCTGATCCGCCGCATCCATGTCCGACTCGCGACGCTGGCGGCCGACCTGCTCGAGTGTTTCACCGGTGAGCGGGAGCCGCCGCCGCCCTGGCAGCGCCACCCCTTACTGCCGCGGCGCGAGATCAGCGCGCGTATCCTCGCCGGCCCTTTCACTTCAGGTGTTCGGGACGGGCTCGAGTGCCTGGCCGCGGCTTTGCGTCCGCTCGCGCCGCGCACGGCCGCCCGGCTGGCGCGCGCATCCCCGGCGGTGCGGACGCACCTGATGACCCTCAACCATCCCGCCTATGCGCTGAATCTCCATGCTCCCCGCTGCCGGTCGCCCGCCCACGGTCTTGCCGAGGCGCCGGTGGTTCATCTCATCATTCAGCCCCGCTTGTTCTCCGGGATCGGCGGGGCCGGATTGCTGACCTTGGGCGGTGTGCCCAGCGTGCGCATTCTGCGCGGTCAGGGGACCTTCAGCTTGGCGCAATGGCAGCAGCGGGCCCGCTTCCAGCGCGCCTTCGCCTGTTTCAATCGGGATGCGCCGGGCGCGGATGCGGTCACCGCTGCCCTGCCGATCCGCCGTTTTGTCGATTTCGAACGAGGATGGGTGTGAGCGAATGCCGAATCTAGGCAGACCCTTTGCGCCGCCCCGATCAGGACTTGTTGGTTTTTGCGCTCTTCGCGTTCGGCTTAACCGCCTTGGAATCGGTCTTGGCGTTCTTTGGCTCGGGTTTGGCGGCTTTGTTATTGGTCTTTGCGTTCTTTGGTTCGGGTTTAGCCGTCTTGGTATCGGCTTTGACGTTCTTTGCGTCGGGTTTGGCTGTCTTAGAGTCGGTCTTGGTGTTCTTTGGCGGGGGTTTGGCCGTCTTGGTATCGGCGTTGGCAATCTTTGCCTCGGGTTTCGCTGCCTTGGGATCGGTCTTGGCGATCTTCGCGGCGGGCTTGGTCGCCTTGGACTCGGTCTTGACGCTCTTTGGCTCTGATTTGGCAGTCTTGGCGTCGCTCTTAGCGGTTTTTGTGCCAGGCGTTGCCGGTTTCGACGCGACCTTCGTGGTCTGCGCCGCTGGTATTGCGGTCCGCGGCTCGGCTTTGGCGGCCTTTGCCGCGGGCGCCGCGGTCTTCGCCGGGGTCTTGGCAGTCGTTGCCGCGGGTTTGGCGACTTTGGCTTCCTGCGGTACGGTCGTCGGCTCAGGTACCGGCTGCGGCAGCGGCATCGCGCGCGCCACGGGCACCGGGGTGGGGGCGGCCATCAGGTCGCTGCCGGCGAGCGCACTGCTGCCGTCAACCACCGGTGCCGGGGTTGAGGTCGACCACTGCAATCCCGAGGAGGCTGGAGTCGTGGGTTCCGGCGTGGGGGTGAGCGACGCCGGGGCGCGCTCAGGTGCCGACGCCGCTTCCGTCGGGGTGCGCTCCACCACGGCCGTCGGCACGTCGGTGCTCTCGGATGCGCTTGCTCCTGAAGTCGTCGTCGCCGCGACAGTTTCACCCCATGCCTGCACCAGCGGGTTGTTCTCCACGGCGGTATTGGGAACCGGGTCGGACTTCGGGGAGAGGGTCGGCATCGCGTTGGCCACCCGCTGCCGGTTTGCCGTCCAGTTCGAACGAAGTGATTCGAGTGATTGCGTGAGCGCGTCCCGGTAGTTCTCGGTGTAGTCGATCCGTTTGGGTGCTTTTTCGCCCGGAGGTTGGCTGATCAGGGCGGCGCCCAAGGCGACAGTCACTCCGCCGGACTGCTCAATGAACGCTGATGTCACCTCGATGACCGGCGGTACGCTGCTCGTGGCCGGCGCGAGGGCGAGTGCCGACGGTGAGGACGGGTCGACGGGGCGCTGCATGACCAGCCGATCATCTCTGGACTGGACGATGCTCCAGCCCTTGGTCCGTGCCGCACCCATGGCCAGGCCCTTGACCTCAGCGCGGTTGGCTCCGGGGAAGAACAACTGTGGACGGTTGGTCGCATCAAAGCCATCGGACACCAACTGGTTCCCGGCGCAACCGGACAGTAACCCGATGCCGAGCAGGCACCAACCAAGAATCGCAAACGAACGCCCCTTCACGTTGACCTCCAACCGAACAACACGCGTAATAAACACAGGCGACCGTAAGGATGTTCGCCAAGATATTGAATTTTATCACAGCGGGTGCGATTGCACGCGACAAAGAACACCCGGTGGCAGCCGCGGGTATTCGGGAGTCGCGCCGCGGGCTAGATGCTCGCGGGGGCATCTCCCGCCAGGCCCTGCTCGATGCGTCGGCGGCCGAAGGCGTCGTCGCGCTCGATGTAGCGCAGGGCCGAGGCGGGGTCTTTCCACCCGACATACTCCATCAGGTCCTTGACGTCCCATTGATGGGCGCTGGCCCAGGTGGCGAAACCGCGCCGCAGCGAGTGGCCGCTGTAGCGGTCGGGTTCGGGCACGCCGGCCGCGGCGAAGCAGTGGCGCAACACCGGTACCAGGCTATTCGGGTGCAAGGACGTCGGGCCCAGGTGACCATGCGCGTCGATGCGCCGAAAGACCGGTCCGTCGGTCAGTTGCGCCGCCTCGATCCACGCCGCATAGGCCTGCACCGGGCACAGGCGCGACAAGGCGGGGACTTTGAAGGCGGTGCCCGCTGAGCCGCGATCCGTCTTGGTGCGGGTCAGATAGAGTGTCAGTCCCTCGCCGGGCACCGCCGTGATGTCCTGGATGCACAGCCGGCTCAGCTCGTCGCTGCGAAAAGCCCGCCAGAATCCGAGCAGAATCAGCGCGCGGTCACGCAGCGCCCGCAACTGAGCGGCGCGCGCCGACGCGTCGGCCGTACGCAGGATCTCCGCGGCGAGCCAGGCGTCGATGCGCGTCAGTTCCGCCAGCGGCAGCGGCAGCGCGCGCTGCTCGCGGGCCGGGTGCAAGGCCCCGATCCCTTTCAGTACCTGGCGCACCAGCGGCGCCTTGGTGGGATCGGCAAAGCCCTGATCGCGATGCCACTGCGCAAGCGCGGCCAGCCGCAGCTTCAGTGTGTTGAGCGCCAGCGACTCGGCATGTGCGGCCAGATACCGGGCCACCGCCTCGGCGGTCGCCGGGAGGAAGCCGCCCCAGGTCTCTTCAAAGTGACGGACAGCCGACGCGTAACTGCGGCGGGTGTGCTCACGCTCTGCCGCCGCGACATAACGCTCAAGGTCAGCCATGGGTGGTCCTCAGAACAATCGGTCGGCGTATCGCTCGATGATCAATGCAATGAGCGGAGATTATCGCATGTTATCCGCCGACCAGGGCCGACGCTCGGACCCTGGCATGATAGACTGTAATTCGCCCGTATGTACTACGGTATGATGTTTCCGGAGGTCCGATGGCGCGCGCGGGTATTTCGAAATTTCGGGTACAGCAGGCCCGCGATGCGCTGGTCGCCCGCGGTGAAAACCCCTCGATCGACGCGGTTCGGGTGGAGCTGGGCAACACCGGCTCCAAGAGCACACTGCACCGCTATCTCCAGGAGTTGGCCCGGGAAGACGGCACGCGCCTCGACGACGAGCCCTTGCTGAGTGAGACCCTGCGCACCACCGTCGCGGGGCTGGCCCGGCAACTGCTGGACGAAGCCCGCGCCGTGGTGGCCGCGGCGGAGACGCGCCATACCACCGAGGCAAGCGCGCAACGCACCGAGATCGCCCGGCTGGCGCAGGCGCTCGGCGACATCCAGGCGCAGGCCGGGCACCTCGCCGCCGCACTGGACGCCGAGCGCGAGGCGCACGCGGCGACTCAAGGGGCCTTGCAGCAGGAGCGTATCCGCAGCGCGACGACCGCGAACGAAAACGCGGCACTCACCGTGCGGCTGGAAGAGCATGCACGGCACAGCGCCGCCCTGGAAGAGCAACACCGACATGCGCGCGATGCCCTGGAGCATTACCGGCAATCGGTGAAAGATCAACGCGATCTGGACCAGCGCCGCCACGAGACCCAGGTCCAGCAGGTCCAGGCCGAGCTGCGCCAGCTCGCTCAGACCCTGGTCGCCAAGCAGGACGCCGTGACCCGGCTCAGCCAGGACGCCGCCCGGCTGTCCGCCGAGCTCGCCGAGTCGCGTCGGGAGTTGCGCGAGACCCACGAGACCCTGCGCGTGACCCGGCAGACCCGCGACGATCTCGTCGCCAGCCAGGCGCGACGGGAAGCCGAACAAGCCGCGCTGGCCGAGCAGCTGACGGTTGCCGAGGCGGCGCGCGCGGCGCTGGTCGCCGAGGAGCGCGCGCTACGGCAGGCCCTGGCGACGCAGGAGGGAATCGCGTGCGGGCTCCAGGCCCGGCTCGCGGCGCAGGAATCACTGTACGGCGACCTGGCGCGGCGGCTCGACGCGCTCGACCTGCGATCCGCGGCGGAGCCCCCGGCGTCGCCTCCTTCGAGTGAATCTCCGGCAGGCTGCTGACCTGGGCCAATCACCGAAGCATCACAAGCGGTGAGCCGGACCCCTCGGAGCGCAGTTCCAACACCGGGCTGCGCGACACGACGAGGGTGAGCGAGTGTTCCAACCGGAACGGGTAGAGCACGGCCGCGGACGCAAGCCCGGAAACGCTGATGGCACGGCCGGTGGAGCGGATGGCGGCCTCGATGAGCCAGGCGATCAACGCCTCGTTGGTCATGGCCGTGGGCGGCTTGCGGATCACACGTCGCCCCTTGTCGACCCGCTCGCAGGTGCCCCAACTCGCCTGGGTCTGGAGAACCCGGTTGGCGGCGCGCCGGGTGACTTCACCCTCGCCGTAGGTCTCGGTCAGGCGGCGATGAATCTCGGCGGCGGTGCAGTCACCCTGGATGGTCGTGAGTCGGCCCACCAATTCGGCGACCTTGCCGAAGAAGGGATAGGCGGCGATGGCCATCCCCCAACAGAGGGCTGGGACGGGCACCGCGGGGAACTCATGCCGGATGCCGATGCCACGCTCGGCAAAGGCCATCAGCTCGGCGCGCGGGTTGAGCCATAGTCCATTCATAACGCTACGGGTATTCCGCTTAGACGGCCGCCCGAACCCCGCGGCATCGAACAGTGCGTCGATCGCCTCAGGGTCCTGAGCCCCACCGCGCACCTCGAGTGCGCACGTCGCCCAGTCGAGCGGAATGAAGCGATCGAAACCGATCCGGGGCGCGGTGGCCGGCGTAATGTTCAACGCCCGTCACTCACGTTCACGAAGGGGACGATCACCTCTTCGATCGAGCAGCCGCCGTGCGACACCAGCGCTTCACCGGGCGTGACGAAGGCGGTCCGGCCAGCGGCGAACAACGGCAGGAAGTCGCGAGGCCAAGCCGGAACCTCAAGGCTGAAGGTTCCGGGGAACTGCCCCGCGGACTCGGCCCGTAACAGCGCGCTCCGGTAGACCCGCACCCGTTCGCCGCGGGTCTCAGCGATCACCCCCTGATTCGGCCGCCCGATCCCGACGGCTTCGCAATTGCCATGATCGGCGGTCAAGTAGACCTGGAAGCCCTGGTCGAGCAACAGCGCAAAAAGCCCATCGACGAAGCCGGACTCGCACCAACTCGCGATCTGGCTCGCGATCCCCCGTTTGCCCAGGATGGCCCCATGCACGATCTCATCAATGGTATCGACGACGATTCCCGCCACCTGGACGCCCGGGTTCGCCAGGGCGACCCCCAACGCGTCGAGCTGCTCGACGTGGCGAACGCTCTTGCGGTAGAGCACCTCACCTGGGCGCAATCCCTGGTCCTGCCAGAAGCGGGACCACAGGGCTGGCTCCCGGTGGGTGGTTTCCAGCGAGTCCGCAAATTCTCGGGGCCGTAACCCGGCGAACAGGGCTTGCCGAGAGATGGCGGTCAGGGTTGGCAGCCAGGCGAAGCAGGCCCCTTCCGCAAACGCGAACCGCGGTGCCCGTGCCGTGACCGCCTCGCGGATTTGGACCCACTGGTCCAGGGCCAGCCCATCGAACACCAGCAGCGCCACCCGTGGCTCCCCGGCGTTGCGGCGCAGGGCCAGGAAGCGCGGGATCTGGTGCACCATGGCTGGCGCATTCGCCATCGGCAGTGACGGCAGGTCCGCATAGTGTTCGGTCATCCAGGCCAGCAGACGTTCATCCGCGAGGCGCTGCAACTGCGAAACCTCTGCCCTGAGCCCCTGGGCGCGGGCGGTATCAAGGCTGTGGAAACGCGCGAGGGCCTCGCCGAACCGTCGCGCGAAAGCCCCCCAGTCCCGGTGCGTGGCCTCTGTGGTCGGCAGTGTCTCGACCAGGGCCTTCAAGCCGTCCACGACCAGATTGCGCAGTGCGGCGGGGTCCTTGACGATCCCAATCGCGATGCTTTTCGAGACAGTGGCCGGCAGGTCGACGGGAAAATAGTGAACGGCCAGGGGATGAAGGGTCCCGTCCAGGAACATCGCATCAACCAGGCCCCGAATATCCGGATGAACGAATGGAATGTCGATCCTGACCCCGTGCCCCGGCAGCGTTGCCTCCGCGATGCGCGAGCCGGTGATTCCTAAGTCCTTCAGGTACCGATACCAGGCATCCTGAACACATCGGAGTGTGCTCGCCTTCGATGACAATAGCTCGCTGATCGGCAAGCCTGTGAAGGCGTCATTGGCCTTGATGATCCGGGCCATGTGCTCAATGAGGACCGGGGGCAGTACCAGACCCCGGTGATGCAGCCGCAGTAATTCCCGCCAGAGGTCATCCAAGCGGCTGATCAGGTGCGGGGCGAGGCGGAACGCATGGGTCAGGATGAAGTCCATGGTCGCCGCCTCACCGAGCGGCTGGGAAGCATGTTTGGCGTGCGCATCGAACAATGCGTCCAGATGCTCCGCGGCCACTTGCCTGACGACGCCGTAGCCTAAAGAAGGAAACAGGTTCGCCAGGCTCAGGTGAACCGTCCGCGCCTGACGCAGATAATCCCAGGGCAGCGCGTCCGGCTCCGCGCAACGCAGATGCAACACCAGGCTCAAGGCCCGCCCATCCTCACCGCGGTCCCATGCCTGCCGATAGTGCTCCTCGTAGTCGGCCCGAAAGGCTATCGGGTCCTCGAAGGACAGCACCTCAAACCCCCGAGCGCGCAACCCGGCCAGTATCCGCTCATCCAATAGCACCGCGTCGGGGTCCGCTGCGATCCACAGACGAGCCAGGTCGGACGGAAACTCACCGAGGATGCGATCGACCCAGGCGCTCATGGTGGAAACCAGCCCTGCAAAATACCGACGATCCGCTCGAACGAGGGACATTTCCGGAGACCTTTGATGCTGGCCTGCCGACCAATCTCCTCGAAGTCGCGCGGCGAGATGGTGCGGCGCAGGTGCTCGCGCATGAGGTACTCAAACAGCTCTTTTGGCTGCTCCTGCTTCAATGTCTCCAGCGGCTTACCCCGCTTGAGCGCAAAGGCTTGCAGGCAGGGACCGATCGCGTCCGCCGTCACTCCGCAATGCTTGGCCAGTGCTGCCTCGCAATACCACAGCCAGACCTCGACCTCGGGGACCAAGGCGGTCGTGGCACTTCGCCCGGACCAGGAGTAGCTGTCGAGCCGCGCTTGAACCTCTATCTCAAGTTCTTGCGCAGACATCCGATGCTCGCGACCGCAACCGGCGAAATCCCAAAGCAACAGCGCCTTGTCCACCCTTCTTCATCCGGGCCAGTTCAGCGCCGCTTTGCACCATCCCGGCATCGCGCTGGGGGTGGCGCTCGACATCGAAGGCGATGGCGCGGATGCCAAGCGCATCAGGCCGTCCGAGCACTGCGCGCATCAGGCCCAGGGCATCGGCGTCCGCTGTGTAGACCAGTAAATCCTTCATTGTCTTGGTCGTTATTCCAAGAGTCCGGCGGCGAATACCACCCCTAGATCGGGTATGCCGTCCCACTCCTTTAGCATCGGATGCTTGGGGCCGGGGGTTACATGAGTCCCGGACTGGTCGCGCGAGAAGCAGAGCAAGGACTCGATGCCGCATTGCTGCACCACAAACGGTGAATGTGTGGCGAGTAACGTCTGTCCGCCCGGAATGGTCGACAGCGAGCGCAGGATGATCTCCAGGGCCTTGGGGTGGACCCCGTTCTCCGGTTCCTCGACCATGTAGAGCGCAGACTCAGCGGGGAGAAATGCGGGCAGGGTCAAGGCCAACATGCGCAGGGTGCCATCGCTCAAGAGCCAGCTCGGCACATCCAGGCCATTCTCGTAGCGTAGTACCAGAAACTCGGCGTTATCGGCCTGGCGCCGGTCCCAGCCGATATTGACCAGATCGGGCAAGGCGTAACGCAGATGCTCCACCCAACGGGCGACCGCCGAGCTTGGAGTTGCCCAGCGGGGTCCAGTTTCGCCATTGGTGCCCAGCAACCGACCAACCACACGGGCCATATTGGTACCGTCCAGATCCAGGTCAGTGCCCCGTGTCGCCGGGCACGGCAGCCGCATCGCCTGGCTGTTGAGCTGGATATAGCGCACCCCCTGCATCAAGAAGCGACGTACCGCGTTGGCCGTTGCGTAGCGTTCCTCGTCCGGGGGGGTGAGGGCCAGGGTCAACTTATCGAGCCCGAAGTTGAAAGAATCCTGATAGCTGCTCGTTTCACGCGAATAGTAGTCCGTGCCCTTCGACGTCTTTCCAAGCAAACGCTTGGGTTTGACGGATGGGCTGAAGCGCAGTTCCCCGCTCTTGGGCAACCGCGCCTTGGAGTATTGACGCAGGGCCTCGTCCTCGATGCAGACGCCGAGCTTGGCGTCCTGCCGAATGGCGAGGCGATATTGCAGCAGACTGTCCGAGAGTGCGGGTAACTCAGCAGACAGGTCGAGCCACAGTTCGATCTCGACCGAGCCGCCCAAGCGCATCCACGTCAGGTCTTTGAAATCCGCGATGCCGCGCGACTCCGCTGCCGCACCAGGCCCATGGGCCAAACAGTCGCGAACGAAGTCAATGGCATCGAGCACCGTTGTCTTGCCGACCCCATTGGGTCCTACTAGAACCTGAAAACGGGAAAGCGGCAACGCCGCTCCCACGAGAGGATCGACAGGAAAGTGAAATTGCACCACCCCTGGACGGGCGGGCAATCTAGGGGCGTTTAACCTAGGGGCGTCCAACGATCGAACGCCCTTGAAGTTGCGCAGTGTCATCCCAGTAATCATGTCTCGGACTCCAAGCGGGTTAGGGCCTGGTCGTACCAGAGCAGCAGCTTCTCATCTTCTTGCAGGGCGTCCTCGGGAACTTTTTGGGAAATAGCAATGATGGTCGCATAGTCCTTGTTCCCCCACGCGTGCTTGAAACCGGCCCGCATGGCTTCCAACCGGAAGACTTTCAAGCGGCGGCCGGTAAACGCACGATAGGTCTCGAATTCCTTTAGCAATGCGCGTTCCCGAACCATTTCCAAGTCGCGCGCCTTGTTTGGATCAGGCACATACCATCGATCGGTAGCCTTGGCCTTGAGGCGTGGGTCTGATTTTTCCAGATTACGCAGGTCTGGCCAATTGGTCGACAGATAGCTATGAATTTGCGGCGGTACCTCGTGAGAATCGCTGGTGTTGCGGTCGTAACAGAGGAAATTGCCTTCTAATAGCTGCGATAGTTCTGGTTTCGCCTCATGTTTCTTCCAACCGGCGCCGAGTTGTTTCAGAAACTCAGGGTGAACTTCCTGGTAGTTTGATGGCTTCTTCTTGAGGAAGTCCGACAACCAGTCGATGGCTGAGCGCTCGTCAGCAATGAACATTTCCATTTGGGGGGCACGTGCGACTTGCAGGCGCTTTTTATCATATTCTGTTACCTGCTCGGGCAAGAAAACCATTCCGTCCCGCTCTGCAAAGCGTTGTGCTAAACCAGCCTGAAATTCCAGACTAGAAAGCGGCACCGGAAAATTATGTCGCACAAACCAGGCCACCAGTCGGTCAAAGATGATACGAGGATCGCGCTCTGCGATGAATTCAATTTGATCACCCTTCATCTTGACCGAAGGTAAGTATCTCAGATGTGTGCGAACGAAATCCCATGCAGAATCCTCATTGCCTCCGACGTTAGTGAGTCGATCTTCCAAGCCGCCATTCGGCTTATAGGCAGAAATAACCAGATCTTGTTTGACGGCAGTAGGCGTGGTGACGGCCTTAAAACCATGTTGTTTTTTATCGAGGGCTGAAACATTCGCCACAACAAACCCGGCTTCCTGCAATGCAGTCTGAATGGCGTTCCATACAGAAGCTTGAGTATTTGAGAATTCAACGGTCATCCATCGACCCGGTTTCAAGAGGCGATAAGCCTCCTGAAAACATTTTGTCATTAACTTTCGATAGGTATCAAGGCTCTTTCCTTGCTCTTTGTTCTCGATGGCTTCACTTTGGCTATTGGTTACTACTCTTAGCCATGATTCCCATAAAAAATTAAGCTCCGAATACCATAGATTGGCGCCAAATGGCGGATCAAAAAACAGATAATCAATACTATTAGGCGCTCCTCGGATATCATCCGCTGAGCCGGTCAGTATAAGTGGGTGACTATTAGATGCAGAAATTGCGGCTCCGCGTATTGTCGCAGCGATTCTGTTTTCAAAAATATTAAGCCAATTCTGTTCTCCAGAGATTGATGGTACATACAATGTGCCCGCTGTATGCGGCTTCATCGGCCCCGTATCCTTTTGTATCCATCGCAGCGGCAAGAATCGCGCTGTCTTCAAACCAACGGTATAGCCGCCAAGTATAGCGAGTCGAGTTAATGGAGTCGTGCTATGATCGTATAAAGCTGAAAAAACAGCAAGACTTCTTGGCGTGAAGAAATGGTGTGTGTGAGTTATTCCAATTGGGTCGTTTCGCCGCGACTCTCCTCCTTCGATCATTCTGGCTGATGAAAACCAATAGTCGACCGTCATGGAGTCAATTTTCTCCAACAGCGACTTATCAAATTGGTCTGGAAACTTCTCGAAGCGAGTTTTCCCAACCGTGTAATTTAAGAGCACGGGAACCTGTTTTGCCTGCTTAACAAAATCCTGGATCGAGGAATCAAACTTTGTCAATAAAGCTTGTTCTAAGCTACGTTTTGTAAGCTCCTTGGAACAATGCGGACACAAGAACCGCTCCCGAACCGCGCCACCGATTTTATCTACTGCCACATTCCAAAATATCATCTCGCCCGCACAATGAGGACAAACGAAAACATCAGACCATACGGTATAGTTTACTTTACCCTTTGTCTTTCCGTCAGAATGAATTGTCTCATACATCCAGCCGTATTCCTTATCGACTGCGGTTAGTATTTTTTGCGCTTCCTTCTTGAACGCGTAGGTGTCTGTAGGTGTATTGTAATTATAGGCAATAAATGTCGCTGTTGGAGATAGGTCATTTAGGATCGCGTAGCGCACACCGAGCTTGGAAAACGGCTTCCAAATGACGCGCCCATCCTGTTGCTCCTGCGTCAGGATTGTTCCATCAGCCTCGACACGGTAACCCAGAGACTGCAATACTTTACGGTCACCGCAAAGCTGAGCTGCGACACCGGTCATACCTGTGCCACAAAACCCATCAAAAACCACATCTCCCGGTTGAGTGTAATGCAGGATGTAACGCATGATGGCTTTATGCGGTACCTTGGTGTGATAGCTGTGAGCGTTGTAGATCGGATCGTTTTTTCCTTCACTTACGTCTGCCGCGAACGGTTCCTTGTCGTATGGAACCAGTGGATCATACGGTGTGCCGTAATGCTGAATGAAGTCCTCAATGAAAGGATTCGGACAAGCGGTGTAATACGGGGGATCCGATAGGGCAAGGATGTCTTCATCCGTTCCAGTTGGAAATCCTTCAATGTTGCGAAATGCTGGGTCTTTCAGCTTGTCGCGAAGGCGAGCCATATAGTGCTCACGACGTGCCTCGTCGCTCGGAAATGTCTGGCCGAAGCAGTCAACCGGTCCGGACAACTTCGGCTCGTCCGGAAAAAGTGAAAGAGATGTTTTCATTATTCAGCTTCCTGTTCTGTTATGGCCTATTTCTGCCCATACATGGCTCTTAGCTTTATTCCGGTTTCCGTCAGCACATACTGCTGTCTGGATGAGGTCGGCTTATCCGGCACGGTCATGCGTAGCACGCCACCCGCCAGCAGCGGCTCCAGATGATGGGCCTTGAAGTGGGGCCGTTGTTTATAGCCGCTGATGGCAAGCAGTTCGTTGAGTGTGCGCGGGGTGTCAGCGTGTTCGACAATCACCCACTGGACGGCGCTCAACTGTACAAGCCTGGGCACTTGTTCGGTGACATCGGCCGCAACTTGTACGGTGACTTGTTCAGTCGCGTTTCCACTGGTGTCTTTCGTCGTAAGAGGCTGTTCTTGTAATGTTTTTGCGGCTCCCGCCGACGAGAATCTGACGCGCAGATGTTCCGCAAGAAAGAACAGGGAGCCGCCTTCGCTGGCCGGTGCCAGAAGGGCTTGTACAGTCAACCGCTGAACAAGTCCCCGTGCTCCCGGTCCGTTCAGGCCAGTAAGCGCCTTGACATCGGCCAAGTCGATCTGGCCCTTGCGGGTGAGGTAGGCGAAAACAGCGGCTTCCTGCTCCGACAGGTTCACCCCCAAGCTGGCTTGGGCAAGGAGTTGGGCCTCGGTGAGCAGCCGGTCCTTGGGTAGGATGAGCCGGAAGGTCTTCTCCACCTTGTCGTTCTCGATGATCGGTGGGACGTTGCCGAGCCGGCGCCAACCCTCAAAGATGGCGCCCATGCCTGAGCCGGCTTGATCGGACAACCCGATACGACGGAATGCTGCAACGATGCTGGGGTTCCGCACGGGTTTCTGACCCGGGTCGATCAGTTGTTCCCGCGAAGCAAAGGCGTCGCCGGGATTGAAGAGTTCGGACTGGTCGCGAAAAAACAGAATCGTTGGCCAGCGTGTCTGGTCGCCGACATCCTGATGGATGAGCAGGTTGATGGTGGCCTCGCGGAAGGAAACATAATCCGGCGGGTCGTCCGCGCGACGCAGGCTGCCGGGGTCGATCGCGAAGGGATGGTCAGCATGGCGGGTGTAGAAGTTGACCACCGCTTGCCAGGTCTTGATGAGGTTTTCTTCCGGCACGGGCGTCATGCGGTCCGCCCAGCGAGCCTGGGCGGAATAGTTCGCCTTGGCTTCGCGGTAGACCTGAAAATCGACGATCGGCCTTTTGAGGATTTGGCGGAAGGCCGCGTCAGTGCCGAAAATCAGGATACCTGCGCGCGTGGGAATCAACTGATGCTGCTGGTCGGCAACGCAAGCCATCTGTTGCAAAAACGCGATGTCCGAGATCTGCTCGTAGCGACCGGGATGGCGTTCTGAATGGCGTTGCCGGTACCAGCGAACCGTTGTTTCGTCGAAACAGTGCTCGACGTTAAAATCAGGCAACAGATCGCTGTCGTAGGGCGAACTGGAAGCATCGCGAATAAAGCGGATCAGCTCTTCGCCGGTGCAGGTATCATCCCTGCCACCACGACGGATATAGGTCTTTGTTGGGTTACCATCTAAGAACACCGGCTTCTCGCCTCGCTGTGCTTCAGGTACATAGAAAACCATAACGGTCTTCTCATCAAGGGGATGCACCTGGCCCTCGATGGGGAGAAAAACGCTGATCTTATTGCGGTCACGTACTTGGCCGAGAAAATCGTTCTGAACCTTATCGACGTCGATTACACCGGATATCGCGAATTGGCTGTTTTCCTGCCTGACACCAAAGACGAGGTGCCCACCCACCGTGTTAGCAAAGGCGCTGACCGTGGACAACGCATCTTTAGGAACCGCATAGGATGCTTCCTTGAATTCGATATCGTTCCATTCGATTGAGCGCAGGCGCGTGAGGAGTTCATCGCGATTCATGCTGTCTCCATCCGTTTCCGACGCACCGCGTCGCTCGGGAAGGTCTGGCCCAGGCAGTCGACCGGACCGCTGGCCGCGGCAGTCTGACCATCAAACAGGTCGTTCATGGGGCCGTATCCTTCTGTTGTTGCCCGGCGAGCAAGGCTGTCCCGCGCTCGGGCAGTTGGTAGCGCTGCTTGCTGGAGCGGGGTTTATCGGGCGGGGTCATGACAGCCGCTTGATCTCCTGCTCAGCCCAGTCTTTGAGCGTCTCGACCAAGACCGCAGTCTCCGACTCGTCGATCAGGGGAACCGGGCAAGCTTCATAGCGGAATCGCACCGCGTAGTTGTTCAGCAGGCGCAGTGCGTCTCTGGCGGCAGGGACTTGGATCTGGCGACTCCCGCATAATGAGAACAACACGGCAAGGTCGTGGGTGCGCTCGAATATTAGTCCATGCATCACCAACACGGCCTTGAGGAACTTCTCGCAGGCTTGTTGCGCATGAAAGCCCATCACCTCTTCCGGCGCCTCACCCGATTCCCGCAAGAGCCGTAGCGTCAGCCGATCGCGCAGCCCTGCTGCCAACATGGCCTCGGCCTGTTCTTTATTGGCGTTCATAGAGAACCTTACCTTCCCGTGCCGCCCAGTAAACCGGTGTGGTCCACCAGTCTCGCCGTTTCTCGAACTCACTCTGGGAGAACAGCAGCAGGTCGACACCGACGCCAAGCCCGTCCAGGGCACCATGCAGACGCAGATATTCCTGTGTGTAATCGGGTATCTCCCGTTCGACGACGAGTAGATCCAGATCCGAGCCTTCATCGGCATCGCCGCGGCCATAAGAGCCGAAGACGATGACCTTGAGTGGCTCACGGGCAGTGGCGGCTATCCGCTGGACTGCTTCATTGATCGCGGCTTCGGTCAACATCACTCTGTCCTCTGTATTGCGGAGTGGCCAGTTGTAGCTGTCGGGTTAGCCCGACGCCCGGATGGTGGATGCGCTGCGCTTATCCACCCTACGGAAGGATCGATGTGGCCCTGCAAGTCAAAGCCCCATGCGACGCTTGAGCTCGTCGATAAATCGCTCGGCCCAACCGGAGGCGTCGATGACGGCAATACAGAAAGACTCGTAAGCTTTGTCCCGACTGCCCCGGGCCTTGATGACAGGGCGAGCCGTCACGCCGGCCTTGGTGAGGAAGGTCCTCAGGCCCTCACGGCAGGCCGCGCGCAGATGATTGGTGTCGCCGCCGCCCTCGACAAATACGGTGACATCTACCATCGTGTCCCTCCAAGGTCGCCGCTCATCCACAACTCGCCGAGGCGGTATTTTTCCAGCCAAGGTTTCAGTTCGTCCGCTTTAAGCCTCTTCAGCCTGGTGCCATTCTCGTCCTTCTCGGCGACCAGTACATTCTCCGGTTCATCGTGCATGCAGTCTACCAACACATCGGAATGCGTGGTAACAATGAGCTGGCAGCGCTCCGCTGCCTCCTTCAGCAGGTCGGCGACCGTGGGCAGGATATCGGGGTGCAGGCCAAGCTCCGGCTCCTCAATGCAGATGAGGGGCGGCGGCTTGGGGTGGCAGAGGATAGCGAGCAGGCACAGATAACGCAGGGTGCCATCCGAAAGGCGCGCCGCCGGGATGATCCGATCGCCCTCCTGAATAAAGACCTGGACGCTGCCGCCCTCGATCTGAATACCGTAGTCATCGATGGCGTCGTAAAGCTTGCGCAGGGCCGCCAGCACGCGGGCTTTGACTGCCGGTTCACGTTGGAAGCTTCGGCCCGTCCGGGTTGGTAGCTGTAGTAGGGAGAGGGTGGGGGTGCCCCGTCTTTCCTACCGCTGCCTTCAATGATTTCCGCGACCAACGCGAATTGCTGTCCGGTTTCAGTGAAGGCGAGGTCATGGCGCAGATTGTGTGGTCCTCCTGGGTACGCGATTTCGACGTCGAGATTCGCGACACGGGCTCCCGTGGGTCCCTTCCAGAGCCATTCGCGCACGCCGCCGCCTTCGCGGATCGGCTTCTGCAAGTCCCGCGGTGCGTTGCGCAGCAGGTCGAAGGCTTCGAGCAGGTTGGACTTACCGGAGCCGTTCGGGCCTATCACCAGATTAAGTGGGCGTAACGGCGTTGCCTCCGTACTGGTTCCGAAGCTCAAGAAGCGGTCGAGTCTGATGGCATGGATCAACATTGGATGGTCCCGTTTACTCCAACACAAACCGCAGCTTGCCGGCGTCCTTGCCCTTGCAGCGGTCATTGATGAAGGTCTCGAAGCGCTTGCGCAGTTCGTCCGGAGTGGCCGGCGAGCCGCCCGCCAGTAGCGCCTGCTTGATGTCTTCGCCGGTCACGGTCACTGGTTCCAAACCCGATAGGGCCTCTTGGACCGCACCCACGAACCCCGGGGGGATAGGCTCCGGTAGGACTTGGGCGTCGAGAAATGCCTCGATGGTGTGGCGGTCGGCTGGCTTGAGAAGGCTGAAGTTGGCCTGGATGATCGGGTCGTCCAGGTTGTCGAGCAGGGTCCGCTGCCAGGCAGAGAGTAGACGATCCAGGTCATCGTCGAGCTTGGTCAGGGCATTGGCGGCGGGACCGAAGGCGAGCGATTCATTAGCCGGTTTGAAGCTGCAATGGGGGCAGATGGGGCTTGCGACCAGTTCGGACTCGGTGAGCTGGTAGCAACTCTTGAGATTCGCCAGCCGATCCTCGAAGGCCGCAAGCTGGCTGGTCGGCATCAGTGAGATTTCCGCCAAGGCGCGCAGGGCGACCAGTCGGGGGTCTTTGCGTAGGGCGGTCTTGGTCTTATCTTCAGCGACACCCAGGCGCGCCTTGCTGTGGCTCGTGATATAGGCGTTGACATAGTCCTTTTTCAACTTTGCGAGGGCGTGGCGGCAGTCGGCGGCGATCTGACCGCTGGTGCTGCCGGACTTGATCGCATCGGGAGTCTTACCGCGGGCGCCGCTAAGCTTGGCGATGGTTGCGGCCCGATCGGCCTGGGCCTGCGCGATCCATGGGTGGTCGCCCGGTAGAACGATCTCGGCCTGGGACAGATACGCGGCCGTGGGACCGAGTTCGGCGACCAGCGCCAGCAGGGTCTCGCCGGCGGAGAGCACCTCCAGGTTCTGCTGCTGGGCTGCGATGTCTTCCAAACCAATGCGCAGGTTCTTGAGCTTGCCGACGGTGTTGTAGGGCGAGAGGGCCTCGGTGAAGGTCTTGAGTGCGTCGAGTCGCGTGCGCCAGTCGCGTAGCTCCTCATCGCGCAGCAGTGACTGGCCCCAGAAGGCCAGGCGGCCCGGCATATCGGTCGTCGCCTTGAGGCCGCGGTTGACCAGCTCGCCGACGCCCTGTTGCAACTGTTTGACGGGCTCCTCTGAGCCTTGGGTCGCCAGTTGGGCCAATCCGGGTGACAGGCCCAGCAGTTCGAACAGCGCCCGCAGGACCTCCACGTCGAGTGCTTTCGGGGCCTCGATGTGCTTGAACGCCTTCAGTTCGTCGAGCGAATGCTCGGCCAGTTGGGCGAGTTTGCCGGAGTCGATCTTGTCGCCGGTGATGGCGAGCACGCAGTGACCGCTGTAGACCAGGGCGCCCAGGACGACCGCGAACAGGTCCGGCTCCAGGCGGAACCGGGCGGGGGCGAAGTGCTCGGCTCCGTAGGCGCCGGTCAACAGCTCGCCGCGATTGAGCACTTGGCCATGACCCTTGGCCTTGAGGCGGGCCAGCACCTCCTGGGCGTAGGGCGAGCGAGCAGCGTCGATGCGGTCACCGTCGAGCATTGCCAAGGCATCCAGGATCGCCACGGCGTCTTTGGTACGCGGGCCGCCGGCCAGCCACCGCAACGCGCTCACCACGAGCTGCTTGCGGTTGGTCTCGGTAACGAGCAGCGAGAAGGTCGGATACTCGGGGGCGAGGTCGGCAAACTGTTGGCCGAATGCGAGCCCGGAGGTCACATTGACGATATCGCGGAAGTTGATGCGGTCATCGGCCCCCAGGCGGGCCTTGTCGCGCATTGAAACCCCGCGCACCCAGTCCGCAAGGGGCTTGGTCTTGCCGGCGTGGGTGACTTCCAGGGCGGTCATCTGCTTTTCCTGGAGCCACTTGCTCATGGCCTTCAGGGCATCCTGGCTCTTTCCGAGATAGATGGTCTTTGGGTTGCCGCTGGCCGTGGAGGCGAGATCAAGGGCCGCGGCATAGGTGGCCAGGTGGTGCTTGAGGTCGTCGTCGAGCCCATTGAGGCGGAAGAACACCTCGTCCGCCAGGTGTTCGTCGCGAAAGCGCGGCGCGTCGAAGGGCTGGATGAAGTAGATGTAGAAGTCCCGCGGCGGCTGCGCCGTGGGGCGATCATTGGGGGCGCCGAAGAAGAGATAACCAACGCGCTCGACCCGCCGCTCCTGCCATTCGATCTGATACTGCCAGATCTGGAAGCCGGAGACGTAGGTGGTCTCGTCGGTGCGCTCCATGAGCTGGCGCACCGCGCTGAAGTAGGCTCGATCCAGCGCATCGTCGGACAGGGCATCGGCGCGCTTTTCGATCTGCGCGTCGTAGTCGATGTCTTTCTTGAGATCGAGGTAATACTGATCGGTGCCTGGCGCCTTGGAAATGAACTGTCCGTTGACGGTCTTCAGGGTCTCGCGGAGCACCGTCTGGACCAGTGAGAGGAGATCGGCTGCCGGGTCGCCGCCCATGTCCTCGATGCCCGGCTGGTACAAACACAGGGTATCGCGTAATTCCTCAGCCGTTGGCCCGATGGGAATATAGATGTCGCCGCCGGTGGTCAGCCGGTGGACCGACAGTGCGGCGATCAGGCGTAGGGCCATGGGCTTGTAGGTCGGGCGGGCAAAGGCTTGTTGGACCCGTCCGGACAGCACCTCGGAGACCTTGACCACGGGACCGATGGCGGGGTCGGCACGCAGTACCGAGTTGGCCGTGACGGTGTCCCAGAAGCGGTCATACCCGAGCAGTCCAGGTCGATCGACGGGGACCTCATCCGCAAGCATGGCCTGTATCTGATCACGGATGGTAACGAGCGCGCCGCGCTTTTCGGCGAAAATCAGACGCTCGAAGGTGCCGATGTAGTCCGGATGCACCGGGAACAAGCGGACGTACTCATCCATCCGCTCGTTCATAGTGCCGTAGCAGCGAGCGAAGGGCCGCAGATAGGTGCGAATCTTGTCCTGCTGGTCGGCGGACTTTTTCAGCAGTCGTTCCGCGACCACGAAACTCACATCCTGGCGCGCGAGCAGCACTTGGGTGAATCGGTCTTTCACCCGTCGCAGGCTGTCTGCGACATGCAGGAAACGGCTGCTGTCGAAGACCGCTTCCTGGACGCCGGCCACGAAGCGAAAGCGCAGATGCTTGCAGACCTCACCGATCTCGCGCAGGAAGGACAGCTCGAGCACCAGGTCGTGGTCCTTGCGCGAGCGCAGATACTCCAAGAATTCGTCAACCACCAGCAGGACGCCCTGGCCCGGATAGCGCTCGTCGAAGGCTGCCATCATCGCCTCGAAGGCGGCCTTGTTGTTGACTACAAGGTCTGCGGACGGGAAGCGGTAGTCCACGCCGATCCGCTTGAGCAGGGACTCCAACTCGCCGGTCACGATCCGGCGCAGCGACAGTTCGCTTACAACCTCGGTGCGGTGGACTTGGAACCGGCCGGCAATCGCGCCGGCCGCCGCGGCGACCTTGGGATGACGCAGCATCGACAGGTAGCTGGCGTCTTCCGCCACCAGCGAGAGCACCGACATCAGGTGTGATTTGCCGGTGCCGTAGTTGCCGACGACGAGCACGCCCTTGTGGTCGACGGACTCGTCGAAGGAGAGTTGCGGGATCATGGCACCTGCGATGCGCTCGGCCATGTCGTCGGAGATAACGTAGGTCGAGACCAGCTTTTGCCCCTCGTCGGCACGGTTCGCGTCAAGCAGTTGGATGACCGATTCAATCGGCTCGAATTGGATGAGATCCCCGTAGCGCATGCGTTCCTGTCTCTTTCTCTATTGTTCGAGGTCGAGCGCAACCAAACCATCAAGGCTATAGTCACGATATTCCGCGTGCCCCATCTCCGCATAGGTCAGCCGCGGCCCGTTGCCGCCGTGCCGCAACGCGGACGGCCAGACCGCGACGACTCGCCGGCCCTGAGCTTGGCGCTTGAGCAGATCAAGCGGATTGAGAGCGAGTGAGGCATCGAACAGGAGTTCGATGTTGTCGATCAGCAGGAGATCGCCGCGGCAGTGGGGTTTCGCGATCTCGCGCAGGAGGTTGCCCGCCTGGAGTTGGCGCTCGCGGTACGGCAGCGCGGCGAGCCGTCGGCCCAACGTCGCGCCCACATTCAGCGGCGAGGCCCCGGTGCGGTCGCCGAAGGCCCGCAGCAGTGCGGTCTTGCCGCTTCCGGGCGGCCCGATTAGCAGGACAAGCTTGCTGTGCAGGGCGGCGAGATCGTCGACCAGCCGTTCCAAGTGCGCGAGCATGCTTGATCGTGAGGATATCGCCTTCACCGGGCCTTATGGGCATCAGGGAGACCACATTGGCCCCAGGCGTCAGGATAGTGCAGATTTTGCCAAACTCACAATGTCGATCTCGTATGATCGGTTGTGCGAAACCCCTTCCAGAGCGACCTTGACAAGGATGTTTCGGGAGGCCTGAGCCTGGGGAGATCTGCGTTGTTCAGGTTGAGTGATCCTGATCGACGCGTCAGACTGACCGACTTGTCCGCGGCACGGGCACCGAATCCGAATCCGTACCCATTCCCCGCGTCACCGAGCCCTGCACGCCCGCGCCATGGATCTCTTCCCCTTCGTCCACCTCTGGGTCCTGTTCGCCCTGGCCTCGGCCTTCTTTCATGCCTCGCGGCTGGCGGTCACCAAGCATCTCAGTCTCAGTTTTTCAACCGAGGCGCTGACCTTCTACGTCAACGTGGCAAGCCTGGTCGTGACCTTGCCGCTGGTGATCTGGTATCACGATTTCCCTTACGAGAACTCTGACTATCTGCTTGCGGTGGCGGCGGGCGGGGTCCTGTCCGGGCTGGGCGGGTGGGCGCTCAACGCGGCCCTGCATCGGACCGAGGTCTCGCTGGTCGGGCCGGTGATGACCCTGACGCCGGGCTTCGCCATCGTCATCGAATGGTTTCTGACCGGCGCTCTGCCGGGGCGGATCGGGCTGCTTGGCGTCGCCATGCTGGTGGCGGGGGGCTATATCCTGAGCCTGGGTGAGCATGAGCCGCGCTGGTATCTCCCGTTCAAGCGGCTGTGGCTGGAGCCCGGCAGCATCCTGGCGATGGTGGCCGCGGCGTGCTTCGCGGCGGCCAGCGTGTTCGGCCGGATCGGCATCCAGTTGAGCGACCCGCTCTCCTTCTCGGTGATGGTGGCGATGATCAATCCGCTGCTTCTTTGGGTGTTGTTCACCCTGCGGGATCACCGATTCCATACCCGGCTGATCACCCCGGAGGTGCGTCGGCAGCTGCGTCCGCTGCTCCTGCTCGGGGTCCTGTTCGCGCTGATGCGGATCGCCGACCAGATCGCGCTCGGTTTGACGCTGGCGTCCTACGCGATGGCGGTGAAGCGGACCGCCGGGGTGTTCTCGGTCTTCCTCGGGCGCTGGTTCTTCAACGAAGGGCATCTGGCGCCGAAGCTGCTGGGTGCGCTGATCATGCTGCTCGGGGTCTTGGCCTTGACCCAGTAGCGACAGGCGATTTCCGTCAGATCATGCACCATCGCGCAGCGACACGGCTGGCTGAAGGGGCCTGTCCTGAGCACCGCGCGCCTCACGCAGACGAATCAGGCGTTCTTTTAAGTGCCGGCCAAGGACGTTTTTCAGCGCGATCAAGAGGCCCAGCCCGATGAAGCCCCCGGGCGGCAGCATGGCGATGAGTGCCCCGTGGTAGCCGTCGCCCAGGCTGAAGCTCAAGCCTTTCGCCCAGTCCCCGAGCAGCAGGTGCGACTGATAGAAGAGGGTGCCCTGTCCGATCAGTTCGCGCAGGCCCCCGAGGGTCACGAGGACCAGGGTTGAGCCGAGTCCCATGGCGACGCCGTCCAGGAAGGCGCGGTCCACGCGGTGCTTGGAGGCGAAGGCCTCGGCCCGGCCGATGATGATGCAGTTGACCACGATCAGCGAGATGAAGAGTCCCAGGATCTGATAGAGGTCGAAGAACCAGGCCTGCATGGTCAACTCGACCAGGGTCACGAAAGACGCGATGACGACGACATAGATCGGGATGCGGATTTCCGGGCGCAGCAGATGACGGATGAGCGAGACACTGACGTTGGAGGCCGTCAGGACGCAGGTGGTCGCGATCCCCATGCCCAGCCCATTGGTGGCCGAGGTGGTGGTCGCGAGCAAGGGGCAGAGTCCGAGCAGCGCGACCAGGGATTGGTTGTTGCTCCAAAGCCCGTCACGAATGATCCGCCGATAACTTGGTGGTGTTGCCATCAGGATGACTCCTTCGCGTGCCGCGGTGTGACCGGCGGTTCGCTGTAGAGCCGCGGGCCTTGTGACTGGACATAGCCGAGTGCGTTCTTCACTGTTTTGACGATCGACCGCGGGGTGATGGTCGCCCCGGTGAACTGGTCGAAGGCGCCGCCGTCGCGCTCGACGGCCCAGCGCTCGGGTGTCGGTTGCTCCAGCGACGTGCCGTTGAATCCGTAGATCCAATCCGATCGACCCTCCTCGATCTTGTCGCCCAGACCCGGGGTCTCATGGTGCGCCAGCACCCTGACCCCGCCGATGCGCCCGTCGGGCAAAACCGAGATCAACAGCTTGATCGGGCCGGCATAGCCGCGGGGGACCACCGGGTCGAGGATCAGTGCCACCGGCGCACCATCGCGGCGGACCCGATAGACGCGGGTCACCGGGCTCCCCAGCAGCGCGGGGTCGCTGACCTCGATCCGGTCCGCCAGCGGGTCATTGTTCCCGCCGCTCGGGACGATGGCCTCCAGTTTGCGCTGCATCGCCAGCCGCTGGTTGGCGAGGATGCGCTCCGCCATGGCGGTGTTGGTGACCGCCACCATGCTGACCCCGGCGACCGCGAACCCGGCGAGTACCAGGGAAGCGAGTAAAATAGGCTTTGGATTCATGACTTACGGCCGTGACCGAAGACGCTGGGCTGGGTGTAGTGGTCGATGGTGGGGGCGGCGATGTTGAGCAACAGGACCGAGAAGGCGACCGCATCCGGATACCCGCCCCAGGTGCGGATCACGAAGACCAGCACACCGATCATGGCCCCGAAGATCAACTGGCCGCGCGGCGTGGTGCTGGCGGTCACCGGGTCGGTAGCGATGAAGAATGCGCCCAGCATGGCGGCGCCGCTCCACAGATGAAAGGCCGGGTCCGGATAGTGCTGGGGGTCGATCAGCCGGAACAGCCCGGCCAGCAGCAGCAGAGAACCGAGCATGGCGACCGGGATCCGCCAGGTGATCACCCGCCGCCACAGGAGATAAAGCCCGCCGGCCAGGAAGGCACTGCTCACCCATTCCCAGCCGCGGCCGCCCAGGCTGCCCCACCAGGGTGCGCCGCGAATCGCATCCATCACCTGATGCTCGCGCAGTTGGGTGCGCAGGGCCTCCAACGGCGTGGCGGCCGACAAGGCGTCCCAGGAGAGGTCCGGCGGCAGCGCGCCGAACAGAATCAGGCGCCAGGACTCCGCCAACGTCAGGTGGTGCTGCGTCAACAGGTGCGGCGCGAGCCAGTTGGTCATTTCCAGCGGGTAGGCGATGAGCAGGAAGACATAGGCTGCCATCGCCGGGTTGAAGGGGTTGTAGCCCAGACCGCCATAGAGTTGCTTGACCAGCAGGATGGCGAAGACCATGCCGAGCAGCGTCAGCCACCAGGGCAGGGTCGGCGGGATGGCGCAGGCGAACAGGACCGCCGTCACCACCGCGCTGTAGTCTCCCAGCGTCGGCAACACCGGGCGGCGGCGCAGTCGCAGCACCAGGGCCTCGGCGGCCGTCGCGAACAGGATCGCGAGCACGCAGTTGATCAGCAGACCCCAGCCGAAGAACCAGGTCACGACCAGCACGCCGGGGATCAGGGCCAGGAGCACCTGGAGCATCACCTGATCGACCCGGTTGGCGCGCGGGCCGTGCGGCGATGAGAGGACCGCGGCGGGCGGCGGGCGGCTGTGTGCGTTCTCTGGGGCCATGGTTCTGGTCTATCGGTCGGTAGCGGGCGCGCGGCGGCGAACCGGGGGTCAGCCCTGGTCAACGGGTTCGGTGCTGGACTGGGCTGCCGCTTTCTTGGCCGCGGCCCGTTGTTTGGCGGCCTCGATCAGCGCGCGCCGCGCGTCCAGGTCGCCGTCTGCGACGCCGCCAGGGACGGCCGCCGCGGTCGTTTCATCCAGTATCTCCCGCTTCTTGCGCAATTTGGACTGACGCTCCTGCTCCAATCGCGCCTGGCGGGCCTGCCGGGCCTGATGGCGGGCGCGGGCCTGATCGGCCTTGCGGCGTTCCTCCTCCTGCGCCCAGACCGCGTTCTTGGCGAACCGATAATACTGGACCAGCGGGATATGGCTGGGACAGACTTGGGCGCAACAGCCGCATTCGATGCAGTCGAACAGGTTGTAAGCCTGGGCCCGATCGAAGGCCTTGGCGCGGGCGTGCCAATAGAGTTGCTGCGGCAGCAGCCGCACCGGGCACACCTCGGCGCAGCGTCCGCAGCGGATGCAGGCCAGGGCCGGGCCGGGGTCGGGGGCCTCGGCCGCGGTCAGGGCGAGCAGGCAGTTGAACGCCTTGGTGACCGGGATTTCCAGGTCGCTGAGCGTGAAACCCATCATGGGGCCGCCGCACAGCAGTCGCCGCGGCACCTCACGAAAGCCGCCGCAGTATGCGAGCAGATGAGACAGCGGCGTACCGATGGGGACCGTCAGGTTGCCCGGCCGGGCCACCGCCCGTCCGGTGACCGTGACCACGCGCGCGATCAGCGGCCGACCCAGCAGGACCGCATCGGCCACCGCCGCCGTCGTGGCCACGTTCTGGCAGGCGACCCCGATCTGGGCGGGGAGGCCGCGGGTCGGAACCTCCCGTCCGGTGAGGATGCGGATCAACTGGCGCTCGCCGCCGCTCGGGTAGAGGGTCGGTACTGGAATGATCCGGATGTGCGTGTCCGGGCCGGTGTCGGCCAGGGCCGCGGACAGGGCGGCGATGGCCGCGGGTTTGTTGTCCTCGATGCCGATCAGCACCCGCTCGGCCCCCAACAGCGTGCGGATGATCCGTGCGCCCTCCAGGACCTGGACGGACCGCTCGCGCATCAGCCGGTCGTCGCAAGTGATGTAGGGCTCGCACTCGGCGCCGTTGATGATCAGGGTTTCGATATGCCGCTCGGATCTGAGCTTGACGCTGGTCGGGAAGGCACCGCCGCCGAGCCCCACCACGCCGGCCCAGTGCACCCGCTCGCGCAGCAGCGCCGGGTCCAGGTGCCTGTAGTCGGTCAGGGGCGCGGGCAGCGGCGCCCAGGCGTCTTGTCCGTCGGTCGCGATCACGACACAGGGTGCGGGCAGTCCCGATGGATGCGGGATCAGTCGCTCCTCGATGGCGATCACCGTGCCGGAGCTGGAGGCATGCACGGCGGCGCTGACATAGCCGTCCGCCGTGCCGATCACCTGACCCTTGCCCACCTGGTCGCCGACCCGCACACCGGGTCGGGCCGGGGCGCCGATGTGTTGCCGCAACGGAATGATGAGCAGCGGCGGCAGGGGCAGTAGTTCGATGGGCTGGTCGCTGGACAGCGCCTTCTCATCGGGCAGGTGAAGCCCGCCATGAAAGGTCCAGAGCTGCGGGGTCGGTAGGTCGGGACGGCTCATCCGCTCAGGCTGCCAGCCGCTGGTTCGGGGCCGGCCAGCGCCAGTGGGCGATATCGGTACCCACCGGGACCATGCGGATACAGGCCACCGGGCAGGGCGCCACGCACAGTCCGCAGCCGGTGCACTCGGCGGCGATAACGCCATGCAACTGCTTGGGCGCTCCCAGGATGGCGTCGACCGGGCAGGCCTGGAGGCACAGGGTACAGCCGATACAAGCCTGATCATCGATCAGGGCAACCGTGGGTGCCTGTACCCCGGCCTCCAGCGGTTCGGGTTCGCGGCCGAGCAGATCAGCCAGGGCGCGGGCTGTCGTCTCGCCGCCGGGGACGCACTTGTTGAGCGTAGCGGTGCCCTGAGCCACCGCCTCGGCATAGGGGCGGCAGCCCGCAAACCCACACTGACCGCACTGCGACTGGGGAAGCAGGGCGTCCACCTGGTCGGCCACCGGATCGCCTTCGACCCGAAAGCGGATGGCGGAATAGCCGAGCAGCAAGCCCAAGACGGCAGCCAGCGCGGTCATGGCGAGGATGGCGGTCAGCACCACGGACCGCTCCTCACTCCGTGACCAGGCCGGCGAAGCCCATGAAGGCGAGCGACATCAGGCCGGCCGTGATCAGCGCGACCGCGCTGCCCTGGAAGGGTTGGGGCACGTCCGCTACCGCGACCCGTTCGCGGATGCCGGCGAACAGGATCAGCACCAGCGAGAAGCCGACCGCGGCGCCGAACCCGAAGACGGCGGACTCCGCCAGCGTGTGCGCCTCCTGGGTATTGAGGATGGCGACACCGAGCACGGCACAATTGGTGGTGATCAGCGGCAGGAAGATCCCCAGCACCTGATAGAGGACCGGGCTCTCGCGGTGCATGACTGTCTCGGTGAACTGCACCACCGCCGCGATCACCAGGATGAAGGCGATGGTGCGCAGGTATTCGATCTCCAGCGGCGTCAACACATAGGTGTTGACCAGCCAGGTGCAGACCGATGACAGGGTCATGACGAAGGTGGTGGCCAGGCCCATGCCGAGCGCCGTCTCGAATCGCTTGGAGACACCCATGAAGGGGCACAGGCCGAGAAACTTGACCAGCACGAAGTTGTTGACCAGCACCGTGCTGATCAGGATCAGGGCGTACTCTGTCATGCGGCGTCTGCTGGACTGGCGGTTGTGTTGCGTGTGAAGCGCTCGGCCCCGAACCGGAGGTCCGGGCCATGAACCGCCGGGAGCATACGCGAGCCGACGCATCGGCTACAACTGTGCGCGCTCAGGGTTTCTGGACCGCGTTCCCGCTGAGGGTCGGCGGGGCGCTCGGCAGTCGCAGCCCGGCGGTGCTGTGCGCGGCCACCCGGCCGAGCAGTGACCGTGCGACATCGGCTCCCGCCCGGCGGCCGGAGTGTAGCGCCCATTGAATCGAGGGGGCGCTGCGGTATTCACCGCACACCCAGAGCCAATCGGCGACGCGTTGCCCGGCGTCGCCCGGATAGGGGACCGGCGGCGTCTGGAGCGGCAGGGCCTGCGGTATCCGGTACACGGCAAGCCGCTCCCAGCCCCGCACCTGATCGCCGAACCAGCCGGCGAGTTCGCGGCGCAGGATGGTTTCCAATGTGTCCGGGTTGTGTTCCGCTCCGTGGCAATTGACGCTCACCAGCGTTTGACCCGCCGGGGCGTAATAGCCGGATAGGTTGCTCGGGCACAGCAGGCTGTTGATGTGTCCGTGGCCCTCGCCGTTGAGGACCAGGTAAGGCCCTTCGATGGGCGGCCGCACGGCCGCGAAATAGACACAAGTGGTCCCGCGGCTCGCGGTGGCCGCCGTGGGGGCGTCGGATGGATGGAGCAGGCGCGCGGCCGCGGGTGCGCTGGTGGCGATCACCAGGGCGCGGGCGCGCAGGTGCTCGCCGGAGGCCAGTGTGACCGCCCGCTCGGTGATGCTGTCGACACGACACCCGGTGCGGACTTGGGCACGGGTCAGCCGCGCGGCGAGTTGCGCCGGAATCTCGCCCATGCCGCGGGCCGGCAGTGCGGTATCCCCGAGGGCGAAGGCACGGAAGACGAATTCGAAGGCGCGCGACGAGACCGCCAGCTCCGGGTCGAAGAACACCCCACTGAAGAACGGCTTGAAGAAGCGATCGATGATCCGCGCCGAGAAGCCCAGGGCGCGCAGGTCGGCGCAGGCCTGGGTCTCCGGGCGGTTGTAGAGCGCTTCCAGGTCGCCGCGCAGGCAGCGATGCCG
The DNA here is from genome assembly GCA_013426805.1 of Chromatiaceae bacterium. Lineage (GTDB taxonomy): Bacteria > Pseudomonadota > Gammaproteobacteria > Chromatiales > Chromatiaceae > Thiodictyon. Next base: position 32,370 of record JACDZG010000050.1, read on the forward strand.
CAGCCTCAGCAGCCGTAACTTATCCGCCAGCGTGCCGACCGGCGAGACCAGCATCTCCGGTAGCCGCAGCGGTCGCCGCCAGACATCGCTCACTCGCAGCAAGCGCCCGCCGACGCGCACCAGCGCACCCGGATAGAAGGGCCGCAGATCGAGCCGGTCGTAATCGAGCAGGTGCCGCGCATCCGGATACCAGGTCTGCAGTACCTGAAACCCGCGGTCGAGCAGGAATCCCTGGCGCTGGTCGGTACGGATGCGCCCGCCGATGCCGTCGGACGCCTCCAGCACCAGGGGTTCGAGGCCGTTGTCCCGCAGCGTCGCGGCGCAGGCCAGGCCGGACAAGCCGGCGCCGATTATGATGACATCCGCGTTCATGGCCCGGTCACGCCCTGCGCTTGCGATTAGTGATACTGCTCGGCGGAGTAATGGCCTGGGGCATGGCGGCGGTGGCGAACCAGCCCGCGCGCCTCCAGGATCTGCTTGGCATCTTTGATCATCGCGGAGTTGCCGCACAGCATGACGTGGCTGGACTCCGGATCGATCCGGGCGGCCGCCCGCTCTTCCAGCGCGCCGCTGGTCAGCAGGTCGGTGATGCGCCCGTGCAGGGCGTGCGCCTGCGTTTCCCGACTGATCACCGGGATCAGGCTGAATTGCGGCCCGCGCTGGGCCGCGATCGACGCCAGGGTCTCACCATAGACCAGATCGGCGGCGGCCCGAACGCCATGGACCAGAATAACGCGTTTGAAGTGCTCCCAGGGGGCCGTCGTGCGCAGCATCGACAGGTAAACCCCGATCGCCGTCCCGGTGGCGAGTAGCCACAGGGTGTTGGTGGGCTGCACCGACTCCAGGGTGAATATGCCCCCGGCCTGGGCCGCGACCCACACCGGGTCGCCGATCTTTAGTTCCGACAGGCGCGGCGTGAGCGGTCCTCCCGGCACCTCGTTGAAGAGGATCTCCAAGGGGCGGTCCTGGGGTGCGTTGACCAGTGAGTAGGGCCGTCCCACGCGATCAGTGCCGATATCCAGGGCGATTTTCGTGTACTGACCTGCCGTGAAATCCGCCATCGGGGCGTCGACCTGTAGGCTGTAAAGCCCGTCGATCCAAATGTGTTTGCCGACGACCGTGCCTTTGACCCATTCGCTCATTTTTGTTCCGTTCACATCGGGGAGTTGCTGATTATAAGGGGTTGCGGGGCGCGCCGATCCGATGCACCCCGCCATCCGCGACATTGGTCCTCCGGCATCCGCATTCAAACCACCGGCACCCCTGGCCGCGGCAAGGCGGGGACTGGTTGCATTCCGCAGTGAGCGCACTATCTCCCAAGCCCGCTTCCTGTCCCTTATAACCGGAGATTCGACGTGAAAACAGCTTTACTCGCCCTCAGCCTTGCCGCGGTCAGCGCCGGCGCCGACCCCACACCCTGTCCGCCCTTGCTGGACGTCACCTTGCGCCGGCTGGCGGGGGATGAGCAGGTGAACCTTTGCGAGACCTACCGCGGTCAGGTGATCCTGGTCGTCAACACCGCCAGTAAATGCGGCTTTACCTCCCAGTACGAGGGACTCGAGGCACTCTACCGCAAATACAAGGATCAGGGATTCGTCGTGCTGGGCTTCCCGTCCAATGATTTTATGAGTCAGGAGCCGGGGAGCGAAGAGGAAATTCAGAAATTCTGCCGCCTGACCTACGCGGTCGAGTTCCCGATGTTCGAGAAGGTCAGCGTCACCAAGGGTAGCGCGACCCCCCTATTCGAGCGACTCGCCGCTGCCGGGGCCCCTTACCCCAAGTGGAACTTCTACAAATACCTGATCGATCGTCAGGGAAATCTGGTCGATCACTACGTGAGTTTCACCGCGCCGGACGGCGGGAAGATCGAGAAGGCGATCGAAAAACTGCTCTGAGGTCACCGCGATCTCATGGCCGGTGACCGCTTGCCTGGTAAGCGCTGTGGCAGTTTGCAGGTGCTCGGTGTCTGGCTCGCGTGCAGCCTGCTTGTCTGCGCGATGCCGCTCGCCGCCGGACTCCTGACGACGGAGCGGACCTTGGCCAATTTCACCTTCGTCGGTGACGACTTGGAGTATTCGCCCGACCCGGGGAGCTACGCCTTGCCCGTCGACAGCGCCGTGGCCGACCCGGGCCTGGGCGAAGGCAGTGCGGATTCGGCGCATGAGCCCTTGCGGGGCTCCCTGCATCTTGGTGTCAAGACCGATCGCTTTGGTGACTTCCGTGGTGCGGACTTCAATGCCTTCGGCAGCCTGCCGGCCTTGGCGGCCCGTCCGGAAGTTGAATTACTCAACGGCTCGGTGAAATCAACGGGTCCGGGCACCCGGCTTGGCGGTCTGGAGTGCCCGTTCGAGCGGGATCGGATCAGCGGCCCACTGGTCGGCCAATACCGTCTCGTCGGCATTTTTACCTTGGCGGCCGGTGTCGACGAAGTGACCTGGGTCCAGGGCTTCGCGGACGGCGCCGCGGCCCTGCGTGTGCTCAGTGCCGAGGACGCGGGTACCGGATCGCAAGGAGCGATCAAGGCCATCCCGGCGCCGGCCACACTCGGGCTTCTGGCCGCGGGCCTGTTCCTGCTGTGGCGGCGTCGCCGCGTCAAGTAACGAGGACCGGCGCGCTAACGCGGCCCGAAGCGTAAACCGGCAGTGGCGACCAGAATCTCCCGCAACAACAGGATCAGCGCGGCAATCAAGGTCAACATGGCGGCGACGAACAGGCTCGCGACGACCGGTGAGGTTTCGAAAGAAAACAACGCACTGAGAAACAGGACCGCGATCACCGCCGAGATCAGCAGGGCGGTGGTAGTGCATAGTCCGATGGCCAGACTGATGATCTGTGCCCGCCGCGACAAGGCCGCCAGTTCTTCATGGAGCGGGCCTGGGGGAAGCGGCTGGGCCATCACCTGTTCTTCGATCACGCGGGCGCGATCGACCACGCGCGCCAGGCGGGCCGCCATGACCCCGAGGATCGCCGCGATCCCCGAGAGCAGGAAGACCGGTGCGACCGAGAGCTGAATGACGTGGGCGATGGCTGAAATCGTTGGTTCTGTCGGCATAGGGTCTTTGAATCGGTAAGTCATTGAACGGCGGCGTGGGCTGAACCGATGCGTGCCGCGTTATATAGCCATCGGACGTGATAACCGGACGTAGGGGCGGGTTTCAAACCCGCCTCCACACCGCGGGTCTGTCCGGATATCAGGTAGGAAGACCATACCTTGAGTCGCGCAAGACCACCCCCGCCATTCCGGCAGGATGCCGGAAACCAGGGCCAGGGATGGGAACGCTCAGCCAGTGCTGATCGACGAGACCAAACGGAACGGCCTGCTAACAGCATTCGATCTCGATTGATTCGAGCATGGTGGCCAGGTCCGCCTCGTCCCAGCGCTCCAACAGGTCGCGCAGATCGTTGAGGTGGCAGTGGATATGGTAAAGCGCATCATGATGGGTCGGCCCCTGGGTGCCGTCCAGTTTGGCGGCGAAATAATCCCAGAACGGTTCTTGCCGTCCGTCTTTGGCCATCGCAGTACGCAAAGTGTCGACAAATTGCTGCGATTTGGCGTCGCAGTCCAGGCCGAGGAAGCTGACGTAACGATCAAGGGTGGGGCTGTCGGTCGGTTCAGTCATCGTGGTCAGTCGGGGTCAATCAGGGTCATTGGGGGTTGGCGGGGCGTCAGCCGTTCGTTTCGGTTGATTGGGCGTCGGCGCTGCTCAGGTTTGGGTCATCGAACCGCAGTGTGACATCAAACGCCAGCCTCCAAAAAGCTGAAATAGCCGCTGCGATCGAAGATGATATGGTCGAGTAACTCGATCCCGAGCACGGCGCCCGCCGCCCGGATCTGCCGCGTGGCGTCGATGTCCGCCGCCGATGGAGTGACGCCGCCCTCCGGGTGGTTATGGGCCAGGATCAGCCCCGACGCGCGATCCGCCACCGCGTCGGCAAACACCTCGCGCGGGTGGACCGGGCTGCGGTCGATGAGTCCGATGGAAATCACCCGCACATTCAAGACCTCGTTGGCGCCGTTGATGGTAACGGCCAGCAGGTGCTCTTGCCGCCGGTCGGCATAATGCCGAATTAGCGGCAGCACATCGGCCGGTGTCCCGATCTTGATCCCTGCGGGCTTGATCCGCCGCCGGGCGAACTCGATGGCGGCGAGGATCAACGTGGCCTTGGCCTCACCTACGCCCGGCAATCCGGTCAGATCCTCCACCCGGACCTCCAGACCGCGGTCGTCCATCACTCGCGCCAGGCGCCTCGCCAGGGTCATCACATCGACCCCAGCCGTGCCCTTGCCGAGCAGCACGGCCAGCAACTCCTGATCGCTCAGTGCCGCGGCACCCCGGGCGAGCAACTTTTCCCGCGGCCGGTCGGCCTTCGGGATCTGACCGATGGTCCGCCCCATGGCGTCAGGCCGCCAGCGCGAGGTGGTGCCGGATGACCGTCACCGCCATGATGTCGAAGATGGCCCCGGTGTCCGTGTATTTCCGGTCCGCCAGTTCGTCGTAGCGTCCGCGCAGCGCATAGGCGTCCTGGATGCGTCCATTGACTTGCCCCTGGTAGGACCCCTCCAGATAGACCAGGTCCTGGCGGTGGGTGAGCACCGTCTCCCGAATCTCCGCGTCCCCGGTTTTTTCCTGAGTGACCTCCTTGATGCACAGGGCCTCCTCGTCGGAGATCGCGAATTGCCCGCGGATCGCGTCGATCATATCCTGTACCGACACCTTTGGGACTGTTGGCCCTGCGCCCGGAGTCCCCTGGCCGGGCCTGAGCCGGATCTGGCCGGGGCGGTTGACCTCCCCCTGATACTGCACTGCCGCTTTGACGACCTCCGTCGCCCGAATTTGGCGCATCAACTCGGACACCGGCCCGTCCTTGATGAGTTGCGGCCCCACCAGTTCCGCGAAGGCGACGAACGCGCCGAGTTCCGGCGGATAGGTGAAGAAACAGGTCAGGAAATGATAGCTGCGGACCAGGCGGGCGAGCAGATAGACAAACGCCTTGCGCTCGTCCGCCCCGGCGAGCCGGTCCTGAAAGCGTTTGCGCAGCCCGTTCACGGTGAACTGGATCTGGGCATCGCTGCCCGTCGCCAGCAGCTTGACCAACGCGCCCGCATCCTCCTGGTTGAAGACGCCGAACGCCAGGGCTTGCCGATGCAGGCGCACGCACGCCTGTTCATCCGGCGCATCCGGCTGGAAGGGCGTCCCCTGCCGGTACTTCGCGAAGGCGTTCAGGATCGCCTGGGCATTATTGGTGAAGTCCACCACCACCACCGTTTGCTTGTCCGCGTGGCAGCGGTTCAGGCGCGACAAGGTTTGTACCGCATTGCGGTCCATCACCGGTTTGTCCAGGAACATCCCGGCCAACAATGGTTGATCGAAGCCGGTCTGGAACTTGTTGGCGACCACCATCAAGCGGTAGTCGTCGCCCTCGAACCGGTCCTCGATCTGCTCGCCGTCCTTGAGCTCGTTGACCGCGTGCTCGCTGATCGCCTGATTGGTCTGCGGATGGGTGAAGTCCGAGAAGGCATAAAGCACCTGGTAGTCCGCCCCGCGTTCCCTGAGCTTCTCCTTGATGATCTCGAAATAACGCAGCCCGGCCACCCGTGAACTGGTCACGATCATCGCATTGGCCCGCCCCTGGATGAGCGGCTTGATGCTCGCGTCGAAGATGCGCAGCATGACCTCGGCCTTGTACTGGATCAGTCCCTCGTCCTGGAAGGCGACGTTCTTCAGCGCCTTGGCGACCACGCCCTTGGGGTACAGCCGCTCCTGATAGGGGTCGGGCACATAGCGGCAGTGCAGGTGGTACAGGGTCTTGTAGGAGAGAATCGCCGTGGCCACGTCCAGGATATACCCCTCGCTGATCGCCTCCGCCTCCGTATAGGTGTCGAAGGGGGCACCGAACAAGGTCAGCGTGGCCGGTGCGGGGGTGGCGGTGAAGGCGACGAAGAGTTGGTTACCGTCATGCTCGCGGATGATCCGCGCGATCTGTGCCTCCGCGTCGTCGCCCGCTGCCGCCGGATCGGCGGCGTCGTCCAAGTCCGGTTCATCCGGATTGCGGAAGGGGATCCGGATCGCCACGCCCATCCTCCCCTCCTGCGACCGGTGCGCCTCGTCGATCAGAAAGGCGACCCGTAGCGACTTCAGCGCCGGGTCGTCGCGGATACGGTCCAGGATCCAGGCGAACTTCTGCTGGGTGGTCACGACAATGGGCCGGCGCTTGGCGAGGAAACGCGGCAGATCCTCAGCCTTGCGCGCCAGGCCTATCAGGTCGGTGAGGTGGGTGAAGTTCGCCAACTCATCCTTGATGTTCTTGTCCAGGGTCTTGCGGTCGGTGAGGATAAAGACGAGATCCACCAGTTTCTCGTTGCTGCCCGGCCGGAACAGACTGTGCAGCCGGTCCGCCAGCCAGCAGATCGTCAGGGTCTTGCCGCTGCCGGCGGAGTGCTGGATCAGGAACTTGCCGCCGATCTCACCGGTTGCGATGAACCGCTCTACCACCGCGTCCGCCACCCGGCGCACGGTGCGACTCTGGTGATAGCGCGGAAACAGGGTGAAGGCGGGTCGCGCGGGCCGATCCGCGGCGGCCTCGCGCGCCGGGGCATAGACCAGGAAAAAGGACAGGGCCTCCAGCAGGTGTTCCCGTGACAGGACCTCCCGATACAGGAACTCCACCGGGTACTCTCCTGGCGTCTGTGGCTGATTGGTCAGCCCCGTGTTGAACCAACGGAAGTTCTCCGCCCGGCGCGGATCGGTCGCGGCCATGACCTCACTGGTGTCGGCGGCCAGATAGAGGAAGGGATGGCGGAAGATCTTCAGACGGTGATCACGGGCCGCAAACTGCGCTACCGCGTTATGGACGTTCTGGTTCTTCTCGTGCTTCACCTCCAGGTCCACGATGGGCAGGCCGTTGAGAAAAAAAACGAAATCGATCTCTTGGCTCCTGTCACCAAAGTAATAGTGCGGGCGGAAGGCGATGCGGTTCTGCGGGTAGTTGAGCATCGCATCGCTCTCGCTGGAGCGGGGCTTGGGATAGTAGAGCCGCAGCCTGAGGCCCCGTACCGGCAGTCCATGGCGGATCAGCACCCACAGCGGTGTATGCGTCAGTTCCGAGTGCAGTGCGCGAAAGACCTCGCCGCGGACGTCGCTGCCATAGTCCTCCGCCAAGCGTTTCAGCGTATCCGCCTGGGTATCGGTAAGGAAGGACCACAGATGATCCTCCGCGATGCCGTGCCCGGTGTCCGTGATCTCAGACTGATTGAGCACCGCGTACCCGTGCACGCGGACCAGGAAGGCCGCGATGTGGTCCTGAAAGGCCAGTTCCGGCGGCTTCTTCTTGGTCACTGCCTAGTCCTCGGATTGCTCAAGGCGCGCCCTGGCCAGGCGGATGGCGTCGTGGAACCTGCGCTCCAACTCCGCGCGCGGCAGGTCCTGGGTCCAGTAACTCGCAACATGGATATCGCCGCCGGTCAGCCCCATCAGTTCCATGTGTTCCTGGCTCTTACCCGCGCACAGGATGATTCCCAATGGTTCGGCCTCCCCTGGCTCGACCGCGTGACGCTTGAGCCAGCCCAGGTAGAGCTCCATCTGACCCTTGTCGGCGGCCTCGAATTCGCCGATCTTCAGGTCCATCGCGATCAGCCGACGCAGCTTGCGGTGATAAAAGAGCAAATCCAGGTAATAGTCACGGGCATCGATCTGCATCCGCTGCTGCCGGGCAACGAAGCAGAAGCCGACCCCGAGTTCCAGGATGAACGCCTCGATCTCGCGCAGGATCGCCACCTCCAGGTCCTTCTCCGCGTAGGTGTCCTTGAGGCCCAGAAAATCCAGGATATAGGGGTCGCGAAAGACCAAATCGGGCGTGAGCCGGTCTTCCTCCCGCAGCGCCTTGATCTCCTGTTCGATCAGCGCCGCGGGTTTGCGGGAGAGGACGGTGCGCTCGAACAACATCGACTGAATTTTTTTCTCGAGGGCGCGCGTGCTCCAACGCTCGACCCGGCACATCTCGGCGTAGAAGTCCCGTTTCACCGGGTCATCAAGGGCGATAATGGCACGGAAGTGGGTCCAGCCCAATTGTGTCCGCAGTGCGGACACAATCTCGGCATCAGGGAAGACCTCGGCGAAGCGGATCATGCGGAACAGGTTGCGCGGTCCGAATCCCCGCCCGAACTCCAGCCCCAATTGTCTCCCCAGTGCGGAGACAATCTCCTGTCCGTACTCGGCGCGTTGCTGCCCCAAGATGTCCTCGCGAATTCGCCGGCCGATGTGCCAGTAAAGCGTCACCAACCCGGAATCCACCGCGCGGGCGACGCTGATCCGTGCTTGGAGGATCAACTCGCGCAGATCGCCGAGCAGGGGCCGTGGTGGGGTAACGGCACCTGATTGTTCCAGATCGCTGCCGGGTGTTCGGGTCATGCCGCTGTCTCGCAATCACGTGAATCGGCGGCGGCCGGATCTCCGCCGGATGTGACGCGCCGCAGGTCCGCCTCCGTGATTCGCCGCTGGCCGGTGACGCATTCGTGGATCAGGGATTTGCGGTAGGCGGCGAGGGTGGCGATTTGCTGCTCTATGATTGAGGCCACGTCTGCGATTCCCGCAAGCCTGGAATCCAGAAACGCGACGATTGCATCCTGTTCTTGGATCGGCGGCAGCGGAATCAACATGCGTCCATATCTGGTCGAGTTCAGATTAGACTGCTGGACCGACGGAATCGCCAGCTTTCGTGCGAAGGCCAGAAATCCGGGGCTGTTAACCAAATAATTCAGATAGTACGGATTCGCCCGATGGTTGGTGCGGATGCGAACGAGATAAGATGCAAAGGTAACGGCACAGTCCCGGCTCTTGCGGAAAATCGCAGCTTTCCCCACCTGGTCTGGACTGTTCGTCCTATTATAGAGTATGTCCCCGGTCTGCAGGAGCAGATCTGCGGAAACAGACTCAACAAAATCGAGGTTGGTGAAGCGAATCTCACCCCGTTGAATATGTCCCATCTTAAGGACCGGAAACTGACCTTCTTGTGCGGTTTTCTCGGAAATGCCGTAGTCGATGCGCGCTACTACCCGCTTGATCTGGCAGACCTTCCAGTGATCCGGCACGGAGTCGATCCAATCCTCATCAATCCGCCGTAGCGGGATTCCAGGCTCAATGCCTCGTGTCACGGCAGATTCGATAAGGCTTTCTCGCATTAGGTCTAAGGCGGCGATTTGGCTGCGTTTTGCACTCGCTGCGGTATCTAATGCCGTGCAACTGGAATCTAGGTAGGCACCAATCCGCTTCTGTTCGGATGGAGGCGCCAGTGTAGTTGGGAAGGCGCTGAAATCCTTCTCTGAAACGGCGGGATAACCCACGCCAGTTGCATGGGCCTCGAAATATTGACGGGCGTACTCCGATACGAGGGTGTAGTAGGCAAATTTAGGCCAAAGACGATCCTGCCGGGGCTCGACGACATTAAATCCGGTTGAGCAAATGAGGTCAGCAAGCGTACCTGCTATGTGCGCGGCGGCTTGCAGGTTCGGTCTAACCGAGGAGATGATGGTGCTGTCGGGAGCGACGCGCCGACGCGCCCGTGATGGGGCGTCCTCGTAGCGCAAACGTTCGATAGCGGACTGATCAACGATTCCATGATAGTCCACATTGGAAATCTCGAGATAGTTAAATTCATAATCTAGATCGGTGTTTGCCAGTAATGCGGATGCATTGATTGCCGCAATGTCTTTCAGCCGGTCATGGCCCCAACCTGGAGGTAAGGGGGTCATTCTGCCAGCCCCGCCAACATCGTCTCCGCCGCCCGCTCCAACCGCCAAAACTCCGCCAACAACTGCGCCGCGGGCGGCGGAGCGGCATAGCGGTAGAAATACTTGTTGGGCAGGATCTCATACCCAAGCTGTGGGCTGTCCTTCCAGCGGATGATGGGTTTGGCGATCTCGCGTTCCAGGAAGGCGGGGATGTCTTCGCCGAATGGGATGTATTCGTCGTCCTTGACGTAATGACGGTGGGTCCATTCGACCTCGGTCCGCAGCGCGGCCAGGAAGGTGCGAACCGCGCGGTTGTTTGCCGCGGTGTCGGTCTGGGTTTGCGTCAATGCGGCGATCTCGGCAGCGAAGGCGCGCCGGGCGGCGTTTTCGAACACCTGGGGAAAGCTGTCGGCGGGGGCGAGGGTGAAGGCGATGGTTCGCCACTCAGCGTCGGTCGGGACCGCATCCACCTTCACCGCGTCAGGTCTGCGCAGACGGATCCGGAAGGACAGGTCGCTATCGTAGAACTCCTGTTCCTTCTTGATGTTGGCCGGCGTGAAGGCCTTCTCATAGGGCTCGGTGACGATGGCCGGCTGGTCCTGCGCATCGGTCTGCCAGAAGACGACCGCCACCTTGTGGTAGGCGAAGGCCCGTTCGGTCGGCGTATTGGCGAAGAGCCGGACATCGGGGTCCGTGTAGCCCGGTGCCCAGCCGTCCCGATAGCGCGCCTCGATCCATTGACGGTGGGCCTCGGTCATCCGGTTGCGCTTGTTGCTGAACGCCTTGGGTTCCTTCTCGAACTGCTGACGGGCGTCGATGATCATGACGCGCCCCTGGTGGTCCGCGGGTTTGGCGGTCCGCAGCAGCCAGATATAGGTGAAGATGCCGGTGTTGTAGAAGAGTTGGTCCGGCAGCATCACGATGGCATCGAGCCAGTCGTGCTCCAGGATCCAGCGGCGAATCTCGCTTTCGCCGGAACCGCAGTCGCCGTTGGAGAGTGGCGAGCCGTTGAAAACGATGGCGATGCGGCTGCCGCCATTTTCGGGCGCCCTCTGCTTGGCCAGCATGGTCTGGAGGAAGAGCAGGGCGCCGTCGTTGATGCGCGGCATCCCGGCGCGGTAGCGGGTGGTGCGCAGCCGCTTGGCCGCGTCCTCATAGCCGTCTTTGCCGCCCCAGGTGACGCCGAACGGCGGGTTGCTGAGCATATAGTCGAAGCGGTAGCGGGACTCGGGGAGTTGATCGCCCGGCTCCTTGACGTTGGGTACGTGGGGGATCAGTGAGTTGCCGTAGAACACATGCGCCTCCCGGTCGCCCTTGAGCAGCAGGTCGGCCTTGCAGATGGCGTAGTTGGCGGGCTGGAGTTCCTGGCCGTTGATGGTGACGAAACCCTCGACTCCAGCTCGCTCCTGATCGGTCGCGGCGCGGTCGAACAGGTGCTCTTTGGCCACGGAGAGCATGCCGCCGGTGCCGCAGGCCGGGTCATAGATCGAGAGGTGCCGGTCGGGGATGGGGATCTCCAGTAACTCCACCATCAGCCGGACGATCTCGCGCGGCGTGAAGTGGTCGCCCGCTTCCTCCCCGGCCTCTTCCGAGAAGCGCCGCAGCAGTTCCTCGTAGACATAGCCCATCTCCAGGTTGGAGAGGTGCTCGGGGCCTAAAGGCTCGTCCTTGTACTGGTTGAGGATGGGGGCGAGCCGATTGCGCTTGACCATCTCGCCGATGATGGCGCGGTAGTTGAAGTGCTCGATGATCTCCTGGACGTTTTCGGAAAACCCATTGATATATTTTCGGTAGTTTGCTTCCAGCAGGGTGTGGTCTTCCTCGTAGACCCGGCGTAGGGTCCAATCGGTCTGGTTGGAGAAGGGCGCGGTGCCGGTCTCCATGCCCTTGACCAGCTGAGCGAGTGCCGTGTCGTCGATCTCCGGCCGTTTGGCACGGACCTCCGTCTTTTTGTCTTCGCGCCAGCGGATCAGCACGCACTCCAGCCGACGGATGACGATGATCGGCAGGATCACGCCCTGGTATTCATAGGCTTTGAACTTGCCCCGCAGGCGCACGGCGGATTTCCAGATCTCGGCGGCCAGGTTGTCGAGCCGGGGCTTGTTGAGGGTGATGGACATGGGGACGGCGGCGCTCCTGCACGGGTACTGGCTTGTCAGTCTCGTGGGGATTATAGCCGTCGGACGTTATAGCCGGACAAGGGGCGGGTTTGAAACCCGCCCCTACAAGGGTAACTCGCTTTAGGCGATTCCCAGGAACATAGATCCAGACTGCGCATGCCTCAAAAGCCGCAAGGGGCTGGAGGGGCGACTAAAGTCGCCCCGACATGTGGCGCCTTAGCGGGTGGTCCCCGGCGGGTACGGCTGCTGCTGGGGGACGCCTGGGTAAGCCGGATACGGGGGCACATAGCCGGGCGGGTACTGCCCGGCGCCGTAACCGCCTGGGTAGCCTTGCTGATACCCTGGTCCGTACCGGTTCGGATAGGCGCCCGGATAGCTGCCGGGATAGCCCTGTGGATAGCCGGGCTGCGCCATGTCCGGCCGGCCCGGATAGCGCGCCGGGGGACCGGCGGGGACGGGCGCGGCGGGTGGCGGGCCGGCCGGCCGGGCCGGGGCCGCGGGGGTGACGGCCGGCGGAGTGTCGCGGTTCGGCACGGCGGCTGTCGGGGGCGCTGTGGGGCCGGCAGGTCTCGTGCCGAGGTCGGTCGGGCGTGTCGGGGCTGGTGTTGTGCCGACCGCCGACGGCCGGGCGCTTTGCGGGCCGGCCTGGGACGCTGGTGCGGCTGCCGGTGCGGTCGTGGCAGGCGGCTGCTGCGCCACGGGCGCGGCGTTTGGCGGCGTCCGGCCGGGTGCGCTCCCCGCGGTCGCCGGTGCGGGCTTGACCGGTGCCTGGGCTTGAGTCTGCTGTGGCACCGGAGGCGGCGCTTTCGCGGCTTGCTCCGGGGCGGCCGGTTGGGGTGTCGGTGCTGCCGGCGGTTTCGGCGGGGTCACGGTGACCAGCCCGATCGGGGCGAGCCGCTGCGCCTGGGTCGCGTCAGGCGGCGCGGAGCGCGGAGCCGGATGAGACCAGACATAGTAAATGCCGAAGGCGGCTGCCAACACGACCAACCAGACGAAGTACTGGCCGATGTCGATGGGCTGCCGCTGGTTACGAACGTCCTCGGGAGGGAACATTAGCATCTCCTTCTAAGAATAGAGCCGTAATCCTACCGCATTGCGGTGCCGAGGCGCATCGGCGTGACACGCACGCGCGCGCCGATACCCGATCCACGGGCGTTCCGGCGCGCCCTGACGGCGCGCCATGACGGTGCGCCCCCGCTGCCGCTGGTCGATGCCGATCGCTGTTTCCATCACGCGCACCTGTTGACCCGCATCGCCGGCCGCCCAACAATCCCCCACCCAGACCAGGATTGATCCGTCCAAGCAAACGGGGCCGCCCCCCGTGTCATCCAAACGAAGAGGTAATCTCTCATGCAGCCCATCCCCATCGGCCAGGTTCAGTTGCGGTTCGGCCAGGCCATCGACGCCGCCTCCATTCCCGGCCAGGTTTCGGCTATCGCCTTGGATGACGGCGGTCATCTGTGGTTTGGTGCCGACCCGTTGGACGGCCTCCTCCGGTTGGTTCCCAAGGCCGCCGGCGACCAGCCCGCCAAGCGGGGGGCCTCGTCCGCGCCGCCCGGTTGGACTGACCCGAGCGCGCTGGACCTTGCGACGATGCTCGATCTGCCGAATCCGGGGGAGTCCATGGACCTGACCGGCCTGGCCTGCGCCGGCGAGCTGCTGTGGTTCATCGGGTCCCATGCCGGCGCGCGTTTGCGCCCGGACCCCGCGTTGAGCGATGCGCAGAACCTGGAGCGTTTGACCTGGATCGAGCCGATCCATCGGCGCGCCTGCCTGGGCTGTGCCCAAGTCAGGGCCGACCGCCTGCCCGAGCCGCGTGACTTGGCCCTGCTGCCCATCGAGGACGGCGGTAATGCGCTCACCCGCGCCCTGGCCGAGGACCCGCACCTGGCCGCCTATTTCGCCCCCGGCCCCATCCCGATGGCCGAGAACGGTCTGGAACTGGCGGGGCTCGGGTGCCGTGCCGGGCGGTTGTGGATCGGTTTCAGCGGACCGGTGTTGGGCGGCTTCGCGGTGGTGCTGGAGGTGCAGCCGCGGGTGGAGAGTCCCTGTGTGCTGCGCCTCACGCCTATCGGTCTGGAAGGTCGTCCCTATCGCAAATATCTGGTGGACCTGGGTGGTCGCGGCGTCCAGGGGCTGCGCTGGCAGGGCGACAGCCTGCTGATCCTGTCCGGGCCGGTCACTGATCCAGCCGCTGATGCCGCGGCCGGGCAGCCGGGCCTCTATCGGCTGCGCGGGGCCGCCCAACTGAGTGCCGACAGCCTGACGCTTGCCGACGATCCGCGCCTGACGCTCCTCCAGCCGCTGACCGGCAGCCTGCAGGGCGACCGTCCGCGGGCCATGGAGCGCTATGACGGACTGGGCCGGCCTGGGGTCATGGTCGTCTCCAGCACTTTGCACACCAGCCGTTGGGGTGCGGCGGATGGGTTGTCGGCGGAGGTCTTTCCGCTGCCGGATCGCTGAGTCCGGAATGGTGTTACTGGGCCGCCGGCTGGTCGGCTTGACCGCGCGCCGGAGGCCCGGTCAACGCCGCACTCCTATCGAGTTCGCAACAAGCACGGACCGGCAAGATAAGACGGAATGCCCAACTGTGTCACATCCGCGCTGTCGACGGGAAACTTGGTGGGGATGCGTGGGTCATAATGACGTACAATGAACGCATCATCCGTACCGGAGCACGGCCATGCCTTCTACCCAGCAATCGACTGAATCCGCCCGCATCAACCTGCGCACCAGCCCTGAGGCCAAGGCACTGATCGAGCGCGCCGCGGCGCTGATGGGAACGACCCTGTCCGGGTTCATGATTCAAAACGCGTATGAAGCAGCCAGCCGAATCGTGGCCGACAACGAGACCCTGGTGCTGTCCCACCAGGCGTTCGCGGCCTTCATTACGGCCGGCGAAGACCCGTCCGAGCCAAATGATGCACTGCGCGCATTGATGGCGCGGCGCTGAATGCCTGCCCGGATCGAACTCCTCTCAGATCGTCATCGTCGTGAAGGATTTGATTGCGGAGAGCCCGCGCTCAATGGATTCCTGGTCCGTCTGGCGGGCCAGCAACAGCGGCGCGGTATCGGCAAGACCTATGTGGCCTTGGCGGCGGATGGGGAGACAGTGGCCGGCTTCGTCACCCTGAGCGCCGGTCAGGTGGCAACCGCGGGGATGCCGAATGCGCGGACGCTCCCCCAGTGTCCGGTGCCGGTGCTGCGTATCGGCCGTCTGGCGGTGGATCGTGGCGCGCAGGGCCAAGGCGTCGGGCAGGATTTGCTCGCGTTTGCGTTACAGCTCGCCCTGAGCCTCTCCCGGCAGATTGGACTCTACGCCGTGGTCGTCGATGCCAAACATGAGCGGGCCGCTGGTTTCTATCGCAGGCTGGGATTCGAGGCGACGCTTGACAATGCCTTATGTCTCTATCTGCCGTTATCACTGCTTGCAAAAACGCTGTAGTTGTTTGGGTTGGGCCGCGCGGATGTTCGCCGACACCCACGCTTGGCCCCCACTCCCGCTTCCGGTACCCTGCCGGGATGCGCCTGGAAAAGATCAAGCTCGCCGGTTTCAAATCATTCGTCGACCCTACTACGGCCCATTTCCCGAGTAATCTGGTAGGGGTTGTCGGTCCCAACGGCTGCGGCAAGTCCAATGTCATCGACGCCGTGCGCTGGGTGATGGGCGAATCGTCCGCCAAGATGCTGCGCGGCGAGTCGATGGCGGATGTCATTTTCAACGGCAGCACCGGCCGTAAGCCGGTGGGCATGGCGAGCATCGAGCTGGTCTTCGACAACGCCGACGGGCGGGCCGGGGGGGAGTACGCCGCCTTCAACCAGATCGCGGTCAAGCGGCAGGTGTCCCGCGACGGCCAGTCCGGCTATTTTCTGAACGGCAGCCGCTGCCGTCGCCGCGACATCCAAGATCTCTTCCTGGGCACCGGTCTGGGGCCGCGGTCCTACGCCATCATCGAACAGGGGATGATCTCGCGCATCATCGAGGCGCGCCCGGAGGATTTGCGCCTGTTTCTGGAGGAGGCCGCCGGCATCTCCAAATACAAGGAGCGGCGCAAAGAGACCGAAGGGCGCATGCGCAGCACCCGCGAGAACCTGGAACGGCTCGACGACCTGCGCGATGAAGTGGGCAAGCAGTTGCTGCATCTGGAGCGCCAAGCCGATACCGCCGCCCGTTACACCGCGTATCGGGCCGAGGAGCGGCGGCTCGACCAAGAACTCAAGGCCCTGCGCTGGCGTGCCCTGGACGCGGAACTCGAAGCGCAGGACCGGCGGCTCGGCGCGCTGGAAACCGATCAGGCCGCGGCGCTCGCCCGCCAGCGCCGCCTCGAGGCCGACATCGAGGACCGCCGCACCGCTTACACGGGCGCGTCCGAGACGTTCAACCAAATTCAGGGCCGTTTCTACGCGGTGGGCGCGGAGATCGCCCGCGCCGAACAGGCCATCCAGTTCGCCAACGAGTCGCGCGGACGCCGCGAGGCCGAACTGGTGCGCCTGGATCAGGAGTTGTCCGACGCCGCCCATCATCTGGAACGCGATCAGACCCGGCTCGCCGAGATCGATGAGTCGCTGACGCGGGACGAGCCCCTGCTGGCCGTCGCCGAGGCGGAACTTGCGGCCGCCGCCGCCGCGGTAGCGCTGGCCGAGGATCAACAGGCGCAGTGGGAGTCTGAATGGGACCGTTTCAATCAGGAAGCCGCCGGCCCCGGCCAGCAGGCCCAGGTGGCGCGCGCTCAGATCAACGCCCTGGAACAGCGTCTGACCCGCGACCGGGAGCGGCTGCGGCGCAGTGACGAAGACGCCGGCCGGCTCGACCTGGCGGGGGCTGCGGCGCGCATCGCCGAACTGGTTGAGCAGGAGGCCGGGATTGCGGAACAGGTGGCCGAGCTGGAAGACGGCCAACAGGCCAACGCGGCGGAGCTGGCCGCGCGTGAGACGGCGCTGCGCGGCCTGACGGTCGCGTTGGACGACATCCGGACCGCGCTGCAACAGGCCAAGGGCCGGCGGGCCTCGCTCACCGCCTTGCAGGAGGCCGCCCGTGCCGACGCCGATCAGGGCGTGACCGCCTGGCTGGCGGCCAACGGGCTGGCGCAGGCGCCGCGGCTGGTGGATCGGCTCGAGGTCGCCGAGGGTTGGGAGTGGGCGGTGGAGACGGCCC
>JACDZG010000200.1 GCA_013426805.1 Chromatiaceae bacterium
CGCGTCGATGCGGCGCTTGCCAAACAGCAGGGCGCGTCTAAACACCGCGCCGACCCTGCGTATCGCCCCCTGCCCCCCCGTCAACAGGGGACATCTCTACTTTGAGGAACAGGGGACATCTCTACTTTGGGTTGACAGGTGGTTTGGCCGTTTGGTTAGTGGAGCATCTCGTCGAGGGTCTGGGCGGTCAGGATGCGGTCGGACCACTCCAATAGGGTTTCGGAGTCGGCGCGCTCGATCCGTTCGCGTAACGCTTCGGTTGGCGCGCCGAATTTGCGTGCGATCAGACGCAAAAGCATGGCGGCCTCTCCCTCTTGACGGCCCTCCTGACGGCCGAGACGTTCGATACTGGTGATGTAGGGCATCTTTGCTTGCTCCTCGAAGGCCATGAATTCCCGCTCCAAGTCCTGGGGAAGTTGCAGTATCCAGTCGAGTACGCGGAATAGCTCCAGGATTTGCTCGCGCGTGTAACCACGTACGTAGAGAAGCCGCACCAGGCGCAGTTTCCAGCCCTTGCGGGTGACCCCGTCTTTGCTCTCTTGCGCTTTGAGGTGGGCCATAACCACTAGGGCGAAGGGGTTAGGGTTGGCTTCCAGTTCGGCCCAGCGGGCGTGCCAGTCGAGCAGCTTCTCGATCGGGAAGTGGAACCGCACCGTGCAGCCCCAGCGCTCGCGATGATAGGCGCTCGGACGGTAACTGGCGCTGTCGTCGGCCAGTACCGCCAGACTCACAATGTCGGTGCGGTACCGGTCGAACAGGCGGTAGTCATAGACATACATGCGCTCGGTAAAACCGGCCTCGGCTGTCCCCTGCACCTCGACGTGGACCAAAACCCAGGTCTCTGTCCCGTCGCGGGTGAAGACTTTGAAGAGTTTATCGGCATAGCGCCGTCCCAGTGCGGCATCGAGCACGACGTGCTGGAGTTCTTTGTCGAGGAATTCGTGGCCCTGTGTCCAGTCGATCTCGGCGTGGATCGTCGGGTATAGCAGCGCCATGAAGTCGGGGAAATAGCGTTCCAGTGCTATTTTCCAGGGGCTGTCGTCGTCGTCGCGGGGACTGTCGGTCATCGGCGTGTTGTTTGATCCTTGGTCCAGTGTCCCGGCGTCTTGCCTGGATGACGGGCGGCGAGATCCGCAGCGGCCGGTGGGGTGGGGCGGCGCTTGGCCTATTCTGGTGGCGCTGTGCTGACTGAGAGGTACCGTCCTTGGCACTGGGTTCCGGCATCGTGCCGGAACGACGGGTCAGGCGTTCGGGTCGAGGTCCGGGGCCGGGTCGGCGTGCAGAGCGCGGACATCCTGGCGCAGGCGGGCGATCTCGGCTTCCAGGGCCAGGTATTCGGCTTCTTTGCGCTGGAGGAAGCGCAGGGTGAGCTGCGCCTTCTGCTCGATGCCGTGCGGGGTGAGCAGGTAGGCGTAGGCCCGTTTGTCCTTGCTGGTGCGAAAGTTCTGGATCTTGATCCAGCCTTTCTCGACCAGGGCACGCACGCAGTAGTTGACGGCGCCGACGCTGACGCCCAGTTCCCGCGCCAGGGCGCGCTGGGAGAGCGCCGGGTTGGCTTGCAGCAGACGCAGGGCGTGGAAGTGGCGGTCTTCGCTCACGGCGGGGGCGGCTCCTGGGGGCTTCGGTGCGGTCCGGATCACGTTGTATCGCGTTCGCACCTGATATCCAGACAGACCTTCGTGTTGGGGCGGGTTTGAAACCCGCCCCTTGTATGTTCTACGTCCGGTGATCACGTCCGAAGGCGATACCTGCACGGCCAGCCGGAGGTTGATGCCTCAGTTGGATGCGGGGCGCCGCCCGCAAAAGCGTCGGCCTCCGGTTGGGGTGCACCGGTCGCTGGGGGCGGGGTACGAAGGCCGTTGGGGCTGGTGGGTCCGTGTGGCGACCCGTGCGGAGCGGTCAAACGGTCCGGACACGCTACCGCCCTACCCCGTCGGTGGCGGGCATGGCCGAGGTCACTTGTTCGCACTATTTGTTCAGCCTTTAAACGGCTGGCTATGCTAACGCGGGTGAGGCGCGGCGGCAAGGTGGTTTATTCGGCGTTGGCGCCCGGTCTCCGTGCCGTCACGCGGCTCGTTAGGTAGCCGGGGCGAAGCGGGCCTGCGGTGAGGGGGGATGTCCCGGCCGGTCAGTCGGCATGCCGCGGCGATGATTTTGCGCACCAAGCGGGGCCGCGACCGGTGCTCGATTGTAGGCCGCGGTACCGGTGCCGTGCGCCAGCGGGGCGAGGGCGCGCAGGCGACCGTCGGCCAGGTCGACGACATGGATAAAGTCACGGATGCAGGTCCCGTGGGGGATCGGGTAGTCGGTGCCGTGAATCGAGACCAGTGCCTTGGGGTCCTGCGCCGCCCGCAGCAGGAGCGGGATCAGGTGGGTCTCGGGGGTGTGGTGTTCGCCGATCTCCCCCGTCCGGGTCCGCCCCGGCGGCGTTGAAATAACGCAGGGCGTAGCGTCGTCAGTCATGGTCATCCCCGTGTTGGGGTGAGCCAGGATAGTAATCGTCATCGAGCAGTGCAGCAACCGGGTAGGGACAATGCGCGGGAAAGGTCTCCGGCGACAGGCGCGTCTCCTTGCTTGCCAAGTCGATCGCGTCGGTATAGGCGCTTGCGATGGCGTCGGGGAGAATGGATTTCAGGCCGGGAGCTTTACGCAGCAGCACGCTAATCTGCTTGCGTTGCTCGACGATGGTCGTGCGCCAGCTATCGCCCTTGAATTCGCGCCAACGGTCGGACAGATCGCGATATTGGTATTCCCATTTTAATAGGTGGGCGAGCAGAATCAACAGTCGACTTTCCAGTTCGCGGCGCTCGCTCTTGCTCATGTCGCTGAGCTCATCCAATAAATGTTCGAGATCCAATTCCGTGTAGCGTCCGGCGCGCAGGAGCTCGGCATGGCGTTGCGCCCAAGTCGCAAAATCGGTTTGATACAGTAGGCTGAGCTCACTCATGTCGGATTCCTATTGCTCGACGGCCGCATGTTGTTGGGCGAGTACCCCGTGCCGGCTCATCCTGCGCATCCGTGGTGCCCGAGAGCGGCCATCCCTGGCACTGGGTTCCGGCATCGTGCCGGAACGACGGTTCAGGCGGTCGGGTCGAGGTCCGGGGCCAGGTCGGCGTGCAGGGCGCGGACGTCCTGGCGCAGGCGGGCGATCTCGGCTTCCAGGGCCAGGTATTCGGCTTCTTTGCGCTGGAGGAAGCGCAGGGTGAGCTGCGCCTTCTGCTCGATGCCGTGCGGGGTGAGCAGGTAGGCGTAGGCCCGTTTGTCCTTGCTGGTGCGGAAATTCTGGATCTTGATCCAGCCTTTTTCGACCAGGGCGCGCACGCAGTAGTTGGCGGCGCCGACGCTGACGCCGAGCTCCCGCGCCAGGGCGCGCTGAGAGAGTGCCGGGTTGGCTTGCAGCAGGCGCAGGGCGTGAAAGTGGCGGTCTTCGCTCACGGCGGGGGCGGCTCCTGGGGGCTTCGGTGCGGTCCGGATCACGTTGTCTAGCGTTCGCACCTGATGTCCAGACAGACCTTCGTGTAGGGGCGGGTTTGAAACCCGCCCCTACGTCCGAAGGCTATACCCGCACGGCCAGCCGGAGGTTGAGGCCTCAGTTGGATGCGGGGCGCCGCCCGCTAAAGCGTCGGCCTCCGGTTGGGGTGCACCGGTCGCTGGGCAGCGGGGTACGAAGGCCGTTGGGGCTGGTGGGTCCGTGTGGCGACCCGTGCGGAGCGGTCAAACGGTCCGGACACGCTACCGCCCTACCCTGTCAGTGGCGGGCATGGCCGAGGTCACCGGTTCGCAACAATTGTTCAGCTTCTAAACGACAGGCTATGGCAACGCGGGTGAGGCGCCGCGGCAAGGTGGTTTGGCCATTCGGTTAGTGAAGCACCTCGTCGAGGGTCTGGGCGGTCAGGATGCGGTCGGACCACTCCAATAGGGTTTCGGAGTCGGCGCGCGCGATGCGCTCACGCACCGTCTCGGTGGGCGGGCCGAACTTGCGGGCGATCTGGCGCAAGAGCATGGCGGCCGCTCCCTCGTTATGGCCCTCTTTATGGCCTTTCTGAATCCCGATGCGCTCGGCAGTGGTGACGTATTGCATGTGCTCGGCTTCCTCTAGCGCTTGAATGCACCGATGGTAGTCTTCTTCCAAGGCGTCGGGCAACGCTAACACCCAATCGATGAAGGCGTAGAGACTCAAGATCGCGTCGCGCTCCAGCCCGAGGCGATAGAGTCGGCGCGTCAGGCCGATTTTGCGTTCCAGCCGCGCGGCCGGGTCGCGGTGGCTGCCAAGTGCGCCAACACGACCAGCACAAAGGGGTTGGGGCTGGTCTCCAGTTCGGCCGTGCGGTCACGATAGTCCAGCAGCTTGATGCTGGGACACTCCAAGACCGCCCGGCAACCCCACAGCGCGTGCTCGTAGCGCACGGGGCGCCAGTTGGGATGATCGTCGGTCAGTACCACGAAGGTGGCGACCGGGCGGTGGTAACGGTCGTTCAGTCGCGAGTGATAGGTGTAGAGACGCCGCGGGAAGTCCGCCTCCTGGTCGCCTTGGACCTCGGTGTGGATCAAGACCCAGGTCTCCTCTCCACTGCACCGCCAGACTTTGATCAGCTTGTCCGCATGGCGGCGACCGACGACTGCGCGACGGGTGACCTTCTGGAGTTCTTTGTCGAGGAATTCATATCCGCGTGACCAGTCGATGTCGGCGGCGGCCACGGGGAAGAAAAACTCGAGAAACTGCCGATGCCAACGGTCGAGTACGTCTTTCCAGGGCGTGTCGTAATCGTCGCGCGGGACGGCGAGCGGGGGTGGCTTTTTCGGCATCGGTGTTGGGCGTTCCGTCTTATCTTGCCGGTCCGTGCTCACTGCGCGGTACCGTCCATGGCACGGGGTTCCGGCATCGTGCCGGAATGACGGGGTCAGGCGGTCGGATCGAAGTCCGGGGCCGGGTCAGCGTGCAGGGCGCGGACGTCCTGACGCAGGCGGGCGATCTCGGCTTCCAGGGCCAGGTATTCGGCTTCTTTGCGCTGGAGGAAGCGCAGGGTGAGCTGCGCCTTCTGCTCGATGCCGTGCGGGGTGAGCAGGTAGGCGTAGGCCCGTTTGTCCTTGCTGGTGCGGAAGTTTTGGATCTTGATCCAGCCTTTGTCCACCAGGGCACGCACGCAGTAGTTGGCGGCGCCGACGCTGACGCCCAGTTCGCGGGCCAGGGCGCGCTGGGAGAGCGCCGGGTTGGCTTGCAGCAGGCGCAGGGCGTGGAAGTGGCGGTCTTCGCTCACGGCAGGGCGGCTCCTGGGGGCTTCGGTGCGGTCCGGATCACGTTGTATCGCGTTCGCGCCTGAGATCCAGACAGACCTTCGTGTCGGGGCGGGGCGGGTTTGACACCCGCCCCTACGTCCGGTGATCACGTCCGAAGGCTCTACCTGCACGGCTAGCCGGAGGTTGAGGGTCCAGTTGGGTGCGGGGCGCCGTCCGCTAAAGCGTCGGCTTCCGGTTGGGGTGCACCGGGCGCTGGGGGGCGGGGCAGCGGGGTGCGAAGGCCGTTGGGCTGGTGGGGACGTGAGGCGACCCGTGCGGAGCGGTCAAACGGGTGCGGACACGCTACCGCCCTACCCTGTCAGTGGCGGGCATGGCCGAGGTCATTGGTT
>JACDZG010000201.1 GCA_013426805.1 Chromatiaceae bacterium
TGACTTAGACTTCGGTGATGCCCCCCGTCCAACCGCGCGTTCAACACGGCGCCCGCAAGGCCAGCGGCGGCCGCACGGTCCGTGCCCTGATGACACCGTCGGAGTTGCTGCGAGCGCTGGGCAGGGCGCCGGTTAACGCTATACGTTAGCTGCCAGAAGACGCGACGTCGGAGTACCAGTAAGCAATGGCACAGTCTGTTTACGTCGAGTCATCCGTTATCAGCTATTTGGTAGCGCGACCGAGCCGTGATGTCGTAGTTGCCGCACACCAAGCGATTACCGAAACATGGTGGCAAAGCCAGCGGGCCGAATTTGATTTATTTGTCTCCAGCCTCGTGATACAAGAAATCTCACGGGGCGATGCGGCGGCGTCGGAGAAGCGGCTGCAGGCTGTAGAGAATATTCCTCTTCTCGCAACTTCGGCCGAAGCACAGAGATTAGCCGAAGACCTATTGGCTAAGGGCGCAGTGCCAGCCAACAGCGAAGAAGATGCCCTGCATATCGCCATTGCCGCCGCAGGGGGAATGGAGTTCCTTCTCACGTGGAATTTTCGGCATATCAACAACGCGCAGACCAAGGCGTTATAACAACCGTGGTCGAATCGCACGGCTTTGCTTGTCCAATATTGTGCTCACCGGAGGAATTGGGGGCAGAAATATGAACGAAGATCCAATTGTTGCGGAAATCCGCAAGTATCGTGCCGAGCACGCAGAAAAATACGGTCATGACCTGGGTCGCATTTGCGAGGCGTTACGCGAAGCCGAAGCAAAATCAACCCGTAAGGTTGTGCACCGCACGCCGCGCCTGCTTCCAAAACCTAGCAGCGGCCTTGATCATCGCTTGGTCCAAAACCGAGTGTTTCGATAGGCGATCAAGCACCCTGAAGGAGTGGCAGGAGCGCCGGGTAGGCGTACCCTTGGAAGTGCAAACTGACCGAGGGAAATACCGTTGTCCGATGCTCCTGCCGACGTTGACTCTAGTGCCGATCGACGCCCCACGCCAATCCATAATCGCTTGGATCGCGCCCAGCATCTACATGCGGTGACGCAAGCGCAGCAGGACGGGCAGAGTCAACGCGCGGCGGTCACCGGCGTTGGCGTGGCGCGCAGCACCCTGCGTCACTGGAACGCGCCCCGGCGATCCGGGCACCGGCGGCGCTGTCGGCCTTCGTCGAGACGCCCGAGGGGGTGGTGTGGCTGCGCCAGATCCTGGTCGCTGCGCACTGGTGCATCAGCGAGCAGGGCGGCGCGGGCGTGCGCGTGATCTGCGATTTTCTCGAGCGCAGCGGACTGTCGGCCTTCATCGGCGCCTCCTACGGCACGCCGCAGGCATTCCAGGCGGAACTGGAGGAGCAGATCGTCACTGGTGCCACCGAGCAGCACGCGACGCTGGCCCAAGCCATGCCGCATCGCATACTGAACATCGCCGAAGACGAGACCTGGAAGGACGGCATGCGCTTGGTGAGCATTGATGCGGTCTCGGGCTTCATCCTGGTTGAGCAGACGAGCGATAAGCGCTCGGCAGCGGCCTGGACACAGGCGCTCGAGAGCGGGCTCGCGGGGCTGAGCGTCACCGTCGTGCAAGGGACCAGTGATGAGGCCAAGGGGTTGTTGGCGCATATCGAGCGCGATCTGGGCGCGCATCATTCCACGGACCTGTTTCATCTGCAGCACGCGGTCAGCCAGGCGATGAGTCTGGCCTTAAAGCGCGCCGAGCAGCAGGCCGAGACGACGGCGGTGGAGGCGAAGGTGCGCTGGCAAGGCGAATGCGCCGCCGCGCAGGCCTATCATCGCCGCCATGGCCCAGGACGCCCACCGGCGTTCGCCGCGCGCATTGATAAGGCGCTGAACGCGTCCGTTCAGGCCAGCCTCGCGCATGAGCGCGCCCAGGCGCAGTGCGCTGAGGCGAAAACCCTGATCGGCGCCTTCAGCGCGGTCGATCATCCCTACGAGCTCCAACAGGGACAGGCGCAAACGCCCGAGCAGTTGGAGGTGCGTCTGGGGACGCTGTTTGCGCGTCTGGAGGCGATCACCGAGGAGGCGGATCTCGCTGAGCGCCTGTGCGCACATCTGGCCAAGGCGAAGCGACTCACCCACCGCCTGGTGGCCACGTTGGCGTTCTTTTTTATGATGGTCAACACCCGGGTCCAGGCGCTAGACCTCGCACCGGCGATCGAGCAGGCCATGCTCAACGACCTGATCCCAGCGCTCTATCTGGAGCGCGCCGCCGCACGCAGCACCCGCGCTGAGCAACGCCATCGCCTCCGGGCATTGAGTGCCCAGCGCCTCGCTCCGCTGCAGCAGCCCTCGCACCCGATCCAGTCGCTGGATCGGGCGACCCGTGACCACCTCGAACAGGTCGCTGCGGAGTGTGCCGATCTGTTCCAGCGCAGCAGCTCGTGTGTCGAGGGGCGCAACGGCTTCCTCGCGCTCTATCAGCATGGGCATCACCGACTCAGCCCGCGCAAGCAGCAGGTCTTGACCGCCCTGCACAACTTTGCGATCAACCGCCCCGACGGCACCACGGCCGCCGAGCGCTTCTTCGCTCAGCCACATCCCTCCTTGTTCGAGCAAGTGCTCGAGCGCATGCCCTGGCCAGCCCGACCGGCGCAACAACGTCCGCGTCCAATCAAGCCGCCACGGCTGTCGCTGGTGGCAGCCTAGCCGAGGTGGACCAAACGATGATCAAGGCCGCATCGTCGAGTGGGCCGGGATGACCATCCGCTACTCGTTCTGGGCCAAGACCTACTACCAGGAGTTACGCGCGCGCGGGAAGGCCCACAATGCCGCGGTGCGGGCGTTCGCATTCAAATGGTTGCGGATCCTCTACGGGTGTTGGCAGGACCGCAAGCTGTATGATGAGGCGAAGTATCTCTTGAGCTTGCAGAAGCGGCAGTCGCCGCTCCTGCAAGCCGCGGCGAAACCGCTCGGCCAACCCGCCTGAGGGTACGCCGCTGACCGCCCGCAACGCGCTTGTGCGTTGTGGATAACCTGTGGGCGACCTGTTGGCGCCCAGTGGGTTCTTTTGTCGAATTTGCTTGACAGGGGGACTCAGGGCGTTACGTTAGGCTCAACACTCGGGAGGTTTGATGCCCCGCTCACCTGCCTTGCTGCTCTTGTCGATGGCATTGATGTACTGCATTCCGATAGGCAACGCCGCTGAACTTGACGCCGCTGAACGCGATGCCGCTGTGATTGCGTTTTTTCAGTACTGGAATGCCTACAGTGGCGGGCAGTATCGAGAATCTGCTGATCTGATGTGTTCTGCGGATTTGGTAGGCTTAAGATCAGGACTATTGCCGATCTTCAAGAGCCTGTCGACCTCGAAGGAAGCGGATGCGAAGAAGTTGGCGGATGTCTTCTTCCAAGGTGTCGCGCCAACCAAGCGCGACGAACTGAATGACAGGGAAGTCTTAGTTCAAATGATGAACTTTGTCGCCACCCTCAACCCTGATATGGCCAACGTTATACGCAATTCGGGTAGAGATGGGGTCAGGTAGAGATGGGGGCAGGTCTTGCAATCAAGCATCCGGGATACGATGCAATTATGCATGATTACAAGACCTGACCCTCTACATTCGCTTGACCCTCTACATTCGCTCGCCTTCGCCGAGGGCCGTCGGCGTGGTGGTGGCACGCCGGAACAGGGTTTTGCAACTCGTCCAGCGTTGGTTCAATTTCACGAAGTCGCCCCTGGGGGCGCTCGGCGCGGCCATGCGCAAACTCGTCCATCTGTGCTTTGGCGTCTTCAAAACCCGTCTCCCCTACCAAGCTGACTATGCCCCCGCGACTTGACAGGAAAGACGGTATCTACGCGGGCAGACTGGCGAATCAGGACCACCGCACCGATCAAGCGTCTTCAACTCACCAAGATTCGCCACTTCAGATTTCAGTTACTGTATCACTGACACTCGAACGGTGCCGGAGCTATTCAAGTAGCTAGCTCCATAGGTCGTAGCGTTGGTTGCATTGCCTAAACGTCTGGCAACATACGTTTCGACTACCTGAGTTGATGAGCTAAATTTACTTTCAACTCCCAAGCCGCATTGATACATTTGCGCATCCGCAATTGCAATTCTGGAATTATGGTTTTCGTTAATCTTTTTGCCTTGGTAATTAGCATAGGTATTATTGCTTTTCGCGGTATCAATAACCACCGTGCCATCGGATAAAGTAATAACAACACGGCCGCCAACCCCAATGCTGTTTTTCAATGAAATTGCGTCGGCCAATAAATTGGCATACGATGGTTGATCTACAACATCGACCAATACATCATTCAGTTCGGTGATAACCGCAGACGTTAGGAGTTCATGTAGAGCCAAATAGGGCGCCTTCGCGGCCTTGGCTACGACTTGCCCGGCACAAGTTCCAGTCGCAACGGGTGCGGGGGCGGCAAAAGCGTTAATACTGGGAAAAATTAACGCCACCGAGGTTAGCAATATTGTTTGTAAAAGTCTCATCTTGGATCTCCAAACTTAGTGTCGGTTAAAAGGATCGCATTGCTTACGGCTCAGCATACCTGATACCTGAATCGATATGCTTTGCTTAGGCCACGCATACTTTAAGGATTGAAGATTGCCTTGAAGTTACATTTCAGTTAAATTTTAAAGAATTTAAAGAATTACTAAAGAATTACGGTGACAGTTTACTAAATACATTAATTATGTTAGTCTCTTGGCATGGCGCGCTTACCTCGGATCGTTATCCCCGGCCTACCCCACCATGTTACCCAACGTGGAAACCGGCGCAGTCGAGTCTTTTTTGAAGAAGGGGACTATGCGCTGTACCTTGATCTTCTAAGCGAAGCGGCGCTTAACGCCAAAACAGAAATCTGGTGCTACTGTCTCATGCCCAATCATGTCCACCTCATCGCAGCGCCCTCCGATAAAGACGGCTTGCGCGAGACTTTTGCCGATGCGCATCGGCGCTATACCGGCTATATCAATG
The DNA here is from genome assembly GCA_013426805.1 of Chromatiaceae bacterium. GTDB lineage: Bacteria > Pseudomonadota > Gammaproteobacteria > Chromatiales > Chromatiaceae > Thiodictyon. The sequence goes on from JACDZG010000201.1 coordinate 4,950, forward strand.
CACGCTTGAGAGCGACTGGTCATTTGTGGCAGGGGCGCTTTGGATCGGTGGTGATGGACGAAGTACATCTGTTCTATGCCGTACGTTACGTTTCTCTCAATCCCGTGCGAGCCAAGCTTGTGCAACAGGCACAAGACTGGCGGTGGTCGAGTGTCGCCGCCCATCTTTCGGGCAAGGACGATAAACTGGCAAAGGTTGCACCCATTCTTGAACGGTATGGGGACTTTGCCGCCCTCCTTGGTCAAAGTACCGAAGACGAAACGGAATTCAAGAGCCTGCGACAATCGGAAACAACGGGGCGGCCACTAGGCAGCGAAGAATGGATTGAAGAGGTCGAAAAAATGACAGGCACCCTACTGAAACCTCAGAAGCGAGGACCGAAGAAAAGGGAACGCAAGGCGGATGGGGTCAGGTTTCGTATTGTAGCATCCCGGTAGACGCAAGATAAGAAATGGCCTAACCTTCGCTTCAAAAGCGAGCGCGCGCGCCACGACCGTCGTGTAAACTCGCAAGTTCATCACTGGCGCGCGCCGCTTTAAGCTTCACGTTGGACTAAATAGTAATAGAAATAAGCGCCGACCTGAGTCATTGCGCACCCGACGGCGGCTGATCTCAGCCGTCGTCC
>JACDZG010000202.1 GCA_013426805.1 Chromatiaceae bacterium
AGCATCCAGGACCAGGGACAGCATCCAGGACCAGGGACAGCATCCAGGACCAGGGTCAAGGACCGGGAAGGCCCTAGGGGCTGTTCTGACTGCCTTGGGGTGGGTTCCGCGTGCTGGGCGTCCCCCAAGGTGTGGCCGGGCTCTTGTTGGCACGGATATAAAACGTAATATTACACTATAGTACGTAATAAAACGTAATATTACATCGTTACTTTTTATATTCCGTAACGTTACGGTATAATTAGTCCATACCAACCAAGCGAGCAACGGCGATGAGCAGACCAGGCGTAACTTTCGAGGATGTCAGGCAGGCGGCAGAAGCGATCCAGGCCCAGGGCGAGCGCCCCACGGTCGAGCGGGTTCGAGCGATGACGGCGGGATCTGCAAGTACAGTGCTGCGCCACCTCCAGACGCTTCGGGCCGAAGCCGAAACGCAGCCAGCGACCGCAACGGGCACCCAGGAGCCCGCGCAGGTAGACGGGCAGCCAGTGGACGCAGACAGGGCCGCGCCGATCGCTGACGCGATCAGGACGTTTGCCCTTACTCAGTTGGAAGCGGCCATTGTTACCGAGCGCCAACGGTGGGAAGCCGAGCGCCGCGTCTTGGTCGATGCCCATCGCGCGGAGCTTGCCGCCCTTCACGATGCCAGCCAGGTACAGACCCAAGCCGCAGCGGCCGACCGTGAAGCAGCGTCCGCCCTGCTTGCGGAGTTTTCAGCATCCGCAGACAACGAGCGAGCTGAAGCCGAAGCGCGGATTGAAGCCCTTGAGCTTGAGCTTGCCCAAGAACGGGAGGCGGCCGGGCGACTCGTCAAGGAAGCGGCAGACATCCGGGCAGAGTTGGTGAAGACCCAAGCCGACTTGGGCAAGGCCACCGCAGTACTGGCAGAACGACAGACCGCCGCCGCCGCCGCGCTGGATCGGGCCGAGCGGGACACCGCAGGGCGTCTTGATGCAGAGCGCCGGGCAGCAGGGGCGGAAGCTCAAGCCCAGGCGGCAACAGAGCGGGCTGCTCGCGAAGAATCACGGATCGAACAGATGCGGACCGAGTTGATAGACCTGGAGCGGAAGCTTGCCCGGTGTGAAGGAGCGACCGACCGCGCAAAGGCAGCCAAGACCCAGGCAGTGGGATAACGCGGGTAGCTTGGGCGGTGCTCAGTCCGGCCAAAACTCCGTATCAAACACTTGGGCCATGGTCCACGGGCACTCTTCCGGGAATGCCTCGAACGATAGCCCGGTTTCCTTGGTTGCCAGGGTTAGCGTGTCGGCCCATGTGTTTTCCCACCAATCCGGGCGCCCCAGGTCTGCCTTCAGGCTGGGCGTTTCCTCCAGGCATCCGGCAACCTCACGGCGCTGAATCTTGATCGTCCGCCGCCAACTGTTTCCGCGGCGCTCTGGCTGATATTGCCACTTGAGCATATGGGCCAGCAGGACAGCCATCCGGCTTCGGAACTCGCGTTTTTCGCTCTTTCCCACGTCTTCAATCTCATCGGCGATATGTTCGATATCCAAGGCATCGAAACGCCCGGCCCGGAGCAGCCGAGCCTGTTCGTTGGCCCAAGCGATTACGTCATGTTCGTAAGTGTTCTTGGTGGCATTCATGCTGTGTTACCCAGGACTGATGCCGCATCTGATCCCCCTTCTTTTTTCCTACCGCCTTCGCCGAGAAGGTCAGCAAAAAGGGCGCGGTCATCTGGACGGGTTAGATAGGCGTCGAGTTCTTCAGCAAGCCTTTTTCTGGCGTTATCGGCCCTTGTCTGGTCGGACTGTTCGAGCTTGGACAGGAACATTGCACCGACCAGAATCTTGCGCCGTGTGACATCGCTTCTGTCGCCTTTTGTGAGTGCCGAAAGCTGGCGTGCTTCGATCGCCTGTTTCTTGGCCCGGAGTTGTGCGGCGCGTTGTTCGGCCTTGGCTATCTGTTCCTCTAGTGTCGGCTTGGTCTTGGTTGCCTCTGCCATGTTGCCCCCTGTGTGAGTCTGGCGTGAAGGTGCGCGCGTAAGGGTGTAGGATACACCTGGCGCAGCGTGTTTGCTTGCTTGAGGAAGCGGCGCAAGATGGCGCGTGGGAGGGCTCCGTGGCTGACGATAACCTGCGGTGGTGGTCCCCCGGAGCATAGCGAAGGGCGCACATACGACTTGAACCGCCTTTGGCGGTTCAAGTCAGTGCGCCCATAGCCGTGGGGGCTGAAGACGGCCCGCGGCCGAAGAGCGGGCGAGCGCCTGCAAGATGTTTCGCACGCGAAACTTTCACAAGTGAAAGACCGGAGGGGGAGCCGTGGCAATCTTCCATTGCCAGACAAAGCCGATTAGTCGGTCCGGTGGCCGGTCCGCCGTCGCGGCGTCGGCGTATCGCGCCGGGGTCGAGTTGACCGACGAGCGAACCGGGATCGTCCACGACTTCACCCGCCGCTCAGGTGTCGAGTCTGCCGACCTCCTGTTACCGGAGGGAGCACCGGACCTAGACCGGGGCTCCCTCTGGAACCAGGCTGAAGCCGCCGAGGGGCGGAAGGACGCGCGCACCGCTCGCGAGTGGGTTACGGCCCTACCGTCTGAGCTTGGGCCAGATGAGCGCCGCGCCCTGGCCCTGGAGTTTGCCGGTGCCCTGGTCGAGCGGTACGGGGTCGCGGTGGATGTTGCCATCCACGCGCCCGGCAGACGAGGCGACGACCGCAACCACCACGCCCACCTGTTGACCACCACCCGGCAGGTTGGCCCGGAAGGCTTGAGCGAGAAAGCCGAGATCGAACTGAGCGACAAAGCCCGAGTCGTGCGCGGGCTGATGCCAGCCCGCAAAGAGATTGAAGCCGTGCGGGCACTGTGGGCCGGACTGGCGAACGAACATCTTGAGCGTGCCAGCCGATCCGAACGCATCGACCACCGCAGCCTTAAAGCACAAGGCATTGAGCGCGAGCCGACCAAGCATCTAGGCCCCGCGGCGACCGCCATCGAGCGCGCCAACAAGCAAAGCAGACTGCGGGCCGACCACCAGGAGGCGGCCGCCTTCAAGCAAGCCAGCGCCGCGGAGCTTGCGACAGAAGCAAAGACCGTGAGCGCCGAGCTTGCCGCCCTCCTGGAGCATCGCACGGCCCTAGAGCGCCAACAGGTCGAACAGGCGGCACGGCAGGCCCGGCACCGGGCCGAGGTTGCCGCCATCATCGAGCGGCAGGCCCGCGGCCCCGAGGCCCCGACCGCGCCCGCTATCGAGCAGCCCAAGGCCCGGGCGCCGATCCGAGACCAGGCCAAGACCCCCGAGCCCCCGACCGGGCGGCCCCGCAATGTCGGGAAGCAGGACCCGGAAGCGGTCTACGCCGCCTTGCTCAAGCCGATCCGGGAGCGAGAGCAGCGGGCCGCCGCGGCGACCCTCGCGGGCTTGGGTCAGGAGCGGCAGCAGTGGTCCCAGGCGCGCCAGGCCCACCAGGCCGACAAGCCCGGCATGGTCCGCCTGCCCGGCAGCCTGGCCAAGTGGGAGCGTGCCGGCGACGCCCTGGACGCAGCCGGGCGAGACCTCGCCCGATGGGAAGGGGCCGCGGCCAGGTCCGCCGACCCGAAGGCCCTTGAGGCCGGAGCCGTCGCGGAGCTGCGCCGCGTAGCTCCCGGAGTCGTCGAAGCCGCGGACCAGGCCCGCAAGGAGCGCCAGGCCCGCGAGCAGGAAGCGCGCCGGGCCGAATACGAGAAGGCGAAGATAGGAAAGGACTTCAATTCAATGGCGGTTGGGCGCGAAGGGCGGATGTTCGGATACACCGACCGGGCTGAGAAATGGCAGGCGTTGCCGGCGGAGTTGAAAGAGAAGATCGAAAATTACAACCGGCTCCCGAAAGAGCAGCGCCCGAAAGAATTGGAACGAATCACCAAGGACCAGGCCACGGTTGAGTTGTTGGGCCAGGCCCGGGAAATTAGTCGCAGCCAAGGGCGGGGGCGTTAGGCCCCGTCGGGGGCCTTGCCGCCCTTGGGTTTCGCCTTTCTTCCTTTCTTTGAGGGTTGGCTGATGTGTCCCAACACAATAAAGTCTGCATCACGATCAAGCGACTCGTATACTTTCTCTATAGCCTCGACTACCGCAATAGCTATTTTTCTTATATCCCCATCATTCATTTTGCTTGTTGCGAGAACGATTGTTGTTTTCCCTTCTTTTTCGCCGACAGTAACAGTGAATAGGCCATCATCCATTTTTATTTCCTCGTGCGGCTCCGAGGCTGGCCTTCATGGCGTCCAGGTGCCCGACCGCCGCCGACCGCCCGCCGTTGTTTGGCCGATCCGCCAGGACATCCGCCGGCACTGGTTGCCAGGCCGGGGAGTTCAGGGCCAGGCGGCCTTGTTCGGGGGCCAGTCCTGGGTCCTGGCGTGGCCGGGATGCCTTCGCCGGAAGACCTGATAATTTCTTGGTTTCAGAGTCTTTTAGACCGAACTGGAACTGTAGGGCAACGACTTTGCGCCCGGCTTTCTTCTGAGCGTACTTAACCCAGAGGTTGCTATGCTCGTTAATCTGATCTACTGCGGGTTGAATAACTCTTTTTCTTAAGTCGCATAGTTCATTATAGCGATCTTCGATCATGAATTGCTTTTTAAGCCAGTCTATTTTAACTTCCCGCTCGCCTGTCATTTGCCATTTAATTAGGAGTTCATAGAGTCGAATAGCATAGACCGAAGTCATAGGGGCAACGTATTGCAGCCGATACCGCGTGAACTCGCCAGACAGCTTATTCATGTAGGGAATAATCTTCGGGGCGAGGTAGAGCCGGACGGAACCGCGAGCGGGCAAGTAGCTGATCGCCGATACCCAGCGGGTTTTAGTACGTGTTACGTCCGGATCGTCCGGGTTCGGGTCCGGATATTCGATGATGACTGACCGCTCGTAGAGCCGGTCGGCGGCATCTTGGAGCAGTTCATACGCTTCCTTAGTGGGAAGGGTGAACAGGCCCCCAATTGCCCCCGCAGTGATTTCGATTGGGGTTTCTCCCGTGACAGTGGGCTTGTCGGGATGGGTGTCGATTTCGGTTGCGACGGCCAGCAGCAACCGTTGCTCGGCGAGGGTCAGCTTGTAAGCTGACTCAACGAGCAAGTTTGACTTTGCGATCAACGGGCTTGCGGGCTTTTTCATCAGCGGAGCTTACCATAACTCGGACATTCAAGTATTGCTAGTCCGTGTATACCCGGAATCTGTCCGGATGTAGCCCGGAATCTGTCCGGGTGTAGCCCGGAATCTGTCCGTATATCGGCGTTTTTATTTTTTATACTCAACGACATACGGCGTCTAAAACTGTAAAACCTTAAAACGGAAATCGCGCGTACATGCGCGCGCGCGAGAACAGCCCCCTCCTGGAACCCCCGAAGGCCAAAAAAGGCAGTAGGAAAAAGAAGATCACCAACCTGACCCATCCACCTGGTCAGCAAGCCCTGAGTGGCTGATAGGGCGCTGAAGAGGTTTGGCATGACGGAGGGGCAGCAAGGCCCTAGCCAGTCCCTAAGCGCCTCAGCCGCTGATAGGTCGGAAGATGGTTTACGCCAGAGGAAGGGACAGCATCCAGGACCAGGGACAGCATCCAGGACCAGGGACAGCATCCAGGA
>JACDZG010000203.1 GCA_013426805.1 Chromatiaceae bacterium
GGCGATCATCCAGGCGCTGGGCAGCGATCCCAGCCCGGGAGGGATACAAAAAATGATTGTCTGAACCGTCCGGTTTCACAAAATTTCACGAATGTAGTGCCACTGAGCGATTTTTTCCGCTGTAAGCGGATGATCTTAAGAGAGAAATAATCTGAGGTGTTAAACTTGGGGTAGGCAACCGTGCCAGTTTCGAGTAACGTTCCTCGCGCGGACCGTCGGCCCATGTGTCGAGCCACTGCGAGTGCCGCAACGCGACCACCTTATAGCCGCCAAGAGGGGGGGGGGCGTCAATGTCGGGCCGGCATCAACGGCCCTGCCGAACACTTCAGGAGTGCACCGATGCCGACCGCCGAGATCGCGACTGTGGGCGACCATTTCCTGCTCGGCCTGCGGCCGGGCACGACGCTCGACGAGCGCGACCGCGCGCTGCTGCGCGACCTGCGGCCCGTCGGCGTCATCCTCTTCAAGAGCAATTTCCTCCAGGACGCGCCCTACCAGTGCTGGCTGGATCGTCATGCCGCGCTGATCCGGGCCGTCCGCGCGGCCGTCGGGCGCGAGCGCCTGCTGATTGCGATCGACCACGAGGGGGGGCGCGTGTGCCGCACGCCGCCGCCGCTGACCCGCTTTGCCCCGGCAGCCCGCTGGGCCGACCGCGCCGGGCGCGTCGGTGCAAGCATGGGGCGGGAGCTCGCGTCACTGGGGGTCAATCTCAATTTCGCGCCCGTCCTCGACATCCACAGCAATCCTGCCAACCCCGTCATCGGGGACCGGTCGTTCGGCGCGACCGCGGACACCGTGATCGCCGCGTCGCTCGCGTACCTGTCGGCGCTGGAGGGGGAGGGCGGGCGCGCCTGCGGCAAGCACTTTCCGGGTCATGGCGACACCGGGACCGACTCCCATGTGGCGATGCCGGTCGTCGAGCTGCCGGTCGCCGCGCTGGAGCGGCGCGAGCTGCTGCCGTTCGCAGCGGCCATCAAAGCCGGCATCGGCATGGTGATGACCTCCCATGTCCTGTTCCGGGCCATCGACCCGCACCACCCGGTCACCTTGTCCCGGGCCGCCACGCACGATCTGCTCCGGCTGAAGCTGGGCTTCGACGGCGTCATCGTCTCGGACGATTGCGGCATGCATGCCATGGATGGTTTGCTCGACGCGCCCGACGCGGTCGTTCCATTCTTCAATGCCGGCAACGACATGATGATGCTGTGCGCACACTGGACCGACACCGAGCGGGTGCGCGGCTTCGCCGCGGCGCTGGTGCGGGCGCTCGCACTCGGCCACGTCGATGCGGAGGCCATGGCGCAATCACGCGAGCGCATCCACCGCTTTCTGAGCCGCACGGCCATGCACGAGGTCCATGCCCTCGCTCCTGCCGATTTCGAGCGCCACCGCCAAGCCGGGCCACTCTTCACCGCGCAAACCGTGGAGGTCGTATGACGGACGCCGCGGCGCTTCGGTGCAAGTCGGACGCGCCCCCGCAACGCCCGCGGCCGATCTTCATCTTCGGGATACTGCCGCGCAGCGGGACCAACTTTCTGCAGCGCCTGCTCTGCCTGCATCCGGACTGCGTGCCGGCCCGTCCGTGGGAGGATTTTCTCGCCTATCAGTCACCGCTGCTGGAGGCCTACGCCCACGCCGTCGCCGCCGAATGGCAGCCGGAGACCGCGCGCCGGCTGGCCGGCCTGATCGATGATCCGCCGGCCGCGCTGCTGCGCCATCTCGGCGACGGCCTGCTCGGCCTGCTGGCCGATCCGCCGGCGGGACCGCGCCGCCTCGTATCCAAGACGCCCTGGGTCCGGCACCTGGACGCGGTCTTCAAGCTGTTCCCCGATGCCCAACTGCTGCTCCTGGTGCGCGACGGTCGCGCCGTGGTGGAGTCCGGCGCACGCAGTTTCTGGTGGGATTACCACTCGGCGATGCAGCAATGGGCCACCGCGGCCCACACCATCCTGGACTTTCAGGAGGGCCATGGGCACCTGGCCGAGCGGTTTCGGGTGGTCCGCTACGAGGATCTGCACCTGCACACCGAGTCGACGCTGGACGGCATCCTGCGCTTCCTCGACCTCGATCCCGGCGCCTACGACTTCGCCGCGGCCCGGGACTGCCCGGTGCTCGGCAGTTCGGAGGCCTTGCGCTCCGGCGCCGGCGGGCTGGACCACGCGGCGGAACGGGGTCCGCAGTTCGCCCCGCTGGAGCGCTGGCAGGCGTGGGGCGACGATCAGCTCGGTGCGTTCAATATGATCGCCGGCGGCGCGATGCTCGCCTTCGGCTATCCCCTGACCGGGCCCGGGGCGGCGCCGGCGACGGCAACCGGCGCCGGTCGTCCACGGCCGGCAGGCGACGGCGACGCGCCGGCCGATGCGGACCCGCGCACCCACCATCGTGCGGAGGTCCGGCGCCTGCTGGACGCCTATCGGCACGAGCTCGGCGAGCCCATCGCGCGGCGCGGGCATCTGGAGCTTCAGCTCGACGGCCAGCCCAAGCGACCCGGCGGCAGCGTGGCGCCATCCGGTCCTTGGTCGCCGCTGGTCTCGGTCATTCTGCCGGTCTACAACATGGCGGGGCATCTACCGCGGGCCATCGACAGCATCCTGGCGCAGACCTATGAGCACCTGGAACTGATCCTGATCGACGACGGATCGAGCGACGAGACGCCGGCGATCGTCGCGGATTACGCGCGCCGCGATGCCAGGGTGCGGGCGTTCCGCAACCCGACCAACCTGGGCCTGATTGCGACCCTGAACCGCGGGCTGGCCCTGGCGCACGGCGAGCTGATCGCCCGCCAGGACGCCGACAACCGGAGTCTGCCGACACGCCTCGCGACTCAGGTGCGCCATCTCGCAACCCACCCGGATATCGGGCTGGTGGCAACCCGGGTCTATGTCGTCGAGGACCCCGCCGCGGAGCGCAGCGACTATATCGCGCCGGCCAACTATGTCCCGCCGAGTCTGATGCAATGGGAGTTGCTGTTCGCCAACTGTTTCAGTCACGATACCGTCGTGATGAGACGCCCGGTCGTCGCGGCGGCCGGCGGCTATCGCACCGACCGCATTCATGCCGAGGACTATGACCTCTGGTCGCGCATCGGCCGTTCGGCCTGGATCGCGCTGTTGCCCGAGGCACTGGCGACTTGGTACCGCAATCCACTCGGCGTCTCCGGGCGGCATAGCGAGACGCAGTGGCAGACCGCCCGCGCCATCGCCCGGGATGGGATGTCCCACTTGCTTGGGCAACCGCTCGCCGCGGCGCAGGCGGACCGGGTACTCGACCTCTTTCACGGCAACCCCCTGGCGTCCGAGACCGAGCTGGATCGAGCGGCGGCGCTGCTCGACCGCTTGCAGGCGTGCTATCGCGCGACGGTCGAGCTGACGCCACCGGAGAGCGCGCTGATCGAGGCGCAGCTCGCGAGCCGCACGGCAGCGGCGCGCGCCCTGTTGCTGGCGCAACGCTTGATGAACGAGTGCTCGGCATGAGTGCGCCAGTGGCCGAGCGGCGGGAGGAGTCGAAGCTCTCGTTGATCCTTGCTTCGGTGGGGCGGGACGCCGAGGCCCGGCGCTTCCTGGATTCATTGGCGGCGCAGGACACCCAAGACCTCGAGTTGATCGTCGTCGATCAGAACCCCGACGACCGGCTGGTGGACCTCCTGGCTCCTGTTGCCGCCCGTTTCCCGGTCCGGCATCTGCGGTTGCCCGAGCGTGGGGTATCGCGGGCCCGCAATCGGGGCCTGGCGCTGGCCCGCGGCGACCTCCTCTGCTTTCCCGACGACGACTGCCTCTACCCGCCCGGACTGCTGCGTGCCGTGGTCGACTTCCTGGCGAATGCGCGGACCGCCGAGGGACGACCGTGGGACGCCGTCGTGGGCCGGATACTCGACCTCGACCACGACCGCAACGCCTTGCCCTATTGCGGCCACGACCGTGCCGGGGAACTGGACCTCAAGGGCGCCTACGCGCTGGGCCTCACGCCGGCCCTGTTCTGCCGCGCCGCGGCCGTCGCGGGGCATCGCTTCGACGAGTCATTGGGACCCGGCGCGGGCACCCGTTGGCGCTCCGGGGAAGATATCGACTATCTGATGCGGTTGGTCGCGGCCGGCGGCCGGGTCTTCTACAACCCGGCGCTGATCGTGCGCCACCCGAGTCCTCACGCGGTTTACGGCTTACGCACGCTGCTCGCGCGTGAATTCCATTGCGGTCGCGCCAACGGCCTGGTCACCGGGCGCCTGCTCGGCGCCGCCGCCCTGGGCGCCGAGGCCCTGCCCAATCTCTGGTATGTCCTGCTCAATCTGGGTCTGGGTCGCTTCAAGGATGCGGCCTGCATCGGCATCTACAGCATCGGTTTGGCGCTCGGACAGCTCGACCGACTGCGGAAGGTAATAACATGAGTCACAACGCCAAATGCTCCCGCTGCCTGCTCGACGACGGCTTTCCCGGGGTCGCCATCGCCGAAAACGGCTTATGCACCAAATGCAACACCCACGATCAGGTCTATGGCGACTGGGCCGCGCAGGCCGATGAGCGTCGCTCGGTTTTGCAGGGCGTGGTCGAGCGGGCCAAGGCGCAGCGGCGGCAATACGATGCCGTCGTGGGCCTGTCGGGCGGCAAGGACAGCACCTATGCCCTGCTTTATGCCAAGGAGGAGTTGGGGCTCGATTGTGTCGCGGTCACCTTCGACAACGGACTGCTCGCCGAGGCGGCGAAGGACAACATCCGCGCCATTACCGAGCAGCTCGGCGTGACCCACATCTTCGTCGCGCCGAGCCGTCCGGTACTGCGCGGCCTGTACCGCGGACTCATGGAGCGGACCGGACACTTCTGCCCCATCTGTATGGGCGGTATCGCGACCGCGGTGGCCGCGATGGTCCTGGCATTCGATGCGCCGCTGCTGATCCAGGCCACCTCGCGCCGGACCGAGGAGCTGGTCTCGCGCGCGTATTTCATTCACGGCGACCTGACGTTCGTCTACGACGCGCTCAGCGACGACACGGAGCTGGCGCAGAGCGCCGAACGCTTCATCTGGAATCCGCGCTCGGGCGATCAGGGCCGTTTCGACGCCCGGCTGGAAGCCGACCGGCTGTTTCGGGATTCCGGCGGTCGCGCGGGGCTGCCGTTTCCGTTGCTGCTTCCCGATTACATCGATTGGGACGCGCGCGCGATCCCGGCGATCCTGGAAGCTCGGATCGGCTGGAAGCACCATGGCGACAATGCGTTGGCGGCCGAGCACATGGACTGCGCCGCACACCCGCTGGTGGACTATCTGCGGCATCGCAAGTTTCCGTCGCTCCAGCCGGAGAAGCTCAAGTACAGCGCGCTGGTCTCGGCGGGCCTGATGACGCGCGAGGAGGCAGAGGCGGCGTTGGCCGATCGCCGCACCGATCCGGTCGAGCCCGCCGGTCTCGACGCCCTGCTCGATCGTATCGGCATCGATCGCGATCTGGTTGCCCATGCACTGGCCGATCCCTTGCAGCATTTGCGCTACAGGGTCCCGGATGACGTCTAGGCCCGGCGTCTAGCAGCCTGTCGGACTTTAGGCGATTTCCGAATAAGACGCTATCAAGAATC
>JACDZG010000051.1 GCA_013426805.1 Chromatiaceae bacterium
TTACTCAAATTATGTATATCTTTCATGACTTTAAATTTAACGAAGTAGAACTAACGCCCACAGACTGCCAAACCATGCCAGACTCCATCGCCCGCCTCCTGATCGTCGACGATCAACCCGCCTCGGTTGGCCTGCTGCTCGCCTATCTGGGCGATTGCGATATCGATCTCCTGGTCGCCCTCAACGGAGAGGACGGACTGCGCATCGCCGCCGAGGGGCAGCCCGACCTGATTCTGCTGGACGTCCAGATGCCGGGAATCGATGGCTTCGCCGTCTGCCGACGCCTGAAGTTGGAGCGCTCCACGGCCGAGATTCCCGTGATCTTTCTCTCCGCCACCATCGAGACCGAGGATAAACTTCAAGGGTTTGCCGCCGGCGGCGCCGACTACATCATCAAGCCTTTCTCGGAGCAGGAGGTGCTGGCGCGGATCTTCGTCCAACTGGGCCTGCGGCAACGGCTGGAAACCCTGGCCGCGCGGACCTTCGACGAAAGCCGGGGGGGATCGGCGACGTCCGCCAATTCCCGTGACTGGCGGCTGTTCCGCGAGGCCGTCGCGGTACTGACAGGTCACCTGACCGAGCCGCCGGGACTCGTCGATCTGGCCCATCGCGTGGGGACGAACGAACGTCGGCTGACTCAGATCTTTCGCCAACAGGTCGGGATGACCGCCTATGAATACCTGCAGCAGTTACGTCTCGAGCGTGGCCGCGGGCTGTTGCGGGATTCCGAGCTACAGGTGCAGTTGATCGCCGACCGGGTCGGCTACCGCAACGCCACCGACTTCACCCGGGCCTTCCGGCGTCACTTCGGGGTGACGCCGCGTCAGTATCGGCAAGGGCGGCTCGATACCGATGGCAGCGACTAAACCGCGCCCCGCGCGGTATGCGATGTTCTTGGATGGGATCGGCCCCGGCAGACTCGACGATTGCTGGATCTGGCGCGGTTTAACGTTTTGAAGAATATAAATTTTAAACCCCGTCTCCACCGATGTCGTTGAAATCCCCAAGGCCGAACACACCATGAAAATTACGCATTTCGCGCTGGACGCGGTTTAACGCGTTCGACTTGAACCGAGCAAGAGCATATGACCCTAACCCTGAATATTCCCGATCCCGTGCTGCTGCTCGGCGACACCAATTTTCGTGCGTCAGCAGAGGTCATCGACCGACTGCGGCGAACCATCGGGGCCGGCGGGCCGTTTGGAGCCGCTGGCACACGCCTGCGCGAGTTGGCGAAAGACTCTGCTCGGATGTAATATCCGGTATCGACTTAGCCGCAACTTACATGGAACTGCTCACACATCGCAAATGCCAGCTTACGCTCAAAGATCGAAACCGTTTGCCGTTCCCATGGAGTCGAGCCCCCAATAATTTGCACCCCAATCGAGCTAATGGAGGACTGAACAATGTGGCAAGACCCCATCGTCGCCGAAACCCGAGCTCTGCGCGAAGCCTATGCGGCAGAATTCGGATACGAACCCAATGCAATCTTCTATGACATCCTCAAGCGTCAGGCGCAGTCTGGAGAAAAGTTTTACCGCTTTCCGCCACGCAAACCAAGGACAGAGCCAGTGTCAAGGCCAGCCGTTGGTCTCTGCGACTAGGGGCATTTGGGGTAATGAGCTTTCGGGGTACGTCCCCTAAGATGCCGCTTAACCTTTTTTCAAACCGAGGCGCCGAACCATGACTCAGGAACAAAAAGAAGGCATTATCATTGCAACGCTTGTCTTCTCCATAATCGCAATTCTTGCCCTAGTTTCAGATTGGCGTGGAGGACTCCATCAAGCCTATTTTGGTTTTTCCGGATTTGAACTCAGTGGCGGCACGTACTCAGATTTGACGAAGGGCAAGGAAATCATATTGGATTTTCATGTCAGGTTCACCACAGCCCTAGCCGTTTTACTGCCCTTCTTGGCTTATGGTGTTCTTCGGGCGTTAAGTGTGGTGCGGCGACTATTCTCTTTCGAGAAAAACCTGTCGCACTTTGTTTCCCTGCGCCCGTCTGAGCTAACGGCTGCTGTCTCCGATCATCGGATGCCAGACCACGCAGTCCCCGAAGAACTGCCGCTAACGCAACAGCAGAACAGCAAATCTATTCCCGTGGCGACTCCCGCAAAAAAAGTTACGCGCCACCGACAAGAAAGGTAGGAGAAGAGTAGGAGAAAAGTGTCCTTTCCGAATAAGGGGCTAGGCTCAATTGCTGTTTAACGGGCTTCTGAGGATACCCACAGGAGACCACGGTTTCAAGGCCAGATCGGCGTTTCGCGCTGATTCGCGTCAGCCGGTCCTTTCTTCAGTCTCCCCAAGATCGATAGTGGGATCAAAGCCAGCGATTACCCAATTACCCGACTACCGACTACCGACTACCCCCGCTAACCGCCGTATCCAGTTGCTTCAAGGTGCTCCTCGGCGGCACGACCAAGACGTTCCCGAATCAACGTGAAGAACGCCAGCCGCCGTCCTTGCGAATCCGGATTGAGGTACTGTGCCGCCAGCCTCCTGATCCCGGCGCGCGCCGCCTCCAAGTCACCGGATTCCCGAAGCTTCTGCTTCTGTTCCTCCAGCTCGAGGTAAACAGCAAAACGGGCTTCGGCAAGTCGACGGCAATTCAGATTCAGATCTGCGATGGTGCTCTCGGCGAGTCCGATATCGACACCCGCCTCGTTGCACCTGGCTTCATCCACCTCAATGCTGGCGCGCTTCTCTTGTTCCCTGAAACGATATCGAAACAGGCGAGGAGAGACCGGAACTGCAGCGGGGCTCAAGATCACGCCATCCAGCACCTTTTCGCCCTTTGCCTGGTCACAGCTCTCGACTTCCGCGCGCTCCCATTTCTTTTCTTGCGGACCTGCCAGCCTGTTCTGTTCTCGCAGATCCGCCCGCCTGATCCCCGATCCTCCTTTGCAGGCCAACCAGAGATTGCCCCAATCCAAGACCCAATTGTGTTCTCCGGTTTTGTCTTTCTTTGGATGAAAGTGCGCAACCTGTTCGTCGTTCGGGCGCAGCCCGATCTCACAATAGGCGCATAATCCCCATTGGTCGCGTCGCAGCGTCTCACGGACCTTCTTGTAGCACTCCCAGCCTTCGCCGCGGAAGTCCTTGTCCCAATCCGCGTCTGGATACTGCTTCCGAAACTCGGTCAAACAGTCCGGCTCCGCCGGGTCCTTACTGCAATGCTTCACAACCCAAGCTCCGCTTCCCAGCGACGATTCGCAATCAGCATACGCGCCCTGATCAGAGTCGGCTCGGCCGTGCCCCTTTCATCCTCCAGGCGCGCGAGTAAGACCTCGGCAGCACCGAGATCGTCGCCGTCGATCTGTTGATATAACTGGGCGACATCCTGCGCGAACGCGTTCTCCGGCGGAGTCGTATTCGTATCCATGACCTGGCGCTGAACACGGTCGCTTTCGGTCCCGTAGGTCTCGACCGATGGGACGAAGATCTGCTGGCCGCGCAGGATGCGAATCTGACGGGCGTGCAGCGTCGAGAGCACCAGTGGGCTATGGGTCGCGACGACGATCTGCGTATCCGGGAATACCTTGCGCAGATGAGGAATCACCGTCTGTTGCCATTGCGGGTGCAGGTTCAGCTCGATCTCGTCGATCAGCAGGATACCAGGCGCTTCCAAGGGGTTGTCCCTGCCCGGGTAGGTCAATGCCAGTCGACGCGCAAAATCGATGGTCAGGGCCATCAGGTTGCGCTGCCCGGCGCTGAGCTGCGAGAAGTCCAGTACCATGGACAAGCCATTCGCGTCCTTTTGAACGGCTTTCATCCTTGGGGGGTCATCGTCCGCGGAGACCCGTTCGATGCCGCCGAGCATCTGTCCAACAGCAACACGAACTGCCCGGAGGACCGGGTCTTGCCAGAAGTAGTCGTCGCGCTTTTTCGGGGCACGCAGCTCTTTGTTTTCTCGGACGTAGAACCAGCGCTGTGCCTCCGAAAAGCTCGCGGCGGCATCGAAAGCCATGTGCCGTGTAGAATCCGGGTCGCTGGATCTTCCGTTCACCTCGCCTGGGGATCTCAGGATTTGCGCATCGCGGATATCGCGATAATAGGCGAGCGCAGGGATGGCGATGTGTCTCGCATTGTTTGTGGATCCTCCCGGAACATAGAGACCTTGGCTCGCTACGTCGAGACCTTCCGGAGACAGCCACTGTTGCGAGTAGCGGTTCGTACCAAGGGACCGGGTTACTCCAGCTTGCTGCTGCCACTCCAGCACGAGAGGCGGCTCGGCGGAGCCCTCTTGGTGACGGGCCTCGGTGGTCAACGTCAAGACCTGTTCGCCGTCGCGGTCCACCAGCCCAGGGGCGTTGAGCCGAATGTCCGACGGCGCCATTGCCGTGCCCGCAAAATGCCGGTAGAAGGTTGGCAAGTCCAAGGTCGCGGCGTTGGGCTGCCGACGCGCAATGTCCTGAAGCAGCGGCAACAAGGAGAGTGCAATGGCGTCCAACAAGGCTGTCTTGCCGGCGCCGTTGACCCCAATCACCGCGGTGACGTCGTCTTCCAGTGAAACGCGCAGGCGTTCAAAGCAGCGGAAGTTCTCGATCTCGATCTGTGTGAGCTTCATAAATTGACCCTCAGCCTTTTTCCCTTGATCTCTACTCGGTCGGTGCCCACAGGTCATCAAGCCTGATCGTCACCGCCTCGAACGGTGCCACAGAGACCGGCGCAGCGCTGGCGAAGCGACCGATCTCCCGCCAGGCGCCGTCTTCCAAGGCGTAAGTTTCCAGGAGATGCGCAACCCGATCGAGCAGCCAGGCGTAGGGAACCCCATACTGCGCGTAGGTTGGCATCTTGACCTTACGGTCTTTGCTCTCGGTCGAGGGGGATAGAATCTCGCACAGTGGGTGGCGAATTGGAAGCCGCTGGAGGCCGTTCTCTCCGAATCAATCATCCGCCGCCGCGGCAGCCAATCGCTTCAAGGCGTGCAGATCGACTGCGCGACACAGCTGCGCGATACCCATCCACATCGCCTCGCGCGGAGGATCCTTGGTCGCCATGGCCTGCGCCCACTCCAGCAGCCCAAGGATCTGTCCCATGGCAACCATCCCTTGCAAGCGCTTGCGTTCCTCGGCCGCCAGCGACACCGAACTGGGTATCGGATCGGGTGCGGGCCCTTCTTGAGTCGGAGGTTGCGCGTCATACTCCCACTCCAGAGCAAGGGATTCGGCCAAGAGTGTCGCCAGGGTCGACTCGCTGAGGGGTTTCATGGCAAACCGGTCAAAGTGCATGTCCTGGGGATAGCCGTCGGGCCGCTGCGCCGGCACGGCCGAGATCAGCATGACCGGCAGATTACGACCGCGCTGCGAGCAACGTAGCGCCTGCAAACATCCCCAACCGTCGAGACGGGGCATATATTGATCGACCAAGACCGCATCGACGAGCGCGTCCAGCGCCTGGAAACGTTCGATCGCCTCAGCGCCATCGGCCGCCTCGATGACCTCGAATCCCCAACTGCGGCAGCATTCTGCCAAGAAGCCGCGGCTTGTGGATTGGTCATCGGCAATCAGCAAGGTACGCCGCCGCCCCGCGTAACCGAGGATGACCAGGTTCTGGTCGGCGTCTTGCTCGAGCTGCGTGCACCTGGGCAAAGGCAGCTGAACACTGAAGGTACTCCCCGTATTCCTGCCCGAGTTGCTGCACAGCCCGATGGTGCCGCCCATGGCGGTCGTCAGTTGCCGAGTGATCGCCAGCCCAAGCCCGACGCCCGGCAGGCCGCGGTGGCGCTCGAGCCGCTGGTAGGGTTGAAAGATCGCCTCCCGCTGCGAGACCGGAATACCGACGCCGGTGTCGCTGACACTGAAGGCCAGCAGGCAGTCGGCAGCCATCCCCTGCCCCTCTTGCGCAGCGGACTCGACCCGTTCGATGCCGAGCTCGATGCGCCCATCGCGAGTAAACTTGAAGGCATTATCCAATAGATTGCGCAGGATCTGGGTCAGGCGCATCTCATCCGCGATCACCCATACAGGGGCTCCAGAATCGCACTCGACGACGAACCGATTGTTGGTGCGTGCCGCGAGCGGCCGGTAGGCCGCGGTCAGGTTTCGCGCCAACCGGGCCAACGACACGGGTCCCGGCTCGAGCACAATGGGTCTGACTTCGCCGCGGCTATACTCCAGGATCTCGTCGATCAGCCGCAGGAGTTGATTGCCGCTGTCTTGTATGATGCTCAGCTGATCACGCGCTGGTAGCGGTACCTGCCGCGCAAGCAGCCGCGCGTAGCCAAGGATGTCATGCAACGGCGAGCGCAGCTCGTGGCTAACCGCCGAGAGAAAGGCCGACTTGGACTGGTCGCTCTCGTGGGCACGGGCGGCCGCTTCGCTCAGGACACGGGTGCGATCCTGGACCGCTGCCAGTAACCGAACCTCCAAGGTGGCGTTGAGCTCCTGCAATGCCTCTTTGTTGTGCTGCAGCTTGCTCTTGGCCTGCTGCAGCGCGTCCTTTTCTTCCTGTAGTTGACCCTCAGACCTGCGCAGTTCGGACTCGACACGCTGCCGGACCGCGATTTCTCGTGCCAGTCTTCGATTCCAGAAAAAAACCGCGATGACGACCAGCGAGGCTGCAGCCAGGATACCGTAAGCCAGCGTATAGTCTTTTTGCGGTCGCATATCGAGACGAATCCACTTTCCGAGAATGGCGTTGCGATCGTCGGACGTCATCGCGGCCATGCCCTTATTAATCAAGCCAGCCAGTTCCGGCCAGTCCGCTCGCACCGCCATCGCCTGGGTGTTGATGCCATAATGCGTGGGTGCGGCAACCATCAGGTTCGTGAGCCGATGCTCCTTGACCAGAAAGGTGCCCACGGCCAGATTGCCGACATAGGCATCGGCCTGTCCCGTCGCCAATGCCGTTAATGCATCCAGCGCTGTCGGCACCTCAAGGATTCTGATCTGTGGAACATCCCGCGTGATCTTGTCGACGATCAAGAAGCCCTTTTCTGCAACGATCGTCTTCCCGGCCAGACTGTCCAAACCAATCAGATAAGGGCTATCCTGGCGCGTAAAGATCACCCAAGGAGCGCTCAGGTAATCATCGGTGACAGCGAACTGCTTTTCCCGTTCCGACGTCCGGGTCAAGGTCGGCAGCAGATCATAATAGCGCCGCGCACCCGCGAGATCGGCAACGGCAGCGCCAAACGACATCGTGGCGGGGACGTATTCGACGTCGAAGCCGAATTGTTTCGCAATCTGGTCGAGATAGTCGACCGCCAGGCCTGCTGGATGGGGCTCCTTGATCATATAGGGCGGGTAGTCGCTGATACGGACGCGGACCCGATGGCGAGCGGCCAGCCAGACGCGCTCCTGATCCGTCAGCGGTGGTGTGCTCGAACCCGGCGCGTGCGCGGTTGCCGCGCAAGCAATGGAGAGCCCCAAGCTCAACCCGATCACCAACGCGCTCTTTATGCGCAACATCGTCCAGGTAGTCAGCCCCATGGTTGGAACAGGCATCTTGAAGCCGGCGATGGTCATGCTGCCGGCCGGCGGCGAGTCGGTCGTCATGACCGACATACCGACCACCGACGCGCTCCTGCACGCGATGATGACACGCTTCGGCCGGCGGCCGAAGCGATCAGCGAGTCCGGGCTCCGCACCCAGGCTCGCGTCGGCCTTGCGTCAGAGATAGGTCTTCAGCAGATAAACCCACAACCCAAGCAGCAGGAGCGACACTACAAGCTGCGGCCACATCACGCGCAGGAATCCCTTCTCTTTGATCTGACGCTGCTTTTCGACATAAGCCTCGCGCTGCGCCTCTTGGAGGGCAATAAGCCATTCATCCCCGGCAACGACAACGGCGCCATTCTCTACGTGTAAGAATACCGTTGCTTTCGAGGTGGCGAACCAGAAGACCAGATACAACAGGCCGCCGAACAGCGGAAACACAAAAAGGACGATCAAGAACAGCCACCACGCAAAAGGACGGCGCCCGACGAGGGATGCCGTAGTTTCTGTCGTGGTGACGGGCTCCCAGCCATTGGCGACGAGTCTGTCAATACGTTGGCTCAGGACAGTTTCCATTCTATAGTACCTCTAGTTGCTTGCTTCTCGGGCGCGACGAGTCACGATACCGCGAGAAAGCGTGTTTTTGCAGAAAGATGTCACAAGGGAAATGCCGTTCAGTTAGGCGCGTGGCGGCCTGCTGTGGGACGCTCGTTCCCACGCTCCTGCGTGGGAATGCCGGGCGGGCGCTCCGCGTCCCGTCGGAATACTGGACGCGGAGCGCCCGCTCTTGCTCCCACGCAGGAGCGTGGGAGCCAGCGCGGCTAGACTTAATGGCATTGGATTGCACCTATTGCGCCAGCCAGCCGCCGTCGACTGGCAGGCCGACGCCCCGCATATTGCAGGCCGCATCCGAGCACAGGTAGACCGTAAGCGCCCCAAGCTGCTCCGGGGAGGCAAAGGTTTGCGACGGCTGCTTGTCGCCCAGCAGTTTGACACTGGCATCCTCGTTGGAGAGTTGCTCGCGGGTGGCAAGGGCGTCGATCTGCTGCTGCACCAGCGGGGTCAGCACCCAGCCGGGGCAGATGGCGTTGCAGGTGACCCCCGTGGTCGCCGTCTCCAACGCGACCGCCTTGGTGAAACCCATGATGCCGTGTTTAGAGGCAACATAGGCGGACTTGTCCACCGAGGCGACCTGGCCGTGCACCGAGGCGATGTTGATGATGCGGCCCCAGTCGCGCGCGAGCATCTGCGGCAGCACCGCGCGGGTGATGAGGAACGGGGCGGTCAGATTGATCGCGATCACCGCATCCCAGCGTTCCAGCGGGAAATCCTGCACCGGTGCGACATGCTGGATGCCGGCGTTGTTGACGACGATGTCGATCTTGCCGAACGCGTGGTTGGCGGTCTCGACCATCCGCTCGATGTCCGCGGCCTTGGTCATGTCGGCACCGCAGTAGGCGACTTTGACGCCGTACTGCACGGCCATCGCGTCGCGCAATTGGTCGATTTCGGGGCCGTCACCGAAACCGTTGAGCAGGATGTCCGCACCGTCGGCGGCGAGCGCCCGGGCGATCCCTAAGCCGATCCCGCTGGTCGAGCCGGTCACGATGGCTGTCTTGCCTTTCAACATGGACGATTCCTCTGGGTTTCAAGACGCGATGGGCTGGTGAGTCGCCGGGGCGACCTCAGTGACCGGCCCCGGATTCTTGGCATCGATCTTGGCATAGAGCTCGCTCAGCGCGGCCTTGAGCGCGCCTTCGATCACCGGATGGTAGAAGGGCATGCGCAGGATCTCGCCGACCGTCATCCGCTGCTCGATGGCCCAGGCCAACAGATGCCCCAGGTGCTCACCGCGTGGCGCGATCATCTCGCTGCCAAGCACCCGGCCGCTGGCCCGGTCGGCGTAGATGCGCAGCACGCCGCGCGCCTGGCCCATGGCCCGGGCGCGCCCGACCGTGGAGAAGCTCACCTCGCCGATGGCGCTGCGCTCGGCGTCGATCGCGTCGTATCGGGCGCCGACGGCGATGATGTTCGGATCGCAGAAGTTGACGTAGAACGGTGTCTTGCGCTGGAAGCGAAACGGCGTCTCGCCGACATGGGCAGCGTTGTAGCCGGCGATCTTGCCCTCGTCGGTGGACTCGTGCAGCACCTGACGCTCGCCGGTGACATCGCCGGCCAGGAACACCGGCAGCTCGCCGACCTGCATGGTGTGCGGATCGAACGGCGGCACGCCGCGCGCGTCCAGCGGCAGCCCGAGGACCTCGAGCCCCAAGCCCGCGACCATCGGCACGCGCCCGATGCTCGAGAGTACCTGGTCGACCAGCACCGCGTGCCCGCCGGCCGCGACCCGGAGTTTGCCGTCCGCCTCAGCGATGGTCGCCGTCGCCCCGAGGTGGATCGCGAATTCCTTGCGCATCAATTCGATGGCGCAGCGATTAACCTCGGGATCGGTGATGCCGGCAATGCGCTCGACCTGATCGAAGCCGGTGATCGTGACGCCCATGCGCGCCAGACTCTGGCCGAGTTCGAGACCGATGGTCCCCATGCCGATGATGGCCATGCTGGCCGGCAGGTCTTGCAGCTCGAAGACCGCGTCGGTGGTGATGACGCGTTCGCCGAATTCCCGCCAGGGTGCGGGCACGATCGGTGTCGAGCCGGTGGCGATGACCACGGCCTTGGCGCGGAAAAGCTGGCCGGCGGCCTCGACCAGGGTCGGTTCGAGCAGGCGCGCGTAATCCTGAATGAAGACGTCGTCCGGGAGCTTGGCCGTGCTGCGGCTGACCACGCCCTGCACGAAGCCGTCACGCAGCTCCTGCACATGCTGCATTGCCGCGGTAACATCAAGGCTGAGCCCGTCGTGGCCGTCGATGCCGAACTGTCCGAAGTGGGTGCGGCGATAATATTCCTCGGCAATGTGGATCATTACCTTGGACGGCATACAGCCGATGCGCGCGCAGGTCGTCCCGGGCTCACCGCCGTTGATCAGCACGAAGGAGCGGCCGGCGGCGCGCGCCTGGGCCATGGCATTGAGGCCGGCGCTGCCGGAGCCGATGATGACGATATCGACGTGACGTTCTTGCATGGCGGGCTCATCCTCACTAAAAAAAACCGAAAAACAGACCGATGCTGATGATCGCGACGAGTGCGATCAGGGTCCCGCCGAGCATCACCACCGCGATGTCGCGATAGCTCTCCCGGTGGCCGACGCCGGCGATGGCGAGCAGGGTGAGCAGGGTGAGCAGGGCGCCGTTGTGCGGTTGGTAGCGACCACGACGAGCATCGGCAGCACCGCCAGCGCGAAGTGCGGCCCCTGCGCGCTGCGCTGGCCGTGGCGGCACTCGGCCGGATCGAACACATCGCTGGTGCTCGCCCGTTCGCGTAGCAGCCCATCCTCGGCAATCTGCGCGGCCGAGGGTTCGATGGTCGCCGCGGACCCGCCGGCGGCGAGCGGCCCGGAGCCCGGCCGATAACCCTCGCCGCGGCGGCGCGCCCGTGCGGCGACCAGCCCTAGCCACCAGAGCCCGAACAGCAACATGATCGCCGCCGCGATCAGCCCGAGCCCGGGCGCCGCGAAGGGGGTGGTGCCGAACCACGGCATCGGGATCGCGTTCTGGATCGCCGGCGTGCCCGGCAGCGCGGTCATCGTGAAACTGAAGGCGCCGAGTGCGACCGTGGCCGGGATCAACCGGTGCGGAATCTCCGCGCGCCGAAACAGCGCCGCGGCGACCGGCACCACGACGAAGGCGACGACGAACAGGCTGATGCCGCCGTAGGTCAGGAGCGCACTCGCTGCTCGTGTGGCGCCCTGGAAACATGCCATGCCAGCTGGTCACCCGCGGTGGCAACCGGCCCGGCCGGCTGGTGGCGCTGTTGATGTTGGTCGTCGGCTCCTTGGGCTCGGTGATGTACTCCACCGGCGTGGTCGCGATCTTCATCCCGGTGGCGTTGCGCATCGCCCGCAATACCGGCATGCGCCCGGCGCAGGTGCTGATGCCGGTGTCCTACGCGGCGCTGATCAGCGGCATGCTGACCCTGGTGGCCGCGGCGCCGAACCTGATCGTCAACTACGAACTGACCCGCACCGGGGCCGACGGGCTCGATTTCCTGTCACTGACCCCGGTCGGCATTCCGGTCCTGATCCTCGGCATTCTTTATATGATGATCGCCCGCCGCTGGCTGGGCGCCAGTCCAGGCTCGGGCGGGGCGGTGGCCCACGGCGGGCCGCGGCTCGCCGACTGGGTGACGCACTATGGGCTCGACGCGCGCGAGCTGCGCGCCAGGGTCGCGGCCGGGTCGCCGGCGGTGGGCCGATCGCTGGCCGCGCTTGGTCTGACGCCCGGCCGGGGCTGGCGGGTAATCGCGCTCGAGCGCGACCGCGCACGCGGCGGTTGTCTCATCGGCCCGGATGCGGACACGCAGCTGCAGGAGGGCGACGTGCTGTTGCTCGACAGTGCAATGCCGGTCCGTAATGCCGGAACCCGGTGCGCCGAGCTCGGTCTGGAGCCCCTGCCCCTGTCCGGGCTCTACTTCACCGATCGTGCCCAGTCCATCGGGATGGCCGAGGTCATGCTGCCGGCCGATTCGCGGCTCCTTGGCAAGACCCTCGAGGCGGCCGGCGTGCAGCTCAAGCGCGGGCTGGCCGCGGTCGGGCTGCGGCGCGGCCGGGCCGTGCTGGATGCCGAGGCGCGCGCCGCGGCGACCCTGCAGGCCGGCGACACCCTGCTGTTGGTCGGCGCCTGGACCGCGATCGAGCAGTTGCGTGGTCAGGACCATGACCTCGTGACCACCGAGCTGCCGAGGGAGCTCGACGAGGTCCTGCCGGCGGCGCAGCGGGCGCCCTATGCCGTGCTGGCATTGGCAGTCACGGTCGGCCTGATGGTCTCGGAGCTGCTACCGGCGATGCACGCGGCCCTGATCGGCTGCCTGCTGATGGGGGTGCTGCGCTGCATCGATCTCGACAGCGCCTACCGCGCCGTCAGCCTGCGCACCCTGGTCCTGATCGCCGGCATGCTGCCGTTCGGTATCGCGCTGGAGCGCACCGGCGGCATCGAACTCGCGGCGGATGCGCTGGTCGGCGTGCTGGGCAGCGCGAGTCCGTACCTGGTGCTGGCAACCGTCTTCCTGATGACCCTGCTCATCGGGCTGTTCGTGGTTCCGGCGGCGAACGCGG
Organism: Chromatiaceae bacterium; assembly: GCA_013426805.1. Taxonomy (GTDB): domain Bacteria; phylum Pseudomonadota; class Gammaproteobacteria; order Chromatiales; family Chromatiaceae; genus Thiodictyon. Next base: position 12,610 of record JACDZG010000051.1, read on the forward strand.
TGTTGATGGCGCCACTGGCGATGGCGGTCGCCGCGGAGCTCGGCGCCTCGCCCTACCCGTTCGTGATCGCCGTCGCGTTGGCTGCCTCCAGTGCCTTCATAACCCCGGTGGTACCGGCCAATGCCATGGTCGCGACCCTCGGCGGCTATCGCTTTGGCGACTATGCCAAGGTTGGTTTGCCGCTCGTGCTGCTGGTTTGGGCCTTCGCGATCACCATGGTTCCCTGGCTATACCCGTTCGACTGATGGCTGACCCGATGAGGTCGTCCGCCGCCTGCTGCTCACCGATGAGCCCATGACGATGGTCGCCCACCGAATCGAAAATCGGAAAAGTTGCCGAGGGACATGCCGTCAATGCAATATTTGGCGAATCAACGCCATCAGGCCAGGAGGCATGTCTTCCCCGGTGCCGCGCCGCTGGACGGCCGACCCTGGGTCACGGGTACTACAGATCTCGGAGTTCATCGTTTCGTTGCTTCATCGCTTCCCCCGAACGAGGCGCTTCCAAGGCACCCGCGCCTCGGTTAAGCTCGCCCGCCATGATGCTCACCAACCCGCTCTCCCAACTCCTCGCGTCCACCGACTTCGCTTGGCGGCGTGAACCGGCCACCCCGGCCGCGCTGACCAATCTGCAGTGGCGCGCCGATGCCTGCGACTCCGGCTCGATCCTGTTCTTTCAGCGCTTCGATGACGGCCGCGACGACGCGGAGATCTATCGGCGCTACCTGGCGGACAGCGCCTGCGCCGTGCTGGTCACCAACCGGATGCTCGACTGTTTCGACGGCCTGCCAGGCAAAGGCGTCTATGTGACCCGTCCCGCGGACTGGCCACAGGTGGTTGGGCGTTGCTGCGACCGGGTCTATCCCTTGCGCCCGGACCTGCGCTTCATCGGCGTCACCGGCACCAACGGCAAGACCACGACCATCAAGTACCTGGAGTCGATTCTGGCCGCGCACGGACACCGGGTGCTGGCGGTCGGTACCCTGGGTCTGTCGCTCAATGGGGAACCGCTGGCCGCGACCGGCTTTACCTCGCCGCCCCAACTCGAATTGCGTCGACTGCTGCACGCCTACCAGGACCGCTGCGACTGGGTGGTGATGGAGGTCAGCAGTCACGCGCTGGACCAGGGCCGCGTCTACGGTTTGCCGCTGCAGGATGCCGGGTGGACCAACTTCACCCAGGATCACCTGGACTACCATCGGACCGAGGCTGCTTATTTCGCCGCCAAGGCGCGCATTCTCGAGCAGCTCGTCGACGGCGGCCGGCTCTATTGCAGCAGCCCCGAGGTGGCCGATCGGTTGTTGGCAGCGGGGGTTGGACAGGCGGCGATCCGACTCCTCGACGAACCCACCCTGGAACCGCGGGCGCTGGCGGCCAAGCCCTTCCTCGCGCTGGCGCACAACCGCCGCAACTATGCGCTGGCGGTCGCGCTGGCCAACGGCGTGCTGGGAACCGGCGCGCGCACCGACTGGCAGCATCTGCAAGCCGTGGATGGCCGCTTCGAGTGTCGGGTGGCCGGCAACCGGACCTTCGTTGTCGACTTCGCGCATACCCCGGATGCGCTCGATACCATCCTGACCGCCATCCGCGCCGGCTTCCCCGGCCACCGGGTGCTGACCCTGTTCGGCTGCGGCGGCGCGCGGGACCGCGGCAAACGGCCGCTGATGGGTGCCGCGGTGGCGCGTCACTGCGACCACGCGATCGTCACCTCCGACAACCCCCGGACCGAAGACCCCGAGCAGATCATCGCGGACATCCTCACCGGTATGTCCGGCGCGAAGCTGGACGTGGTCGTGGACCGACCGCGGGCCGTCGCGCATCTGTTCGACCTGCTGGCCGCCCGCCCGCCGGAAGAGCCCTGGGTCGCCCTGATCGCCGGCAAGGGTCACGAGCGCTACATCGACCGCAACGGCGCGAAGACCTATTACAGCGACCAGGACGAGGTCGAACGCAACCTGCGGCGGCTCGGCTGGTAGGGGGCCTTGGTCATGAAACCGGCCATCGCGCGATCTGCACGGTCGTCGGTCCGCACAGCGGACCCTACAGGTCACGACGTTACCGTAGGGTCCGCTGTGCGGACCGTCCGCGGCCGGCCGGAACGACGATCAAGGCCGGTAGGGGCGACTTTGTCGCCCCCCACACATCGCTCGATCCTTCCCCGGAATCGCACAGCGTGCGAATGGCCTCAGCCATCGCCTGATTGACCTCAAAATGCCGCTCCAGGAACGCGAGCAGCGCTTGCGCCGACTCACAACTGCGGTCATAGCCCTGAATGAAGTACGGAAGTTCTTGTGCGACACCCGGAAACCGCTGCTCAAACCGCCGTTCATTGGCGAATACATCCCGGGGTGCACGGGTCTCTTGCTCAATGACGGCGGATAACTCCAAGATCCGGTCCACCGCGTACTGCTGAATAAAGCGACTCGCCGACAACTTCTCGCCGCGCCGCAATCGCCCCAAACCGACAAACAGATTGGTCAATGCCTCGCCGACCAACCACTGCGTCGCACTTTGACGGACGCTCGGAAGGGGGACAACGGGTTCGCCGATACGCTCATCCAGACCGGGCACTTTCCAGACGATTCGCCCACGGGAAAACGGAATAGCGGCCAACTCGGCCAGCTCGAACACCGCGAACTCGCAGAAAATCCCATCTTGAAACAGAGCCTTAAAGCCATCCGGCGTATTCTGGAACTGGTAGGCGAGCGGACACGGGCAACTCAACCAATCGAGATTGCTGAGATAGCGCCCCTTGTAGCCCTGCTCCACGATCGCGAAAAAATCCAGGTCCGACCAGGCATCCAGTCGCTCCAGTTCAACGCCGACGGAGCCCAGACCGATCAGCGCCAAGGCATGGCCTGAGCGTTCGAGCGATGCACCGATTTCATCCAAGCGGGTGAGCAATCTGTTGGTCATCTTCAGATATTCAATCGGCTGTCTGATGATCGTTCCGGAGTTCGATGGGACAGCTGTCCGGGCATTAATCATCGTTCCGCCCGGCGGTGATTATCTCCAGTTCCAGATGGGAGCTGGCACGACACCGCAGGCGCCACGCGGGTCAGGGCCATCAAGGCCGATCCCGACGGCAACGAACCGCAAGGCCGTCACCGCCGGGATCGCCGATGCCAATCACGCGATTGGCTGTCGGGCTGACCTGTGCCCCGCTCAGTTACGGGTCAGGACGTAGGCCCCGGTACTCCCCGAGCTGTAGCTCGTCGCCTGGATCGTTAAGGTCTCCGAGGTCGTGGCGGTGTAGCTGATCAAGGCGTTGAGCGATCCATTGCTGTCGTCGTTGTACGCCACTACCGCGCCTGCACTGTTGAGCAGATACAGGTAGGCGTCAAAGGCGGTCGAGGTCAGGGTGACCCGATAAGTGCTGCCCGCCGTTGCGGCAAAGGTGTAGCTATCGGAGTAGCTGCCCGTCCGCTGGGTCGAGCGACAGTCCGTCGTCGCCAGTGTACCGTTGACCGGTGTACCGGCACCGATCGGTGTCGACCCGCAGCTTGCCGCCAGGCTCACGGTGTAGGCACCCGTGGAGGAACTGCCGAACGATGTCGCCTGGATCGTGAAGGTGCCCGAGGTGGTCGCGGTGTAGCTGATCCGCGCGTTCGTCGACCCATCGCTGTCGTCGTTTGCAGCGACCTGGCTACCGGCACTGTCGAACAGGTACAGATAGGCGTCGAATGCCGTCGAGTTCATCCCGATGGTGTAGGTCGTACCAGCGGTCGCGGTGAAGGTGAAGCTGTCGAAGAAGCTATTGGGCCGAACCGTCGCGCGACAGTCGGTTACCGAGAGCGTTCCGCTTGCCGTGCCGCCGCTCACCATCGCTGTCGTCGAGGAACTACAGGCAGCCGGTGTTGTGACACTGAACTCGTTCGAATAACCGGAATTGCCGGCCGCATTATAGGCCATGACCCGGTAATAATAGGTCGTGTTGGCGGTCAGCCCGGTGTTGCTGTAGCTGGAGGTGTTGGCGGCGGTGGTGCCGATCTGCCCCCAGACCCCGGACGCACCGAGCTTGCGCTCGACCCTGAACCCCGTCTCGTTACTGGACGTATCCGCCCAACTCAGATTGACCTGAGTCGCGGAGCCCGCCGCGCCCGTCAGGTTCGTCGGCGCTGACGGCAGCGTGCCGAGGGCCACCGATACGGTATAGGCCCCAATGGCGGACGAGGCCCAGGAAGTGGCGTGGATCGTCAAGGTCCCCGCGGCGGTTGCGGTATAAACGATACGGGCATTGTTCGACCCGTTGCTGTCATCGTCCTGCGCCAGCACCACACTGCCGTTGAGCAGGTAGAGATAGGTATCAAAGGCGGTTGCGTTCAGCGTGATGGTATAGATCGACCCCGCGGTCACCGCCAAGCTGAAATTGTCATAGTAGTAGGTGCTCCCCCGCACCGACGACCGACAGTCGGTGACCGCCAATGTCCCGCTCAATGAGCTATTGGGTGTGATCGGCGTCGTGGACGAACTACAGGTCACCGGGATCGTGGCGCTGATCTCGTTGGAATAACCGGAGTTCCCGCCGGAGTTATAGGCTCTCACCCGATAGTAGTAGGTGCCGGCGCTCAGGCCGGTATTGCTGTAGCTCGTGGTATTGGACGCGGACGTGGCGATTTCCGCCCAAGTCCCCGTGGCCCCCGTCTTGCGCTCGATCCGGAAACCGGACTCATTGGTGCTGTTGTCCTGCCAGCCCAGGTTGATCTGCGAAGCGGAGACGACGGCGGCCGTGGCGTTCGACGGTGCGGCCGGGATCGGGGTCGTCGGGCCGGCCAGTGCGACGGTGTAGGCACCGGTCGCATTCGCGGCATAGGACGTCGCCTGGATCGTCAGTATGCCCGCGGCCGGCGCGGTATAGACGATGCTGGAGTTTAATCCGCCGTTGCTGTCGTCGTTCTGCGCGACCACGCTACTGCCGTTGAGCAGATACAGATAGGCGTCGAAGGCGGTTGAGTTCAGCGTGATGGTGTAGGTGGCACCGGCCGTCGCGCTGAAGGTGTAGCCGTCATAATAGGCGCCGGAGCGCAGCGTCGAACGGCAATCCGCGGTGGTGAGCGCACCGCTGACCGTGGTGCCGACACCGATCGGCAACGAACAGGCGGTCGTCGCCTCGTTCGAATAACCGGAAGTCCCGACACTGTTGTAGGCCTGCACGCGGTAATAATACACTGTGCCGTCGGTCAATCCGCTGTTGCTATAGCTCACGACGTTGGCACCGGTGGTGGCGATCTGCGCCCAGGTCCCGGTGGCGCCGGTCTTGCGCTCGATGCGGAAGCCGGTTTCATTAGAGCTGTTGTCGGTCCAGGCGAGATCGGTCTGGGTCGAGGAGACCGCAGTGGCAGCGAGGTTCGACGGCGCCGTGAGCCCGCCGGGAGAGACCATCTCGGTGGCATAGGTCGCATTGCGGACCTGAGTGCAGTCGGCAGCGGTGATCGAACTGGTGCCGACCAGCAGGTCGCAGGCGCTCGACAGGGCCGACCCCAACATCGCGTAAGTGGCGCCGGAGGTCAGAATATCGGCCTGAACCTTATAGAAGATCTTGGCCGCCTTGGTGATGCCGATACCGGTGATGGTGTAGCCGTTGAACGTATCACCGTCAGTGATCAAATACGCAGCCTTGTTACCGACGCCGCTATTGGAGTGGACGCCGCCGTTGTCGCCGCTGCCGACATAATAATAGGGACTGCCCATACGGTCGGGATCGGAAAAGGCGGGGGGATTCTTCATGTCGCGAATGGCGCCGATCGAGGCATCCTCACCCATCAGCCACCGGACCGCTGCCGTATCGGTTCCGCGGTTATTCGACAGGTCGATCCATTCGCCCCAGATGTCCGAGAAGGCTTCATTGATGGCCCCGGACTGATTGGCATAGATCAACCCCGATTCGTACTGGGTTACACCGTGTGTCATCTCGTGGGCCACGACATCGTCAACCACGATGCTGCAGCCGTCGCCGTAGGTCATGCGACTGCCATCCCAGAAGGCGTTGCAGTAGCCTGTGGAATAATGAACATGGGAGTTCAGGGCCATCCCGGCATTGTTGATGCTATCGCGGTTGTGGTTAGACAAATAGAAATTATAGGTGTCGCCGGAATAGAGATGAGCATTGACCTCATCCCGGTCTCCGCCATTGCAGTCCGGGTTGGATTCCGCACAGCGCAGCGTACCGGGATAGCTGGTCCCATTGTTCATATCATAGGTCGTCCGGTTCCTGGCCGTATCGATCTGATTCAGGCTGAGCAGCACGGTGCCGTCCCGGGCATCGACCAGGACCAATTGCCGCAGGGCGGGCGGATCGCTCCGCGTCACTGTCATCCGCCAGACCAGGGCGGTTGGGCCTTGGAAGCCGATCAGTTCCGGCTCATAGATCCAAAGATCGGCTCCGGTGACCGTGAGGCCGGCGCGCTGCGCGCCGAGGAGCTGGTACTCATTCGCAACCGCGGTCCGCGCGGCGGCACGGGCCGCGGCGGCGGTCACGCGGGGGTTGGTATCGACTGCGACATCCGGCAGGATTTCACCATTCACCATCTGGACGCCGCGGTTGGCGTCGAGCTGCACATTCAACTCGGCGCCAATCACCGGGACGCCGCGGTGTGACTGCTGAAACTTCACCACCGAACTGCCCTTTTCGGCCTGTGATTCGCGTTTGAGCGTCAGTTCCTGACCTTGGTCGCGCAGACCGAAGTGCGCACCGCAATTGGACAGATAGGTGCGCGCCGCCTGCTCCGGACGAACCCCGTCGGCGACACCCGCCACCGTCAGGCCGCGCTCACCGGCAGGAGTCCCGACAAAGTTGACGAGTCCGGTCCGGTCGCTGTAAGCGCGGATTGCGCCGCGGCCCAGACACTCATCCTGCTGCGCCGACCGCGCGGTCGGCACCGGCGGATTCGGATCGGGTGATGCACCATACGCCGGGGGCGGGGCCGCTCCCGCGGTGAGACAGACCGCACCAATGACGCCGAACACGAACCCGCTGAAGTTCTGCCGCGCGCTCTTCATTTCTCGCTCTCCTCAGGTTGACAACACACCGGGCGGCCTGCCCGATGCTCGAAAAAATCCCTCTCATGCGGCCAGGCCGCTGCTGCAAGCCTTTGTCGGTTTTCGGGCTTGCCGACCTGCGGTCGGGTGGGGCGCCGCCGCCGACTCACCGGTTGAAATGACAACCGAGTGGCAGCAACTGCCAGCCCGCACGGACACAGGACGAAAAGACACAGGGGGAGTGTAGCCCAACAAGGGGACTGGAACATGGCGTGGATCATGATTTTTGTCCGGCGCCAACACTCTTCAGATTTTTCCTACAGCCATCACAGGATTTTCTGCTGAAGTGTGCAGGGGACCTGCCGACGGCTTGAGTGCCTGGTGCGGACGATCCACCCCGATGCTGCCTGGCCGATGCGGCTCGATCAGCGGCGGGGGCATTTACTGTCGCTCATCGCACCCTACAGCAATACCCGCTCGATTCCGCCGGCCTGTACCTGCCGGATGAAAGCGGTCTGCCATCCCTCGCCGAGCAGCCGGCGGGCCAATTCGACGACGATGTAGTCCGTGGTGAGTCCGGTGTCGTCCGCGTACTTGGCGAGCCCCTGCTGACAGGCCGGACAGGCGGTCAGCAGTTTGACCTCGCCGTTGGTCACACGGTCGGTTCCGGTCAGGCCGCGGATGGCGGCAGTCAGTTCCTCTTGTTTGCGGAAGCGCACCTGATTGGCGATGTCGGGCCGGGCGGTGCCCAGGGTGCCGGCCTCGCCGCAGCAGCGCTCGGAGAGCCGTACATCCTGGCCCATCAGGCTCGCGGCCACTTTGACCGGGGCATAGGTCTTCATGGGCGTGTGACAGGGGTCGTGGTAGAGGTATTGAACCCCGGGCACGCCAGCGAGACTGACGCCTTTTTCCATCAGCCACTCGTGGATATCGAGTAATCGGCAACCGGGGAAGATCTGCCCGAACTCGTATTGCAGGAGTTGATCCATGCAGGTGCCGCAGGACACCAGGACGGTGCGGATATCCAGATAGTTGAGTGTATTGGCGACGCGATGGAAGAGGACGCGGTTGTCCATGGTGAGCTGCCGGCCGCGCGCTTCCAGGCCGGAGGCGCGTTGCGGATAGCCGCAGCAGAGATAGCCGGGGGGCAGGACGATCTGGGCGCCCTGGCGGTAGAGCATGGCGAGTACGGCCAGCCCGACATCCGAGAACAGACGTTCCGACCCGCAGCCGGGGAAGTAGAAAACCGCCTCGGCATCGTCCGCGCTCTGGTGCGGATCGCGCAGGATGGGCACCTGGGTGCGGTCCTCCAGATCCAGCACCTGGCGGAAACCGCGCTTGGGCAATTGCACCCGAATCGGACGGCTCACCAGGTCCAGCACTTGACCGGCGATGGCCGGCCGGCCGGTGGTGGCCCTGGGGTGCGCGGTGCGCCGGTGAGTGAGACCCAGGGTGCGCGCCGCCCCATGCGCCAGGTTGAGCGCGGCAAACCCCCACTGGGCCAGGCCCTTGCGCAGATAGCGGATGGTGCGCGGGTGGGTGGTGTTGAGGAATTGCATGGCCGCCCAGGCCCCCGGATTGAACCGTTTCTGGCCGCGGCTGACCAGGATACGGCGCATGCGCATGGTCACATCGCCAAAATCGATCGATACCGGACAGGGGTTCATACACTTGTGACAGACGGTGCAGTGATCGGCCACATCATTCATCTCATCGATGTGACGCAGCGACAATCCGCGCCGGGTCTGGTCTTCGTAAAGAAAGGCTTCGATGATGAGTCCGGTGCCCAGGATCTTATTGCGCGGCGAATAGAGCAGGTTGGCGCGCGGGACATGGGTCATGCACTTGGGTTTGCATTTGCCGCAGCGCAGACAGTGCTTCACGTCGTCGTTGAGTGCGCCGAGTTCACTCTCCTCCAGGATGATTGCCTCCTGCTGGACCAACCGCAGTGAGGGCGTATAGGCGCCGGCGAGTCCGGAGCCCGGCATCAGCTTGCCGGGGTTGAACCGGCCGCGCGGGTCCACCCGCGCTTTGTAGGTGACGAAGGCGGCGAGCTTCGCCGACTCCAGGTAGCGCAGCTTGGTGATGCCGATCCCGTGCTCCCCGGAGATGACCCCGCCCAGCGCACCGGCCAGCGCCATGATCCGGTCGACCATCCGATCGGCCTCCTGCAGCATCGCATAATCGGCTGAATGGACGGGGATGTTGGTATGGACATTGCCATCCCCGGCGTGCATGTGCAGGGCGATGAAGAGCCGGGAGTCGCGCCCCCGGCGGTGAATGGCGGCGAGCCGTTCGCGCACGCCGGTCAGGTCCTGCCCGGCGAAGATCTCGGCGAGCCGGGCGCCGACCTCCTCGCGATAAGACTGCCGCAGGTCGCGCCGCAGCATCAGATCCAGCAGCAGGTCGTTCGGCCGCAGCCGCGCTTGCGCCGGCGCATCGAGTAATGACAGATGTGCGCTCGCCGGTGCATCGAGCTGAGCCAGCACCGTCTGCCAGCGGGTGCGGGCACCGGTCACGACGGCGCGGGCGGCGTCGCGCTTGGCGTCGAGGATGGCCGTCTCCTCGGCGGAGTCGTCGTAATCGCCCGCCGGGCGCGCCTCGGGCAACCCCTGCGCCAGGTAGTCGAGAACAGCGGCCATGATCGCGTCCTTGTTCCTGATCGACTGCTCGATGTTCATCCGTTCGATGCCGCGGCTGTAGTCCGCCAGCCGCGGCAGGGGAATCACCACGTCCTCGTTGATCTTGAACGCATTGGTGTGACGGGAGATGGCGGCGGTGCGGGCGCGGTCCAGCCAGAAGCGTTTGCGCGCCTCGGCACTGACGGCGATGAAGCCCTCGGCATCGCGCGCCCGTGCCAGTGCGACGACACGCTCGGCCGCGGCCGTGACGGCCGCCTCAGCGTCGCTCACCAGGTCGGCGATCAGGACCATCTTCGGCAGCTCCCGACGATTGGCCTTGGTGGTATAGCCCACCGCCCGGATGTAGCGCTCGTCGAGGTGCTCCAGACCCGCCACCTGCACGTCCGGCAAAGCGTCGACCGAATCTTTGATCTCGCAGATGGCCGGCACCGCCAGCTCGAGGTCGGTCCCGAAAAACTCCAGACAGACGGTGCGCACCTGGTCCGGCATCCGGTGCAGGATGAAACAGGCGGAGGTGATGATGCCGTCGCAACCCTCCTTCTGGACGCCGGGGAGTCCGCACAGAAACTTATCGGTCACGTCCTTACCCAGCCCGACGGTGCGCAAGGCGCTGCCGGACATGGTCAGGATTTCGGGCTCGCCCTTTGGCGTGGTGCCGTCCGGGGCGAAGCGCGAGAGGCGGAAACGCACGGTCTGCTGCTCGTGGATCTTGCCCAGATTGTGGTCCAGGCGCTCGCTCAGGAGCCAGTCCGCGTCCGGGGTGACCATGCGCCAGGACACCAGATTATCCAGGGCCGTGCCCCAGAGCACCGCCTTCTTGCCCCCGGCGTTCATCGCCACGTTACCGCCGATGCAGGAGGCATCCTGCGAGGTCGGGTCGACCGCGAAGGCGAGCCCGTTGGCGTCCGCCAGATCCGAGACCCGGCGGGTGACCACGCCGGCACCGCACCGTACGGTCGGGACCAGTTCCGCCACGCCGGGCAGCGCGATGCGCTCCACGGCGGACAGGTCGTCGAGCTTTTCGGTGTTGATGACGGCCGTCATCGGGTGCAGCGGGACGGCCGAGCCGGTATAGCCGGTGCCGCCGCCGCGCGGAATCAGGCTCAGGCCGCAGTCGATGCAGGCGCGCACGATCGGCGCCACCTCGGCCTCGGTATCCGGGGTGATGACGACGAAGGGCAACTCGACCCGCCAGTCGGTCGCATCGGTCGCGTGCGAGACTCGCGCCAGGCCGCCGAAATCGAGGTTGTCCCGGCGGGTGATGCCGGCCAGCGCCGTGCGCAGCCGCGCCCGCGCCGCGCGCTCGGTCTCGAACCAGTCCTTGAAGCGGGCCACGGCGGCACGCGCGCTGGCCAGCAGTTGTGCCGCCGACGCGTTGTCGTTCAGCCGCTGCTCGAACTGATCCAGGCGATGGTCCAGCGCGCCCAGCAGTAGCCGGCGCCGGTTGAGGTTCTCCAGCAGATCGTCCTGCAGATAAGGATTGCGGGTGATGACCCACATGTCCCCCAGCACCTCGAAGAGCATGCGTGCCGAGCGGCCGGTCCGCCGGGTCCCGCGCAAGGTATCGATGAGCGCCCACATCGGTTCGCCCAGGAAGCGGATCACGATTTCCCGATCGGAAAACGAGGTGTAGTTGTAAGGGATCTCGCGGATGCGTGGCTGGCTGTCGGGAATCATGGGGGGGTCGGGGGTCCAACGGGGGTTCATCGTGCACTGCACAAAAGTGTAACCGAACCCAAGGTGACCTTGGGCATTGATCCGTTGAGGTCACCTGGTCCGCCGGTGGAGGATCGGGTCATTGACGTGATTATTGTTATGACGATAGTCGCGATGGGGCTTGAGGTCTATGATCCAACTGCCAGATCAGCCGGCCTAACTCGCATTATGATCCATCCCCGCCCGGACGGCAGACGGCTCTCTTGATCGATCAATCGCTTACGGGAGAACGTTCATGCACACACAGACCCAATCCTCGTCCCTGCCCCGCCGCGCCGTCGCCGCGCTCGTCGCCACGTTGTCGGTCAGTACCCTGACCGCCGCGGAATTTGCCTATGTCGACAGTCTCGGCAGCGGTTGGGCTGACTGGAGTTGGAACGTCTCCCTCGCCCAAGACACCGTCATCAAGAAATCCGGTACGGCGTCGCTCCGGGTGGCGGTCACCGGCGCCTGGGGCGCATTGAGCCTGAACCGCGACACCGGTCCGCTCACCCTGGCGGGCGTGTCGGCCATCACCTTCGACATCAACCCCGGCACCGCCGCCAACGTCCCGAAAATCGCGGCGCTGGTGGTGACATTGGAAAACAGCGGCGTCCTCGGATCGCAGATTCCGTTGGGCGGCTATGCCACACCGGCCCTGGCCGCCGACACCTGGTCCACCGTCAGCATTCCCATTGACGCGCTGTGCGGTCAGTTGACGGCGATGACCCGGTTGAATCTGCAAGAGGGTCTGGGACAGAGCGGCGCTGGTTTCAACGTGGACAACATTGCCCTGCTTCAGATCGGCGAGGGCAGCGCCTGCCGGGCCCTGGCGGTGGATTCCGGAGTCGCCAACGCGGGCAAGCCTCTGAACGGCTTTGTGAACGACCAATACCTCTGGTACGACAACGCCTGCAAACTGCGCAGCGCGGCGTTGGCGCGCAATGACACCAGCAAGGGCGGCAACGCCAAACAGTTCACCTACCAGTTGGCGAACAACACAACACGGACGGTGAACCCCGGCAGCACCAGCGCGGCAGGTTTCGGCTATATCGTCTCGCACTTGAGCAACCCGTCGTTCGCCAATGCCTACGGCAAGAATGATTCGCCGCTGGGTTCAGGCACCGGCGCCACCTACAGTAAGCTGTTCACGGGCAGCCACCATGCCATCCACGAATACACGCTGAACTATGTCCGTTACGGCCTGACGGCGGCGGCGCTGGCCAACCATGCAATTGATCCCTGGACCTGGCTGAACGGGAGCGGTGACACCCGCCGCCAATTTGTCACGGCCTATTCGATGCCGGTGCGCATCCACTGGATGTTCGCCACCGGGCGCAATTATCCGCTGTGGACGGTCACTTTCGATCTCTCGGCCGCGCCTGACCATGCGGTGGACGCGGATTTCCGGGCGCCCTATGGCGACATGAAGATCGAGGGCGGCAGTGGTGCGGATGTGGTCGGCGGCGTGGCCTGGGGCGACAGCTACCAATTCACCACGCTGGGCAATCCGTTCACCATGAACAACGGTTGGACTTACGCACAACTGAACAAGGGCGCGCCCTATGACGCGCTCTGGACGTCGACGGTGGACGCGGAGATGGGCTTGGCCGGCACTCAAGTGATCGCCCGGCAAAACGCGGGCGGCTACAACAACTGGCAGGCGCCGGTCTGGCGGGGCAGGACCAGCGCGACCATGGGCATGGTCTGCGAAAACGACCAAGGTGTCGGTGCCGGCTATCGCCACACGCTGCCGTGCAGCAGCGACTGGGCCTATCAACTGATTCAATACTCCGTCGCCAACGCCCTGCAGACCACCAGCAACAAGCGGCTGGCGTGGGGAGCAGACTGGGGGTCGTTGGGCAACAGCGGGTTCACCAGCAGCAATGGCTATGCAGTCAGCGGCTACCCTAAAGCCAGCTATAGTGTGTATGTTGTTCTCGATCCGCACTCGGCCAATCCGACGCAAGCGATGGCGAGACAAGCCGAAACCATCAGCCTGTCGCGGCTGACCGCCAGCGTGGGCACGGTGCGGACACAAGGCGCGGCAGGGGTGGGACGCAGCGATAACAAGTCGTATAACCCGCCAGGCTACAGCCCGGTTTATGGCACTTGGGAAACCGATGCGCTCAACAACAGGCTGGACCTGACCTTTGCCGTGCCGGTCACGGCCCCTGCCCCGCTGGATACACCGATCATCGTCGTCCACAACTACACCAAGGCCGGATTACCCGTCCGTGTCAGCCTGGACGGCGTGACCTTGGCGGCCCACCGCGATTACTTCCCGAGCCTGCGCCCCGAGCAGTCTGAACTGTGGCTCACCCTGAACCGTAAACTCCTCGGTACCAGGCGCTTGCAGTTGTTCAACTGACCGCCCCGAGCGCGTTGCCGAGACTCCGGGCGGGCGGGTGAAACGACGGACGCGTTACGGGCTCTCGCGACACCGGTGCGCGCTAGATTTCATTCGCGTCGGGCCGCCGGGGACCGGCGCCAACCAAGGCTGATCGCTCATCCCGGCGACGCCTGCCGCAACACCCGCTGCAAGGACGCGCCCAGCGCCGTGGCCGTCGCGTCGAAGTCCACCCCGGTGGTCAGATCCGCCACCTGGGTGACCGCGAGCCCCGGATAGCCGCAGGGGTCGATCCGGCGGAAGGGTTCGAGGTCCATGTCGATATTGAGCGCCACGCCGTGGTAGCTGCACCCGTGGCGGACCCGCAAACCAAGCGCGGCGATCTTGGCCCCGGCGACATAAACCCCAGGTGCGTCCGCACGGGCCTCGGCGGCGATCCCAACCGCGGCAAGCAGTTCAATCACCGCCTGCTCCAGCAAATGGACCAGGCGCTTGACGCCGACTCCCGAGCGGCGCAGGTCGAAGAGCAGGTAGGCGATGATCTGGCCGGGGCCATGGTAGGTCACCTGACCGCCGCGATCGGTCTGCACCACCGCAATGGCGCCCGGATCACGGAGATGCTCCGGGCGACCGGCCTGACCCAGGGTAAAAACCGGTGCGTGTTCCAGCAGCCAGATCGCGTCCGGGGTGTCCGCATCGCGCGCGTCGGTGAAGGCACGCATCGCCTCCCAGGTCGCACGGTAATCCTGGAGCCCGGCCAGGCGGCGGATGACGAGCGGTGCCCCGGCGTTCATGCCCGACTGCGTGATAGTGTCCGCCAATCGCCTTACAGGGCCCAGATCACCCGTTCGTCGTCAGTCAGGTCCTGGTAAATCGCATCGAGTTGAGCCCGGCTCTCGGCCTGGATCGTGACGGTCACCGCCAGCCACTTGCCGCCGCTGCTCTCGCGCAGGCTGACGGTGGCCGCGTCGAATTCCGGGGCATGTCGACGCACGATCGCGACGACCAGAGCAGCGAACTCACCCTCCGCCCGCCCGACCGCTTTGATGGGGTAGCTGCAGGGGAACTCAAGCAGCGTCGGCGCGGCGGACGGCGGCGCGGACAGCGGTTCGATCGGTTCAATCGGTTCAATCGGTTCAATCGGTTCAATCGGTTCAATCGGTTCAATCGGTTCAGCCATCGCCCACAAGCACCTTGTTTATGTTACGCCGATCAAAACCACTGCAACACGGTATCCCGCGTCCACTCCCACAGGCCGCCCTCGGCCACGGCCTCGAGCGCCACCAGCGGAACCCGGGTGATCTCCTCGCCGGCCAGGGTGACGACGATGTCGCCCATCCGGGTACCTTGCGCGATCGGCGCGGTGAGCGTCGGCACCTGATCCATGCGGGCGCTCAACTCCGCGTAGCGACCACGCGGAATGGTCGCCAGGACATCACGCGCCGGACCGATCGGGACCTCCTCCCGATCGCCCTTCCAGACCCGCAGGTTTTTCACCGGTTCGCCGCCCGGATAAAGCCGATGGCTTTCGTAGAAGCGGAAGCCATAGTTCAGCAGTTCCAGACTGGCCGAGGCACGCGCCTCCGGATTCTTGGCTCCCAGAACCACCGAGACTAAACGCATGTCATCGCGCTTGGCGGAGGCGACCAGGCAGTAGCCGGCGTTTTGGGTATAGCCGGTCTTGACGCCGTCCACGGTCGCGTCCCGCCACAGCAGACGGTTGCGATTCTGCTGCTTGATGCCGTTGTATTCGTACTCCTTGGTCCCGTCCCACACATAGTACTGCGGAAACTCACGGATCAGGGCGACGGTGACCTTGGCGATATCGCGGGCGGTGGTGTAGTGGTTGTCATCGGGCAGCCCGGTGACGTTCACGAAGTGAGAGTTACTCATTCCCAGCCGTTGGGCCTGGGCATTCATCAACTCCGCAAAGACCTGCTCGCTGCCCGCCACATGTTCGGCCAGGGCAACGCTTGCATCGTTGCCGGACTGGATGATCATGCCCTTGAGCAGGTCCTCCAGGCCGACCCGCTTGCCGACCTCGACGAACATCTTGGAGCCGCCGGTGCGCCAGGCGTTCTCACTGATCAGCACCTGGTCGGTCAGGTGCGCATGCCCCTCGGTCAGTTCCCGATAGAGGGTGTAGCCGGTCATGATCTTGGTCAGACTGGCCGGCTCCAGCCGCAGGTCGGCGTTGGACTCAGCCAGGACGGCACCGGTATTGAAGTCCACCAGGAGATAACTCTTGGCCTCGATCTGAGGTGGGGCCGGGATGCTCGGCACCGCCTGAGGCGCCGCCGGGGGGTTGATTGAAGGGGTGGTCGGGGTGCTCGATGCCCCCTGCGCCCCAAGCCGCGCGGGCAGGAGGGCAAGCAGACACAGGAGCAGCAGCGCGGGATGCAACTTCATGGGGAGTAATCGGAGACTCGCGGTGGTAGCAGGCGAATGGCGCTTAATTCTAACCGTGCGCCGGCTATTTGACACTCGCCTTAGGCGATTGCCGGAAACCGCCTCAGTTCCAGACCCGCCGCGGTTCGCTCACGCCAAGGGTCGACAGCTTGGCGGACACCCGCCGCGCCTCGCCCTCCGATCCAAAGGGGCCGACGCGGACCTTGTAGAGATTGGCGCCGCCCTCCGCGGGGCGCTGCACGCGCACCTGCTCCGCCAACTGGGTTGTCAGTCGCTCGCGCAGACGCTCGGCGTTGTGCGGATCGCCGAAGGCACCCACCTGGAGATAGAGGCTGGTCGTCCCTGCCCCGCCGACATCCGCGGCGACGGCTGAACCCGCGGGCGCGGCGGCTGCCCTGGTCTCGGAGGCTGCAGCGCTCTGCGCGGCGACGACCGCGGACTGGTCAGCCGCCGATTGCAGCGACGAGGGCGCCCTGGTGTCCGCCGCGGGCCGCGTCGGCGGTTTGGGTTCGATGGCGGCGAGTGCCGCGGCAACGGCCCGGTCGCGCGACGCGGACGCTTTGGCCGGACCCGCGCTCCGCCGCGATGCCGTACCGGCGGTCATCGTCGGCGAGCGGGCCGGCGGTTGTTTGGCCGCGAGGAAAGGTCCGCGCGAGGTTCCGGGGTCGGTAGCGGGACGCCTCGGATCAATGGCCCGCACCTCGACCAGCGCCGTGCCGTTCGCGACCACCCCGATTTTGGTGGCCGCGGCATAGGACAGATCAATGACCCGCGGCCCGTGGAACGGCCCCCGGTCGTTGATGCGCACGACCGCGCTCCGACCATTTTCCACATTCGTCACTCGCGCATAGGTCGGCAGCGGCAGCGTCTTGTGGGCCGCCGTCATCGAGTACATATCGTAGCGCTCGCCGGAACTGGTTTTTTGCCCGTGGAATTTCTTTCCGTACCAGGACGCCATCCCCCGCTCCACATGCCCCTGACTGTCCTGCTTTGTGTAATAGCGCTTGCCGCGCACAACGTAGGTGGCCATGTTCCCATACTTGGAGCGGGGCTCCACGCGCGGGACCGCATCCGGAGTGTCAGCCAAATTCAAACCCCGATCACCGGGTGCACCATCCGCCGTATCGCCCCCCCGGCTGGCGCAGCCGCCCAGCGCCAGCAGCAAGCCGCCGATGGCGGCCGCTTGCAGGACACGGGCCGCGACGGCAGAGCGTCGGCGCCTCGACGCCTCTTGAAAGCTCGCGTTGCGCGCGTTCATTGGACCACTCCCCCGGTTTTTTTCGGTAAACGCCACCGCGTGTCAAGCTCCAAGAAACTGAAATTTCAAACAGCGTCTCCACCGAGGTTGGTTGAACCCCCAAGGCCGAACACACCATGAAAACTACGCATTTCGCGCCGGACGCGGTTTAAATTATCAGGCATTACTTTGAGTATATCCGCAAAGATGCTCAATACAAAGCTATTTGCGATGCGTCTGGATCGCCATCAACATACCAAAACCAGCCATCAGCGTGACCATGGAGGTCCCGCCGTAGCTGATCAGCGGCAGCGGCACACCGACCACGGGCAGCAAGCCGGTGACCATGCCGGTGTTGACGAAGACATAGATGAAGAACACCAGCGACAGGCCCCCGGCGAGCAACCGCCCGTAGGTGTCCGGGGCATTCACCGCGATCACGAGCCCGCGATAGATGAGAAAAAGATACAGGGCGAGCAGCACCAGGATCCCGAACAGACCGAACTCCTCCCCGATCACCGCAAAAATAAAATCGGTGTGACGCTCCGGCAGAAACTCCAGGTGGGACTGGGTGCCGTTCAACCAGCCCTTGCCATACAGGCCGCCGGAGCCGATGGCGATCTGCGACTGGATAATGTGGTAACCGGAGCCCAGCGGATCCGACGAGGGGTCCAGAAAGGTCAGGACCCGCTGCCGCTGATAATCCCGCATCGTGTGCCACAGCAGCGGCGCCAAGGCGCCCGCGGCCCCACTCGTCAGCAGGATGAAACGCCAGCCCAGGCCCCCGATGAACAGCACCGTGATCCCCGCCCCGGCCACTAGGATCGCGGTGCCCAGATCCGGTTGTTTGGCGATCAGGACCACCGGGACCAGGATCAGCAGGGCGACCGCCAGCACGCGCGGCAGACCGGGCGGCAAGGGCCGCGCGGCCAAGACCCAGGCGACCGCCATGGGCACGGCGAGCTTGAGCAGTTCCGATGGCTGAAAACGCACCACCCCCAGGTCGAGCCAACGCTGGGCACCCTTGCCCACGTCGCCGAACAGCAGCACCGCCAACAGCATCAGAACACCCAGCACATACAGCGGGAGCGACCAGCGGCGCAGGTGATCGGGCGAGACCTGAGCCAGTACGAACATGAGTCCGAATGCCAGGGCGAGCCGCAACAACTGGCGCTCGACCACGGCGAAATCGCGGTCCCCGGCACTGAACAGGACAGCCAGACCGAAGGCGCAGAGCAAGAACAACCCCCCCAGGAGTGGGGTATCGAGATGCAGACGCCGCAGGAAACCCGCGCGCCGGTCGACCACCGACTGGAAACCGGATGCCAGGGGCCTAGTCGCCATCGGCTGGTCCTGGGTCGGTCATCGGTGTCGATCCCCCGAGATAGGCATCGATGACTTTGCGCGCCACCGGGGCCGCGGTCGAACCCCCATGCCCGCCATTCTCCACGATGACCGCTACCGCAATCCGCGGGTCGTCCACCGGCGCAAAAGCGATGAAGAGCGCGTGATCACGCATCCGCTCGTCGATGCGCGCCGCGTTGTATGACTGGTTCTGACCCAAGGTGAAGACCTGCGCGGTGCCGGTCTTGCCGGCAATCCGATAGTCCTGACTGCGGATGCCCTTGGCGGTCCCCCGCGCCCCCTCCACCACCTGGGTCATGGCACGGATGATCTGGTCCCAGCGGCGCGGGTCGGCCACGTCGATTTGGTGGGAGACCACCGGCAGGTCCTCCGCCGCCGGCGCTCCCGGCAGTTGGGCGCTGCGCGCGACGCGCGGCTGGAAGAAATGTCCACGACTGGCCAAGCTCGCGGTGGCGACCGCGAGCTGCAAGGGCGTGGCCAGAAAGGCGCCCTGGCCGATCCCGACAATCAGCGTTTCGCCCGGATACCAGACTTGTTTGCGCACCTGCTCCTTCCACTCTTTCGACGGCACCAGCCCGCTCATCTCGCCGGCCACGTCGATCCCGGTGCGTGAACCGAAGCCAAACTCGCCCAGAAACGGCTTGAGACGCTCGATCCCGATCGCATGGGCGAGATCGTAGAAATACACATCACAGGATTGCACCAGCGCCGCCTCCAAGGCCACGGCCCCATGCCCGCCGCGCCGCCAGCAGCGATACCGGTGACTCTGGCCGGGGAGCCGGTAATAGCCGGGGCAGTAGGTGACCTTGCGGGCGTTGGTCACCTCGGTGACCAGCCCGGCCAGACCGACAAAGGGTTTGACCGTCGATCCCGGCGGGTACTGACCGCGAACCGCCCGATTGTAGAGCGGCTTGTCGGGCGAATAGAGCAAGGCATGGTAGTCCTTCTTCCCGATGCCCTCGACAAACGGGTTGGGATCGAAGCTCGGCTGACTCACCAGGGCCAGGACCCCGCCGGTGCGCGGGTCCACGGCCACCACGGCCCCGCGATGATCGCCCAGTGCCCGCGTAGCGGCGCGCTGCACCTCGATATCCAGAAACAGGTGCAGATCACGACCCGGCACCGGAGGCTTGCCTTCCAGCGTCCGCAGGACCCGCCCGCGGGCGTTCACCTCCACCTGCTGATATCCCACGTGCCCATGCAGCAGTGACTCATGCGCCTTTTCCACGCCGCCCTTGCCGATGAAATTGGTCCCGGCGTAGTCGCTGGTATCGATGCGCTCCATTTCCTGCTCATTGATCCGCCCCACATAACCAAGGACATGGGCCGTCAGCTCGCCATAAGGATAGGTGCGCAGCAGTTCCGCATGGACCTCCACGCCGGGAAAGCGATAGCTGTCCAGGGCGAAGCGCGCCACCTCCTCCGGGGTCAGATTGAGCCGCACCGGGACGCCCTGAAAGCGCACGCGCTGACGTTTCATCCGCGCGAAACGTTCCCGATCCTTGTCGTCCACCCGGATGATGGCAGCGAGGGCGGCGATGGTCGCGTCCAGATCGACCACTTTCTCGATGGTGACTTCGAGCGAAAAGGAGGGGTGATTGTCGGCCAGCACGACGCCCTTGGCATCGTAGATCAGCCCGCGGGCGGGCGGGACCGGCTGGACCTTGACCCGATTATCCCGCGACAGCACCGAGAAGTGTTCGTGATCATGAACCTGCAACCGCGTCAACCGCACCGCCACCACCGCCAGCGCGGCCAAGACCAGGACCCCGGCGATGATGGCGCGCGTGGCGACCAGGCGCTGCTCGCGTTGCCGGTCCGCAAGCCTCGAATCCACGGGCCAGGAATCGCGCGACATGGCTCAGCAGGCTCCGGCCCGGCGCCCGAGGTCGCGCAGGACCGCATAGGTCCAGGGCCACAGGGCGGTGCCGATGAAGGTGGGTGCCCAGTAGATCAGGGTGGGAGTCGGCGCGGCGGTGGCGCCGAGCACCCACAGGTAAAGCAGCCGCTCCACCAATAACAACACCCAGACGAACAGGGTTTGTTGCCACAAGGGAAAAATGCGCAGCCGCTGATGAAGCTCCACCACCAGATAAACGACCACCGAGAACCCCAGGGCATGGTGACCGAGCACCGCGCCGGTCATCACATCGAGCACCAACCCGGTGCCAAAGGCCCAGAAAACGCCCACCCGCTGCGGCAGGGCCAATGACCAGAAGATCAGGGTCAGCACCACCCATTGGGGCCGGAAATCCTCCGTCCAGCCGGGCATCGGCAGAATACTGAGGAACAGCGCCGCCAGGAGACTGACGACGATCGCCCAGGTACCGCGCCGGGCAACCTCTTTCAAGGGAATGGCCCGGCGGGCAGCGCCCCGCCCGGACTGGAGTCCGTGGGGCTGGAACCGGGGCGATCGCCCCGGCCGCGAACCTTCGGACGCTCGTCGGGAGTCAGGGTCCAGACCAACAAGACCTCGCGGCTGCGATCCAGCCGGGCGGTGGGTTCCGCCTTGACCGCGGTGAAGGGGTTGTCCGGCTCATGCCCGACCGCCGTGACACGCGCCACCGGATACCCCGGCGGGAAGCGTCCGCCCATCCCGGAGGTCACCAGCAGATCGCCGATGCGGATGTCCGCATTCTTGGGAATGTGCAAGAGTTCCAGTTCCTGGCTGAGACCGGTCCCGGCAGCGATCGTGCGTAACCCGTTGCGATTCACCTGCACCGGAAGCGCATGATCGGCATCGGTGATCAGCAGGACGGTGGCTGAGAATGGGTTGGTCGCGACCACCTGCCCCATCACGGCGTTGGCATCCAGCACCGGCTGACCCATATAAACCCCGGAATTGGTCCCCTTATTGATCAGGACTTGCTGCCGGTAATCGGCCAGATCCACCTCCAGGATCTCCGCGATCAGGACCCGCTCCCCGATCTTGAAGGAAGAACCCAGGAGGTCACGCAGGCGCATGTTCTCGGCCTCCAATGACGCGAGTTGCTGGAGACGCGCACTCAGGAGCATGTTCTCGCGCCGCAAGGACTGGTTCTGATTGCGCAGCCGACGCTCGTCCACCAGTCGACCCTGAGCACCGCGGACGTAGCGGATCGGCAGATCCGCCAGCAATTGCAGCGGATAGACCACGACTGCCACGACCGAGCGCACCGCCCCCAAGCGTTGGTAGCGATCGTCGGCCACGATCAGCCCGAGTGCCATGAGGACCGCCAGGATCACCCGGAAGGTGGGCGACGGCCCATGGAGAAACAGTGGTTTGATCGGAGAAAACCGCCCCGCTACTCGGTAGCGAGCAGGTCGATCGCCCGGGTATCGAGCATCTCCAGGGCCTTACCGCCGCCGCGCGCCACGCAGGTCAGCGGGTCCTGCGCCACGATCACCGGCAGACCGGTCTCTTCCTCGATCAACCGATCGAAGTCGCGCAGCAAGGCGCCGCCGCCGGTCAGCACGATGCCCCGCTCGGCCACGTCCGAACCCAGTTCCGGCGGGGTCTGCTCGAGCGCCGATTTGACCGCGCCGACGATCCCCGCCAGGGGCTCCTGCAGGGATTCCAGAATTTCGTTGCTGTTGAGCGTGAAACTGCGCGGGATGCCTTCGGCCAGGTTGCGCCCGCGGACTTCGATCTCGAGCACCTCGTTGCCGGGGAAGGCCGAGCCGACCGCGTGCTTGATCCGCTCGGCCGTGGCCTCGCCGATCAAGGTGCCATAGTTACGGCGCACGTAGTTGATGATGGAATCGTCGAAGGTGTCCCCACCGATCCGCACCGAGTTGGAATACACGATTCCGTGCAGTGAGATCACCGCCACCTCGGAGGTGCCGCCGCCCACGTCGATCACCATGGAGCCGCGCGCCTCCTCCACCGGCAGCCCGGCACCAATCGCCGCCGCCATCGGCTCCTCGATCAGATAGACCTCCCGCGCCCCGGCCCCGGCCGCGGATTCCCTGATCGCCCGCCGTTCCACCTGGGTCGAACCGCAGGGCACACAGATCACCACCCGCGGGCTCGGGCGCACCATGCGCGCCTCGTGCACCTTATGGATAAAGTACTGAAGCATCTTCTCGGTGACGGTGAAGTCCGCAATGACGCCATCTTTCAGCGGGCGGATGGCGGTGATGTTCTGCGGCGTGCGCCCGAGCATCAGCTTCGCCTCCTCACCCACCGCCACCACTGTCTTCGCTCCCCCGGCACGATCCTGACGAATCGCCACGACCGAGGGCTCGTTGAGCACGATACCCTGACCGCGAACATAGATCAGGGTGTTGGCTGTCCCTAAGTCGATCGCCAGATCGGTCGAGAACATGCCACGAAAACGTCTGATAAACATCAGTAACCTACCTTAGCAACTGGGGCGCTTGACAGCACTCTGAATAATCCGGGGCGCGGCGACAGGGTCTCCCGAAGAACGACCGGAAGCGGGACTGCGACCGACCAGGCCCGTGGAGAGGTCCGACACCGATCGGCGACAGCGCAGGCCCGACGGTCTTCGCACCCGCCGGGGGATGGTTCAGGATAGCCGGCTAATCTAACAACGCGTGCTGAACTCGGCAAGGCGCTGCACGCGTCATCCTCAGGCAACGACCATCAGCAGGGTCAGGCGATTACCGGAAAATCCTGTTAGGCCAGATCACCCCGACCTGCCAACCGGTCCGACCAGGGCCATGATCTTTGCCTGGACGTCATTCAACTCGGCGGCTGAAACCTGTCCTTTGTACTGCGCCCGACGCGCCCCCCAATCGAGACTCTTGACCTGGTCGGCCAGGGCGGCGCCCGGACGGTCGCCCGCAATCGGCACTTCAAAAGGATAACCCTTGATCTGCGTTGTCATCGGGCAACAGAGCATCAGGCCCGTCTTGCCGTTGTAGGCCGCAGGGCTGACGACCAGCGCCGGCCGATGACCGGCTTGCTCGTGCCCGGCCTGCGGATCGAAATGCAGCCACACAATATCGCCCGCCTCCGGCACGTAACGGCGAACCATCAGAGGGCTTCCTTGCCCAGTGGTGAGCCGAAATCGACCTCGGCGTGCAGGTTCTCCGCCGTGATGTCGGCCAGCAATCGAGCGAGGTCATATTCTTTCGGGCGAATCGGCTCGATCACGATGCACCCGCCTTCCTCGCGCATATCAACCGTCTCGTCCAGACTCAAGTGCGCGGCCGCCATGATGGCCGCGGGAATACGCACTGATGCACTGTTACCCCACTTTTTCACAGTCACTCGCATGTTGGTCTCCAGCGTATCTTCAATGTTGATACTTTACGCCAACAGCGGGGGTGCAACAAGGTCAGCTCGATGCACCCTGGTGAACCAGCGGCAACGCCCTGTCGGATCCTCCCTTGGCGGGCCTTGGCGGGCCTTGATCATCGTTCCCGCCGCAGGGTGGACTGCGCTACGCTTGTCCACCCTACAAGGCCGCGTGGTCGGAACGGTGATCGAGGCCTCACGCGGCGGGTGTCGTAATGGAAGGTCACGAACTCGCCACGGTTGGGGTCCTCGTCCCAGATCAACTCGAGCACCCAATCAAGCGGCTCGCGAAAATAGGTGCTGCCGGACTCGCGCTCGGAGTCCCGGACCGGGGTGTCGAGCACCGCGACCACCACCGCGGGGCGGCCGTAGCGCGGGACCCGGCGGTTCTTCAGGCCTGTATACTGCCCCCTCATGAGCGCCACCCATGCCACCCGCCTTGAACGTCTGAATCGCCTGGAGCAGTTACTCTCACCCGGCACGCCGCCGGACCAGTGCCCGGACGGTGCCCGGCTGCTGGAAATCCTGGGTGACGCCTATGGGACGGGGGATGAAGCGGCCCGGCGGCAAGCCGCAGCGCAGACCCCGGCGACCGATCGGGGCCGGTCGCTGCGACCAACAAGTCCATGGTGCCCGCCGGAGCCTGGACTCGACGCCATCAGGAAGATGACAATCCGCTACGCCGCAACGCGGGGCCAAGCTGACTCGCGACAAGTCCAGAACTCGCTGGATTGCGAACCAATACAACCGTCTCTCAATCCCAAGCCTGGTCAATGAGACCGGACCAAACCCGCTGAGGTGCCACCGTGACGATTTGGCGAATGGCTATAGCCGCAGCGCAAGGACATGCGAATTACGCAGAGATCAGCGAACGGCATGTCATCGCTCAGGGGTGGCCCGAACTCGGGGATCTCTCTTGCCTCTATCGGGCCTGTCGCGCGGGCTGGCTAACTTGGGACCAAGCCGAAAAGATCTTGACAGATATTGCACTCCTCGCCGACCACGCCGGGTACGACCCTAATGTACAAAGATTCAACAATGCGTTCCAGCAAATACTCTTCAAGATCCAACCGAACGATATCGTTATCGCGTATGAGGGCATAACCCCGGTCGGGATCGGTCAAGTGTGTGCGTGCATGGTATACGCATTTGACAGGTACGGCGTGCTAGGTGTTCTACCTGCGCAGTTCGGTAAAAGCACTTTCGAATATGCGCACTGCCTCTATCCTGTGAACTGGGTCGGCTGGAACGATCTTAATGGCTTTGTGGTTGCACATGGAGAGCAAGCCATCCCTCCTGCAGGCGGCGCGTACGGGCCGATCGGGATAGATGAGAGACATGATAGCGTGAACCGGATTTGGCATCACTGGAATAACTATTCGGAGGAACATCCGGACGACTTTTGCCAAGAGATGTTGGTGCTTTGTGAAGAGCGCCAAGCAGCGCTAGCCAAACGTGATTGCGTAACTGAACTCTCTTATTGGAGATCTCTTTCAATGCTTGCGGCACTTAATAAAGCGCTCAAACTGAAAATGCAAGTCATACTGCACGGTCCTCCGGGCACAGGAAAAACTTTTCTCGCCAAGCAGTTCGTTACAGAGCATTGGAAGCTGCCAGCCGACCGCTGGGAAATCGTGCAGTTCCACCCTGCCTACAACTACGAAGACTTCGTGCGCGGCGTGCAGGTCAGCACCAACCGACAAGGGCAGGTTGAGTACCACACGGTCAACCGCGTATTCGCGGAACTGTGCAGCCGGGCTGCCAATGATCCTGGCAACGATTACGTGTTGATCATTGATGAGATCAACCGCGCTAACCTGGCCGCCGTTCTTGGCGAGTTGATCTATGCCTTGGAGTATCGCGGGGAGCCCGTCCGGACTCCGTACAAGGTCATTGATGGTTTCTATCTGCAAGTGCCCAAGAACCTCTACATCATCGGCACCATGAACACCGCCGACCGGTCCGTTGGTCACATCGACTATGCGGTACGGCGGCGCTTCGCATTCCTGCCGGTTCTTCCGAATCGCGAAGTGATTCAACAAGTCGTTGCGAAGGATAACGGACTCCGGGCGTCGGCCGAGCAGTTGTACCATGCCGTAGCAGTTTTGTTTACGGGCGATGACAACCAGCGCAAACTGACCGGCGACTTCTTCGCCGACGATGTCCAGCCCGGTCATACGTATTTTCTTGCTCAGTCATGCGATGCACTTCTGACCACCTTCGTCTACCAGGTCTTGCCCTTGCTGCATGAGTACGTGAAGGATGGGGTGCTGCAATCAGGCGCGACGCTCACGCTTGGGGGTCTTGGGATTCCACTTGGCCAGCCGATGCAACCCCTCGCACTGGAAAATCAGCTTCGTGCACGGCTCCTCTGCTTTGCCCCCAATGCGCAGCAAGCCGGGGGACAGGCAGACGGTGCCGCTCCCGCTCCGAACCCGGCTGGAGTCGACGATGAGCCGGAGGACGGGGGCGAATAGATGCGCTATCCAGTCGAGCCGGGGCGGTTATTGAAGACTCAGGAATGGAAGAAAGTCACGCGCCTCGACGCCGAGGATCCGAACCGTGTCGATCTGGCGCAGGCCATTGACCAGATCATCGAGGCTCGGAAGGATCACCACTGGCGCAAGACCTACGGCGGCGAGGACGATCCGGATTGGTCAGACAACCCATGCACCCTTGGCCTGCATTGGTGTCATGGGGAAATCAAGCCGTCGCATTTCATCGGCGCGGTTCACTTGCCATTCGGCGAGGTTTCTTACCCGTTATTGGTAAGGCCACGCGAACCATTGCAGGAAGTCGATTACGCCGCGATGTTCGCCGCGGTTCTGGCGGCCCCTGTCAGCGTGACGGGGATGGAGTTGCCGCGGTTGTTCGGCTGCGATCCGGACGCGGCAGCGATCAAGGCAAACCATCTGCCACAGTTGACACTCTTGGAGGTGATCGCTTTCCTGGCGACAACCGCCCGATTCGTGCAGCGGCATCTGCGACAGGGGTTCGTGTCCCGGACTGAAAACCTGACCGGACGGGTGAAGGGTCAGGTCCTCTTGGCCGCGCAGATTCGGACCAACCTGGTTCGAGCGCGCGCGGACCGGGTGGTTTGCAGGTTTCAGGAGTTCAATCTAAACACGCTGGAAAACCGATTACTGAAGGCCGCGCTTGAGGCGTGCGCCCGGTGGCTTGGCAGCCCCGCCAATGGACACGGCGGGTTGCCAGAGTTGCAGCACTGGGTCTGGACGATCCGCTCTGCCCTGGCCTCGGTGCCGGACTATCGGCCGCAACGGGGCGACTGGTCGCTGGTGCGCGAGACGGGCCTGATGGCGGCCTATGCCAGCCCGCTCACGCTGGCACGCCTGGTCCTCACCCGCCTGCATCTGCGCGCCTCCGGGAAGTCGGCGGAGAGCGGCCGGACATTGCCGTTCTTTCTGGACGCCAACCGCCTCTTTGAAGGATGGGTCGGTGTTTGCCTGAGTAGGCTTCTTGGCAACCCGGCGGTGCGAGGCCAGATGACCTTCACCTTGCCGGGTCCGCCCTTCCGTAGCGAGGCCTACCACTTCCGCCCGGACTTTGTCGTTGACGAGCAGATCGTGGTCGATAGCAAGTACAAGATCACGCCGGAAGGAAACCCTCGCGTCGATCAGTCAGACCTTTATCAGGTCGTTGGCTATGCGCGATTTTGCGCGAAGCCACCTGGCGAGCCAGGGCTCCAGGAGGCATGTATTGCGGTGCCGGGAGATCCGATGCTACATGGGCAAGGCCTGTTGGATGCGTTTGCCGCGTGCTGGAATCATCGATACCAGACGGGGCACCAATGGTACGATGGCTTTCGTCTGACGATGATAAGGGTGCCGGTGCCGCTCGCCGTTGTCGGACATCCCTAAGGTTTTCTGTCTCATCAGCGGCAACAAACGCGACCGCAATGGCCGAACCGCGGTCGCGCGCCCCGACGCGGGCTTGACAGCCATACCAGAATCCACGAGCCCATCATGCAAACCCTGACCGCCAGCGAAGCCCGTGCCAATCTCTACCGCCTCATCGATGAGACGGCGCAGTCCCATGAGCCGATCATCATTTCCGGCTCCAGAACCCGCCGCGGTACGAGACGCTGGTCGGCGATCTTGCGGGCGCATACTCGCGCTGAATCAATATTCAGCATCCCCTCGTTTATGAGGTCTTCGTCACAGAACGTACAGGCGTTGCTGTCACCGGGCACGCCGCCGGACCAGTGCCCGGACGGCGCCCGGCTGCTGGCGATCCTGGGCAGCACCTATGGAACGGCGGATGAAGGGGCCCGGCGCCGGGCGCTGCAACGGGACCTCAGCGAGTTGGTGATGGAAGGACGCATCGCACCCGTGAATCCCGGCGGCAAGCCGCTGCGTTACCGGCGGGTGGCGGACGAACCGGATGAGGACCCGGCGGTCTGGGCCTGGACCATGCAAACCATCCACGACCTGGCGGCCGAGGCGGTTCCGCGCCGTCAGTTCGAACGGCTGTGGCAGCGGCTACTCCCCAATACCGCGGAACCCCGACTCGACGAGGCGCGGCTGCGCATCGTTCCGGACACCTTCCGACTCCAGCCCGTGGAACTCCGCAAAGGGGTGTTGAAGATGGAGGCCCACTTTAAGGTTTCGGTCTGATATGGCAGCATAAACTCTACTGAAACGCCAAGAAAAAAAATTGCTGTGAGAGAGGGTTGGCGCTTGACCGCCCGCCCCGTTTCTGCTGGAAGCGCCGCTAGCGTCTGGTTGCGCCCGCGGTGCCCGGATCTCATTGGAGCCTGTCATGTACAACCCCGCCCGGCGCATGCCGAGTCTGCCCACCGAGGACGACCTGCCCTGCGACGATGGAGAGCCGATGGAGACGCTGCGCCACCGCCTGCAGATGGAACTCCTGATCCACTCGCTGGACCCCTGGGCGCGCGCCCGCGGGGACTGCTTCGTCGGCGGCAACATGTTCCTTGGTTAGGCGATTTCCGTCAAATCCCATACCACTTCTCTCGTCTTCTCGCCCGCCCTCCGCGTCGTGCCGACAGTCACGTTGCCCGGCGATGCTCCGGTCGGCGCGCCTTGCAGGCAGACGAACATCCTTCGCGATCCGGTATGCCATTTTTCGGCAATCGCCTGACTCCCCGGCTGCCGTCCACAGGGAGCTCCAGCCGCCCTGCATCGGACGCGATTCGCCCACCACCGCACGGTCTGCGTTCCGCCACCCCGACAGGGTATGTTATGTTGCGCTCTATGATGGTCACGGCACCCGCGCCGCCCAGCCCCAGAGGAAACAGCATCGCAATGGCACTGGATCAATCGGACGTCGAGAAGATCGCCCACCTGGCACGGCTCGCGCTTCCTGCCGCGGCGTGTACCCGTTATGCCCATGATCTTTCAAACATTCTGGCGCTGGTGGCCCAGATGGATGCAGTCGATACCGCGGGCGTCGCACCGATGGCCCATCCGCTGCACCAAACCCAGCGGCTGCGGCCGGACGTACCGACCGAGCCCGATCAGCGCGCGCACTTTCAATCCATCGCGCCCCAGACCGACGGCGGGCTCTATCTGGTTCCCAGGGTGATCGAGTGATGCACGAGCAGACCATCCTCGCGCTGGCGGAGGACTTGCGCGCCCGCCGCTATTCCAGCGTCGAACTGACCCGCCATTACCTGGAGCGGATCGCGCGCCTCAATCCCGACCTCAACGCCTTCATCACCGTCGCCGCCGAACCGGCCCTGGCCGCCGCCGGGCGCGCGGACGCTGCACTCGCCGCCGGCACGGCCGAGCCGCTCACCGGCATCCCCATCGCGCATAAGGACATTTTCTGCACGCGGGGCTTACGCACCAGTTGCGGCTCACGGATGCTCGACACCTTCATCGCACCCTATGACGCCACCGTCGTGGAGCGCCTGGCGACGGCCGGTGCCGTGGTCTTGGGCAAGACCAACATGGACGAGTTCGCCATGGGCTCGTCCAACGAGACCAGTTGGTATGGGCCGGTCAGGAACCCCTGGGACCACACCCGGGTTCCCGGCGGGTCGTCGGGCGGCTCGGCCGCGGCCATCGCCGCCCGGCTATGCGCTGCCGCCACCGGCACCGATACCGGCGGTTCCATCCGCCAGCCCGCGGCCCTGTGCGGCATTACCGGCATCAAGCCGACCTATGGGCGCTGCTCCAGATGGGGCATGATCGCCTTCGCCTCGTCGCTCGACCAGGCCGGACCCATGGCGCGCTCCGCCGCCGACGCGGCACTCCTGCTCCAGGCCATGGCCGGATTCGATCCACGGGACTCGACCAGCATCGACACCCCGGTCCCTGACTATACCGCGGGACTGAATCAGGACCTCGCCGGTCTGCGGATCGGCCTGCCGAAAGAATATTTCGGTGATGGACTGGACGCGCGCACCGCCGCGTCCATCGATGGCGCCATTCGGGAGTATGAGCAACTCGGCGCGCGGGTAAGCGAGATCAGCCTGCCCAACAGTCCACTCTCGGTTCCGGTCTACTATGTCGTCGCCCCGGCCGAGTGCTCATCCAACCTCGCCCGTTTCGATGGCGTGCGCTACGGCCACCGCTGCCAGTCGCCCGCGGATCTGGAGGACCTCTACCAGCGCAGCCGCGCCGAGGGCTTCGGGCCGGAAGTCCAGCGCCGCATCATGATCGGCACCTACGTGCTGTCGGCTGGTTATTATGACGCCTATTACCTCAAGGCGCAGAAAATACGCCACTTGATCGCCGACGACTTCAAGCGCGCCTTCACGCGGGTCGACGTCATCATGGGACCCAGCAGCCCGACGACCGCCTTCCCCATCGGCGCCAAGCGTGACGACCCGGTAGCGATGTACCTCAGCGACATCTACACCATCGCTGCCAACCTCGCCGGCTTACCCGGCATGTCCATCCCGGTCGCCCCGGTCGACGGTCTGCCGGTCGGGTTGCAGATCATCGGCAACTATTTCGAAGAAGGGCGGCTGCTCAATGTGGCACATCGATTGCAGCAGGAGACGCACTGGCATTGCGCAGTACCGACAGGGTGCGCGTGACACCCAGGGATGCACGATCCGGTAATCCCGTTGACCACGATGACTGTTTGACTTCACTCTGGTACAGCTAGATCGTTGACACTCAGATGAACGTGAATAAGGACTATTACGCGACGCTGGGACTGACGCCATCGGCCGACTCGGTCGTGCTGCGTGCAGCCTTCAAGGCGCTGGCGCAGCGTTACCACCCGGACAAGTCGGGGATCGACCGCGACCAGGCCAGCCAGCACATGGCCGCGATCAACGAGGCCTATCGCGTCCTCAGCGATCCGGCGACCCGGGCGGAATATGATCGGCTGCGCGAGAAAACGACGCAGAACGCCGATACCGCCTTCGCCGACGGCGACAGCGAACCCGCGGCGGGCAGTCCGTTGGATGCGGATTGGAAGCTTGCGGCCCAGTTCTATCCTGAACTGAAAGAAATCCGTCTGGGACTCGCCCGCATCTCCTGGAAACTCGCCGAGTCGTTTCGTGCCCGACTCCTGAAGACCAAAGAGTTCGCAAAAGCCCGCACATTGGCCGTTGAACTGGAAAGCGAGTTTTTGGCGCTCTATTTTGGAGAAAACCCCAAGACCTTGACTTTCGGAAAGAATCTTATACTGGATGGCCGCCGGGATGCCGCCAGAGAGCTCAACCGGGCGATTCGGATTTTGGGTAACGGCGCCGACCCGGATAAGGTCATTCAGGTCATCCGGGGCAAATTCGATATCCCGGACACCGGCGCGGCCTGGCGTTACGACACTACCGGTAAACGCCGGGGTATCAGAGCCCAACGGTTTGCCGGTGAAAACGGCATGGTACTGATGGAACTCCTTGAGCGTATCCGCAACCGCGAGGTCCCAGGATTCGTCATCGACGGCATTTTTTATGTGGAGATCGACCAGCATGGCAAACCCTTGCCGCCAAACCGCAAATCGGTGCGTGTCAGGCGCTCGCCCAGCAATGTTGGCAACTATGTGCTGATCGGATTGCTTTTTATTTCGGTCCTTGCGCTGTTTTTTCTGATTTCGAGTTATTTATTCTGAAACACTCTGCAGCTTCCCCCAGGTAATACAGCATGCAATGGGAAACCGTGATCGGCCTCGAGATCCATACCCAGCTCGCGACCCAGTCCAAGATCTTCTCGGGTGCACCCACCCGCTTCGGGGCTGAGCCCAACACCCAGGCCTGTGCCATCGACCTGGGTCTGCCGGGCGTCTTGCCGGTCCTCAATGCCGAAGCGGTCCGACTCGCCGTGCGTTTCGGCAAGGCGATCAGCGCGGAGGTCGCCGAGCGTTCGGTGTTCGCCCGCAAGAATTATTTCTATCCGGACCTGCCCAAGGGCTATCAGATCAGCCAGTATGAGTTTCCAATCGTCGGCGAAGGCCGGGTGGAGATCGTGCTGGATGACGGAACGGTGAAAGAAATCGGAGTGACGCGGGCCCATCTGGAGGAAGACGCGGGAAAGTCGCTGCATGAGGATTTTCATGGGCTGACCGGCATTGATCTGAACCGCGCGGGCACACCCCTGCTGGAGATCGTCTCAGAGCCGGATATGCGCTCACCCCAGGAGGCGGTGGCCTATGCGCGCAAGGTTCACCAGATCGTGCGCTGGATCGGGATCAGCGACGGCAACATGCAGGAAGGCTCGTTTCGGGTGGACGCGAACGTCTCGGTCCGCCCGCTGGGCACGGCCACCTTTGGCACCCGCGCCGAGATCAAGAACATCAACTCATTCCGCTTCCTGGAGCGGGCGATCCAGTTCGAGGTCGAGCGTCAGATCGATCTGCTCGAAGCCGGCGGTCGGGTCGTCCAGGAGACCCGGCTCTATGACCCGGACCGGGATGAGACCCGCACCATGCGCACCAAGGAAGAGGCGAATGATTACCGCTATTTCCCGGACCCGGATCTTTTGCCGGTCGAGGTCGATGCGGCCTTGATCGCCGCCGCGACGACGGATTTGCCGGAATTGCCGGATGCCATGCGCGAGCGCTTCCGGGAAGACTATGGCATCGGCGAGTACGACGCCAATCTGCTCACCGCGAGCCGTGACCTGGCCGGCTATTTCGAGACGGTCGCCCGGACGAGCGCCGCGCCCAAACTGGCGGCGAACTGGATCAGCGGAGAACTGGCGGCGGCGCTCAACAAAGCCGGGCTGGAGATCACCGCGAGTCCGGTGACGGCGTCTCAACTCGCCGGGATGATCCAACGCATCACGGATGGAACCATCTCGGGCAAGATCGCCAAGCAGGTGTTCGAATCGCTGTGGAACGGGGGCGGCGATGCGGATACGGTGATCGCGACCCAGGGACTGCGGCAGATCACCGATACCGGCGCCATCGAAACACTGATCGATACCATCATCGCCGCCAACCCCGGTCAGGTCGAGCAGTACCGCGCGGGCAAGGACAAGGTCTTCGGGTTCTTCGTCGGCCAGGTGATGAAGCAGAGCCAGGGCAAGGCCAACCCGCAACAGGTCAATGATCTGTTGAAGCAGAAGCTCGCCGGCGGCTAATACCCCTTATCCAGCTAATCCTGCGAATCCGTAGTGCCTGCGAGTTACCATCCATGGCACTGGATTCCGGCATCCTGCCGGAATGACGCCGCAGCTTAAGTTGGAACGGTGTACTAGACCCGCAAGCTGGAGAGCCCGGCGTCCAGATGCAGGATCTGGCCGGTGGTCAGGCGTGCATCATCGAGCAGCCAGACCCCTGCCCGCGCCAGATCGGCGGCCTCCCCGATCACTTTGAGCGGGTGTCGCTCCGCCGCTGCCGCGCGTTTCTCCGCGGTTGCCAGCAATCGCTCGGCCAAGGGGGTCGCGGTCAGGGTCGGCGCGATGGCGTTGACGCGGATGCGCGGGGCCAGTTCTGCGGCCAGGGCGCGGGTCAACCCCTCGATGGCACCCTTGGCCGCCGCCACCGAGGCGTGATAAGGCATTCCAGTCCCCGCGGCGACACTGCTGAAGAGCAGAATGCCGGCGCTTTCAGCCTGACGTAATGATGGTAAGGCGCCCTGGATGGCGCGCACCGCGCCCATCACATTCAGGTCCAGATCCTCGTGCCACTCGTGCTCGGTCAATCGCTCGAAGGGTCGCAGACGGATACTCCCCGGGCAGTAGGCCAGTCCGTCAAGCACCGGCGGCAGTCGATCGCCCGGAAAGGCGTCCTGACGGACATCCCAGCACACACTGGTGATCCGCGGGTGGTCGGCGACCAACTCCGGATGCCGCGACAATTGGGTGACCTGGTGCCCCTGTTCAATGAGTTTCGACAGCAGGGCGGCACCGATTCCGGAGGTGCCGCCGACGATCAGGAAGTGTTTGGACATGGTCCGAATTCCGGTTGGGGACCCGGGGAGTCCGGGCAAGAGTCACGAGGTATCGTCTCACCTGAGTTTTTCAACGGCTGTTCAGCGGGCGCGCAGACCCAACCCCGGCCGAGCCGGTACGCACCGCGCCATGCATCCTTAAACACCAGGAAACGTATTGGAACAGGCTGACTTTTTGCGCTGATCAACACCCATCCGACCCCTTCCCGAGGGTGCCGGGATCGGAGAGCACCCTTGACATCGCCTGGACAGGTACCATTTTCCTTGGTGCCCGGCAACAGACCGGGTCATG
This sequence comes from Chromatiaceae bacterium, assembly GCA_013426805.1. GTDB lineage: Bacteria > Pseudomonadota > Gammaproteobacteria > Chromatiales > Chromatiaceae > Thiodictyon. The sequence continues at coordinate 47,155 of JACDZG010000051.1, forward strand.
CAAAGAAATCCGGCCGCGCGCCGGTCAACCACCAGGAGAACACGATGAACGATCCGATCGACATACTCGAGTCCTACTGCCCCGACAGCCGGGTTCATGCAATGATCAACAATCCGGAAACCGAGGGAATCGACGAAGGCTGAGCCCGTCCGGGGGCCTTGCCGGCCCCCGCGAGGTCTCGGCGTTCAACGAAATTTCAATCTAGTCAGACAGGAGTGCGCGGCGTGAAGGTGGCAATCATCGGCGGTACCGGGTTCGTGGGCACCTACCTGATCGAGCGGCTCCTCCAAGATGGCCACCTGCCGCGGTTGCTGGTCCGGGCAGGGAGCGAATCGAAGGTTGAGCGACCGACCGAGTGCGAACTGGTGACCGGCGAGGTTGGAGACATCGCGGCGCTCCATCGCTGCGTCGAAGGGGCTGACGCCGTCGTCTATCTCATCGGCATCCTGCGCGAGTTCCCATCACGCGGCATCAGCTTCGATGCACTTCAGCATCGTGGGGTGGTGGATACCCTGAGTGCGGCCAGAGCGCAGGGCGTGAAGCGTTTTCTCTTGATGAGTGCCAATGGGATACACGCCGACGGCACCGCGTATCAGCGCACGAAGTTTCAGGCCGAGGCAGCCGTGAAAGCATCCGGGATGGACTGGACCATCTTCAGACCCTCGGTGATTTTCGGCGATCCGCGCGGCCGGATGGAATTCTGCGACCAACTCAAGCGCGACATTATCGACAGCCCGATCCCCGCACCCCTGTTCTACACGGGCCTGCTGCCGTTCAATGCCGGTCAGTTTCAGCTTGCGCCGGTGAGCGTCACCGATGTGGCGGCCGCGTTCGTCCAGGCGCTCACCGATCCGCGCACGCACGCGCAGACCTACTGTCTCTGCGGCCCGGACGCACTGAGCTGGAAGGCGATACTCGGCACCATCGCCGCGGCCGGCGGTCGCTCCAAGTGGATGCTGCCGGCCCCCGTGTTCGGGATCAAAGCGGCCGCGCGTCTGTTCGATCGTTTTCCCTGGTTCCCGATCACCCGCGGCCAGATCGAGATGCTCATGGAGGGCAACGTCTGCACGCAGGACGACGGCTTCGCGCGGCTCGGCGTGACCCCGCACCCCTTCAACAAAGACGCGCTGGCGTACCTGAGGAACTGACCCGACGGTCATATCGCCATCGAACGCGAAAACCGGACCTAGCAGCCTGTCGGACTTTAGGCGATTTCCGAATAAGACGCTATCA
>JACDZG010000204.1 GCA_013426805.1 Chromatiaceae bacterium
TCTCACCCACTCGACTACGCGCCCTTGCCGGGACGCACCACAGCGGACCCTACGGCAACACCGTGACCCGTAGGGTCCGCTGTGCGGACCGTCCGCGGCTGGAAAAAGAGCTGGCGCTCAAGAGCCAGCGGCTGGACGTGCTGATCATCGAACGGCTGCCCGGCGCGGCGGCGGTCACCGATGCGGCGGCGCTGGCGGAGCTTCCCGACGGACTGGAAAACCTCACTGCCCACAATGTGCTCAGCTTTAAATCCAAACAGGAAGCACTCGACGGCTGGGCGATGGAAGAACTGATCGGCCACTACGTCACCTATCGCAAACTCGCCTCCATCCAGGCGGCCGCGGCGCCCGCGACCGCGCGCCCCGCCGACCCGGTGGAACCGCCGGCCGCCGTCGAGCGGCTGCTGCCGGAGGCGGCCTTTCGCCTCTACGCGGTCGCCACCCGCCATCCCGCCAAGTTGTTCACCCAACTCGCGCCGAGTGCCCAGCACCCCACGGCCTGGCCTGGTGTGTACGATCTCGACTGGGGCAGTCGCCGTATCCGCCTGATCGTCCTGAACGCCTTGGCCGAGGACCCACGCAACGCCCCGTGGGAACTGTTCGCCAGCGAGCTGGATCGAATCCGCTATGGGTTGGCGCACTATCAGCCGCGCAGCCCGGCGGCGCACCTGCTGCCGTATCATCTGGCGAACATCCATCGACTTGAGTTGCCCAACATGGCTTATACACTCGACGACTTCAAGCTTGACACCTATCGGATGCTCATCGACGATTTTCACGAGCTTAGCCCGGAAGATCGCCAAGCGCTGCTGGAACGGATGGATGTTGCGGACCGTTTGCGCGGGTTGGACGCCGAGGAGCGTTTACGCGGGTTGGACCCCGAACAGGTCAAAGCGTGGCTTAAGCGTACGGGGCATTAGGAAATTTCCGAGTAAATCTATACCCCATCCAGTTGTTGTACTACCCGCCGTACCATAGGAAGATGAACACCGATGTTCACAGATGCGCTTCTTCATCTGTGTTCATCTGTGACATCTGTGGATAAATCCGATCATCGTTGTAGCCGGAGCGCCGATCATGGCCAGTCAGGCAAACTCACTGTCCTCGATGCCGTCATCCTCACACAGCGACTGCTCTCCGGCTAGCGCTGAAGACGCGCCATCCGCATCCTCGTCCGTGATCGTGACCCACTGCCCCGGCAACGCCGACAGATTATCACCCAGATCGCCATCGATCACCGACACCAGCAGCCCATAGCCGACCCGCCAGCGCAGCCCATCCACCATGACCGCCGCCGACTTGGGATTCAGCTTCACCACCTGGCCGAACCGCTCCTGACCCTGGCGGTCCTTGAACCCCACCCGATCGCCCACGCTCAGACGATTGCGGTCCAGCGCTTGACGCTTGCGCGCGCCGATCGTCACATCCTGACCATCCAGATCGATCAGATAGAACGGAATGGTCCACCGCCTCCCGTCCGCCAGATCCTGAATGTCAGCCTGTGTCCGATTCATTTTCAACAGCTTCGCCTCGATCAGACGGTTCTCGGTACTGTGAAACCAGCGGATGGTCTGACCGACACGCAGCACGCGCTTCACCGCCGCGATGCGCGCCGGATCATTCATCTGATTGCTGATGGCCACGTTCAAGCGAAACAGTTGGAACAGGCTGGCCTGGCCTAGCGCGTCGAGGATGGCGGTGTAATTCATCGTTGCGGTCTCTGCTAAACCGCGCCCAGCGCGGTAGGCGATGTTATTGGATGGAATCGGCCCCGGCAGATGCGACGATTGCTGGAGCCGGCGCGGTTTAATGATCGGTCGATGATCCTGGTAAGCGTCGTCAGCCCGCGAAACGCCGCATATTACCGTGAAAACCACCCGCCGCCCCCGTGGGAGCGGCCTCCGGCCGCGATGCGATGCCTCGACGAACATCGATGTTCAAGATCCCGCCAGACCACCCCACCGCGGCCGCAAGCCGCTCCCACGATAGACCCTCCGCCACGGGAATAGGTCATCACCGCCACATCAACGCTCCCTATCAAAACAGCGGCCATGATCGCCGGGGCGCACTGGAGGTCGAGGCTTTACCCTGAAAGTCGCGCAGCGACCCTGTGGGAGCGGCGTCCCGCCGCGATGGGGTCGGGCGTGGCACCGCAGCGTTCGCGATCACCGCGGCACCGCATCGCGGCGGGACGCCGCTCCCACGGGGACCATTCATCGTCCGGGGTGGCGGATGTTCCTTGCATGGCCGTTGGTCGCATGGAAGCACGGTCGGCCGGCTAACAGCCATGGCGCCCGCGCCACCCCGGAACATGGAAGTCCGCTCGACCACTGTCGCAACTGCGGGCGTGCGACGCTGCGTAGTCAGGGCTTCCAGCCCTGACTGTTCCAGCCCCGCCGCCGCCAGCCCAGGATGGCCTGACGACGCACTCGTACGGCAAAGCCTCAACCTCCAATCTTCTTGCCGCCCAACCAACGATCAAGGCCACGGCAACAGTCATCGCGGATACAATCGCCGAAGAAAACGCCCCCGGCGTCACCGCGAGTCGACCATCTGGCTTTTTATTTTATGAATCAGGAGATTGAAGTGACCGCAGCGCAAGAAACCGAGACTCAACCCGCACTCGTCCAGGCGCTGCTGCGCGCGCCCGCGGCCGAGCAGCAACTCTTGCTGGCCTGGGTGCGGGCGCTGAGCGCCATCCGTCAGGGCGAACTGCGGGGGTTCAAGAAAATGGCCGCCATCTTCGCGCTCACCCGCGAGCGCAAGGCGGGTTGGCCGCTCGCCAAGGTCATGTCGCGGGCCTTGAAGCACGTCCTGTGGGACGCCCGATCCTGGCGTCTGCGGCTGGGCCTGGGTGCCGTCATAGCCGCCTTTGTCGTGGTCGGCAATGGCGCGGCCGGCATCGTCCCGCTGGGCGCCGGCATCGGACTCCCCCTCTGGTTGATCGCCGGCATTGGCGGCACCCTGGCCGGCGTCCTGGCTGACTTCATCAAGAAGAAGCTTGCGGCCTGACAGTTGCCGGGCGAGGACCCTGCTGCGTCATTCCGGCAGGATGCCGGAATCCAGGGTCACGGACGGTACCTCTCTGCGTGCTCGGACCTGGACGAGTAAGACGGAACGCCCGACCAGCGATATCAGGAGTTGGGCGGGCCGGATCTGACCCGATCCGTCGGTGCGACACATCAACATCCCGTCAGCAACAGGGCAGCCGACATCGACAATGCCGGTTCAGCGCCGCCCCGAACCGGCTCTACAACGCTGACCACGTCCGAAGCGCGCGGCAGAACCTTCACCCTAACTGATCCATTGCTCGTTACGGCTGATTATTGAAAGGAACCTGCCAAGCGATCACACAAGAACCGCTGGGTTCTCGTTCCAGGTGGCTCCGACTGCCGCGCCCCGCCGCCCGTGTCCTCGCCTTTTTCGCTTGTTCACGGGTGCCCGCCTCCAGCGGACCGGGACACGGACCTCCTCGGTTACCACGCATTCTCAGTGTCAGGCTCGACATGGCCCAGGACCCCGGGGAGCACCGGCACCGCTCGCCGTAGGGTGGTACCGGATGTTTCCTGCCAGCGGGCCAAAGCCGTCGGCGCTCTCCAACGACAATTTTCAGGGCTCAACACCTTCAAGGTCGGCTCCACCCGTTACCTTTACACCTCGCCTGCTTTCGTGCCTACACATCGACACGCCCGTTACCGTGCGTGCCGCAAGGCTCGATACTGGGCTCGCGGCTCACGATTACCCAGGTGGGACTTGCACCCACTAGACTACGCGACATTGCCAAGCCGCACTGGCCCCTTATCCTCCGCCTTATCCCCCGTCTGCGCTCATAATTGAGCCTGGTCCCATTTCCGACACCATTTTCCGCACGCCTCATCCTTCTCGTTGGGCACACTTCTTGTGACGGGAAATCCAAGCGAGGTTGAACAAACCAAGCAGCCAAAGAGCGGCTACAGGAGGCTCTGGAACGGACGCAGAAATTGCAGCGCCGCCGTATATTGCGACATCGTCACCGGAACTGCTAGGGTTCCGCTCACCAGTTTGAACAACGGACAGCGTATGAACGCTATAAGCCAAATCAGAAACGACAAGGCTTTGGTGTCCTAAGTTATAGAGATCAAATGATCCTAAAAGCACGTAGTCTACAAAGAATTCAGCGAATCCATCATTGGAATCACCGTGAATCATGAAACTAACGGCCGAACTAGGAACCGTAAAGGTTACGGATGCAGAAGTAGGCGCGTTGGTTAGCCAAAGTTGAGAGGTGCCGTTGCCACCTGTGGAACCAAGCTCAGTGAGGGTCCAGTCAATCCCTCCAGTACCGGCATTCATGTATTCAAGAATGTCGTAGCCTCCGACGGAGGTTAAAGAGTCTCCGCTCTGGTGAACCCATTCGATCGAGACAGCTATCGAGCTTTGAGAGACAACGAGCGCGCCAGCGCCAAGAACAAGTCTTGCGAAGGCTGATTTCATCTTACTCACTTGCATGTCCTCGTCGTGTGATGATTAAACGTTTTTCGGCCTCCGCCGTAGGAACGCCGGTTACCCGGCGCCCCCGGCGCAATCCCGGACGTGCGGTTTTCCCGCATCCGGTTCCTCGGTTGTACTCATATTCGCGCGGACCTTCACATCCACTCGAGCGCACGCTGTGTCAGGGTTCATCACCCGTTCGTGTCCCAGCCCAAACAGTTTTATCATCGTACTTCATCCAGGAACCCTCGGGGCTTCCCGAATTCTCGAACGTCTCTCTTCTTAAATGCCATGGCCTGAGGACTCCGGCGGACATCAATGCTCTCGCGATATGCGTGATTGCAAGACCTGACCCTAGAGCTTTGTGGTGCGGTACTAGTTTTCAGTGAGTGGGCTGATTGTATGAATCCACTTGTTGGCTTCTAAGGAAAGTTCGGATATGAGTTCCTCGCGTGTCCAGCATACGTTTACGAGGCCGTGGTACTGCCTATAGTCGTCACTGTGCTCTGGTGTGCTGTAATATGAGTTCCACGAGGGATCAAAACCCAGGTAGTAATTTTCTTCCTTGGTGATTAATAGACAATAATGTCCACCATTGCTTGTCGTGAGACAAACTACCCCCTTTGAGTTTAGGCATCGGGCGATTCTATTGTTCTTATCAAGACTTACATTTTCGCCTTCGACTATATCAGATCTTAAGAGGATTTTGCCGCGCTCGTATTTATCTGTGCTGGCGTATGTAAACCACGATTGTAATACGTGCGCTAATAGCTGGCTGCACGCCCATCCTGTCCCTTTCGCGTTTTGATCTATGGACACGCTCCAAATTAAATGTAGCAACTTCGGCTTAAGAGGTCGCCTTCTCACCACCAGCAGGGCGTTTATAATCGTGGTGGGCACACAATCCGCTTCAGACATTTGATAACGAAGCGGGCCTATTTCGTCACTGAGCTTTTTCCAGTCCATAATTCTTCACTCTGCGAAGTTGACATTATTGATCTAACGTCTTGGTGGGCCTTGGTCATAAACCCGGCCACCGCGCGATCTGCACCGTCGTCGGTCCGCACAGCGGACCCT
>JACDZG010000052.1 GCA_013426805.1 Chromatiaceae bacterium
CAGGTCGGTCAAAGCGATGCCGAAGAGTCGATGCCAGGGGGTGTGATCACGCATTTGGCCAGCATACCGCAAGCCGAAGGTGATTTCCCAGGAAGGATCGACCGCGTGGTGGGGCGATTGAAATCGCCCCTACAGCCCCCCGTAGCGGGAATGTCGATTCCTGGGAATCGCCTAAAGGCTCAGCAGTTCATAGCAACCGAACCCCATGCTGGCGTTCTTGCCGACGCCGAGCCATTGGCCGAGGTGGAGATAGGGCCAGAGGGTTTCGCTGCCGGTCAGGTCCAGGTCGAGATGGCCGACCAGCCCCCCGGTGTCGACCCGATGACCGTGGCGGGCGGCGTAGCGCGAGGCGTCTTGCCGGCGCAAGTCGCGGTCGAGGAGGCGCGCTTGTTCGCTCGCGGCTTTGAGCTGGTCGAAGGGCGCTTGGAGTTGGCGGCGGGTGTAGAAGTATTGCAGCAGGCTGGCGCGGCGCACCAGGGCCATGAGAAAGGGGCCGAGGTCGAGCCCGCCGGACCGATTGGCTTGAAGACCACGCCCGCCGCCGCCATCCCAGGGCGACCGGGAGGCGGCTTGCTCCCCTCGTTTCAATTGCACCTGTCACAGGATGAACCATGTCCAATCCGCTCCTCGATCACGTCGGTCTCCCCGCCTTCGCCCGCATCCGGCCGGAACATGTCGAGCCCGCGCTCGATGCCCGGCTCGCGGACTGCCGCACTGAGATCGCCCGCCTGACCAGCGCGGTGCCGGTCCCCACCTGGGAGAATTTCGTCGAGGCCCTGGAGGAGATGGACGACACGCTCAGCCGGACCTGGTCACCCATCGGTCATCTGAACGGCGTCATGAACAGCGACGCCCTGCGCGCCGCGTACAACGCTTGTTTGCCCAAGCTCAGCGACTACGGCACCGAGGTCGGCCAGAACGAGGACCTGTTCCGCGGCTACCAGGCGGTGGCGACTCTGGAACACCTCAACCCCACCCAGCGCAAGCTGGTGGAGAACGCGCTGCGCGATTTCCATCTCTCGGGTGTCGATCTGCCGGCGGACAAGAAGGCCCGCTACAAGGCCATCAGCCAGGAACTGTCCCAGCTCACCAGCAAGTATTCCGAGAACCTGCTCGATGCCACCAATGCCTGGACCAAGTTGATCACCGATCCGGCGCAGTTGGCCGGCCTGCCCGAATCGGCGCTGGGTCTGGCCCGGCAGAATGCCCGGCAGCGCGATCAGGAGGGCTGGCTGCTGACGCTGGATATGCCCTCCTATCTCCCGGTGCTGACCTATGCGGACCATCGGGACCTGCGCTTCGAGGTCTATCAGGCCTACAGCACCCGCGCCTCCGATCAGGGACCGCACGCCGGTCAGTGGGACAACGGCGCGGCCATGGAACGGATTCTGGCGTTGCGCCACGAGCTCGCCCAACTCCTGGGTTTCGCCAATTATGCGGAACGCTCGCTCGCCACCAAAATGGCGCCCTCGCCGGACGCGGTCCTGGCCTTCCTGAACGATCTGGCCGACCGCTCGCTCGCCCAGGCCCGTCAGGAACTGGCGGAAGTCCAGGCGTTTGCCCGCGAACACCATGGCATGGACACCCTGGAGCCCTGGGACCTGACCTACTACGGAGAGAAGCTGCGCCTGCACCGCTACCAGATCAGCCAGGAAGAACTGCGGCCCTACTTTCCGGTTTCGCGCGTCCTCACCGGGCTGTTCGAGGTCGCGCAGCGGCTCTTCGGCGTGCGCATCGAAGAGTCCCGGACCTTCGAGACCTATCACCCGGATGTGCGCTTCTTCGAAATCCGGGATCAGGAGACCCGCCAGTTGCGCGGCCAGTTCTATCTCGACGCCTTCGCCCGCCCCAACAAGCGCGGCGGCGCCTGGATGGATGTCTGCACCAACCGGCTGCACACCGCCCGTTATGACCAGATCCCGGTCGCCTATCTGGTCTGCAACTTCAGCCCGCCGGTCGGCGCCACGCCCTCGCTGCTCACCCACAACGAGGTGGAGACCCTGTTCCACGAGTTCGGCCACGGCCTGCACCACATGTTGACCAAGGTGGATTATCCGGCGGTCGCCGGCATCAATGGGGTCGCCTGGGACGCGGTGGAACTGCCTAGCCAGTTCATGGAGAACTGGTGCTGGGAGCGTGCGCCCTTGGACCTCTTCGCCGCCCACTGGGAGACCGGGGCGCCGCTCCCGCCGGAACTCTACGAACGCATGACGGCGGCCAAGAATTTCCAATCGGGCATGCAAATGATGCGGCAGCTCGAATTCGCCCTGTTCGATTTTCGTATTCATCTGGAGTACGACCCGGCCCGCGGCGGACGCATCTACGAGATCCTGGAAGACGTTCGCAACCAGGTGGCCGTGGTCCGGCCGCCGGCCTTCAACCGCTTCGCCCACGGTTTCTCACATGTCTTCGCCGGGGGCTATGCCGCCGGCTATTACAGCTACAAGTGGGCCGAAGTGCTGTCCGCCGACGCCTTCTCGCTGTTCGAGGAGCGCGGTGTTTTCGATGCCGCCACCGGCCGCGCCTTCCGTGAGAACATCCTGGAAAAAGGCGGGTCCCGCGACGCCATGGATCTCTATGTCGACTTCCGCGGCCGCCCGCCGACCACGGATGCGCTGTTGCGGCACTCGGGGATCAGTGCCTGAGGTGATTGGGATTGGCGGGCGATCGGTCTAGAATCCGGGTATACCAACGCGCGAGGGCAATCGCCATGGGTCAGTCCCAACACCAATCCGGCTCCGGCCCCTTCCGGGCGGATCAGTTGCATGATGGCGACCGTTACGAGCTCTCGAACGGCCACCCCATTTATTGCGCCCCCGCCGGGCCGGACCACGCCAGCCGTAGCCTCACCGGGGCGGCGGTGATCGCCAGCGACCCGGACGTGGAATGGGTGGGAGTCGATGCGGGTTTCTCGCCGGAGCCCGGCACCCTGCGGGCACCGGACGTGGCCGTTGCCGCGCCGCCGAGCGGACGCGGATGGATTCCGGGCGTGCCGCTGCTGGCAGTGGAATATGCGAGTGTCGGCCAGGATGAGGCCGATCTGCAGACCAAGATCGGCGAACTGTTGCGCGGCGGGAGCCGCGCTGTCTGGGTCGTGCGGCTCCTGGGTCCGCGCCGGGTCGAGGTCCACCGCCCCGACGAACCCATGCGGGTGGCGACCCTCGGCGAGTCACTCACCGCCCCCGGCGTCCTGCGCAACCCGGTGCCGGTGGAAGCGCTCTTCGAGCACGCGGCGGCGGAGCAAGTCACACTCCGCAACCTGCTGCAGCGGGCCGGCTACACGGACCTGGAGGCGGTGCGGGACGAGGGACGGGAGCAAGGGCGGGAAACCGGACGCGAGGAAGGCCGCGCGGGCCTGGCAGACGCCATTATCGCCCTCCTTGCCGCGCGGGGCCTGGAGCCGAGCGCCGCGGTCAGCGAGCGCATCCAGGCCAGTGGCAACCTGGACCAGCTCAAGACCTGGCTGCTCGCCGCCGCGCGGGTGACCGACCCGACAAGGATCTTCGACTGATCCGCCGCCTGCGAGCGATCACGGCCGCTCGGAACGATCGAGACCCTCGGCTGCTTCCTTCTCGTCGGACTCCCCCCGCAACGTCAAGCGATAACCGCGGCCACGGACCGCCCAGATCGTCACGGCGTCGATGCCGGCGTCACTGAGCTTGCGCCTGATATGACCGATGTGAACATCGGCGGCGCGGTCAGCCGGGTCCCAGTTGACCCGCTGCACCAAGGCGCCCCGCCCGACCGGCCGGCCCCCGGCGCGCATCAACTGCTCGAGCATCGAGGTCTCCATCTCGGTCAGTTCAACGGCGTCCGCCACCCCCTCGCAACGCACCTGGCGGGCGCTCACATCGAGCTGCACGGGTCCGCAGCGTAGCGTCGTTTCCTGGGTCAGCGCGGGTTGCCGACGCCGCAGGACGGCGCGGATGCGGGCGTTCAGTTCGCCCTGCGCAAAGGGCTTGGTCACATAGTCGTCAGCCCCCGCGTCCAACCCGCGGATGCGATCCTCGATTTCGTCGCGGCCGGTCATGATGATGACCGCCACCTCGGTGGTGCGGGTCAACTCAACCGCCAGGTCAATGCCATCCTCGCCGCTCAGGCCGAGATCGAGCAGGACCAGATCGGCACCCTGGCTGCGGTAAATGCGACGCAACTCGGCGCCGCACAGCGCGAGCGCCGTGACATAGCCATCGTGCTCCAGACCGCGAGCCACGGCTCTGGCGAAGGGGATGTTGTCCTCGACAATAATGATTCGCGGTGCGTCTGTCATGGTTTAACCCGGCGTTGCCCTCCCTTCCTGTCCGCTAAAGCCCGACACTGTTCAGGATAGACCAAGATCCTGTCAACCTGAAAAGAACGGTTCGAGGCTAGCCCCTTTACACGTCTTTACCATGACTGCCGATATCAGACACTATCCTTATGTCTCGAACGACCAGTCGGCAAGTCACCGTCCGCTTTTCCAAGGCGCACCGACGCCAGGGAAATATCTACATGAATCAGAATGATCAGATCGTTATCAATCACCCGCACATCGTCGCCGTCGACGACCAGGCGGCATCGCTGCAACAAATCCGCGAGGCATTGGGCGATATTCACTTGGATTGCCGCACCTTCCAGGACCCGCGGGCGGCGCTGGCGTCCATGACGGCGGCCCCCCCTGATGTCCTGATCACTGACGTCTTCATGCCCGGCCTGGACGGCTTCCAACTCGCCGAACTCACCCGACAACAGTGCCCCAACACCCTCATCATCGGCGTATCGGGCGCGCTCGACATTGGCTGCGGCATCGACTGCGGCCCGCTGCGTGACCGGCTCAGCGCCGATTTCCTGTTCGCGAAGCCGCTCGATCCAATCGCCCTTTTCGCCGCGCTGGCCTGCGCGCTACGCTCACCGATCCGATCCGATCGCGATTGGAACCGATCCCGGCAGCCGTACCCCGCTTATCCCATCCGCGCCGACGCCTGCCCGACCCCACCAACGGCGCCGCGGCGTCCGCAGTGAGTCAGCGGCGTGAACCCGTTTAGTCGTCTGCGCGGCGGCCGGCCCGGCAGCGCGGGCAGCAATCCGCCGCGTCCGCCACTCAAGCCCGTCCGCAATCCCCCATGAAACTCATCTGCCTTGACGATGACCCCCGCATGGAACCCGCATTGCGCCGTTTCGCGCGGCAACTGGGCCACGAGGTCCAGTTTCATACCGCCAGCGCGATCTTCAAAGCACGTAACCGCATCGCTGCCGCCCGGCAGCACCTGTCGGCCGCGGCCGGCCGCCATCGACGGCTCGCGCTCACGCTCGCGCTGGCCGCGGCGGCCATCGCCGGCAATTATTTCAGTTTGCCGTTATTTTTCGGCGTCGACATCCTGTTCGGTTCCATCGCGGTCGTGTTGGCCTTGGCCTGGCTGGGCACCGGCCCCGGGCTGGCCGTGGCCGTGGCCGGGGGCACCTACACCTGGCTGCTGTGGGATCATCCCTATGCCTTGATCATCCTGGTCGCCGAAGCCGCCGCGATCGGCCGGCACCGGGAGCGGGCGCGCCGACGCGGGCGAATCCCGCCCCCGCTGGCGGTTTCGGCGACCCTCTACTGGATCCTGATCGGCATCCCGCTGGTACTGCTGTGTTACCGGTTCGGCCTTGAGCTGCGCTGGACCGCGACCTTCTTGATTGCCTTCAAACAAGCTCTCAACGGCATTCTCAATGCCGCCATCGCCGGTCTGATCCTGGTGGGAACAGCACACCTCGGGCGCCGCCCGCCCGGATTGCCGCTCGCCGAGGTCCTGTTCGGGGTGCTGCTGGCCGGCGTGCTGGGACCCCCGCTCCTGGTCACCTCCTTGCAGAATCTCGGCATCAAGGAACGCCTCGAGATCGCCTACGCGGACCGCTTCACGCTCGCGGGCCAACTCACGCTCGATCAACTGGCCGCGGAGCGCGCGGCCGACAGTGCCGACACCAGCGGCCGGCCGGCCCCGCTACGGCGACTGGGTGAACGCCTGACCACACTGCTGTCCGCGGCAACCGACCCCCAGGTCCGCCTGGAGTCCGGTCCGCCACCGGCCGCCGCGGCCCTAACGCTCGGCAAACGGCCCCAACCGGGACAGCGCATTCCCACCGCGGCCCCCGGACTGTTCCTGGTCGTGCCCGACGCGCGCGCGGCCTCACGTATGGCGCTCTGGAGCCGGGCGCGGTACCGCCTGGACCTGCCCGCGGCCGCGTCGTCCCTGCCCAACCAACGCCTGGTCATCGAGTTCAACGCGGCGCCCTTGATCCAACAGATCCAACTGCGCGAGACGAAACTGCTCGCGGTGCTGCTGACGCTCGCCTTGCTGGGAGTGGTCGCGGCCGATTGGCTGAGCCGACGCATCGTAACGCCCCTACGGCGGCTGGCGGAGAGTACCCGGGCCCTGCCGACCGCCATCGGCGACGACCAGCCCTGGCAGCCGCCAACCCCCGGACTACTGACCGAGACCCGTCAGTTGACGCAAGCCGTGGCGGAGATGGCAAACTCACTGGCCGCCGGCTTTAAGACGCTCAGAGAAGAGCAGGATCGACGCGAAGTCCTGGTCAGAATTCTCTCCGAACAGGGCGAACACTACCGCCTGGTAGTCGACAATATCGAAGACCTGATCGTCCGCGTCGATGTGCAGGGACGGTTCGAGTATGTCAGTCCATCCTACTGCCGCACCTTCGGCCGCCACGAAGCCGACCTGATCGGCCAACACTATCTGCCGCTCGTCCATCCGGACGACCAGCACGACACCACGCGGGCGGTCGACAGCCTGTTCCGTCCGCCCTTTAGCTGCACCATCGAGCAGCGCGCGCAGACCGCTACCGGTTGGCGCTGGTTCCAATGGTTCGATCGCGCGTTGCTCGACGCCCAGGGCCAGGTCATCGGCATCGTCGGCGTGGGCCGCGACATCACCGAACGCAAGGCCGCGGAACAGGCCCTGCGCGAGAGCGAGCAGCGCTTCCGTACCCTCTTCGAGACCATGGCCGAGGGCGTGGTTTACCAGGACGCCGACGGGGCCATCACCGACGCCAATCCGGCGGCCGAGCGGATGCTCGGCCTCTCGTTGGCCCAGCTCCAGGGGCGTGATTCGACTGACCCGCGCTGGCACGCCGTGCGGGAGGACGGTCTTCCCTTCCCGAGTGAGGAGCATCCGGCCATGATCGCCCTGCGCACCGATACGGACCCGGGCGAAACCGTGATGGGTGTCTTCAATCCATTGGCGACCGGCCCGCGGTTGAGTGATGACACCACCTGGCTGCTGGTCCACGCCCGCCCCGAGCGCAAGCCGGGCGAGTCCAGACCCTATCGGGTGTTCACCACCTTCTCGGACATCACCCGGCTCAAACAGACGGAGCATCGCCTCACCGCCATCCTCGAGTCCTCACCGCACGGCATCGTGGAGGCGGACCCCCTGACCTGGCGTCTGCTGTGGTGCAGCGGCTCCATGTTGCGTCTCTTCGGCTATAACGCGGCCGACTGGGAAGATCAATGTCTGACCATGGAAGACCTGCACCCGCTCGCGTCCTTGCCCCTGGTTCGGTCCGAATACACGCGGATCGCCAGTGCCGATCTGGCGCCCGCCCTCGACCTGCCCTGCCGCCGTCGCGACGGCAGCATCTTTTACTGCAAGCTCTCTCCCGGTCTGTCGCGGATCGGTAACGACGCGACCCTGATCGCCTTTTTCACCGACGTGACGCCGGAGTACCAAGCGCGCCGCGCCGTGGAACAGGCCCGCACCGCCCTGCTCAAAGCTCAGGAGATCGCCAAACTGGGATCCTGGGAACTGGACATCGCCGCCGGTGTGCTGTCCTGGTCACCCGAGGTGTTCCGCATCTTCGAGCATGCACCCACGGACTTCACCCCCGACTACCCGGCGCTGCTGGCCGCCATTCATCCCGACGACCGACCCATGGTCGAACGCGCATACTGGGACTCTCTGGCCAAGCGCACCCCGTATGACCTCGTCCATCGGCTGCTGCTGCCGAGCGGACAGCTCAAATGGGTACACGACCGCTGCGAGTCCGACTTTGCCCCGGACGGCCGACCGCTGAAATCACACGGAACCATCCAAGACATTACTGAACAGGAAATGGCCGCGCTGGCCCTGGCCGATCAGCAGCGGCGCCTGTCGAATATCATCGACGGCACCCGGGTGGGCACCTGGGAATGGGAAGTCCAGACCGGCGTCACGGTGTTCAACGCGCGGTGGGCCGAGATCGCCGGCTACCGCCTGGACGAACTCACCCCCACCAGCATCGAAACCTGGAGCACCCTCGCTCACCCGGAGGATCTCAAGCGCAGCGGCGCACTGATCGACCGGCACTTCAAAGGCGAGTTGGACAGCTACGAATGCGAACTGCGCATGCGCCACAAGGACGGGCACTGGGTGTGGGTCCTCGATCAGGGCCGGGTGATGGAACGGGATGCCGCGGGCGCGCCGCGACGCATGTCCGGCATCCACCAGGACATCACGGCCCGCAAACTGGCGGAACTGGCGGTGCGCCAGCGCGAGGCCATTGTGGGTGAACTGCTGGCCCTCGCCGCCGAGTTCGTCAAGGCACCCGACCAGGCGATCCTGGCGCTGACCGAGCGGGCAATCGCACGCATCGGCCGTTTCAGCCAGGCCGACCGCAGCTATTGTTTCCGCCTCGACGCGGCGGCGGACACCCTCAGCAACACCATCGAATGGACGGCCGAGGGCATTGCTCCGATGATCGCGCACCGTCAGGCGATTCCCCTGACCGCGCTGCCGGCCCTCATGATCCGGTTGCGAGCCGGCGCCCCCGCCGTGGTCCCCCGGGTGGCGGACCTGCCCGCCGACTGGTCCAGTGAGCAGGCGTTGTTCCTCGCTCAGGGCATCCGGTCGCTCCTCGTGGTCCCCCTCATCGTCGAGGAGACCCTGTTGGGCTGTATCGGCTTCGATGCGGTACGCAACCCGCGGGACTGGTCCGAGGTGGAGGTGCACTTCCTCCAAGTCTTCGCCAGCATCCTGGCCGGAGCCATGGAGCGGTCGCGAGCGACCGCGGAACTGCGCGCGAGCAACGCCCGCTACGATGAACTGGCCCGCCAAAGCCGCGCCATCGCCTGGGAGGTGGATGCCGCGGGACGCTTCACCTATGTCAGCCCGGTGTGCGAGGCGGTACTGGGCTATCAGCCGGCGGAACTGCTTGGAACTTTCTACTACGAATTGTTCGCTCCGCACGACCAGGCAGCGATCAAAGCCGCCGCTCAGGAGGTCTTCGCTCAGCAGGCGCCCTTCAAGGACTTCGTCAACTGCTGCCTGACCCGCGATGGCAGCCCGGTCTGGCTCTTGACCAACGGCACCCCGCTCCTGGCCGACGACGGCAGCCTCCGGGGTTACCGCGGGATGGATGCCGACATCACCGAGCGCTATCTGGCGCAGGATCGCATCAAGGAGAGCGAGGGCCGGCTCGCCGCGGTCTTCGAGAATGCGCCCATTGGCATGGCCCTGGTCGGACCGGACCGGCGGACCATACTGAGCAACCGCGCTCTGGCGGCCTTCCTCGGGCGCACCGCGGAGGATTTGATCGGCCTGCGCTTCGATGACCTGACTCACCCGGACGACCGTGACCTGGACGTCACCGCATTCGACGCACTGATCGGCGGCGGTCAGACCGGGTACCGCATGACCAAGCGTTACCTGCACGCGGACGGCCGCACGGTCTGGGGGGACTTGCGCGTGGCGCTGCTGCCGACCCGCCCCGGCGAACCGCCCCTGCCGCTGGGAATGGTCGAGGACATTACCGAGTTGCACGCGGCCACGCAACGCCAGCAGATTCTGGAAGACGCCATGGCGCGCTATGCCGCGCAACTCGAACAACTGGTCGACCTGATCAGCCTGCCGCACCCGGCACCGGAACAGGTCCGCGCCCTGCTCCGGCTGAGTTGCCGGGGTTTGGGCATGGCCGCAGCGGTCCTGGGGATCGTCGATGAGGCGCACGGACACCTGACGCTGACCAGGGTGCGCGATGACGCGCCGACCGGCGCCATCCCCGAACTCAGCCACGCGCTGCTGGCCGAGCCGCTGACGGAGCGGGGCAGCCCTCGGCTCCTACCGCCGGAGCGGCTGCCGCCTGCCGCGACCGCCGCGGGTTTCAACTGCGGTATCCTCATCGCCTTCGACGGCACGCACCCGGACGGCTCCCACGCAACCCTGACACTCGCACTCTGGGGATTTCAGCCACGCTCACCATTGGAAAAACCGGAACGTCAGATCATTCGTCTGATCGCCCAGCGCATCGCCTCGGTGCGGCGCCAGGACCAGATCCAGCGCGACCTGATGGAGGCCCGGGAACGCGAGGCCATCGGCCACCTGGCCAGCGGCGTAGCTCACGACTTCAACAACCTGCTGGGCGTGATCGGCGCCAACATCTACTATCTCGATAGTTGTCTCGGCAACCAGTACCCACCCGACGCGGAGGTCCGCCAAGTCCTGGAGGAGACGCAAAGCGCCCTGGGACACGCCAAGGTCGTTACCTCCGGCATCCTCGCCTTGAGCCGCGGCGGTCACGTGCCCTTGGAGGTCGTCGACCTGGAGCAGACCATCGCCGAACTGGAACGCATCCTGCACCACATCCTGCCGTCCGGCATCACGCTGGGCGTCACCGTGGCACCCGGACTGACCGCCTTGAGCAACGGCGCCTTTCTCCAGTCGGCGCTGCTCAACCTGGTGCTCAATGCGCGCGACGCCATGGCCGACGGCGGCGTCTTGACCGTTCAGGCGCATCCCATCGCGTGGCACCAGGATACCCCGCTCGCGGTCGGCCACCTGGGTCCCATGGACTGCGTGGATCTCCGGGTCAGCGACTCCGGCAGCGGCATCGCACCCGACATCCTCCCGCGGATCTTCGATCCCTTATTCTCCACCAAGCCCGCGCGGCGCGGCCACGGCCTCGGGCTCTTTATGGTGCAGGAGTTCATTGCCCGCTCGGGGGCTGGACTGGCAGTCCAGTCGAAACCGAATGTCGGCACCTGTTTCCGGCTGCTGTTGCCCCAGGACACCACGGTCGCCGCCCCCTGGCCGGACCAGATGATTCCCGCCGCCCGACCCGCTCGGACGAACCGCCCCGCGGCGGCACCGCTCGCCGGTTTGCGGGTGTTGGTGGTGGACGATGATCCGCAGGTACGCGAAGCGCTCGCCCGGCTGCTGACCCTGGAGGGCGCCAACCTGGTGCTGGCCGAGCATGGACAGGCGTGTTCCGATCTCCTTGATCAAGACGATGCCTTCGATCTGGTGCTCTCCGACATTGCCATGCCGGTGCTGGACGGCATCCGCCTCCAGCAGCGGCTGGCGCAGGAGCGGCCCACGCTCCCGGTCATCCTGATGACCGGCCAGGCACCGGCCCTGAGCGACACGCACGCCGGGGACAAACCGCCGCTCATTCTGCGCAAACCCCTTGACGCCGCGACCCTGCGGGCGGCAATCCTCAATAATGTGTTGTGAATACTTAACAATCGTATTAATTACTTAAAACTTCACTCTGGTCGGTCTATTCTCAGCGTCCGGTCGTCCGGCGAGCGTGTCATCGCGGGGCGTTTCGCGGCGGGATGCCGCTCCCACCGGAGAGCCCAGTGACCACCGACCAGACCGCCGCCCCCGCGCGTATGGACGACCCCCATCCCACATCGGCCCCGCGGCGCCTACACCGCTACCTGCTCACCGCGGCACTGGCGCTGGCGGCCGCCGCCGGCAACCATTTCAACCTCGCCCTGCCCTTCGGCGTGGACTTCCTGTTCGGTTCCATCGCCGTGCTGCTGGCCCTGGCCTGTCTCGGCACCGGTCCCGGCCTGGTGGCGGCCGTGGCCGGCGGCGCCTATACCTGGCTGCTGTGGGGCCAACCCTATGCGCTGATCATCTTCACCGCCGAGGCCGCGGCGGTGGGCTGGCACCAGGGGTGGGTACGCAAACGCAGGCACACACCACCGCCGCTGGCGGTCTCGGTGACCCTTTACTGGCTGCTGCTCGGCATTCCACTGGCGCTGTTGTTCCACCGGTTCGGGTTGGGAATGGATTGGAGCACCACGCTGCTGATTACCGTCAAGCAGGCACTCAACGGCATCCTCAACGCCGCGCTCGCCGGTCTGATCCTGGTGGCCATCGCGCTCCTGACCGGGCAGCGCTCCGCACTGCCGCTGGCGCGGGTTCTGTTCGGCGCCCTCCTGGCCGGCATGTTGCTGCCGACGGTCCTGGTGAGCGCATGGGACAACCGCGATTTGCGGGAAATCCTGGAGGCGGCGCAGGCCGAGCGCCTGCGGCTCTTCGGCGAGTTGGCGGCGCATCAACTCATGATCCCTGCCGACGGCGCGACTGACCCGACCACGATCGCGCGGGACCTGTGCGGCATCGATGCAACACTGCCCGCGACCGCCGCGCCCACGGCTCACCTGGAGCGGGGTATGATCTCGCCGCCCAGGCTGCCGCCGAACGGTTGGCTCGGGGATCGACCCCGGCCGGGTCAGATCATCCCCACCTCCGCCCCCGGACTGGAACTGATTCTGCCCGAGGGTCGCTACCCCTCACACCTGGACCGTTGGCGCCAGGCACGTTACCGTATGGAGATCTCGAACAACACCGCCCCGGTCCTCCTGGACCACGCGCTGCCACCCGGGTGGCGGCTGGTCGTCGCGATCAGCGCCACGCCGCTGATTGATCAACTCCAGGCCTGGTTGGCCCGGCTGCTCATGCTGTTGCTGGTGCTCGCTTTGCTGGGGGTGGTCCTGGCGTTCTGGCTCAGTCGGCGCTTGGTCACGCCGCTGCATCGGCTGACGCGGTACGCCCGCGCCTTGCCGCCGGCCATCCGCGAGGATCAGCCGCGGCCGCCGCCGGTCCCCGCCCTGCTGGCCGAGACCGGTGAGTTGGCGGACGCGGTGGCGGACATGGCGGATTCGCTGGCCGCGAGCTTTCGCGCGTTGCGTGAGGAACACGACGCGCGCCGGCAGCTGAATGACGCTTTGTCGCAGCAAGAGGCACGCTTTCGCTTTCTGTTCGAAGCGATGGCCGAGGGGGTCATTTGCGAAGGTGGCGACGGGGTCGCCGCCGAGGCCAATCCGGCGGCGCTGCGTCTGCTGGGGCTCTCGCTCGCGCAACTCCAGGGCCGCGAACCCATCGACCCACGCTGGCAAGCCGTCCGCGAAGACGGCCTGCCCGTTCCGACCGCGGGGCATCCGGCACTGGCGGCCCTACGCTCCAGCCAGGATCAGGGCGAGACCGTGATGGGTATCCTCGAACCGCGCAGCGGCGCGCTGCGTTGGTTGCTCGTCCACAGTCGCCTCCAGCCCGGCACGCCGCCGGCCGACCCGCCTCGACTTTTCGCCACCCTCGCCGACATCACCCGTCACAAACAGATCGAGCATCGGCTGCGCACGCTCATCGAGAACGCGCCCCACGGCATCGTCGAGACCGATCCGACGAGCCGGCAATTGCGCTGGTGCAGCGGCTCCATGCAGCGCCTCTTCGGGTATTCGGCGGCCGAGCTCGATGCCTTGAACCTCGATGATCTGCATCCGGCCGACGCCCGCGATCGGGTCCTGTCGGAGTTCAACCGCATGGTCCAGGGCGACCTCGCTCCCGCCCTCGACCTGCCCTGCCGCCGCCGCGACGGCAGTGTCTTTTACTGCAAAGTCTCGCCGATCCTGCCGCGCCTCGGACCCGAATGGGCCTTTATCTTGTTCTTCACCGACTCGACCGCCGAATATCAAGTCCGCCGCGCGCTCGAACAGGCCCACGAGGCACTCCTCAAGGCCCAGGACCTGGGCCGTCTGGGGTACTGGGAGTTGGACCTGGCGACTGGTCAGGTCACCTGGTCACCGGAGGTCTTCCGCATCTTCGAACTGGCGCCGGAGCACTTCGGCGCCTCCTACGAGACCGTCCTCGCCGCCATCCATCCCGATGACCGGGCCATGGTCGATCGCGCCTATCAGGACGCCTTGGCCAACCGCACCCCCTACGATGTGGTGCACCGGCTGCGAATGCCGGACGGCCGCATCAAATGGTTGCGCGAGCGCTGTGAGTCCGAGTTCGCCCCGGACGGCACGCCGCTGCGCTCACGCGGGACAGTCCAGGACATCAGCGACCACACGGCGGCGCAACTGGCCCTGGACGCCCAGGACCAGCGTCGGCACCTCGCGGACCTCATCGCCGGCACCCGCGTGGGGACCTGGGAGTGGCAGCTCCAGACCGGCGTCACGGTATTCAACGAGCGCTGGGCCGAGATCATCGGCTACCGCCTCGCCGAGCTTGTCCCGACGACCCTCCAGACCTGGCTCGAGCTCACCCACCCGGATGACATCGAACGCTGCAAAAGCTTGTTGCAGAAGCACTTCTCAAGTGAGCTTGAGACCTACGAATGCGAGGTGCGAATGCGCCACAAGGACGGACACTGGGTCTGGATTCTGGACCAGGGCCGGGTGGTGCAGCGCGATGGCGCCGGCGCCCCCTTGCTCATGTCCGGCACCCACCAGGACATCAATGCCCGTAAGCTGGCGGAACTCGCGCTGCTCCAGCGCGACGCCATGCTGGACACACTGCAGATTCTGACCGCCGGGTTCGCGAACCCGCCCGCGGACATCGACCGACTGACCGCGGCGACACTCGCCCGCCTTGGCCGCCTCAACCAGGCGGACCACGCCTGGCTGCTGCGCCTCGCGCCGGCGACGGGCCGGCTCGAAACCGCGCAGGAATGGACGCCTGAGGGCCGGCCACCCGAGCCGTGGCGGCATCCGTCTCTGTCGGCCCTGCTGGCGCGGCTGCGGGCTGGGGAGGCCGTGGTGATCCCGCGAGTCGCGGATCTGCCGGCGGACTGGTCGGGCGAACGCGAGCACTTCAACGCCCGAGGAATCCAGTCGGTGCTCCTGGTCCCGCTGGGGACCGGCGACACCCTGCACGGTGCGCTCGGCCTGGACTGCGTGCGCGACACCCGCGACTGGTCGGCAGCGGCGGTGAACCTGCTCCAGATCGTTGCCAATCTATTGATCAGCCGGGGCGTCCGCCTTGACGCATGCGTCCCCGGGGCGGACGAATGAGAAATAAGGCGATTTCCGACAATTTGGATACCGGTCATGTAGGTGCGACTTCAGTCGCACCTGCATTCGAGCCGGTGGTGGGTGGTATCCGGTGTTTCGGCAATCGCCAAGCCCCCCCGCGGGACGGCCTGGCGGTCGCTGGTGGACCGCCTAACCCCCGACCGGCGGCAGCAGTTCGCTCAGCCGCACCGGCGTCAATCCCAGCCGGGCACGGTAGATGACCCGATAGGCCAGCACCCGTTCAACATAGGCACGGGTTTCGGCGAAGGGAATGGCGGCGATCCACAAATCCGCGGGCGTGCACTGCGACGGTAACCAACGGGCCACCCGCTGCGGTCCGGCGTTGTAGGCCGCGGTGGCCAGGGCGGCGTGCCCGAAACGATCTCGCATCCGCGCCAGGTAATCACTGCCCAGGCGCAGATTCAGCCCCGGCTCCAGAATCTGCGTGCGGTTCGGCGCCGCCAGCCCCTGCGCGGCCGCGACCTCGCGCGCGGTATCGGGCATCAACTGCATCAGCCCCAAGGCCCCGGCGTGGGAGGCCACGGTCGGATTGAAAACACTCTCCTGGCGAATCACGGCGTAGATCCAATCCTCCGGCAGGGCGGTCTGCCAAGCCAGTTCCTCCACCAACTCACGATAAGCGAGCGGGAAGCGCAGCACGAGATCGTCCCAATAATCCGTCCGGGCCAGGGTGAAGATCGCCTGATCATGCCACTGTAGCCAGTCCGCCACCACGGCCGCGGCCAGCAGGTCCGGCGTCTCCAGATCGCGGGTCAGCAGACGCCACTCGCGGCGCATGTCCGCGTCCCGCCCCAGCCGGTCGAGCGCGCGGATGCGTGCCACGGCCGGCGCGGCGACGATCCGCCGGACCCGCGCGGGCTCCGCCGGGACCGGGCGCGGGTCCAGTGCATAGGGCAGCCCCAGCCGATCCGCCGCCAGCATCCCCCAGAGGCTGCGTTGACCCGCGGCCAGCTTGAAGGTTGCCGCGGCCGCCGCATCCTCGCCCAGGGCCGCCTCCGCGCGCCCCTGCCAATACAGCCAGCGATCCCCTTTCTCGGGCAGATCCGGCATCCGCCGCACCCAGGCGGCAACCCGCTGCCAGTCGCGCCGCGCGATTCCGGCGCGTAACCGCTGCTCCTGTTCCGCCAGATTCTCCCGGTGTTCCGACAGCCGATCCCAGACCGCCAGACCCTCGGCATCGCCGACCTGATCCAGCCCGCGACCCACCCCGGCATGAGCCAGATTCCAGGCCGCCGGGTCCACCTGGAGCACCCGCGTGTTGGCTTCGAGCACGCGCGCCGCGCCCCGCGCATCGGTACGGGCAAGCCGGCTGATCCCGTCGGCCAGCATCGCGGCGGCCACCGGGTGCGAAGCCCAGGGTTCACCGGGTTTCAGCAGCACCGCGGGCTGCTCGCGCAGGGCCAGCCAGCGGGTCAGCCAGGGCCGTTCCGCGACAGGTAATTGGGCACCCAAATGACGCGCGAGCCCTGACTCACCGGCCTCCAGGCTCAGCCGGATACGCCGCCAGACCAACTCGGTGCTCAAGCCGCCGCGGGCGCGCCAGGCGCTGAACACCGGATCGCAGGCGGCGGGCTGGGACTGCGCCACGAGCCACAGAGGCTCCAGCCGCGGCGCGATGAGTGCGACCTCCGCCTGGCCCGTCTCCACCAGGGCGCGCAAATACAGACATTGCCGCTCCACCGACTCATCTTCGCGATAGACCCGCGCCACCTCCGTCCAGCGCCCGGCCGCCGCCAACCGCTTCACATAGGCGCCGCGTAAGCGCTCGGTCGGCGGCGTCGCGGGAAAGGCGTCGAGCAAGGCCTCGATCTGCGCATCCGCCGCCGTCTCCAGATTGCGCTCCAGGTCCGCGACGCGCGTGTAAGGCTCAAGCGGATCGGCACCGGGGTCCGCGTCGGCTGCCGCATCGATGGTGACTGGGACCCGCTCGGCGGCGACACCTCCCATGGAATCGGGCGGCGGCACCCAGGCGGGCAGCCAACCAACCGCGGCCGCCATCAAACCGAGGGCGGCGACACCGAGGGCGGCCGCGGCGGTGGGAGACATCAGGGTCTTTCTACTAGCGCGCACCGGTAAAGAGGAGCATTTGGACGATGGAACAGATTTGAGATATGAGGCAGAACGACGCATTATCATAAGAAAGCACGTCCGGAACCCACAATTGGGACATTCCCTCCCCGCACCCGAGGATCTCATGCACCCTGACCTGCGCTACCTCAGTGACTTGCTGCGCACCACCGCCGCCGCCGAGATCATGCCCCGGTTTCGCCATACCCTTTCCAGCCGCAAGAGCGACGGCAGCCTGGTGACCGAGACCGACCTGGCCGTCCAGGCGCGGATCACCTCCGCTCTGGCCCGCGACTATCCCGGCGTGCCCCTACTCGGTGAGGAACAAACCGCCGCGGAGCAAGCGCAGTTGCTGGAGTCCGCCGGGCGCGCCGTCTGGGTGCTCGACCCACTGGACGGCACCAGCAACTACGCCTGCGGATTCCCCGGCTTCGCCATCTCACTCGCCCTGATCGAGGGCGGCGTCACCGTTCAGGGCGCCATCCTCGACCCGATCCGCGACGAGTGTTTCGGTGCGCTGCGCGGCGGCGGTGCCTGGTGCAACGATGCGCCGATTCGACCCTTCGCCCCCGGTCCAGCGCTCGACGACTGCCTGGCCGCCATCGATTTCAAGCGCCTGCCTCCCGAGCGGGTGCCCGCCCTGCTGCGCGGCGGCGGTTTCCGTTCCCAGCGCAACCTGGGGGCGGTTGCACTGGAGTGGTGCTGGCTCGCCGCCGGGCGCTTTCAGTTGTACCTCCATGGCGGGCAGAAACTCTGGGACTATGCCGCCGGGCGGCTGGTCGCCACCGAGGCCGGAGTCCCCTCCCGGCTTTACCAGCCCTACGGCAGCATCCCGGCGGAAGGGCTGGACCTGGGCCAGCGGCTCGCGGTCGCCGCGGCCACCCAGGGGCTCCTGGATCAATGGCTCGACTTCATCGCGCTGCCACTCACCCCGCGGTAAATTGTGAACGAGATGGGATAGGATTTGACAGAAATCGCCTCAGCCCCACATTGCACCAATAACCGACCGGACCGCTCACCATCAGGACCCCGACCGATGAACCAAGACCCTCGCGGCTTGAACATGGAACTCGCCAGCGGCATCGCCGCCTTCGAGTCCAAACAATTCTCCCGCGCCGCCGGCTTGCTCAGCCCGCTCGCTGCCGCGGGTGATCCCGAAGCGCAATACCGGGTCGCCATCATGGCGCAAAACGGACTCGGCATGCATGAAAACCCGACACTCGCGCTCCAGTATATGCAGGCCGCGGCGACCGCCGGACTGGGCCTCGCGCAACACGGACTCGGCTTCATGTACCTGGAAGGCGAATGTGCCGAACAAGACCCAGCGCAAGCTGCGCTGTGGTTTCGCAAGGCGGCCGAACAAGGCCTCGCCGGCTCCCAGACCACCCTCGCGATGCTTTATGAACAAGGCCGCGGCGTCCTCCAGGATCAAGCGGAAGCCAATCGGCTCTACCGCCTCGCCGGTTTCGATGAACGTTGACCGCGAGCGTCGACCCGCGTCGCGCGGTCTTGCCAATCGCTGCAGAGGACGATTCCATGGGTGATTCAGCAATCCGATCCGCACCTGGCCCCTTCCAAGCCGATCAGCTGAAGGACGGGGACCGCTACGAACTGTCCGGCGGTCACCCGATTTATTGCGCTCCGGCGGGGCCCGAGCACGCGGGTCGCAGCCTGACCGGCGCCGCGGTGATCGCGAGCGACCCCGACGTCGAATGGGCCGGGGTTGACGCCGGCTTCGCCCCCGAACCGGGAACCCTGCGGGCACCCGACGTCGCGGTCGCGGCCCCACCCGGCGGTCGTGGATGGATTGCGGGCGTACCGCTCCTGGCGGTCGAGTACGCTGGCGTCGGGCAAGATGAGACTGACCTTCAGACCAAGATTGCTGAACTGCTGCAGGGCGGGAGCCGCTACATCTGGGTCGTGCGGCTGCTGGGTCCGCGCCGGGTGGAGGTCTATCGTACCGGCGAACCGATGCGGGTCGCGACGATCGGCGAGTCACTTACGGCGCCCGGCGTGCTGCGTAACCCAATCCCGGTGGAGGCGCTGTTCGAGCGCGCGGCAGCGGATCGGGCGGCGCTGCGCAACCTGCTGCAGCGGGCCGGCTACGCGGATCTGGATGCGGTACGGGAGGAAGGACGAGAGGTAGGGCGGGAGGAAGGACGAGAGGAAGGACGAGAGGAAGGACGAGAGGAAGGACGAGAGGCAGGGCGGGAGGAAGGTCGCGGCGAGGGCATCGCCGATGCGATCCTGACACTGCTCGCGGAACGCGGCCTGACGGCGGCACCGGACCTCGCGGCACGCATCCGCGCCTGCCGCGACCGCGACCAGCTCAAGACCTGGTTGCTGGCGGCAATGCGGGTGACCGATCCCGCCGCCCTGTTTGATCAGGCGGAATTTTGCCCTGACGCCCCCGACCGGTGTAACCTGTCGGGCTAGAGCAGCAACCAAGACCCGCGCACGCGATGACCATCAAGTCCGACCGTTGGATCCGCCGTATGGCCGCCGAACACGGCATGATCGAACCCTTCGAACCCGGACAGGTGCGTGAGGGTGAGGCCGGGCGGGTGATTTCCTACGGGACTTCGAGTTACGGCTACGACATCCGTTGCGCCGACGAATTCAAGATCTTCACCAACATCAACTCCGCCATCGTCGACCCCAAGAACTTCGACTCCAACAGCTTTGTGGATCTGAAGTCCGATGTCTGCATCATCCCGCCGAACTCATTCGCGCTGGCCCGCACGGTGGAGTATTTCCGGATTCCACGCGATGTCTTGGTGATTTGTCTCGGAAAATCGACCTATGCCCGGTGCGGAATCATCGTGAACGTGACCCCGCTGGAACCGGAATGGGAGGGCCATGTGACCCTGGAGTTTTCCAATACCACCACCCTGCCCGCCAAGATTTACGCTAATGAAGGAGTGGCCCAGATCCTGTTTTTCGGCGCCGACCAGGTCTGCGAGACCTCATACAAAGACCGTTGCGGCAAGTATCAGGGACAGCGCGGGGTGACCCTGCCCAAGTCCTGACGCGGCCGGCGGCTGGCTAAGTAACGAATCAACAACAAGAGCCAACCCCATGACGTTCGACCGCCCTACCATCTTGTTCCTCTTGCTGGCGGGTTTCTTCATCGCCAACGCCATCATCGCCGAGTTCATCGGTGTCAAGATCTTCGCGCTGGAAGAAACCCTGGGGCTCGCCCCCTTCGGCTGGAACCTGTTCGGCCAGTCCGGGTCACTCAACTTCACCGCCGGGGTGTTGTTGTGGCCGGTGGTCTTCATCATGACCGACATCATCAACGAGTATTTCGGCAAGCGCGGGGTGCGCTTTCTATCGTATCTCGTGGTCGGGTTGATCATCTATGCCTTTATCTTCGCCTATCTGGCGATCGGCCTGACACCCGCGAGTTGGTGGGTCGGCATCCAGGCCGATCAGGGCGTACCGGATATGCAGGCGGCCTTTGCCGTGATCTTCGGCCAGGGCCAATGGATCATCGTGGGGTCGGTCACCGCGTTCCTGATCGGCCAGATCATCGACGTGTCCGTCTTCCACCGGGTGCGGCGGGTCACCGGGGACCGGATGGTATGGGCCAGGGCCACCGGATCGACGCTGATTTCCCAACTGGTGGACAGCTTTGTGGTGCTTTATATCGCCTTCGTGCTCGGCCCGCAGCAGTGGTCCACAGAGTTGTTCCTGGCCGTGGGGACGGTCAACTATATCTATAAGTTCGTGGTCGCCATCGCACTCACGCCGTTGATCTACCTAGGGCGGGCGTTGATCGACGCCTATCTGGGTCCGCAGCACTCACGAACACTCAAGGAGCGGGCCGCGGCGGGAGGCTAAGGCGATTCCCCGGAATTCGCATCCCGACCGCGGGCCTCGCGCCGGGTGCGTCGTCAGGCCATCCTGGCCTGATGCCATCAGGGCTGGAAGCCCTGACTACGCACGCCGCCGCGCCAGCACGGCGGCGAGCCGATCGAGTTGCTGGGACCACCAGTACGCGGCGGCCGGGTCCTGAGTCGTGGGCACGGACCACAGCTTGATGGCGGGGTGGATCTCCAACATGGAGAGTGCCGCACTGGGGTCATCGCTGATCACGGCACCCGAGTCCAGGAACCACATATTGCCCCATTGGAAGGCGTGATCCATGATCGTGTGACCGACCAGCACCAGCTCGACTCCGGCCATTTGCCTGCCGGGCAGACCGCGCCACGCCTGGTTGGCGCTCCCGCGCGACCAGAGTGCGGTCTGGCGGACCACGCCGCGGCCCTGCTCCAGCGCCTCCAGAAGTTGTGGCCAGTCACTGGTCCGATCCACATCCGCATGGATCAGACCGATCCGCCCCACCCCCGTCACCAGGTCTGCCGCCCAGGGCAACGCCTCGACCCGGCCGCGCACCGCGGGATCATTCCACGGGTAATCCAGTGCCCAATCGCCGCCGTTGACGATCCATTGCAGCCAGGTCTCATCATCAGCGATGGCGTCGAGCATCAGTTGCTCATGGTTCCCGCGGATGGCACGAAACCAGGGTTGTTCCAGGAGTTCCAGACACTGCGATGAAAACGGACCCCGATCGATCAGATCACCCAATGACCACACCAGATCCTGTCCGGGGTCGAACCCGGCGCTGTCCAGCAGCCGCTCGAGCGCATGCACCATACCATGCAGATCGCCGACCACGAAAACGCGGCCCGGGTGAGCGGACAAATCGGCATGTTCGACGATCGACACGGATTTCGGCGTGAACAACTCGGTCAGGGGGACAGGGGGAGCGCTCCGGCGGCATCCCTGGGCGATGCGCGGCGCCTGGTTGGCCGGACAGGACGGATTCGGCGCTCCCGCCGGGGGAGAGCACGCAAACTAATCTCGTAGGATTAATGTATGCCCCGAAAACCCAGGATGCAAACGGGTCGGACGAACGGTGGCTCACCGCAACGGTGCCGACGCTCGAGCGTTCAAAGCCGGCCGGGGATGTCAACCCCCTGACTGCGACCGACGATCTCCCCGTAAAACGCCAGCATCCGGTCCGCCATCACCGGCGCGGACCATGACTTGGCATAGCGGCTCGCCTCCCGCCTCAATTCATCGCGCAAGTCCGGATCGGCGAGGACCCGCACCACTTTGTCCGCGAACTGCCGCTCATCCTCGCGGGCGATCAGACACCCGCGCCCCTCCTCCAGCACCTCCGCGGTACCCATGACCGCGGTGGAAACCACCGGCACCCCCAGGGCCAGCGCCTCCAGCAGCACCAAGCCCTGAGTCTCGGTGTTGGAGGCGAACACAAAGACGTCACCGGCACGGTAGCAGTCCTCCAGTGCTCCGTCGCGATTCAGATAACCGACGAAACAGGTGTGCTCGGCAAGCCTCAATGCGCGCGCCTGGCGCTCCAGGGAGGCCCGCGCGGGACCCTCGCCGGCGATCACCATCAACACGTCCGGGATCTGTCGCTTGACTTCGACCAGCATCCGCAACAGAAAATCGATATTCTTCTCATACGCGAGGCGCCCCACGTGCACCATCACCGGGCGGCTCGGCGCGATCCCCTGACGGGCGCGAAAGGCGGCCCCATCGCCGCGGCTGAACTGATCGAGTTCGATCCCCGTCGGAATCACGGCAGCCGGGGTCTTGACTCCATAGCGCTTGAGAACCGCGAGCATGGCGTGCGAGGGCACCGCCAGGGCATCAACGTCGTTGCACTGGGCGGCCGAGAAATACCGTGCGGCCAGCCGCAACCAGGCCGACGGGATCAGCGGGACATACTTGTCCAGATACTGCTCGAAAAAGGTATGGTAACTTTCCACCGTCGGGACACCGAGTCGGCGCGCCAATGCGACCCCACTGTAGTGGGCGATGAACGGGGTATGGATGTGCACCAGATCGAAACCCCGCCGCGCCAGACCCGCGCGCTTCCGCCGCAGCGCGCGCACGCGCAAGACGCGATCCTCCGGATCCAGCGGCAGATACCGGGAGGGAATGCGGATAACCTCGAAGGGCTCGGGCGCTTGCCGGCCGTAGTCGGGGGCGATCAAGGTCACCTGATGACCCTTCCCCACGAACGCGCGGGCGAAGGTCTGGATCGAGGTCGAGACCCCATTGACCCGCGGGAAGTAGACATCGGAGATCATCAGTACGCGCATGGAAGCTCGAGTGCTCTTGGTCGTCGGCAAATCTTGAAATGGTAACGGCTCGCAGCCGCCCGCCTCATTAAGGAATCATGACATGACCAGATTCGCCAGGGGGACCAGTCCGGTGATCGCCGCCCTGCTCGCCACCGTCATCGCCGCGCCCGGGAGTGGCCGACCCGCGCACGCGGCGCCCGCCCCGACCTTATGGGGCTATGGGGTCAAATCGTGCGGCGACTTCCTGGCGGCGGCACCAGGCGCCGACACGCCGGCCGCGGTCGGCAGCGAGGACGCGCTGCGCTATCGGGAATGGCTGGCCGGCTTGGTCACCGGGATCAACCTGGCGACCGCCTCGGACGTACTGCGCGGGGCCGAACTGGAGGCCGCCCTGGGGCGCATCCGCACCCACTGCAAGGCGCATCCGAATGATGATTTTTTCAATGCCAGCATGACCTTGATTCGCACGCTCGGCCGCGACAAGAGCCCGACCGGCAAGGGGAGCAAGAGCGCGGCCGACTGACCATGGGCCGCGACGACCGCAGGCCGACGCTTGAGCGGGCGGCGCCCCCGTCCGGCTAAAGCCTCGGCCTCCGGTGCGTTGTGCGTGCACAAAGTGATCCGGACTTCGCCGTAACGATCCATCAGGAGCACGACAAAAATGGCCAACTGCTGCGACGACAAGGGCTGCGAGATCGCCGCGCTGCGCGCGAACCATGCCCGTAATCCGTACGGGCATTGCGCGCACCACCCACGCGGCGCACCATGACGGTGGCCGTCGAACTGACACACGCTGAACAGCGTCATTATCCACAGATGTCACAGATTTCCACAGATGAAGAAAAACATCAGTGTTCATCTCTGTGTGACATCTGTGACATCTGTGGATCAGTTCTCCGCACCAGAGTCACGGCGGAAGGTCTGACCGACACGCGGATGAAACCCCATCACGAGACCTCGCCCAGCCGCTCCAGCATGGCATTGAGTCGATCCAATTCATCGCGGGCACGGACCGACTCCGACACGTCGTATTGGATGCCCAAGCAATAGATCAGGCGGCCCGCCTTGTCGAACAGCGGCCGAATGGTAAAACGGTTATAAAACATGGTGCCATCCTTGCGGTAGTTACGCAGGGTGACGGTCGCCCGCTTGCGCTCGCGAATGGCCTCACGGATCCGCTGCACCTGCGGCTGATTCCGATCGTCGCCCTGAAGAAAGCGGCAGTTGTGGCCGAGCATCTCCGCGCGATCATAGCCGGTGATCAGTTCAAAGGCCGCGTTGGCATAGACCAGCGGGTTGTCCGGCTGGTTCGGGTCGGACAGCGTAATGCCATTGACACAGGTATCCAGTATCTGCCCGAGCACATGAGGGATCAGCCCCGTGTCGTTATCGATGATGAACTCCATGATTTGCTCGTAAAGGATGGACCCGCTTGAGATTAGGCGATTGGCGGAAAAGAATCTACCGGATCGCGCGGGATTTTCGCTCCGTTTCAAGGAGCGATAACCGCCGCATAATCGAACGACGCAACGGTTATCGCAACGCCGACGAAAACGACGACGCCGACCGTACCGTCAACCAAATATCCCTGCGAAGGTTGACAACAACCCCCGGTCAGCTAGGATCCCCGGTTTTCGCCCTGCGGCGGTCTGCTCCCCAGCGCCGCCGCCGGGCCTTGCCCGATCGTCCTGACCGGCAGTTCGCGCCCGTTGCGACTCGCCGCTCACGCCCGGCCAACCAAGGACCCATGCGCATGCCGCCCGTTCGCGATGACCATCCGCAGATCCGTCACGACTGGACCCTCGACGCGGTCGAGGCGCTGCTGGATCTCCCCTTCAATGACCTGCTGCTCCGGGCCCAGCACGTCCATCGCGCCTGCTTCGTGCCCAACCAGGTCCAGGTCAGCACCCTGCTGAGCATCAAAACCGGAGCCTGTCCCGAGGATTGCGGTTACTGCGCGCAGAGCGCACATCATGCAACCGGCCTGCCGCGTGAACCCCTGCTGCCATTGGCCGCGGTGCTGACCGCCGCGCGCGACGCCAAGGCCCAGGGCGCCACCCGCTTCTGCATGGGAGCGGCCTGGCGGCACCCGAGCGACCAGCACCTCGACCAAGTGGCCGCCATGGTCGCCGCCGTCCATGACCTGGGTCTGGAGACCTGCGTCACCCTCGGCATGCTGACCGCCGGTCAAGCCCTGCGGCTCAAATCGGCGGGACTCGATTACTACAACCACAACCTCGACACCTCCCCCGAGTTCTACGGCCAGGTCATCAGCACCCGCACCTATCGGGACCGCCTGGAGACCCTGGAGCATGTGCGCGCCGCGGGCCTGAAAACCTGCAGCGGCGGCATCCTCGGCATGGGCGAATCACGGCGCGACCGCGCGTCACTGCTGCGGCAACTCGCCAACCTGCCGGCGCACCCGGAGTCCGTGCCGATCAATCTGCTGGTTCAGGTCGAAGGCACCCCGCTCTTCGGCACAGCCCCCCTGGACCCGCTGGAATTCGTCCGCACCGTGGCCGCCGCCCGTTGCCTGATGCCGGGTTCCTATGTGCGACTATCCGCCGGGCGCGCGGCGATGAGCGATGAGCTCCAGGCACTGTGCTATTTTGCCGGAGCCAACTCGGTCTTCTACGGCGAGCGCCTGCTCACCACGCCGAACGCGGCGTCCGCGCGCGATCACGCGCTCTTCGACCGCCTGGGCCTGCGGGTGGAAGCACTGGAACCGGAACGCCGGGAGCCGGGCGCCTGTCATCGGCCCCACGGTCATGCGCATGCCTGATCGAATGCAGTCCCGGCGCCCCGGCGTGCGGCCGGCGCGCGGCGTCCGCTCATGCCGCCGGTAGACCCCGCGTTGGACCTCAGGGCCGACCTCGCGCACCGCCACGCCGCCGGGCTCTACCGGCAGCGGCGCATCCAGGGCGGACCCCAGCAACCCCAGGGCCGCACCGACGGCCGGCCCATGCTCGCCTTCTGCAGCAACGACTACCTGGGCCTGGCCAATCACCCGGAGGTGATCGACGCCCTGCAGCAGGGCGCGACGCGCTGGGGCGTCGGCAGCGGCGCTGCCCATCTGGTGAACGGCCACAGCGCCGCCCATCAGGCCCTGGAAGAGGCCCTGGCCGAGTTCACCGGATATCCGCGCGCGCTGCTGTTCTCCACCGGCTACATGGCCAACCTGGGGGTCATCAGCGCCTTGGCCGGACGCGGCGAGATGGTCTTCGAAGACCGCCGCAACCATGCCTCACTGCTCGACGGCGCCCTGCTCGCCCGCGCCACCCTGCGCCGCTACCCCCACGCCGATGCCGCGGCACTCGCGCGGCTGGCGCAGACCGCGCCGGTGCGGCTGATCGCCACCGACGGCGTCTTCAGCATGGACGGTGATCTGGCCCCGCTGCCCGACCTCGCCGCCATCGCCGCCCAAACCGGCGCCTGGCTCCTGGTCGACGACGCGCACGGGCTCGGCGTGCTCGGCCGCGCGGGCCGCGGCAGTCTGGATCACTGGGGACTCGCTGCCGGACAGGTGCCGATCCTCATGGGCACCCTGGGGAAGGCACTGGGCACCTTCGGGGCCTTTGTCGCCGGGTCGCACGAGCTGATCGAGACTCTGATTCAGCGTGCCCGCCCCTATATCTACACCACGGCCACCCCGCCCGCCTTGGCGGAGGCGACGCTGGTCAGCCTGCGCCTGGCGCGCCGGGACCACTGGCGGCGCGAACGGCTGCACGCGCTGATCGCGCGCTTCCGCCAGGGCGCCGCCCGACTCGGCCTGCCGCCGGCGGACTCGCCGACCCCGATCCAGCCGATCCTGGCCGGCAGCAGCGCCCGCGCCCTGGACTGGAGCCGAGCCCTGGAAGCGGCCGGCATCCTGGTGACCGCGATCCGCCCGCCCACGGTCCCCGCGGGCACGGCACGGCTGCGCGTCACCCTCAGCGCCGCTCACACCGAGGCGGATCTGGACCGGCTGCTCGCGGCACTGGCCGCGTTGCCCGGCCTGGATTCAGCCACCACCGAGAACCAAGATCAGCCACCCATGAACACCACGCGACGCCCATTGAACGCTTCCGCGGAGTCCGTATGACCACCTTGGCCGACGCCATCGGCGCCTTTGCTGCCCCGGATAACACCACGGACGACGCGCTGGTCCTGCTCCACGGCTGGGGCATGAACGCCGCGGTCTGGGACGCCTTGCCCGCGGGCCTCACCGCGCATCGGGTCCAGCACCGCATCGAGCTCCCCGGCCACGGGGAAAGCCCCTTCGATCCCGCCTGGGCGGCGGGCTACGGGTGCCTGTGGCGCTGGGCCGATGCCTGTCTGGCCGCCGCGCCGCCGCGGGCGGTCTGGCTCGGCTGGTCACTCGGGGGTTTGGTGGCCCTGGCCGCCGCCTTGCGGGCACCCAAGCGGGTGCGCGCGCTCATCCTCATGACGACCTCCCCACGCTTCATCCGCGCCGCGGATTGGACCCCGGCCATGCCCGCGACCACCCTGGCCCAGTTCCATGAGGGTCTGCTCGCGGACCCCGCCGCGACCCTGAGCCGCTTCCTGGTCACCCAGGTGCGCGGGAGCGACCATGCGCGCGAGGTCCTGCGCACCCTGCGCCATGAACTGACCCAGCGCCCGGCGCCCCACCCCGAGGCCCTGGCGCTCGGACTCGAGCTGCTGCGCGACGAAGACCTGCGCGGCCCCCTGCCGGACTTGCGCTGCCCGTCCCTGTGGCTGTTCGGCGATCACGACACCCTGGTCCCGTCGGGCGTCGCCGAGCGGGTGGCGTTGCTGAACGACAAGGCGCAGACCCAGGTCATCCGGGGCGCGGCCCACGCACCCTTGCTCTCCCATCCGCGCGAAACCGCGGACGCCATCCAGTCCTTCCTGGCCGGACTCGCATGAACCCCGAGAATCCATCTGTGTTCATCTGCGTTCAGCAGTGGATTCCGGGATCGCAGACGCCGACATGACCCCGCCACGCATCGACAAACACCGCGCCCGCCGCGCCTTCGAGCGGGCCGCACCCGGCTACGACGCCGCCGCCGTGCTGCAACGGGAGATCGCCGACCGCCTGCTGGAGCGGCTCGACTATGTCCGCCTGGAACCCCGGCGGGTGCTGGACTTGGGTGCCGGCACCGGCTATGCACTCGACGCCCTGCGCCGCCGCTATCGCCGGGCACGGCTGATCGCGCTCGACTTCGCCCAACCCATGCTGCGGCACGCCCGCCGCCGCGGCAGTTGGCTGCGCCGCCCGCTGTGTGTGTGCGGCGACGCCGAACGCTTGCCGCTCGCCGACGGCGCTGTCGAGCTGATCGTGTCCAACAGCACCTTCCAATGGTGCAACGACCTGGACGCCGCCTTCACCGAGTGTCTGCGCGTCCTGGCTCCCGGCGGCCTGCTGATGTTCACCACCTTCGGTCCGGATACGCTCAAGGAATTGCGCGCCGCCTGGTCCAGCGTCGACGGCTACTCGCACGTCAGCGCGTTCGCGGACATGCACGATGTGGGCGACGCGCTGGTGCGGGCGCGCTTCGCCGACCCGGTGATGGACACCGAGCGGCTGACGGTCACCTATACCCGGCTGCGCGACCTGATGCAGGACCTGAAAAGCATCGGCGCCCACAACGCCACGGCCGAGCGCCCCCGCGGGCTCACCGGCCCCCGCCGCCTGGCGGCACTCGAATCCGCCTACGAAAGCCGGCGCCGCGACGGCCGGCTGCCCGCCAGCTATGAAGTGGTCTACGGACACGCCTGGGCACCCCTGCAGAAACCCATGGCCGGCGGCATTGCCGTCCCGGTCAGCGCCATTGGCCGGATCGGCGGGCCGCGGAGCGCCTGATGCGCGGAGTCTTCGTCACCGGCACCGACACCAACTGCGGCAAGACCGCAATCAGCCTGGCCCTCATGGCCGCCCGGCAGGCACGCGGTGCGCGGGTGCTCGGTATGAAACCAGTCGCCTCCGGCTGTGACCCGAGCCCCCAGGGACCACGCAACGCCGACGCCCTGCGCCTCCTGGCGCAAAGCAGCGCCGCCGCACCCTATCACCTGGTCAACCCCTACGCCTTTGTGCCCCCGATCGCCCCCCACCTCGCCGCGGCGCGGGCCGGAGTGGAGATCAGGCTCGACACCATCGTCAGCGCCTACCGCGCCCTGAGCGCCGGGTGCGACCTGGTGGTCGTGGAGGGCGTCGGCGGCTGGCGCGTCCCCCTGAGTCCCACACTGTCGGTCAGTGACATCCCCAGGGCCTTGGACCTGCCGGTCATCCTGGTCGTCGGACTCAAACTCGGCTGCCTCAATCATGCCCTGCTCACGGCGGACAGC
This sequence comes from Chromatiaceae bacterium, assembly GCA_013426805.1. Taxonomy (GTDB): domain Bacteria; phylum Pseudomonadota; class Gammaproteobacteria; order Chromatiales; family Chromatiaceae; genus Thiodictyon. Next base: position 29,557 of record JACDZG010000052.1, read on the forward strand.
ATCCGTGCCCAGGGCAGCGCGCTGGCCGGCTGGGTCGGCAACGGCATCGACCCGGAACTGCAAGCCGGCGAAGAGAACCGCGCGACCCTCGCCGCACGGCTGGATGCCCCCTGCCTCGGCGTCATCCCCTGGTTGCAGCGGCCCGTGCCGGACGCACTGGCCGGATTACTCCATCCGGCATGGCTGGAACGATCCGGCGGGACGAGTGGCGCTGCCTACCCCGGGATGCCGGACGGATAGATCCACAGGCCCGAGGTTTCGTCCAGCCAGCGCGCCTCGTCCGCCGCCAGCCGCTGTTCCAGGTCACCGGGCGCGGCGCACGGGTCATCCACCCACTGGCGCAGCAAGGGGCCGCCGGCCAGCAGGTCGATGGCCAGCCGTTCGGTTTCGTATTCGTACGGAAAGACACGCCAGAGCGGATAATCCGGATACTCCAGACGCAGCGACTTCAGCAGCAACGCGGTCAACCGGTAGGGCCGGAACTGATCGTGCCGATACGCGGCGGTATCGGTATGGAACTGGAGCCCGGAGCACAGGGTGCCGACATGCTTGTGGAAGGTGGGCTCGAACCAGCAGGGCCGGATCAGCACACCCGCGGTCCAGGCGGGACAGAGTGACTCCATGCGCGCCAGGATGCGCTCGCAATCGATATCCGGGGCGCCGACCAGTTCCAGCGCGACCGTGGTCCCGCGCCCTTCCGAGAGCGTCGTCCCCTCCACCAGCACGGTGCCCGGAAAGCAGCGCGCCATGTTGAGGCTGGAGGCGTTGGGGCTCGGGTTGATCCACGCCAGTTCCGCCAGCGGCCAGCCATAACCCGGTGCCGCATCCGGCCGATAGCCGTCCATCGCGACCACCCGCAGGTCCAGATCCCCGCCGCGTCCGGACACGAACCAGCGCGCCAACTCACCCAAGGTGAGCCCGTGCCGCATGATCAGTGGTCCGGCCCCGACGAAGCTCTCCCAGCCCGGCTCCAGGATGCCGCCCTCGACCGGCCGGCCCGCGGGATTGGGCCGATCCAGCACCCACAGGGACTTGCCGGCCGCGGCACAGGCGTCGATCAAGTACGCCAGGGTGGTCACATAGGTGTAGATGCGGGTGCCGATATCCTGCAGATCGACCAGGAGCACATCGAACTGCTCCAGCATCGCCGGGGTCGGGTAGCGCACGGCGCCGTAGAGACTGAAGACCGGAATGCCGTGCCGCGGGTCCAGGAAATCGGCGCTCTCCATCATGTTGTCCTGCTTGTCCCCGCGCATCCCGTGCTGGGGGCCGAAGGCGGCGGTGATCCGCAGGTCACTCAGCGCCATCAGGGCGTCCAGACTATGGCGGCCCTGGGCGGTAACCGCGGCGGGATGGCCGAGCAGGGCCAGACGCCGGCCGTGCAGCGGTTGACGCACTGCCGGATCGGCAAGCAGACGATCGATTCCGAGCTGGATCATGGGCGGGCTGAGGTCGACAGGCAGGGGTCACCGGAATCGGCGATTGTCACCGGTTCCAGGCCGCAACTCAATCCGCGCGGCATTGCGCAGCCGTTGGAAAGCGGGTGAAATGACGGTCGTCATGGCGCGCACCCGTCGTCAGCCCAGCCCAGTGCGGGGCACTCCGCAGACCGACCGCGAGGACCGGCAGATCGGCGGCGTTCAGTCCCGTTCCACCAGGCAGCAGCCAAGCTGAGGAGTCGTTCCCTTGGAGTTTCTGAAGGCCAATCTGGACCTGGGCGTCATCGGCGTCCTCGGATTCATGAGTTTCCTGACCGTCGCATTCGTGATCGAGCGCTATCTGCACCTGGCGCGGATCGATCTGGCCGCCTATGACCACCCGGAGGACCTGGAGCTCGACCTCACCCGCCACCTCACCGTGATCGCCAGCGTGGGCGCCAACGCCCCCTATGTCGGCCTGCTCGGGACCGTGCTCGGCATCCTCATCACCTTCTATGATATCGGCCGCGGCGGCACCCTCGACACCGCCGCCGTCATGGTCGGCCTGGCCTTGGCGCTCAAGGCCACGGCCCTGGGCCTGCTGGTCGCCATTCCCTCGATCGTCTTCTACAACGCCTTGCTGCGCCGGGTCGAGGTTCTCAAGGTCCGCTGGGGCCGCCAACGGCGTGCCGCGGACGCCGCCGCGAGCACCGATCCATGATGAAAAAAATGGATCAGATCAACGTCATTCCCTTTATCGACATCATGTTGGTGCTGCTGGCGATCGTGCTGACCACCGCCACCTTCATCGTCGAGGGGCGCCTGCAGATCCGGCTGCCCACCGCGGCCAGCCAGGGCGCGCCCGAGTCCGTCGAGCCGCGCGAAATCGCCATCGACGCCGACGGCCAACTCTACTTCCAATCGCTGCCCTTGGGCGTCGGCGCACCGGGGCTCAGCGCCCTGGCGCCGAAACTCGCCGAACTCGAACCCCGGACCCCGATCGTCCTGCGGGTCGACGCCGCGACCCGCTTCGCCGCCTTCATCGCCGTGGTGGATCAGATCAAGGCGCGGGGGCTGGAACGGCTGTCGATCCTCACCCGCCGGCCGTGACCAGGAGCCACACCTGCCGGCACTGCCTCGCATTCGGCCTGCTGGCCTCCGTCCTGATCCACGCGGCGACCTGGCATCTGGCCTGGCGGATCGTACCGCCGCCCCCGCCGCTGCCACCCATGGTTGCCATCGACCTGGACCTGGCCGTCTTCGCGGACGCGCCCGGCGGCGCCGGTGCCCCCGGCGCCGATGAACCGGTCCTGACCGGACCGGCACCGTCCGACGCGGCCCCGACACCGGAGCCACCCGAGGCCGCGCCGTCGCAACCCGCACCACCGGCACCGCCGGCGGCGCCGGCGGACCCAACCCCGGCGGTCGCGGATGCGCCGGCAACACTGCCGGCCCTGCAACCCGCGCCCGTCGCATCCGTCCAACCAGCCCCGGTGCGCGCCATCAAGCCGCCGCCCCCGGCGGAACCCAAGCGTCGGCAGGAGCCCAAGCGCACCAAACCCAAACCGGTGCCGGCGACCCCGAAAACAAAACCCAAACCGGAACCCAAGCCGAAACCGGAAGCCAGGTCAGCAGCCAAACCGGCCCGCGAGCCGCGGCCCGAGCCACCGGAATCCGCGCGGACCCAGACCAGCCCGCGCCAGGCCGCCACCCCCGCGTCCACGCTGGCCGCATCCCCGCGCAAGCAGACGGCACCGGCCGCCGCGAGCACCGGCACCCGGCCCAAGTCCGCGGATGGAAGCACCGCCGGTGCAGCGGCGCGACCGGCCACCGGTGCGACCAGCGCCGCCGCGGAGCGCGCCTATCTCGCCGAACTCCAACGCGCCATCAGCCGCCATCAACAGTTTCCGGAGGCGGCACGTCAACGCCGCAAGACCGGAGTCGCGACGGTCGCCTTCGTCGTGACGGCCGACGGCCGCATCACCCAGGCCCGGATCAGCAAGAGCTCCGGCGACCCGGACCTGGACCAGGCTGCCGTTGCGACACTCAACCGGCTGGGCCGCTTCAAACCCATCCCGGCCGCGATCGGCCGCACCAGTTGGCCCATGCGGGTCCCCATCCGCTTCGATCTTCGGTGACGACCGGGAGTGACTGGTTTTCTGCCCGACAGGCCGTATAGTGTCGCACCAGGATGCCGCATCAGCATTTGGCGATCTACCGCTTGACGAGGAGCCCGACCATGGCCGCACCGAACCTTGAGCATATCCGCCCCCTCCAGGAGCAGCTCAACGCCCATCCCATCTACGCGGCCATCCGCGATCTCGCGGACCTGCGGGTCTTCATGCAGCACCACTGCTTCTCGGTTTGGGATTTCATGTCCCTGATCAAATACCTGCAGCACCATGTCGCACCCGTCCAGGTGCCCTGGCGGCCCATCGGCGACCCCAGCCTGCGTTATTTCATCAACCAGTTGGTGCTGGAAGAAGAATCCGACACCGCCCCGACGGCCGACGGCGGCGTTCGCCATGCGAGCCATTTCGAGTTCTACTGCGAGGCCATGAACGAGATCGGCGCGGACGGCGATCTGCCCCGGCGCTTCCTCGCCCGGGTCGCCGAGCAGGGCCTGGACAAGGCGCTCTACTCCGATCTGGTGCCGCTGCCCGCCCGCTATTTCAGCGAGACCACCTTTTGCTTCATCAACGAGGACAAGCCCCATGTGGTGGCTGCCGCCCTCGCGGTGGGCCGCGAGCGCCTGATCCCCGGCATGTTCCGTGAGTTTCTGAAGGGCATGGCGTTGGGGCCCGAGCAGGCCCCGGCCTTTCACTACTACCTGAACCGCCACATCCACCTGGACGAGGACTTCCACGGCCCCCTGTCCATGGAGTTGCTGACCGCCCTATGCGCCGACGACCCCCAGCGCCTGGAAGAAGCCGAGACCGCCGCGGAAGAGGCGATCTGTGCGCGCATCCGCTTCTGGGATGGCGTGTTGGAAGCCATCGAGGCGCGGCGAGTCGGCTGACCGGTATCCTAATTGTCGGTCATCACCCAAACCCGCCCCTAAACCAATAATCGGTCTGGATAGGCGGCATGCAGGCTAGATCAGCGACGATTGGACCGCAGCGCGATGCTGAGCGGCTGCGTCAGGTCGATCTCGGACAGATCTTGAGTGGAATCCATGGTTGGCAAGGGTCTCCGGTTCGCAGGGCGGCGCGAATCAACTCGGGAAACTGAGCATACGCTTAAGCTACCATAACCCGACCAGTCGAACGGGGGGCCTTGATCATCGTTCCGGCCGGCCGCGGACGGTCCGCACAGCGGACCCTACGGTAAGGCCGCGATCCGTAGGGTCCGCTGTGCGGACCGACGACCGTGCAGATCGCGCGGTGGCCGGGTTTATGATCAAGGCCGAACAGAGTTTCGGCTCGCGACCCACCGCCACCGAACGGAAAAACCATGATCCAGATTTCCTACATCAGTTCCGCCACGGAGCCCATGCACACGGACGAGTTGCTGCGGCTGCTGCAATCCTGCCGCGAACACAACGCCGGCAACGGCGTGACCGGGATGCTGCTCTACGGCAACGCGACCTTCCTGCAAGTGCTGGAGGGCGACGAGCGGGTGATCGATGACCTGATCGAGCGCATCCGCCAAGACCCGCGCCACACCGACTTGCGGATCCTCTACCGCAAGACCATCGAACGCCGCGAATACTCGGACTGGAGCATGGGATTCAAACGGGTCGCCGCCAAGGAGTTGCAGGGCGTCGAGGGACTGCGTGACTTTGGCGAAAAGGACTTCAACCCCGACTATCTCATGCAGCACGATGCCATCGTGCAGAGCCTCATGAATCACTTTCGCAAGGAGCGCTTCAAGACCATCGGTCAAAGTGAACTGGGAGTCGACGAAGAAGACCGCATGATCAATGTGCTGCACTTCATCATTCGCGGCGCGGTGCGGGTGCTGGCGATCTTGATGGTGGTGACCATCCTGTGGGGCGTGGCCGACGTGATCATGGTCCTCTACCACGAGGTGTTGCTGCCGTCGGTCGAGGAATGGCGCACCCACGACATCGTCGTCACCTTCGGGACCTTCCTGGCGGTGTTGATCGCCATCGAAATCTTCATGAACATCACACTTTATCTGCGCGATGATGTGGTACACGTCAAGCTGGTGATCGCCACCGCGCTGATGGCGATCGCCCGGAAGGTCATCGTCTTCGATTTCGCCAAGATCGAGCCGATGTATGTCCTGGCGACCGCGGCGGTCATCCTGGCCCTGGGGCTCATCTACTGGCTGATGGACAGCGAAGTCACCTGGGGGCACGCGGGGCGGCGGCGTTGAGGCGGCCTTGGACATCAACCCGGCCACCGCGCGATCTGCATGGTCGTTGGTCCGCGCAGCGGACCCTACGGAGCGCGGCCTTAGGTGATTTCCGGGAAACGATGTACCAACGTGTAGGGGCGACTTTAGTCGCCCCTAAGGCGATTTCCGTGAACAGGCATCCCAACTGCGCATGCGCAGAAAGCCTGTTGGGTTGTAGGGGCGAATGAATTCGCCCCTACACGACGGTAGATGCTTTCCCGGAAATCACCGTAACCTCGGGTCCGCTGTGCGGACCGTCCGCGGCTGCCCGAGTGAAGTAAACTGTCCCCAGAACTCGCTGCCGTGCATCGCAGCGGGGGGTTCAATGGACGCGGAGGACAATTGACTCAGGCCGGGCTGAAAAACGCGGGCGGCGGTGGGGCGGCCGCTGGTCCGGGATCGGGTGCGCACCGTCGTCCGGCGGTCGGCCTGCTGGAGAGCCGCCGGCTGCTCCTGGGCGTCGGCGGCCTGCTTGGTCTGGCACTGGGGCTGGCGCTGGCCTGGTACTGGGAGCACCCCGCGTCGCTCGCGGCCTGGGCGCTGCTGCTGGCCGGGCTCGGTTGGGCGGGCGCCGACGTGCGCCCCCGCCAGATCGGCACCATCGGCCCGCCCACCGCGCCGGTCGCGCCGCATGGCCGGCGGGTCCGGGATGGGCCATTGGTCATGGTCGAACTGGCCGGCGGGCCCTTTTTCATGGGCTCGCCGGACACCGACCCGATGGCCGATGATCGGGAGAAGCCGCGCCACCAGGTCCAGGTCAGCGCCTTGCGCATGGGCCTGACACCGGTCACCCGCGGCCAGTGGCGCGCGGTGATGGGGGATGACCGCGGCTCCGGCGGCGACGCGCACCCGGTGACCGAGGTGTCCTGGGACGACGCCCTGCACTTCTGCAACCGCCTGTCCACGCAGCAGGGCTATCGCCCCTGCTACCGGCAGACCGGGCGTGGGTCCCGGCGGCACTGGGTCTGCGATTGGCAGGCCGGCGGCTACCGGCTCCCCACGGAGGCGGAGTGGGAGTATGGGTGCCGGGCGGGGACCGGGACCCGCTGGTCCAGTGGAGACGACCCCGAGTCATTGGGCGATGCCGCCTGGTTCAAGCAGAATTCCGGCGGCTCGGCCCATCCCGTTGCAGAGAAAGGGCCCAACCCCTGGGGTCTGCACGACCTCCACGGCAACGTCTGGGAGTGGTGCTGGGACTGGTACGGCCCCTACCGACCCGACGATCCCATTGATCCCCGCGGTGCCGCGCAAGGCCAGTCTCGGGTTGTGCGCGGCGGCTCGTTCGTCTATTCGCCCGACGGCCTGCGCTCGGCGTTCCGGAACCTCGACCTTCCCGTGTTCCGGGCCGAGGACCTGGGGTTCCGTTGCGTGCGCGGTCCGGTCCGCCAGCCTTGACACAGTGACATAGTGTCTTTTTGTCTTGTCTTTTTCCCGGCAGTTTTTGGCGTCGGAAATGTCATTTTGTCACTCCGCCATCCCTGGCCCGGGTGCCGGCCTCAGACCTCGGGAAAACACAGGAGGCCCCGATAGGAACGGATGCTGCGGATCAGCGGCTCATCCCCCGCCGCCGCGGCGCGGCGCAGGCGCGCCGCCAGGCGGCGGCGCAGCTTGCGGCTCGGCGCGATCCCCGCGCGCGCGACCCGGTAGCCCAGAAAGACCCCCGGCGCCCGGTTGGGCGCAACCACGAGCCGCTTGGGATTGAGCCCCAGCCCCCGCCGCTCGCCGAGCCAGTCCGCGAGCGCGGCACGCGCCCGCTCCAGCGGCTCGGGCGCGTCGGCGAACAGCACGAAGTCGTCCATGTAGCGCAGGTAGCCGGGGACTTTCAGCACCCGTTTGACGAAATGGTCCATGGGGTCCAAATAAAAGGCCCCGCTCCACTGGCTGAACCAGGAGCCGAGCGGCAACCCCCGGCCCGGCGGCGGCGCCTTGGCCCCAAGCACTTGCCGCGCCAAGGGGTGCTGATACACCGCGTCCCCGGAGGCGATGACGTGCTCGACCAGTCGGCACGTCCGCGGGTCGCGCAGTCGCCGGAACAGGTCATCGCGCAGCCGGGCATGATCGACATTGAGGAAGTACCCGGCAATGTCCAGATGCAGCCGATAGGCGAAACGGCGCATCCAGGACAGGTATTGCAGCACCGCCCGATGGGGCCCGCGACCGCTGCCGGTGGCATAGTGATGTTCGATGAAGGCACGCTCGTAGGCCGGGCCGATCGCTGCCAGCAGGGCATGGTGGACCACCCGGTCGCGCACCGCCGGCGCGGCGATCAGCCGCGGCTTGGGGTCCTGGATGCGGTGCAGGCGCCAGGCCGCGGGGCGGTAGGCCCCGCCGCGCAGGTCACGCTGCAAGCGCAGCAGCGCGCGGTCCCAGTCCAGTTCGAAGGCCGCCACCGTCGCCCGGCCGCGCTTGCCCTGCCGCGTGCGCTGCCAGGCCGCCCACAGGGCCTGAAACTCGGTCAGGCGCGTGAAGCTGTCGGCGGGGACGGAACGCACGGGTGCCTCCTCAAGCGGCGGGTGGCCCGCCCGGACGGTCGGCCAGGCCTACTGGAACGGGCGGGCCGGGGTGGGGGCATGGCCCCCAGCGGACGCTGCCTGGTGACTGTGCAGCAGGTTGGCGGACCGGACCGCGCACGCAACGGAACCCCTGGTTCTCGTTCCGGTTCTCGGGTTGGTCGTGGTTCCGGTTCGCCGAGCGCAGGTTGTCGGGCGAATTGACGAACGAGCCGCCGCGCACAACCCGCCTCCATCGTTTTCGCATCCGCCATGCTCATGATGCGCGGGCCAGGCTCTTCTGCCAACCCCCGAGCTGACGCCCGATGTCGTCGGTCAGGCGCAAGAGGAACTCGAGCTGCCGCTCGTCCAGCAAGTCGATCGCATGGGCCAGCCGCAGGCGCATGCGCAGCCGGATCAGGTCGCGGTCCGCCACGGCCAGTTGCTCCTCCCGTTCGATGCCCTTGAGGGCGAGTACCAGGGCGTCGAGCAGGTCCAGACTGGCCCGGGCGGCGGCCATGGCCACCACCTGGGGGCTGTCGCCCAGGTGGCGCTGGACCCAGACCGTCAGATCCCAGGCCGCGGTGAAGATCGGCGCCTGGCGCGCCCCGCCCGCGCTCACCGCGGGTCCCCGTGCTTGCGGTCCATGCGCCGCAGCAGCCCGGCCAGCGCGGGCATCAGCTCCCCCTCCAGTGCGACGAGCCAGGTCTCACCGCTGCCGTCCGGCGCCAGCAGCAACTCCACCGCGGCCAGGCTGGCCGCATCGCGGGCGGCGCGGTAGGCGGCCGACTTCTCGTCCCGGCCGAAGCGATGACAACCCTGGGCCAGATGCTCGAGCGCGGACTTGAGATGGGCAGCGGCGGGATGCCCCGCGCCCAGGGCGTCGCACACCCCGCGGTAAAGCGGCGTGCCGATCGCCACCGCCTTGAGGTCGCGGATGGAGTAGGCCCGGTTCGGGGCGCCCGGGGTCAGGGCCTCATCGATGGCGGCACGCAGTTGGCCGCGGCGCTGCTGTGCGCGCTCGGCCACGCCCGGCAGCGCCGTTTCCAGGTCGGCCGATTCCACCGCCCAGCGGCCCCCCACCTTCTGCGCCGGCAGCCGGCCCTCCTGGATCAGATAGCGCACCTGACGCAGTGTTTTGCCCAGTGCCGCCGCGGTCTGCTGAAGCGTGAGTTGCATTGAAGCGCCGCGCGTGGCGGACCCTTGTTACAATTGACAAGCGAATGTCAGCATAAGTGACGCCAAATTGCAACAAACATTGAGAGGCAAACGAACAACAAAAAGACAAAGTGTCAATGTGTCAAGGCTGGCGGACCGGACCGCGCACGCAACGGAACCCCTGGTACTCGTCCCGGCTCTCGGGTGGGTCGAGGTTCCGGCGCGCCGAGCGCAGGATGTCGGGCGAATTGACGAACGAGCCGCCGCGCACAACCCGTGTACCTGCATCGGCAGCGCCGGTCGGGTCGAGCGACGCGGCCGACTCGTAAGGTCCATACCAGTCCCGTACCCACTCCCAGAGGTTGCCGTGCATGTCGTGCAATCCGAAACGATTCGCGGCCTTGGACGCGACCGGATGAGCGCTGTTCCCGGCGTTGCCGTTAAACCAGGCATAGCGGCCCAGCCACTCTTGATCAGGCCCGAATGACCAGGGGGCGCGGCTGCCGGCGCGGGCGGCGAACTCCCACTGGGCCTCGGTGGGCAGGTCGCCGCCGAGTGTTCGGCACAGGTCCGCGGCTTGCTGCCAGTCAATCGTGGCCGCTGGCAGGTCGTCTGCCGCACCGGGCGTCGGATCCAGCCCGACCCGGCGCACCTGACCGTTGGTCACCTCGGTCCAGGTGATCTCGAAGGCCGAGAGGCTCACCCGGTGGGCAGGCTGCTCGCTGTTGTACTTCCTCGCCAGTGCCTCCGGCGGGTCGGTCGGCGCGGTGCCCTGGGTGAAGGTGCCGGGGCAGAGTCGGACCCAGGTCAGGCCGGTGTCGGGGTCCGGGGTGGCAAGCGGGGCGAAGTGCAGCTTGACCGCCCCCTGACCGGCGAGCCGCCGCAGTTCGGGGACCCGCGTCAGGTCCAGTACGCCGGTGCGCTCGGGCACGGGTGGGCCGGTGCGCGGCTGACCAAGGTCCCGGAACAACCGGGCGGTCGCCCCATGGTCCGCCGCCACGATGGCCCAGGGGCCGGGCCAGTCCGCCGCCGCCGGTGCCGGATCGGCTGTGGACGGCAGCAGCCACACCAGGAGTTGGGTCTGGCGGTCCAGCAGCGGGTGGCGCTGGGGGAGCCGGGCCAGCGCGCTGCGCCACTCCGTCGCGACCAGCACCAGGTCGGCGCTGCCCGAATCCAGGAGTTGGATGGCGAGCCGCCGGGCGTCGGGGCGCTGCGGGTCCGCGGCGATGACCGCGAGCGAGCGGCTGGGCCAGGCCGGGTCGCAGGGTCGGACCGGCTCCGCCAGGACGCCGCCGATGAAGAGCAGCCCGCGGCTGCCCGGAGAGGGGACGACCGGGTTGTTGGCGGTCGGGGCGGCGCCGTCGGCGGACGGCGCCTCGCCCCAGCGCCAGGTGACGCGCACCGTCGCGCCCGGGGGGACACCGGTCAGGACCTCGGCCGACTTGCGGTGGCCGACCGCCAGGGTCCCGGCGTCGGTGCCGGTGCCGATCAACCGCAGGGTCTGGTCCTTGAGCGCCGGGTGGTCCAGCAGCGGCTCGGTGGCGACCAGCGCGATCCCCGGCGGATGCAGCGCGCGCAGGCCCGCGGTGACGAAAGCCGCCAGCGCCAGACCGGCGAGCGCACCCAGCGCGAGCGCCGGGCGGGTCGGCGGGGCAAAATGCAGCCGCCGCGCGAGTGGCCGGCCGCCCAGTCCCAGCCGGTAGAGTGCCTCCAGCAGGTCCGGGCGGTCCGCGTAGTCCTGCCAGCGCCAGGGGAGCCGGATCAGTTGGCCGTCCCGCCGGTCGGGGTCCGACTCGCCATCGGCGACTTCGGCAGCGACCGGTGGCGCGGCCGGGTCCGCCGGGTGCGGGTCCGGCTGCTGCGCTGACTCAGACGCCTGGTCCCAGGTGCAAAGTTCCCCGAGGCGCTGCCGAATCTCGGTGCCGAGCCCCGACGCGGCCAGGTCGAGCAGGTCCTTGGCCGCCGCTTCCGGACCCAGGAACAGCCGCAGCAGGGCGAGTTCCAGGTCCCAGCGGCGCTCGGGCTCGGTGTCCGCCCAGGGCAGCAGGGGATTCTGTTGGTCGCGCTGGGCCTTCCCGGCCGCCGCGAAGCGCTCGATCCACCAGTGGATCGCCTGCTTCGCCGGTCCGTCGGGCAGCAGCCCGGTCCCCGGGTGGGTGCCGGCGCGCGGCAGCCGGCCGGTCAGCGGGTGAGTGCCCGCGCGCAGCAGGGCGTTGACCAGCCGGCGCCGCGCCGGCCCGTGCCAGACCAGTGCGTCGCCCTCCGCGTGGCGGCGCAGGTCGCCGATCCGCCAGGGGTCGAGCGCCAGACCCAACCGGGTGCGCAGGCGCTGGGCGGCCGGCGCGTCGCAGCCGTCCGGGACCAGGGCACAGGCCCCGGCCCAGAGCACCAGGTCGCCATGCAGGGGCCGCGGACCGGCGCCGGGTGCCGCGGCGGGCGCGGTCTCCGGACCGGCGCCGAGCCAGGCCGTCAGGTCACGGGGGGCGAGCGGCCGCAGCCGCCAGGGCGCCAGGGCGCGGGCCAGCGCGCCCCCGCCGGAGAAGTCGACCACCGCGACCCGCGGCCAGCGGGCGAGGTTGCGCAATTGGCGCGCCACCGGTGCCCGCCGGGCGGGCGACGCCAGGGCGCGCAGCAACCCGGCGCCGTCGGTGAGGAGAGCGACCAACACCTGGTCACGGCGGCCATCCTCGGCTGCCGGCGTGAAGGGGTCGCCCGCGCCCCACCAGAGCCGGTCCGGGGTGCCGGCGAAGCCGCCGATCCGCACGCCGAGTCCGCCGCGGCGCAAGCTGTCGCCGAGCTCCGCGACGAGCGCGGCGAGCTCCGGGGATTGACAGTGAGTGTCGCGCAGCAACCAGACCTCGCGCGGGTACTTGGCGTGCCGGTAGCAGACCCGGGCCAGTCCCCCGGCGCGGGCGGTGAGGGCGGCGGTGGCGCGCTCATCGACCCGGCGGGTGCGGTCGGCGGCGGTGAAACGGGCGATGCGCCAGGTCATGGCGCGCCGCTCGCGGGCCGGGGTCAGCAGGGTGTCGCTGCCGCGGGCGGCGGGCAGCGGCTGCCAGCCGGGACCGCCGCGCACCGGCGGGAGCGGGTCGGGCTCCAGCCGACCGCGACGCCGGTGCCTCCTGGCCAAGAGCCCGGCCGCCAGGGCGCACAGCAGGCCCAGACCCGCGAGACCCGCGGGCCCCAGGCGCGGCGGGAGCGCGACATCGGCTGGTGTGACCAGGGCCTGCCAGAAGCGGATAGCGGGCGCGGGCTCGCTGGGGAGATCATCGTCCTGGTCGCCCCCGTCAGCGGGGCTGACCACTTGGTCGACGGGCGGGGTGACCTGGATGCCGGACACCGACCCGCCCGGCCACGCCTGCCAGAGTGCCGGCAAGGCGACAAGGACAGCGGCCACCGCGGCGAGCCGCGGAGATCGGCGTCGGCCGACGGGTGCGGGGTCGGCCCCGGAGGTCTGTTCGGGGGGCTGAGCGGCGGAGGCGCCCGTGACGGTGCGCGATGGCACGTCCGCGCGGACGCCGGCGCCCCCGATGGCCGGTCCCGGGGTCCGCAGCCAGTCCGCGGCGGGGAGGTCGGGACACCAGAGGTCGAACAGCCAGTCGAAGGTCGCCTGGTGCTCCGGCCGTTTGACCAGCAGCAGGCCCAGGAAGCGCCGCAGTCCGTCCCGGTCCAGGCGCGGCGCACACGCCAGCGCGTGCCGGGTGCGCACCACCTCCGCCGGGCCCACCGGCACCCCTTCGGCGCGCAGTGCGGTGAACAGCTCGTCGAGACTACCCCGCATCGGGGCCGCTCAGCGCAGGTTGTCCAGGTCGGACTGGTCCTTGAGCAGGACCCCGAGCCCCGGCAGGTCCGCCAAGCCGTAGGCCCGCAGCCGCGACGCCTGTTCACCCCGGGCGCTCAAGATGCACAGCCAGGCCAGCAGCTCGGCCGTGGACGGCTTTTTCTCCTCGGCCAGCTCGCGCAACCGCCAGAAACACGCCAGGGCCGCGTCCAGGGTCTCGGGGTCCAGGTTCGGAAAGTCGTCGGCATGGGCGCGCACCGCGTCCTTCACCAGGGCGTCGGTGATCTCGATGCGGTGGAAGATGCAGCGGCGCAGGAAGGCGTCGGGCAGGCGGCGCTCGTCGTTGCTGGTAACCACCAGGATCGGCGGCCGACCGGAGGTGGGCCGGAGATCAACGCCGAGGAAGGGGTGGCGGAAGCAGTGCTGGTCCAACTCGTGGAGCAGGTCGTTGGGGAAGTCCCGCGGCGCCTTGTCGATCTCGTCGATCAGGAGGACGGCGTCGGTCTTCTCCAGATAGGCCAGCCACAGGGCGCCCATGGTGAGGAACCGGCTGCGCTCACGCGCGCTCGCGGCGAGCAGGGGGTCGCGCTCCGCGGGGCTGCCGACAGCGACCGGGGCAGGGTCTGGTGTTGCGGTGCCGGCGCCTGGCTTGATCTCAGTCGGGGTCTCAATCGCGGTCTCAGCCCCGGCCTCGGCCGCGGTGCGGCGACTCTGGGCCCAATGCAAATAGCCCACGGCGTCGAAGTCGTAGCGCAGATCCTCGGCACTGGAGTTGGATTTGACCTGGAACTTGAAGACCGGGATCTTGAAATACCAGGCGAGGAACTCGGCCACCTGGGTCTTGCCGGTGCCGGGCTCCCCGGTGAGCAGCAGCGGGGCGCCCAGGTTCAGGGCCAGGTTGATGGCCATCCGCAGGTGCGACGAGGGGCGGTAATGCCTGGCCGCGGCCCGATGATCGTGCAGCGAGGGCGGCAGCCGACGCCGGCCGAGCTGCGCGCGGGCGGCGAGCCGCTGCGCCTCGTCCGCCTCGGGGTCGGGGACTGTGACCAGCTCGAACACGGGATCGTTTGGGGACATGGGCTGATTCCGGTGGGTGTGCATCGGCGAAACCCGTGACGGCCTTGGAGAGATTGGGCAAGTATTCGTTATAGATCGGGCCGAGGAACGAAGCCCAACCTGCGCGCGAACGCAAGGCGCTGAAATGTTGGGGTTCGCTCCTCACCCCAACCTACCGTGCTCTCACGGAGACGCGGACGAGAAGAGAAAGAAGATTCTCTCACAAAGACACGGAGACACAAAGGAGGAACGATGTGGGGTTGTATAGTGAACATCGTGAGACTCATTAAAGGCGCGATAAAATCGTTGTTTGAGAGCACTCTTTTGCTATCGGACAACCCTTTCAAGCAAGTTCCGTCCCTGTTCACCGACGATACTCACGATATCAATCCTGACTTTCTTGCTTTGTGTCTCTGTGTCTTTGTGAGATGATTTCTTTTCTTTCTTCCGTGTTTCCGTGAGAGGCTCTGCTCACCCGAGTTGTCCGTTGATGGTTCTGGTGATGCCGTTTTTCATCAGGGCTTCGCCGAAATTCAGGAGATAGCCGAGCTTCATCCCGGTCAGGCGATGGATCTTAACGGCACAATCCACAACGATCACACCGATTTCATTCTCATTCATTATCAGCTATCTCACGGAGATGTGCTGGAAAATAGAAGAAGATTCTCTCACAAAGACACAAAGACACAAAGACACAAAGACAGGAAGAAGAAAAGAAAGAAAAGCAAAGTAAAGAAAAAAAGCCATGACAGTCGTCTCTTCTTTGTGCCTTTGTGTCTTTGTGAGAGGACTTCTTCTCTTTCTTCCGTGTCTCCGCGAGAAGATCTCAGGGCTCATGGTAGCCGCTGGTGACGGATGCGGCTGGCGATGGCCTCAGGGCCGTAGGGGTGACGAAGGAAGCCCAACGATCTGCGGCCGGGGATGTTGGGGTGCGTTCCTCACGGCAACCTACGGGATTGCGTTGATTTCGCGCCCGGGCGGAATGCTTGCCCAATCTCGCAGCGATGTCACGCACGCGGGCGCCGCGCCGCGCGCAGTTCATCCGCCATCCGGCCCCAGCCGATCTTCTTGGCCCGTTTGATCTGGGCGACGGCCTCGGCGAAGGGCATCTGGTCGCGCCCGCTCAACATCAGCGCCGGGTAGTCCGGTTTCAGGTGCTCCCAGCACCAGCAGACCGACGAGCCGAAATAGTCGCGCAGATGGTCCTCGTCGACCGCCGCCAGGGGGGGGCATGGGGCGGAATCGGAAGCTCGGCCGGGGGCCGCGCTGGTCCTCCAGCGCGCGGGCGCGGGTGCGCAGCGACTGCTGGACCTGAGCGACCTCGGCGCTCTCCAGGACCAGCAGGGCGATGATCCGCAACCCCGCGGGACAGCCGATGGCGAGCCGCTCCCAGGTCCATTCCAGCACCGCCCCGGCGAGCGATTGCAGCGCCTCGGTGGATGGCTCATCGTCGCTCTCCACGCGCCAGCACAGGAGCGGGACCTGCACCTCGCCGCCGAAGTCCGGACCGCTGTGGCGCAGGGCCGCGAACAGGTCGGCCCGCGGAGCGAGCCGAAAGGCGCGGCGGAAGGCCAGTTCTACCGCGGCGGGCGTCGCGGCCTCGGCAGACAGGTGGACCGGGCCGCGCGGGTAGACGAAGACCCCCGCGAAATCGCTTCCCACCAGATAGACCTCGGCCTGGCGCGCGAAATCGTGCACCCGATTGCCGCGCGTCCCGATCGCCAGGCGGAACTGGACCCGCAGCGGGGTTTCCCCGGTGACCAGGTCCCGGCAAACGCCCAGCAGGTGCTCGCTCTGGTCGCGGCGGTCGAGCAGGTATTCCACCAGGTCGTCGTCGAGCGCGGCGTTGGTGCTGGTCTGCCAGTCCTGATAGGCGCTCCAGCAGCCGCCGTGGCGGGCGCCGGCGTGATGGAAGGCGATGACCGGGTCGCTGCGGTGCACCAGCAGGTGCTCCAGCCAACGGAAGCCGACCTCCGCCGCCTGGCCCGAATCCTGGCTCGGGGTGCAGTGGATGACCGCGGCGCGGGCACGCCCGGGGCGATCATCGACCAGGGCGCCGGCCGCGGCCATGGCGTGACAGCCCTGATCGTCTACCAGATTGAGGAAGCAGACCTCCGGTGCCCGCACACCGAAGGCCTGGGCCAGCTCGGCGATCGACAGCCCCACCGGATGGCCGTCGCGGTCCGGCAGGTCCAGGAGATAGGTGCCGGTCGCCCGGTCCCAGCGGCCCGCGCCGAAATAGTAGAGCAGACGCGGCGGGCGTTCCTGCAGCTCGAAGCGGAGCTGATCGAGGTGGGTCGCCTCGAACAGGGTGCTGCGCTTGGGCCAGAGGGTCCGGAACAGTCCGCGCAGGTCATCGAGGTGTCCCGCCCGATAGCGGTCGTGGGAGAACACCGCCAGCACCGGGCCGGGCATCGCGAGGCTGTGATTGGGGAAGCGCGGACGCTGATCGGGGACGGGTTGGGGGCTGCACTCCACCGTCCACCCAAACTCCCGCAACGGGGTACCCTGATAGGCGAGCTGGTGCCAGGGCAGTTTGGTCAGGAGGTCACCGCCGCCGAGGAGGCGCACGCGCACCGGATGCCGGGGCGGCACCAGCAGTCCCCGGTTCGGCGCAGGGATCGGCTCGCCCGCCGCCGCGGCCAGGAGTTGAGTCCATCGCTTGGGGTCGTCGCCGATCAGCAGGCTGGTCAGGGCGTCGCCATCAATGGGCACACAAGGTTCCCACAGGTCCAATGCGTGCTCGCCGTGGGTCTCCGGCAGCTCGATCTCGGTGGGTCTGGCCCCGTCCGTCAGGTAATAGCGCCGGCGCAAACGGCCCCGCGCCTTCTGAAACTCCAGGACGAGCTCGGGGCGTCGGTCGGACGGGGCCACCGGCGGGGTGGCGCTCGGCCGGCGCGTGGGCCGGTCGGGGGCACCGGCCGCCGGTTGCCGCTGCGCAAGCCAACCCCCGACCTGATCGGCCAGCCGCGCGATCAGGGTGCCGCGCTGCGCGTCCGTCAGCCCGTCGAGCGGTTGGTCGGGGCCGTTGACGCCTTGCCGTGAGTCCAGATCGAAGGTCTCGGTCTTGCCGCCGCGGGGGAAGCTGAATCTGAGCGCCCGGGCAGGCACCCGGGAGACGAAGACCGGGATCAAGCCCAGCGTTCCGGCTTGCGCCCGACTCAGGAGCACCGGCAGCTCGCGCTCACAGATATACGGTGAATCGAGGAAGTTCGGGGTGATCAGCAGGATGGCGCAGGCACAGCGGTCGAGCGCCGCCTGGATCTCGCGGTCCCAGTCCTGGGTGACCTCGGTATCCTCGTCGATCCAGACCTCGACGCTCGCGCGATCTTTGAGTGCGATGCGCAACTGGCGCTGGACCTCCTCTACATAGTGCCCCGGGTCCTTATGGGCATAGGAGATGAAAACGCGGTCGGCGGGCTCCATGGCGGTCTCCACGGCGGTCTCCACGGCGGTCTCCTCAGGGGCAGCGGTTGCACCGGTCCGGCGCAGGGTACAGATGGACAGAATGCACCGGTTGGCGAATGGATTTCAACACTTTCCGCAGGTGCTGCCGACCCCCCCCCACCCCCCCGGTGCAGCCGCGGACGGTCCGCACAGCGGACCCTACGGTAACACCGTGGCCTGTAGGGTCCGCTGTGGTGCGTCCCGGCAAGGGCGCGTAGTCGAGTGGGTGAG
>JACDZG010000205.1 GCA_013426805.1 Chromatiaceae bacterium
CGTTAAGCAAGCCGCGTGACAGTTCCGGCAACCACATCAGTTTGGATCGCACCCGCCGAGGCCTGCGGTGACCGGCCGATGTGGGAGCGCCTCGCCGGTATCGAGGTCCGCTTGGAGTCCTTCCATCATGACCTGAGCGGCGATGATACCGATGGAATCGGTGTCAAAGAGTTGGCCGAGGACTTGTTGCGCGGCTGTCTTGGCGGGCTTACGCAGCGCTTTGCCGACCTGGACCTAAAACTCCCCCTGAACGCGGAGCAGGCCGAGCGAGTCCCTGCCTACTGGGAGCGGCAGGTCGCGGTTGGTCTTGATCTCGCCCTCGACCGCCTCGCCATCAATGCGGTCAAAGGCAGTGCCCGCCCCTATGTGAAGTTTTGGGTCAGCATTGCCGACGTGGACAAGGCGCTGCTGGAGTTGCCCTATCACTGGTACCTCGATGCCACGCAGCCGGAGCGGGTCCGTCACGCCTGTGCGAAGCGCGTGCTGCGGGCCTGGAACCAACTGCCTCACCCGGACCGGGTCTTGCCGGCCTACCGCATCGACCGGGTGGACCTGACCGCGCTCTTTTTCGCCGCGGACGCGGACGAGGCGAACCGGCTGGTCACGGCGGCGCTCGGCGATCTCACGCTCGTCGATCTGCGGGCCGGGCTGCCTAAGGATCAATTGGCCCCGGAGTTGCGGGAAGCGACGAAAGCGCTGATTCATGCCTACCGCCACTGGCTCGATGCGAGCCTGACCCACGGGTATTACCAGGCCCTGTTCAAGGAACTGCCGCCGCTGCTCCAAACCTTTGAGCGTTTGGCCCGTCTTGTCCTGGACGCCGACCTGCTCGGAGCCCCGGAGCTGTTGCGGCGGCTCTATAAAGCCTTCCTGCTGGTGGACGATAAGGCCGTCCCTAATGACCCCTTCCTGTCCGCGGCGATGGCCTGGGGCCTGACCCCCGCGGTGCTGGAGCTGTCTCTGGCGCAGACGCGCTTCCTGGCCGATGGGTTTCCGGAGGCGGTGGCGGAACTGGCCATGGCCGGCAAACCGAGCGGTAAGGCGGTTTTCGCGCGCCTGCTCGACCTGTCACGTATCCAGCGGCCGGTGACGGCGCTGGTGACGGACGCGACCGGTCATTTGTCCACCAAGAGCCGTTCCTTCGGCTTGCTGCATTGTTTGGGTGAAGTCCCGGATACGGCCAAGAGCCTGGCGGTGCAGACTCTGCTCAAAGAGGACGAAAGCAACGACGACGAGGATGTGAGTCTGGTAATCCGCCCCGGTGAGGAGCAGCCGGTGGTAGTGAAGGTGCTGGATCTCTATCAGGAACTCCATGCCTATGCCCGCGACGGGCTGCGCATCCTGGCGGTGAATGTCACGGAGCTGCCGACCATCCTGGCCGGCGTCGATACTTTTCTGAAGCAGGCGCTGAAGACCGAAAAGGGCAACACCAACGCGCAAGACCTGCCCCCTTTCTATTGTACGCTGATGGTCTATTCCAGTTCCTCATCGCCGCTCGCGATGGAAAATGGGCTGGCCCTGTGGCGTGACCGCATGGTGGAGAGTCATCGGGAAAAGGGGCGGGACCTGGACCTGACCGTGGGCCATCGCTTCGCACCCAAGCACCGCATGACCGCGCTGCTGGGCCAGGAGCGCCGTCTCTATGACGTCGCCTTTTTGTTTCATTTTCTGCGCGCCGAGATGGATGGGCGGGTGGACCCGGCGTTCCCATTCACACTGGCCCAGGATGGCATTGGCGGCTACTTTCCCATTGCCGAATACCCGCGGCCCATCAAGTCCGGGGACCGCGACCGCCGCCAGATGCTGCTCAGTAACCGGCGGCTGCGCATCCAGACCCGGCACTCGGACCTGTCCGCACGGTTGCGCCATGCGGGCCATGAGAGCGCCGATTTCGTGGTCTATGGACAAGTGGACTTTGCACCCTGGGTGGACGTGATCGCGGGTCTGCATGCGCGCGCGCAATGGGTGGCCTGTATCGATTCTTTCGTGGACAAGCGGTTGCTGAGCGCGGACAGCGTGACGCCGGCAGCGACGCCAGGTCCGGGCGGCCGGCGGAAGATCGTGGGTTTCGAGTCCGGCCTCGGTGCCTATGGCGAACTGAACCTGACCATTTCGACCGAACAGGACACGCTGGAGACTTTGATTACGCGTGTGGCCCATGAGCTGAACGGCCTGCTGCCGTTCCAGCAACCAGTCGGATTTCAGGCCCTGGCGGAGCGCATCGTTGCCGACGCGGAGGAGATCATCGGCCTGGCGTCGCTGCGGGCCGTACTGGGTCAGGGCGAAAAGCTGCGGGAAGTGGTGGGCTTTGCGGCCATTCGCCGCCTGTTGCAGGCACCGTCGGGTTGTGCCATGTCCCAACTGTTGCCGCTGGATGCGCTCGACCATTGGCTGGCCGACGCCGATACCGAGTTGCGGCCCGACCTGCTGCAACTGACCCTGGAGGTCAGAGCCGATGAGATCCCATGCATTCATGCGACCGTCGTCGAATGCAAGCTGGCCGGACACAATCCGGTCCATGAGGCGAAGGCGCTCGCCCAGGTTTCTCAAGGATTACGGCACCTGAGCGCGCAGTTCGCCCCCCGTAATGTCGATGGAGGTCGCCGGAGTTTCGACCGCCGCTACTGGTGGGCGCAACTGCATCGGGCCATCGCGTCGCGGGCGGTGGTGACGCTGGCCGACCGCGACTGGCGCGCGTTGGACCATGCGTTGGAGAGCCTGGCGGAAGGGCGCTTCGAGATCTGTTGGCGCGCTGTGATTTTCACCTTTTGGACCAACGTCCCCATGCCGGACCTGACGGTCACCGCTTTGCCGCCGACGGAGCCGGTGACCCGCTCTCCAATCAGCACCCCCGCCGGGTTCGTCATCGAGCAAGTCCAGCTTGGTTATCAGGGCTTGGCCGCCCTGTTCGCGGAAGTCGATCCCGAACCGGCCTTTGCGCCCAGCGGGGTCGCCATCTGCCTGCGGCCCAAGCAGCTCACCAGGCCGCAGCCGACGGCTGAGGATGAAGCGCTACCCGGTGGTTCGAGTCCTGATGGGACGCCGGCTGAGGGCTCAGCGCACATCAGTCTTCCCGCGGGCAGCGCACAGATCAGTGGCGACGTTACGCCTGCGACTGCCGCGGCGAAAGCGAAAGCAGTTGACGATGCAGCGTCTGCGCCGGGCCAGCAGTTACCCGCTTTGACCGGTACGTCAACCGGGCAGACCGATATCGATTCCGGCCCTTTGCCATCTGAAGCGCCTGCCTGGTTCGTGACTGGAGCATCCGCGCAGGCAGCGCCCGGCGTGGCACAGCCCAACTCGGGACAAGAGGCCACGGCGGCGTTGGCGTTCCCGGTGCCCGAGCGCATCTTGATCGGCACCCGTACCAATGGCGAACCGGTTTATTGGCACTTCGGACACCCGAAGCTTCAGAATCGGCATCTGCTGATCTTTGGTACCTCGGGGTCGGGCAAGACCTACGGTATTCAGTGCCTCCTTGCCGAGCTGGCCTGCGCGGGGCTGCGCTCGCTGATCGTCGACTATACCGACGGCTTCCTACCCGGCCAAGTGGAGCCACGATTCCAAGCAGTTGCGCGGCCTAAGGACCATTTTGTCTACACTGAGCGGCTGCCGCTGAACCCGTTCCGGCGTCAGCGGCAGGTGATCGACCCCTTGAAGCCTGCGGTTGAGGAAGGGGCTTTTCAGGTCGCCGCGCGCATCGAGAGCATCTTCGCCTCGGTCTTCGCCATGGGCGATCAACAGTCCGCGGCATTGATACGTTCCCTGCAAGCGGGCCTGGACTTGGACCCTGGGTTCTCGCTGGACACGCTGTTGCCGCGGCTGCGCGAGGACGGCCCCCAAGGCGAGACCCTGGCGAACAAGCTGGAGCCATTGATTCAGGCCAGGCCGTTCCGAGAGGGTGTCGAGTCGGCGTGGAATGGTCTGTTGACCACGGCCGACAACCGGGTACATATCCTGCAACTCAAGGGTTTGGCGCGGGAAATTCAGAAGCTGGTGACCGAGTTCGTGCTCTGGGACCTGTGGGACTATGCCCAGAGCACGGGCAACAAGGATCGGCCGATCCCCATCGTCCTCGATGAGATCCAGAACTTGGATCACAGCAGCGACTCGCCCATCGACAAGATGCTGCGTGAAGGCCGCAAATTCGGGGTGGCGCTGATCCTCGCAACTCAGACCACCAGTCAGTTCAATCAGGAGCAACGGGATCGCCTGTTCCAGGCCGGTCACAAGTTGTTTTTCAAGCCGGCGACCACGGAGATCGATCGCTTCGCCCAAATCCTGGCCCAGGCCACCGCGGGCATCTCGAAACCGGAGTGGGCACAACGTCTCGCGAGGCTTGAGAAGGGGCACTGTTGGTCGCTCGGCCCGGTGCTGCGGCCTGACGGTTCACTCAAGGAGGATGCCGTGCTGGTCTCGGTCACGGCTCTGGAAGGTCGGCGGTTCGGGGGGTGAGCGATGTCCGGCCTGCCGATCGATACGACGCCTTTGCCCGCGAACTTTCCGCAAGACTTCCTTCCGGACCGCTCCCTGCTGGCGCGCCTGCTGGGCTACGCGGCGCGTAACGGTACCGGAAACATGCTCGAGATCGGTGCGGAGACCGGCATCCCCACCGGTGCACGCACCGGCAAGGTAACGCCGATGATCCACTATGCCCGCGGCATGGGCCTCGTCACAGCGGAAAAGGCACGCGGACGCTGGCACCTTCATCTCTCCGGTCTCGGTGAGGTGGTCTATGCGCAGGATCGGTATCTGGACGAGGCCGTCACCCTGTGGACGCTGCACCTGCTCCTGTGCCGACGCGCCGGTCCCACATCACCCGCGCGCGGCATCGCCGACCCCTGGTTTGCCCTTTTCGCCGAAGGCGGCATTCGCCTCGGTAACCCCTTTGAGCGCTCGGCATACCGGGAATTCTTGTCCGAGCGCCAAGGCCCCAAGGGCTATCTGCGCTCCCTGTCCGGGCTGGTCCTTCGCAGCTATACGGAAGCGAGTTGCCTGGCGGCCACGAACGTTTTGTCGGTGGTCGATCGCGATGTTTATTGCCGACATCCGGCGCCCGATGACCGCTCCTGCTTTCCGGCTTACACCCTGGCGCTGCTTATGGCGTGGGATGCACTTTATCCCAGCGACCGGCAGGTCAGCCTCGATCAGCTTTATCAGGAATCCAGGCTATTGAACATCCTGGATTGGAACCTCGCTCAGTCCGAGCACTGGTTGGCGTGGATGGTGAATCGCGGTGCGCTGCGGCTTGACCGTCTGACCGGCGGAATCATGGCCTTACGTCTCCAAGAGACAGCGTTGGCGGTGCGCGGGCTCTATGACGAACGGATATAGGTCGTCGGTCCGCGCAGCGGACTCTACGGATCAATGG
>JACDZG010000006.1 GCA_013426805.1 Chromatiaceae bacterium
TCTTGCGGGTTGGCCCCTATTATTTTCAGTCTGTTAGACTAAATTAGTGCCATTCTGGTCTGTCCCCGGTTTTGGTGGTGGTCTGTCCCCGGTTTTGCTCCCCGGTTTTGCTCGCTCTCGGGTGTCATCAGAAGATGCACATGGTTGGTCATGAGCACGTACGCGTGGACCCGCACCGACTCGCTCGCGGCAAGTCCGGCCAAGGCATCGAGAAAAGCCAGGCGGTCGGCATCGGCGAAGAAGATCGCCGTCCGGTCGATACCGCGCAAGATCGCGTGCATCGGAAAGCCGGCGGCGACGATGCGCGCGTGTCGTGGCATGTCGTTAGGTCGTCTGGCAGGAACCGGTGCGGGCACTATAGCAAGAAACCGTGGTCTGTCCCCGGTTTTGCGGTTTTGTGCCCGGTTTTGTGTCCCCGGTTTTGCTGGTCCCCGGTTTTGCTACCCGGTTTTGCCGTCCCCGGTTTTGCCGCTATAGCAAGAAACCGTGGTCTGTCCCCGGTTTTCCGTTCCGCTTTCCGCTAGAAACCGTGGTCTGTCCCCGGTTTTCCGCTGTCCCCGGTTTTGCCGCAAAATAAATATTCGACGTCGCTCCGACGAATTAGACACGGAATACCACATATAGCAGGAGCCACAAGGGGGCAGACCACGGCTTCACACTGGAAAAGGGTCAGAACTCTTTTCGGACAAGGGGGCTACTTTTTCTGCGATGATACACCCGATTGGGGAATTGCGATGACTACCGTACAAATCGAAATGCCAGATGAGATTGCCAGCGAGTTCTTTCGGCGCGCACCTCATCCGGACCGCCGGGTAGAGCTTGTCGAGCGTATTTTCCGAGAGTATTTCTCCGCCCACAGCGCAGCAGAATCAGAGCTTGACATACTCAACCAAAACGCGGACGAATTAAATCGCGAAGCTGAGGACGTATTGGGCTACCAGGTGCTGCCTTGATTAGGGGCGATCTCTACCGGGTCGCACACCCATCCGGACGCGATCCGAAAAGATCCCGCGTCTTCGTCGTGGTGAGTAGGCAAGTTCTCATTGACTCGCGCTTTTCTACCGTGATTTGTGCGCCGGTATACACATCTTTCCACGGCCTAAGCACTCAGGTATTGGTCGGCGTAGAGGAAGGCCTGAAGCACCCGTCCAGCATCCACTGCGACGATCTTGTTAGCTTACCAAAAGTCGTTCTTACAGACTATGTCGGGACGCTTTCAAGGCAGAAACTTGATGAACTCGCACAGGCACTTGCCGCGGCTCTTGAGATCCAAGTCGCCTAACAAGCCCGCTCAAAAGCGAGCGCCCGCCACGAGCGTTCGTCTATATCCACAAGTTCCTGTGTGGCGGGCGCCGCTCTAGCGGGATCGCTAGACGAATCAGCAATAAGATGTGCGTCAGGTTCTAAGGCTCTATGAATCGCCACAACGCACTGACTGGGAGTGCGTATCGACTGCGGCCGAAAGAGACGACCTGCTCGCCCGTATAGAAGCAGATGCCGGCGCTCAGCCGACCGCCGCTGTCTTCCGCCAAGGTGTCTAAACCGGCGAAGTCTTTGGCTGAGACCGAAGCCGCTGCCTTGACCTCGATACCGACGAGCCGACCCGCCGCATCCTCCAACACCAGATCCACTTCGCGCCCGGCGATTGTTCGATAGTGATACAACCGCGTCCGGGTCGCAGACCAGGCCGCCTGTTTGCGAATCTCGCCGATCACGAAGGTCTCCAGCAGGCCGCCGAAATGGACGGGGTTGCGCGTCAATGAGTCGGTCGTGTGTCCGGCGAGGTGAGCGGCGAGACCGGAGTCGATCAGGTGGATTTTGGGCGACTTGATCAGCCGCTTGCCGAGGTTTGCCGACCAGGCGGGGAGGGGACGTAAGAGGAAGGTCGTCTCAAGGAGCGTGAGATAGCGCTTGAGTGTCGTCTGCGGGATGGTCGTACCACGGGACAACTCGGACATGTTGAGCAGGCCGCCGATCCGTCCGGCCAGGAGTGTCAACAGCCGCGGCATGTCGGTCAGCCCCTCAATGTTCGCCAAGTCACGGACGTCGCGTTGCAGCAGCGCGGTGACATAGGCGGCGAACCAGGCATCACGACGTCGGCCTGGTGCCCGACTCAATGCCTCCGGGTAACCGCCGGCGATGACGATGTCTTTCAGGTCCGCTGCGACGGCCGGAGTCAGTGGCGGCAATGTCCCGGCAAAGACGGCGTCGATCAGGGACTCGCGGTGTCCGTGGAGTTCGCCTTGGGAAAGCGGCTCCAGGGTCAGAATCTCCATGCGTCCGGCCAGGGACTCCGACAGGCGAGGCAACATCAGCACATTGGCCGAACCGGTCAGCAGGAAGCGCCCGGGCCGGCGGTCCCGATCGACTGCGAGCTTGATGGCGGGGAACAGTCCAGGGGCTTTCTGGACTTCATCGATCACAGCCAAGGGACCGAGTCCGGCGATGAAGCCCTGGGGATCGTTCGTTGCCGCCGCCAGGGCGGTGGCATCATCAAGGGTAACGAGGGTCGCCGCAACTCCGGTCGCCGCGGCGGTGGTCAGGGTGGTCACCAGGGTGCTCTTGCCCGTCTGGCGCGCGCCGTTCAGGAGCACGACTGGCGTATCAGCCAGAGCGGCGGTCAGTTCCGGCTCGCAGTTGCGCCTGTACATGGTCGAATATTAACCGCGACGTGGTGAAATATCCACCATGCAGGTGCAGGGGTGCGCGCGGTTGCCGGTGGCGCTGACCAGGTTCGCTTGGCCGGCCGGAGCCTACAGCAGCTTCACCAAGGCCGCGATGGCGCCGACCTGGGCGAACATCAGTGGGATGAGCCACAACAACAGGCTGTTGCGACTGCGCTCGATGGCGGTTCTGACCTCCCCGCGCAACTGCTTGATCTGGACCGTCAGGTCCGCGCGCACCTGCGCGATTTCCTTCTGCAACCGCAGTTCCGTTTCCTTCAGTTCGGCGCGTACCAGTTCGATGTCCTTCTGCAACCGCAGTTCGCCCTCGCGCAAATGCCCCTGGGTGGCCAGTTCCGGCAGGTTCGGGTAGCGTTCTTCGAGTCGCTCGAAGGCCTCGGCGATGACCCGCGCGCGCGCCCGCTCGTCCTGGGCACTGGCCAGGGCTTCGTAGAGTGCGACGACAGAACCCATGGGATGCGCTCCTTCAGAAGGCATGCTGCGATTTCCAAGATCTTACGAGATCCAACGATCATTTTCCGCTGATTGGAAGCGCCTCAAGGACCGGGATGACCATCCCGATCACATTGGTTTGCGTCAGTTCGTCGCCGCCGTCGACGGGCACGGCGCCTGACCGGCGACCAGGACCCGCGCCATGCCGGGGCCGAGCCAGAACTCGAAGGGGGCCGGCAGGTCGGCCATCGGCCAGTCCGGGGAGAGGTCGCGCAGGGGCTCCGGGGACTGGATCAGGTGACGCAGGTCGTCGACATAGAAGCGTTGGCGGTTCCAGGGGTCCTTGTTCAGCACCAGCAGGGCTTGGTCGGGGCCATTGACCGCGTGTTTACGCAGGACCAGGATGGCCGGGTCCGGGTAATCCAGCCGATCGATCCGGCCCTCACTGGAGAACGTGGGGGTCTGGTCCTTGATCGCATTGACCTGCGCAATAAAATCAGTGATATCGACATTGGGCTCTTCCCAGTCGTTGGGGACCGTGGTCACTACATCGAGGCGTTTGCGAAAGCCGAATTCAAATCCCATCGGGATCATGACCCCGCTGGCAAACATGGCGGTGAACAGATAGCGCTGCCGCAGGGCGTCGATGTTGCCCTCGAACTCCTCGAACATGCGCCGGGTGTCATGGCTCTCGGGGAAACCGATGGAGGGGGCGATGTTGCGGGTCGACTCATACTGTTCGAGCAGCCAGTTGCCGTGGAAGTCCCACCATTTGGCACTGTTGAAGATGGCGTCGAAGCCGGCCGAGGCGGTGTCGCGGGTTTGTGCCGGGGTGCAGCCCAGGGTCTCGGCGACGAAGATGGTGTCGGGGTGAGTCTTGCGGATGCGCTCGATGAGCCGCCGCCAGACCTCGGTCGGAATCTGATAGGCGGCGTCGCAGCGAAATCCGCGAAAGCCCAGACCGATCAGGTGTTCGACGATCTTTACGTAGTAGGCGAGTTGTCCATCAGGGGCGTCCGGGTGTTGCAGCGCCTGCTGGTGATCGAGCTGCGCCAGATCGCGCCAGACCACCTTGGTGCCATTGTCCTCGATGCAGAACGGGTGGGCGACGCGCCCGTGCTCGTGCTGGAACCATTCAGGGTGCGTAGTGACCAGTGCGCTGTCCTCTGCGCAGTGGTTGATTACCAGGTCGATCATCAGCGATACGCCAAGGTCCCCGGCGGTCGCGGCCATGGCGCGAACCTGATCGTCCGCGGTCCGTGTGGAGCCGGGCCGCAGCAGGACCGGATTGATGGCGAAATAGTCGGCAATCGAATACAGACTACCCGAGCGTCCGAGCTTCTGAATCGGGTTGACGAACACCCAGTCGAAGCCCATGGCCGCGGCGCGCGTCAGATGCGGTCCCCAGGTATCGAAAGGCCCGGCGAGCAGGGGGAAAAGATTATAGATTTTCATGCATGTCCTCGTTACTTAGCGTGCGCGGATGAAATCGTAAATGTTCAGATAATCCTCGCCCGGCTGGTTCCACGAATAGTCCGCACGCATGCCGTTCATCATCAGCGAGCGGAAATCCTGCGGGTATTCATAATAACAGTCGATGGCGCGCCCCAAGGCGGATTCCAGTCCGGGGCCGTCATAGTGATCGAAACGGTAGCCGTTGCGTTGGTGCAGCGGGCGGTCGGAGTGATCCTTATCGAAGACGGTGTCGGCCAGGCCGCCGACGGTACGCACCACCGGTACCGTGCCGTAGCGCAGCGCGATGAGCTGGGTCAGGCCGCATGGCTCGAATTGGCTGGGCACCAACAGCATATCGGCACCGGCATAGATCAAGTGCGCCAGTCCTTCATCGAAACCGATCTCCAGATGACAGTCCGGACTGTCGTTGAGCATGCGCTTCAAGCCCCAGAAATCGTCATTGATGGACCGGTCCGGACTGGAGCCCAGCAGCACGAACTGAGCGCCGTGCTCCAGTGAATAGAAGATGGCGTGCCGGACCAGCCCCAAGCCTTTCTGCGGGTCCAGCCGGCCGATGAAGGCGACGATCGGCTTGTCGTTGTCCGCCAGCATCAGCCGGTGACGCAGGGCGCGCTTGTTATCGTATTTGGCATCGAGGTTGTCGACCCCATAGCGTACCGGGATTTCGTGATCGACCTCCGGGTTCCAGACATCGTAATCGATGCCGTTGAGGACGCCGCCGTATTTCATATGATGAACATGCAGGGTCGGTTCCAGACCGAAGCCCTGGCCCTGGTCCTTGGTCTCGAAGGCATAACGCGGCGACACGGTAGTGACGAAATTCGAATAGACGATACCGGCCTTGAGCAGATTGAGCGCGTTCTTATGATTATTGTCGCCCATGCGCAGCCAATCGAGGAAATAGTCCGGGCGATGCAGTCCGGTGGCGCGCAACAGTTCGATCCCGGTGAGTCCCTGGTGCATGAAATTGTGAATGGTCAGGCAGGCCCGCGGATGGATCATGCCGAGCTGTTGATAGACCTCGTACAGGAAGACCGGGACCAGCGCGCTTTGCCAGTCGTGACAGTGAATGATGTCCGGATGCTTGCCGGCCTTCCATAGAAATTCAATCGCCGCGCGGGAGAAGAAGGCGAAGCGCAGCACATCGTCCGCAAAGCCGTAAATGGTGCCGCGGTTGAAGAAGTTCTCCTGGGAGTGCGGCTCGATGAAGAAACACTTGCGCCCATGCACGAAGCCGAAGAATACGGTGCAATGGATCGCACCCGCATACCAGGGGACCCACAGGTCCTTGTACACCTCGTGGAGTTCGAAGATCTGGTCGTAGCGCAGGTTGTTGTACTTGGGCAGGATGATCTCGACATGGTTGCCGCGGATCGCGTGCTCCCTGGTAATGCCGAAGACCACGTCCGCCAATCCGCCGACCTTCGCCACCGGGGCCATTTCCGGGGAGATGTGGACGATGAACAGGCTGGGTCGCTGTGCCCGCTGGGCCGGTGGGTGTTCGGGACTCGGGGCCGACGCGACCGCGGGCGCCGCCGCGAAGACCGGATGCTCCGCCGCGCTGGGGGCCGTCGGTGCGGCGATTGGACCCGGCGGCTCGGTTGGTGCCGGGGCGTGCGCTGTTGCCGACGGCGCCTCGTCCTCGGCGATTGATGCAGGCGGGGCGGCGTCCGGCAGCGCGATCGGGGGTGCCGCGGCGGGGACCTCAGGCGCGCGCTGGTCCGCGGCCTTGGCCTGGGCGCCCGTCGTCGCCGCGCTCGGCGTCCCGGTTTCCTCTGGTCGGCCCGCGGCGGCCGTGGCGGACGGAGCCTCAGCGGCAACGGCCGGCGCCGGCGTGGCGGGCGGAGCCTCAGTGGCGAGGGTCGGTGTCGGCGTGGCGGTCTTGGTGGCCGCCGTTGTTGGCTTATCGGCCGTTCCCTTGGCACCGGTGACCGGCGCCTGAAGGGCCGGTGCGGCCTGGGTCAGCGGCTCAGGCGGCGCGACGACCGCCGCCGTCGCGGCCGGGGGCGCCGCGGCCGCGTCGGCCTCGCGCGCCGGCGTCGCGCCGGTTGGTGGGCTGACCCCGGCCGTGGCCGGGGCGGCAGTCTTCTTGGATGTGGTCTGCTTTTTCGCCATTACTGATCACCTGCAAGGTCCGTGTGTCTCGAGTATCCGAGCCGGGCCGCTACGCCGGGTTGCGCACGGTAACGCGCAAGCGGCCCCCGCGTGAAGCCCCCGCAGCGCGGTTGTGTGACAAAATTTTGAACGCCATCGCCGGTCCGGGCGATGATCAAGACCGGCCAGTCAGCGCCGCATCGCCTCCAGACCCAGAATCCACCTGACGAGCTCCTTGATCTGTTCGTCGCTGAGCTTGGGATGGGGCGGCATCCGTGCCGCGCCCCAGGTCCCGGACCCGCCGGTCTTCACCTTGGCTACCAACCGCTCCAGCGCGGAGTTGTCGCCCTGATACTTCCTGGCCACGTCTTTGTAAGCCGGCCCCAGGATTTTGATGTCGACATTGTGACATCCAGTACAACCGCGTTGGGTTGCCAGTTTCAGGTCCCCGCGGGCGGGCTGGGCCGCCAGTATCGCCGCCAGGGCCGCACCAATGAGGCTGATCGTCTGTGTCTTGTACATCGTGTTGCTCCCACGGGAAGCCAGTCGCTTGTCATTGCCGGGCAGTGGGTTCGACAGCGTTTCGGTCGGGTCGTGCCGGGCGCGCCTCCAGTGTCGCACGGCTGCGCCCGGCGGGTTCACGGAACCGCATTGCCCTCCGACTGGGCCAGGCGCTCGATCATGGTCCGCAACTGCTCGATCGCCGTCTCCCGATAGGTGTTGGGGTTCCAGTCGTGGTGCATCCAGGGCTCCAGCTCACGCAGGGCCAC
The DNA here is from genome assembly GCA_013426805.1 of Chromatiaceae bacterium. Lineage (GTDB taxonomy): Bacteria > Pseudomonadota > Gammaproteobacteria > Chromatiales > Chromatiaceae > Thiodictyon. The sequence continues at coordinate 7,457 of JACDZG010000006.1, forward strand.
ACCCAGCCGATCCGGCACCAGCAAGTCGTAGATGCCGCGCCAGTCACCCTCCACCCGCAGGGCCATCCGGGGGTTGATCAGGTATTGACCATGTTGCAGTCGCGTGAACAACTTGCGGTTGTAGGGACCCTCCCGACTCGCCTCGTTCTTGGACAGGATGGAAGACACGTAGGGCCGCTTCTTGCGTCGTGCCGGGACGACGGATTCCGGGAAATGATCGAGCACCTCGGCGAAATCGACCGCGCTGAGAAGTTTGCGACGCGAGACCCAGTTTTCACCGAGCCGTTGATAGAACAGGACCAGGGCGATACTGAGCATGAGATATTCCATCAGTCGGCGGTCGAGCTTCACCAACCGACCGTCCACCTGGATATCGATGCTGGCCGGGGCCAGCCGCTCGAACACCGCCGGCAGACGGGCGCGGGCGAAGCGCTCGTCCGCGCAGGCGCGGTCCAGGGCGATCTGGAACGCATTGAGCCCGTTGCCGTCGGTGAGATTCAGGTCCGCATCACGCGCCAGCAGTTGCTCGATCAGATCCGCGTTGCCGGTGCGGCTGGCGATCATCAGCGGGGTCTGACCGAAACAGTTGCGGAAGTCGACCCCGTACTTGTCCGCCTCGCGCAGGACACCGCCGGGGTTCTTCAGGCTATAGAGCAGGTAATACTTCTTCTCCAGGGTTGGCCACGCCTTGTCCGGATGACGGGCCGCCTGGAGCCCGGCCTGGTTCAATGTGTTGAGCAGACGCTGGTCGCGATAGACCAGCGCGTATTCCATGAGCGCGATGCGCGCCTTCTTGTCGCCCTTCACCAGCGCCTGTTCGCGCAGTGTGCTGAGCGCCTCGCCGCGCAGGACGGTCCAGGGAACCTGCTGCTGCTTGAGGATCTGGTTGCGGATCTCGGCCGCCTGCTCGTCCTTGCCCTGGAGTTCCAGCCGATGCGCCTCGCGCCGCCATTCCTCCAGGCTCGAGCGCTGCTCCTCGACATCGTCGACTTTCTGGTGTACCTCCGTGAGGCCGAGCAGGGTGAGCAGGGGTTGGTTCGGGCGCGCTTCGATCAGGTAAAGATTGCGCACCGCCCGCGTGACGGCCACGTACAGCGCATTGATGTAGAACTTGAAGATCTCCAGCGATTTGTCGCCCTTGTCGCGGCCGCGGGCGTAGCGCAACTCGCCGTGCAGATCGGCCGCGGTCAGGTCGGCGGCGATGTCGCGAAAGCGCTTTTCCTCCCCGCTGATAAAGCCGTAGAGCAGGACGTTCTCATACTCCAGCCCCTTGGCCTCGTGGATGGAAAAGACCAGCGGGGTGCGGAAGAAGCGGCGGACCTCGGCTTTCTGGTCATCGTGCAACACCAGGATGGCAAAGCGGGCCGAGGCCGCGGTGCGCCGATCCAGATCGCGCTTGACCGCGTCGGTGTCCGCCAGCAACCCGACCCGGCCCTGGCGCGGCCCGCGGCTGACCACCAGGTAGTTGCTCTCCCGGTCCACCGAGCCGAAGCGGGCGTGTTTGACGTGCAGCAGGCGGTTGGCGACGTCCGTGACCTGGGGTGAGTTACGGAAGTTGGTATTGAGGATACGGATCAGTTCCGCCGGGGCGGCGTCCCCCTGCTGGTTCCAGAACAGCGTTTTGACCTTGGACCAGGAAAAAAAGTTGGGGTGGACGATCTGGTTGGAGTCGCCGCACAGCAGGAAGCCCCGCGGGTCGCGCAGCGCCTTCAAGATCAGCAGCAGTTGGACATTGGTCAGATCCTGGACCTCGTCCACCACCACGAAGTCGTAGCACGGCGCAACCCGCGCCAGCCAGGCATAGCTCAGGATGTTGGTATCGAACCAGCCGTCCTCGTCGAGGAAGCGCAGATAACGCTCGAACAGGTCATAGACCGCCTCCCGGACCTCCGGCGGATAGATCGACTGGCGAACGCCCAGGGCCAGATAGTCGGCACGGTCGAGATAGGGCCGGTCCGCGGTGGTACCGGTAATGGCACCCTGGATCTCTTCGAACAGCCGATGGCTGTCGGCAACCTCCTTGGGCAGCCGCTGACGCTGCGCCCAGCCGGCGAAGATGCGCGGGGTCATCTCCCGGCCCGGCGGGACCTGGATGCTCTCCAGATACTCGCGGAAGGACAGGAAGGACACCTCCTGGTCGTCGTTCGCGTAACCGTTGGCGTAATAGAGGTCGCGGGCGTTCTGGGCGAGGAAGGGCGAGCGGGTCACATAGAGGATATCGCCGCGGGCATCCTTCATTTTCTCCAGGGTCAGGGCCGTCTTGCCGCTGCCGGCCGAACCGATGATGATCAGCGGCGGGGCCAGACGGTAGATCGCCTCCTGGTCGTCGTCGAACGACAGCACCTTGTCGAGCAGGTGAAAGCGCGGCATCGCGTGGTCGGAGTGGGGATTGAGGTACGGCAGTTCCGGCGCCGTCTCGGCCTCCGCGGGCTCGGCCGCCGGGATGCGCTCCTCATCGATGACCACGCCGCGGGCGAGAAAGCGCGAGTGCTCATAGGCATGCTGGTGGATATATTCCAGCATCAGGACGCAGCGCTCCTCGCCGTGCCGGTAGAGCGCGAACAGCAGCCGGTTGCTGCGATCCAGGCGGGCGCGGTAGAGGTTGTCGCCGATTTTCTTGACCTCAGCGGAGCGGAAATCCCCGGCGCGCAAAAAGCCTGCGAGTTTTTCGAAGCCGGGGATGGCGGCGGTATCCAGGCCGCGGTAAACGAGGATCTTCATCTGTTCCTGAATCCTGACAATGGCTAGGTTGCGCTCCCTGCCGACAGTTGGCGTCACGGCTGGAGGCGCGCCGTTGCGGCAAGCGCCGGATCCCGTCATTCTAGCGCTTACGCGACCAGCCGGGGCAGGACTCCCGGCCATCTTGCCGACAGCGAGGCCGCTGGTCCGCACAGCGGACCCTACGGATCGCGGCCTGTAGGGTCCGCTGTGCGGACCGACGCGCTGTGCGGACCGACGCGCTGTGCGGACCGACGCGCCTGGAGCGGACCGCCGCAGCACCAAAAAAAACTGGCCGATGATTCGGCCGCTCGGGCCTCTGGCCTGATCCCGAGGTTGAAACCCGGCGGGATGGCCGGTAGTTTAGAATCCCCGGCAATGACTGCTCCGATACCCACTGCAATGCCCCCAGCTCTCGCCGTCACCGCGCTCGTCAAGACCTACCGCGGCGGACTCCAGGCCCTCAAGGGGGTGGACCTGCGGGTGGACGCGGGCGATTTCTTTGCGCTCTTGGGCCCGAATGGTGCGGGTAAATCGACCCTGATCGGCATCATCGCGTCCCTGGTAACCAAAACCTCCGGGCAGGTGCGGGTCTTCGGACACGACCTGGACCTGGACCCGGAGGCGGTGAAATCCTGCATCGGCCTGGTTCCCCAGGAGTTTAACTTCAATCTGTTTCTGCCGGCGGGCGAGGTGGTCGTCAACCAGGCGGGCTATTACGGCATTCCGCGCCGCGAGGCGCGGGTCCGTGCGGAGCGTTACCTGCGGCAACTGGATCTCTGGGAGCGGCGTGATACCGAGATGCGTCGACTGTCGGGCGGCATGAAACGTCGGCTGATGATCGCCCGCGCCCTGGTGCACGAGCCGCGCCTGTTGATCCTCGACGAGCCGACCGCCGGGGTCGATATCGAGATCCGCCGTTCCATGTGGGCCTTCCTGAAGGAGCTGAACGCCCAGGGCACCACCATCATCCTGACCACCCACTATCTGGAAGAAGCCGAGAGTTTGTGTCGCAACATCGCCATCATCAACGACGGTGAGATTGCCGAGCGCACCAGTATCGCGGCCCTGCTGGGGCGCCTGCATACCGAAACCTTCGTGCTCAATCTCAAGGGACGCGTCACTGAACTGCCGCAACTGGGGGGATTCGTGCTCAATCACGTGGATGACTGCACCCTGGAAGTGGAGATGAACCGCGAGCATACGATCAACGGACTCTTCGACGCCCTGTCGCGCAACGGGATCGAGGTGCTCAGCCTGCGTAACAAGCAGAACCGCCTGGAGCGCTTGTTCCTGGATATGGTGGACCAAAACCAGGCCGATGCACGGGGTGCGCCGTGACCCGCGGGGCCGGCACCTGGCCGCGCTACTGGGTCACCTTCGCGACCATCGTCGGCAAGGAGTTTCGGCGCTTCACCCGGATCTGGGTGCAGACGGTACTGCCCTCGGTGATCACCACCACCCTGTATTTCCTGATTTTCGGCGAGCTGATCGGGGGGCGCATCGGTCCCATGGGCGGGCTGCCCTATCTGGATTTCATCGTGCCGGGGTTGGTGCTGATGGCCGTGATCACCAACGCCTACTCCAATGTCGTCTCGTCCTTCTACAGCAGCAAGTTCTCGCGCTATGTCGAGGAACTGTTGGTCTCGCCCGCCCCGAACTGGATCATCCTGGCCGGGTACGTGGCCGGCGGAGTCGCGCGCGGGCTGACCGTGGGGGCGACGGTGATGCTGGTCGCCATGTTGTTCACGCGCATTGAGGTGCACAGTCCCGCCGTCACGCTGCTCGTGCTCTGCATGACCGCGGTGCTGTTCTCGCTGGGCGGTTTCATTAACGCAATCTACGCCAACAGTTTTGATGATATCTCGATCGTCCCCACCTTCGTGTTGACGCCGCTGACCTATCTGGGCGGCGTCTTCTACTCCATCGACCTGCTGCCGGGCTTCTGGCAGGCGGTCTCGCTGGCCAATCCCGTCCTCTACATGGTCAACGGGTTTCGCTACGGGCTGCACGGGGTCACCGACATCCCGTTGGGCTGGGCCTTCGGTATCATTCTGGCCTTCATCGTCGGGTTGAGCTGGTTCAGCCTGTCGCTGCTGCGGCGCGGCGTCGGCATCAAATCCTGACCGATGCGCCGTTTGGCGCGCCTCCGAAGGGGACTGTCGGTCCTGTCGCGGTTGTATCCAACTTCTGCACATGGGACTATAAGCACATGAAACTCTCAGAAAATGAATCTTCAGTCCACTCGCTGTACTTTGAACCCTCGCGGGCCACGCCCGTCCGACCAGGGGGCCTGAACTGACTCGTGGCCATGAATCAAGCAACCACTCACGCCCGTTATCGTCGGACGCCTTCACCACGGCCGCGCCGCGGCATCGGCGGGTTTCTCCTGCGCTGGCTGTTGTTGGTCCTGGTCGCGGTCGGCCTGGCCGGCGTGCTCTACGGCGTCCATCTGGATCGGGTGGTGCGCGGCAAGTTCGAGGGTAAACGTTGGGCCTTACCGGCCCGCGTCTACGCCCGCCCTTTGGAGCTCTACGCCAGCCGGCCGCTCACGGCCGAGCAACTGCAAGCCGAACTGGTGCGGCTGAACTATCGTCCCGCGACCGACACCGCGGCCACGGTCGAGGGGACCTACACCCGCACCGCCGATCGCTTCCTGGTCCACACCCGGGCGTTCCGTTTTTGGGACGGTGAGGAGCCGAGCCGGTTGCTGGAGGTGGACCTCGCCGACGGCAAGGTGTCCGCCCTGGGTGACGGCGGCGGCGGGCCGGCGCCGGATCTGGCCCGGCTGGAGGCCGTGCTGATCGCCAGCATTTATCCGACCCACAATGAGGATCGGGTGCTGGTGCGCCGCCAGGATCTGCCGGACCTGCTGGTGCAGGCACTGGTGGCGGTGGAGGATCGCAGCTTCTTCAGCCATCTGGGTGTCGACCCCAGGGGCATCATCCGCGCCGGTTATCGCAACATGCGCGCCGGCGGTGTGGTCGAGGGCGCCAGCACGCTGACCCAACAGTTGGTCAAGAACTTCTATCTGTCGGCCGATCGCACCCTGGTGCGCAAGCTCAATGAAGCCTACATGGCGCTGCTGCTGGAGTACCGCTACAGCAAGGACGATATCCTGGAAGCCTATGCCAACGAGATCTATCTCGGGCAGGATGGCAGCCGCGGGGTCCATGGATTCGGTCTGGCGAGCAGCTTCTTTTTCAATCGCACGCTCGATGAATTGGGCATCCCCGAGATCGCCTTGCTGGTGGGCCTGGTGCAGGCGCCGTCCAGTCTCGATCCGCGGCGTTTCCCCGCCGCCGCGCTCAGACGCCGCAACCTGGTCATCGATATCATGGTGCGCGACCGGGTGATCACCGTCACCGCGGGCGAGCAGGCCAAGGCGGCGCCGCTCGAACTGCGTGAGGGCGGGGGCCGGCCGGTCGGGGAGTATCCGGATTTCATTCAGCTCGTGCGGCGTCAGCTCCAGCGCGACTATCGGGACGAGGATTTGCGCTCCGAGGGGTTGCGCATCTTCACCACCCTCGACCCGCTGGTCCAATCGACGGTTGAGGCCGCCATTCCCAAGCGATTGCGGGAACTAGAAAAATCCCGCGGCATGAAGGCCGGCACCCTGGAGACGGCCGCCGTTGTCACCTCGGTCGCGCAAGGCGAAGTCCTGGCGCTGGCGGGCGGACGCGAGGCCGGCTATGCCGGATTCAACCGCGGTCTCGACGCCGTCCGCGCCATCGGATCGCTGGTCAAGCCGGCGGTCTATCTGGCGGCCTTGTCGAACCCCAAGCGCTATACCCTGACCACCAGTATCCCCGACACGCCGTACAGTCTGCGGACCGGCAACGGCCAGTTCTGGTCGCCGAAGAACTATGACCACTCGGTGCATGGTCCCGTGCCCTTGTATCAGGCGCTGGCCAGCTCCCTGAACCTGGCGACCGTCAATCTGGGGATGAGTCTCGGCGTCAAGGAGGTCGCCGAGACACTCTATCGACTGGGTGCCCAGCGGCGCATCACCGCGGTCCCGGCCATCATGCTGGGTGCGGTCGACCTGTCGCCGCTGGAAGTCGCCCAAATCTACCAGACGATCGGCGCGGGCGGCTATCGCGCCCCCTTGCGGGCCATCCGCGAGGTGATGGACGTCAACGGCCGCCCCCTCAACCGCTATCCGCTGGCGATCGAGGCCGTCGTCGATCCGCGTGCGGCCTATCTGACTGGTTGGGCCATGCAGCAGGTGGTCCGCCAAGGCACCGCCAAGTGGTTGGGTGAGCGTCTGCCCAAGGGGTTGACCATGGCCGGCAAGACCGGCACCACCGACGACATGTGCGATAGTTGGTTCGCCGGATTCAGCGGTGACAAGGTGGCCGTGGTCTGGGTCGGGCGTGACGACCACAAGCCGATGGGGCTGGCCGGCGGGGCCGGTGCCTTGCGCGTGTGGTCGGATTTCATGCTGGCCATCCCGAATGAGCCACTGCAGGACGCGCCGCCGGAGGGCGTTGTATTGTCCGGTGCCTGCGGCCGTTCCGGCGTGCCTTATATCGCGGGCAGCGGGCCGGCGGCCGGCAGTTGCGGCGACGGCGATGCATCCAGGTCGGCGGCCAAGCGGGCCGACGGGTCCAAGCGTGTTGCCGGTGCGTCGGCGGATGCGTCGGTGCCGGACGAACCGGCCCCGGCCAGGGCGCCGAAGCCGACCCCGGTCGCCAAGCCGAAGCCGCCAAGTGAAAACCTCTTCATGAGCGATTTGTAGTCGATGTTCAGCGCACTTCGGACTCTCTGTTGCCTCTGCCTGCCGGCCCTGTGGCTGGCTGCCTGCGCCACGGCCCCGCGGGAGGGACCACCGGCCCCGGTGGTCTCGGTCGGGCCGGCCCCGAGTCTGCCCGAGCCCGCGGCTGAAACGGCCGCTGCGCCACCGCCGGTTGCCGCCGTGCCCAAGCCGCGACCGCAGCCCAAGCCGGCTGCACCCAAGCCGAAAGAGACCAAGGTTTACGCCTATCGTGAGCCGGGAACCGAGTCTGAGCCGGAGGAACCAGCGGCAGCCGACCGGTCAGCGCCGAAGGTGACCCCGCGGACCACGCCAAAACCGACGGCCGTGGCCGCGAACACGGCCAAGCCGCGAACTCCAGCCGCCGCTCAGTCCGCCCCGTCGACCGCAAAGTCCGCCGCCCAACCGGCTTCGGCGAAGCCGCCGATCAGCACACCAGCGCCCTCCAAGACCGCGACCAGCACGGCGGTACCGGCCAAGCCGGCCAAGCCGGCCACGACCACCGCGGTCAACTCGACAACCGCCGCAGCGGCCAAGTCGGCGGCGACGACCGCGGCCAATCCGGTCAAGCCGGTCAAGCCGGCCACGACCACCGCGGTCAACTCGACAACCGTCGCGGCGGCGAAGCCGGCGAAGACAACCACGCCCAAGCCGACCACCACCGCTGCCGCGAAGCCGGCCGCGACCACCACGGCCAAGCCGACGACCACCGCGGCGGCCAAGCCGCCAACGGTTACCGCGACTCCCAAATCGAAGGTTGCCGCGGCGCCGGCCCCTGCCCCTAAGGTCGCCGCGCCGCCCCCACCCAAACCGCCCAAGCCGGCGGCCCCTCCGCCAAGCCCGCCGCCGGTCGCGGCGGCGCCCGCGCCCAAGCCGGCCCCGGCGGCGGCGAATCCGGCACCGGCACCGGCATCGGGTCTGGCGCCCGCGGCGGATTCGCTGGCGCGCCAGGCCGAACAGCAGCGTCAGACCGGCGACTACGCGGGTGCCGCCGCGACCCTGGAACGCTCGCTGCGGATTGCCCCGCGGGACCCCTACCTGTGGAATCGTCTGGCGCGGGTGCGCATGGAGCAGGGGCAGGTGTCTCAGGCCGGTCAGCTTGCGACACGCTCCAATGACTTTGCCGGCAAGCAGCCGAACGTCAAACAAGACAACTGGCGGATCATCGCCGAGTCCAAGCGCCGCGCCGGTGATACGGCCGGTGCAACCGAGGCCGAGCGCAAGGCCGGCGGCAATTGATGAAGCACGTGCCGGCCTCCTGAGGGCGCGCCGCGCCGATGACCTCCCTTGCGCACATCTTCGGCCCGGGCGGGCTGCTGGCGCAGCGCCTGCCCGGCTTCAGCCACCGGGCGCCCCAGCAGGCGATGGCCGAGACCATCGCCGCGGTCATGGCAGCGGGTGAGACGCTGATCTGCGAAGCCGGCACCGGCACCGGCAAGACCTTCGCCTATCTGGTGCCGGCGCTCCAGTGCGGACGCAAAGTGCTGATCTCGACCGGCACCCGCAACCTCCAGGATCAGCTTTTTCACCGCGATCTGCCGCAGGTGCGCGACGCTCTGGGGCTGCCGGTGCGGGCGGCGCTGCTCAAAGGGCGCGCCAATTACCTCTGCCGCCACCGCCTCAAGCTCGCCGTCGATGATCCTACCCGGCGTGACCCGGAGCTGCGCGGCCAATTGCGTCAGGTGCAGGACTGGTCCAAGGCCACCCGCCGGGGTGACATCGCCGAACTCGCGCTTCCCGAGGACGCGGCGGTCTGGCCCGCGGTGACCTCCACCGGCGACAACTGTCTGGGTCAGACCTGTCCCGAATGGCAGGACTGTCATCTGGCGGCGGCCCGCCGCGAGGCGCAGGCCGCGGATCTGGTGGTGGTCAATCATCATCTCTTCTGTGCCGATCTCGCGCTCAAGGACGAGGGCTTCGGCGAGATCCTGCCGGGGGCGGATTGCTTCATCCTGGATGAGGCGCATCAGCTCCCCGAGATCGCCGCCGGCTTCTTCGGCGTGCTGGTCAGCGGGCGGCAACTGCTCGACCTGGTCCGCGATACCGATCTCGAATATCAGCGCGAGGCCGGCGATTGTCCGGAATTGCTCGAGCTCACCGCGGGCCTGCGCCGGACCACGCAAGACCTGCGCGTGGCCCTGGGTGACGCCGACCGTCGTGGTCCCTGGCACGACCTGACCGCCGATGCGGAGACGGTGCGCGCACTGGAGTCGCTGGCGCGGCGTCTGCACGCGCTGGCCGCGGGGCTGAAGTCGCTCGCCGGGCGGGGCAAGGGGCTGGATGCCTGCCTGGGACGGGCCAATGATCTCGCGACGCGGCTTGGCGTGCTGATGGCGGACCTGAACGACGAACAGGTGCGCTGGTTCGAGGTGCAGGGCCGCGGCTTTCGCCTGCACCAGACCCCCCTGGACGTCGCCGCGGTCTTTCGCCAGCAGATCGGCCGTCACCAGGCCGCCTGGGTGTTCACCTCGGCCACCCTGGCGGTCGGCGACAGCTTTGCGCATTTTTCCCGGCAACTCGGCATCGATCAGGCCCGGACCGCACGCTTGGACAGTCCCTTCGACTATGCCAGTCAAGCGCTCTGGTTCGTGCCCCGCGGGCTGCCGGAGCCTTCCGATCCGGGCTACAACGCCGCGGTGCTCGAACTGGCCTGTGAGCTGGTGGGCTACACCCGGGGCCGGGCCTTTCTGCTGTTCACCAGTCACCGGGCCTTGCGTGAAGTGGCCGACGGACTCGCCGGCCGTATCCCGTATCCGATCCTGGTTCAGGGCAGCGCCCCGCGCGGCGAGCTCCTGCGGCGTTTCCGTGAGATGGGCAACGCGGTGCTGCTCGGTACGGCGAGCTTCTGGGAAGGGGTGGACGTCCCCGGTCAGGCCCTGTCCTGCGTCATCATCGACCGTCTGCCGTTCGCCTCGCCCGGCGATCCGGTCCTGGCCGCGCGGATCGAGGCGCTGCGTCGCGGCGGCGGCAACCCCTTTGCGGAGCATCAGCTCCCGCAGGCGGTCATCGCACTCAAGCAGGGCGCCGGGCGTTTGATCCGGGGCAGCAGTGATCGGGGTGTGCTGGTCGTGTGCGATCCGCGCCTCCTGCGCAAGTCCTACGGACACACCTTTCTGGCCAGTCTGCCGCCGATGGCGCGCACGCGCGACATCGGCGAGGTCCGCGCCTTTTTTGCGGAGCCGACGGTGCCTTGAATGCGAGTGTGTGATCAAGGCTGACGGAGGCATTGATCATCGTTGCGGCCCAAGCAACTATTCGGAATTATCCACAGATGTCACAGATGTCCACAGATGAAGAAAAACATCTGTGTTCATCTGTGGCATCTGTGGATCAGTTCACCATGCTATAGCCAATAGACCGTCCGGGTCATGAGGCGCGAGGTCAGACGCATGGCGGCCCGGATCGGCGACGGCAGTTCAGCTCCGCCCGCCGCCTTGGCGACCTGGGCGTGGTGAATCTCGTCCGCTTTCATCTGCTCCAGGATCGCGCGGGTCCGTTCATCGTACTCCGGGACCTGATCCAGGTGTTCATCCAGGTGGTCTTCCACCTGGCGCTCGGTTTCGACGACGAATCCCAGGCTCCAGCGATCCCCGGCCAGCCCCGCCGCCGCGCCGATGGCGAATGAACCGGCGTAGAAGAGCGGGTTCAGCAGGCTCTTGCGATCCCTCAGGTCAGTGAGTCGGGACGCGCACCAGTCCAGGTGGTCGTTCTCCTCCTGGGCCGAGCGTTCCATCCGCTTGCGCGTCTCGGGCAGCCGCGCGGTCAGCGCCTGACCCTGATACAGCGCCTGGGCGCAAACCTCGCCGGTGTGGTTGATGCGCATCAGTCGCGCCACATGCCGGCGCTCGTGCTCGCCGAGATCCGCGTCCGCGAAGGGTGCTGCCGGATTCGGTCGCTCCGTGGTCCGCGGTTGGCCGAAGAGCGTCCGCAGGGCATTGTCGGCGCTCAGGATCAGGCGGTCGATCGGGGTGTAGTCGCGGGTCGTCATAAGATCATCCGGGAGTGATGCTGTGAACTGATCGATCAAGTTTGGGTGGTCTGCGCCTCGGGTTCAATAGGCATCAGTTGCCGCGCCAACAGTTCGACCGGATGGCAGACCTCGATCGCCAGCCCGGCCTCCTGCATACCGGCGATCAGGTGCAGGGCGCAGCCGGGGTTGGTGGTGACGATCAGGTCCGCTCCCGCCGCGGCGCTCGCCGCAACCTTGTCGGCGAGCAGTGCCGCGGCCATTGCCGGCTGCTGGATCAGGTAGGTGCCGGCAGCACCGCAGCAGGTCTGGTTGTTCGGGAGCGGCTGAACCTCGAGCTCCGGAATACGCTGCAACAGCCGATAGACCGTGGCGTTACCGCCCAGCAGATAGCGATGGGAGCAGGGTTCGTGGACCAGGACCCGCCGCCGCAGCGGCTGGAACGCCAGGGTCTTCAGCGCCGGCAGCGGCGCGAGCCAGTCGCAGAGTTCCCGCGTGTCGGCCGTGCCCGCGGCCTCCCGCAACTCGGCGACGCAGGCGCTCGCCAGCCCCACCAGCGGCGGGTCCTCCGGATGCCGGGCACAGGCGTCGCGTCGGCGGTCCGCAGCCGCCGGCAGGCCGTTGTGACGGTGCATGGCGCCGCAGCAGGCGGGGGCGGTCGGGATGCGCACCGCAAGCTCGAGCCTCTGCAGCAGAGCGCGGGTGGCGGCGATGGCGCGTCCCTGGGCCAGCCCGCCCATGCAGCCGACGAAGATCTCCAGGTTGGCCGCGTCGCGGTCGCCCGCGGTCACCGGTGCAGTCGCCGCCGGGATGGCCCGCGCCAGCCGGTGCAGCGGCCGCAGCGCGGGCCAGTCGGCCAGCCCGGTCCGTTCGACCAGCCGCGCCAGCCCGGGCCGCTGGTAGAACCGGGTCGCCCGCGCCAGGCGCTCGGTCAGGCGCGATTGCGTGAGCAGCCCCAGCCACAGCCGCAGCCACCCCCGGCGCAGCGGCGATGCGGCGGCGGCGCGCGCCGCCTTGGCCCCGTCGGCCAACCGGCCATACTCCACCAAAGACGGGCAGGCCGACTCGCAGGCGCGGCAGCCCAGGCAGCCATCCAGATGGCCATTCAGGGTTGGGCTCAGGGCGAGCGCACCGCCGGCCCAGCCCTGGATCAGCGAAATGCGTCCGCGGGGCGAGTCCGCCTCGTTACCGAGCTTGGCGAAGGTCGGGCAGACGGGCAGGCACTGACCGCACTTCACGCACTGATCGGCGAGGCCAAGAAGTTGGTCTGGAGTCACATCGAGTCCAATGGCAGGTCTGACGCTTGCAGAGCAGAGGATGAGGATCAACAGACATGGTAACCTTCCCGCGCGTCCGTTGCTGCATGAAGGACGCGCTCCGAACCGTCGTATTCAGAGGGGAGGTCCGCCATGTCCTACTACCGGCATCATGTTTTTGTTTGCACCAACCAGCGCGAGGACGGGCGTCAGTGCTGCGCCGAGTGCGGCTCTGCGGCGCTGCGCGATCACTTGAAGCGCCGCACCAAGGAACTCGACATCACCGGGCCGGGCGGCGTGCGGATCAACATCGCCGGCTGTCTCGACCGCTGCGCCGAGGGACCGGTGCTGGTCGTCTACCCGGAGGCCGTCTGGTACACCTATGTGGACCAGGAAGACCTGGAAGAGATCCTGACCGAGCATCTGGTCAACGGGCGCATCGTCGAGCGGCTGCGGCTGTCTGGCTGAATTGATCGATCGGAATCAGCGGTTGCGCGTCCCCGTTCAGTCCCGTATAGTTGGCGGTCTTTCACGCTTCGGCTCAAAGAATTCACGACCCGCGATACCTGTCGGCACTTACGCCAGGTGGTCGCGGGAGCGCGGTACGGGGAATATCGGATCATGATGACGACTGTGAGCACCAAACCGGCAGAGGTACGCCGTGCCTGGTACCTGGTGGACGCCGAGGGCAAGACGCTTGGCCGCCTGGCCAGCGAAGTGGCATTGCGGCTGCGCGGCAAGCACAAGCCCCAGTACACGCCCCATGTGGATACCGGTGACTTCATCGTCATCGTCAATGCCGGTAAGGTTCGCGTCACGGGCAACAAGCTCGAGGACAAGATGTACTACCGCCATACCGGCTATGTGGGTCATCTCAAGTCGACCAATCTGGGCACGATGCTGGAGCAGGCGCCCGAGCGGGCCATCCAGATCGCCGTCAAGGGCATGTTGCCCCGCGGCCCGCTGGGCCGTGCCATGTTCCGGAAATTGCGCGTCTACGCCGGGGCCGAACACGGTCACCAGGCTCAACAGCCGCAGATCCTCGAACTCGATTGCTAGTTATCACAAAGGTTTAGGAACAGGACCATGTCGGAGACTCAATACGCCACCGGACGCCGCAAGACTTCTGCAGCGCGGGTATTTCTGACCACGGGTTCGGGCCAGATCTCGGTCAACGGCCGCCCGCTCGACAAATTCTTCGGTCGTGAGACCGCCCGGATGGTCGTGCGTCAGCCCCTGGATGCCGCTGGTCTGCTCGAGCGCGTGGACGTCAACGCCACGGTCGTCGGCGGCGGCAACACCGGACAAGCCGGCGCGATCCGGCACGGCATTGCCCGCGCCCTGGTGCTCTATAACGAAGAACTGCGTTCGCCCATGCGCCGCGCCGGGTTCCTGACCCGCGATGCCCGTGAAGTCGAGCGTAAGAAAGTCGGTCTGCACAAGGCGCGCAAGCGTCCGCAGTACTCCAAGCGCTAACCCGCTTGGGTGGCGCGTGGCGGGGTCGAGCGGCCCCGGTCACGCGTCACCGGTTACTCGCCGGTTTTTTATTGGGGGATCGTCCAGCGGCAGGACTACGGACTCTGACTCCGTCAACCTAGGTTCGAATCCTAGTCCCCCAGCCAAAATGATGACAATGGGCTTAGCCGCGAGGCTAGGCCCTTTTCGTTTGGGCTTCGGGTGCATTCCGGGCGAGTCTGCTTCGAGTCCCCACGATCTGATGGTTTGACAAGGGCACCCGAAGGGGATTACAACCATGCATATTCACAAGGCTAGTTATCGAATTGCATGGATTACATCCCCCGTCTCGCCGAGCACGCCCTCAAACGCGCCTTGGCCCGCTCCCCCGCAGCCGTCATCCTGGGGCCGCGCCAGTGCGGAAAATCGACCCTGGCCAAGCGCTGGATCGGCGACTCGGACGCGGTCTATCTGGATCTCCAGGACCGCGCCGACCGCGCCAAGCTCGCGGAACCCGAACTGTTCTTCGAGCACCACCGTGCCCGGCTGGTCTGTCTCGACGAAATCCAACTGGTGCCGGATCTGTTCTCCGCGCTGCGCTCCGAGATCGACCGGGACCGCCGTCCGGGGCGCTTTCTGATCCTGGGTTCCGCCTCCCGGGACCTGATCCGACAGTCCAACGAGACCCTGGCCGGGCGGATCGCCCAACTGGAGCTCACGCCCTTTCTTCTCCCCGAGATCGCGGGGGTCGCCGACTGGAAGGCGCTATGGATTCGCGGCGGATTCCCCGACAGCCTGCTGGCCGCCGATGAGCGCGACAGTCTCGATTGGCGCACCGATTTCATCCGTACCTTTCTCGAACGTGATATTCCGTCTCTGGGATTCGCCATACCGCTGCCGCTCATGGAGCGTCTCTGGCGCACGCTCGCGCATTACCACGGCCAGATGGTCAATTACAGCAAGCTCGCCGGGGCGCTCGACCTCTCGGTGCCGACACTCAAGAAATACCTGGCGGTGCTGGAGCAGACCTATATGCTCCGCCTGCTCGCGCCTTATGACGCCAACCTGAAAAAGCGTCTCGTACGCTCGCCCAAGATCTATGTGCGCGACAGCGGTCTGCTGCATAGCCTGCTGGACATCGAGTCCTTTGATGCCTTGTTGGCCCACCCGGTGGCCGGTGAATCCTGGGAAGGCCTGGCGATCGAGCAGTTGATCGCGGCCATGCCGCACTGGCGGCCGGCGTTCTTGCGCACCGGCAATGGCGCGGAGGCGGACTTGGTGATGGAGCGCGGGCAACGGCGGCTGCTCTTTGAAATCAAGCTCTCCAAGGCACCCCAGCCGTCGCGCGGATTCTACGAATTGATCGACGATCTGCGGCCCGAATCCGCGACCGTGGTAGCGCCGGTCGACGGCCCCTACGAGCAGCGGCGCGGCGTCTGGGCCATGGGATTGAGCGACGCGCTGGCGCGCTGGGGCGATGGCGTCGCGAGTGGTTGAGGCCCGTGGGTGGAGCGCGAAACGGTTCTGAGGTTACGTTGCACGCTGATGGAACTGCCGGTCACGCTCTGACAACCAGCGTGATAGCTTTAAGTATTCTCGGTCCGACATCGCCGCGAGATCTGATTTGAGTTCTTCAAACGTTCTCATGCGGGGAACCTCAATTTCATCAACTGGAGCCACCCGCATATTTGACCAGGAGATTAAATTATCCATCCCGTGATCTTGCAATGTACTCTTACAAAGCTCAAGAAACCAAGTATCTCCAAAGCCGCGCGGCACGCATCCAAGGCGTCCATCAAACGGCGGGTGACGCGGCGGTCGAAGGGCTCGTCGTCGAGCGGAGTCCAGGCCGGATCGAGCGGAATTTGCAGCAGCGGCGGCACCGGTGCGAGCAGTGTCACCACAAAGCTGCCGTGCTCGGTCTGGCCCAAGCGCACACGCTGCATATAGTCGCTCGCCTCCTTGTTGGCCATGCGCACGGCCCAGGTTGCGCGTGACCGGCAACTGGAATACTGTCGGTATGCGCAGGCCGCTCGGGCGGTCCGTGCACGGTGTCAGTGGTCGAAACCGGCACCACACACCATGATCCACCTGAACTAGAAGGGGCGTCGCCATGGGTACCAGAACCGTTCGGCTCGATGATGAGGCAGAAGAGACGCTGGGGCACCTGCGCAGCCTCACCGGGCTGTCGATCTCCGAGGTGCTGAAACGCGGCTTGCATGCCTACGCGGCACAGGCTGCGGAGCAAGCCGACCGCAAACCCTATGACATCTACCGTGAGCTGGATCTTGGCCCGGGCGGCGATGCCGACGCACCGGCGCGCGAGGCCAAGACCGCGGTTGCGAACCTGATCCGCCGGAAGCACCAGCGGTGATCCTGGTGGATACCGGGCCGCTGGTCGCGCTTTTCGATCCCGCCGATGGTGACCACGAAGGCTGCGTTCGAGTGCTGGCACGGATCGAAGAGCCCGTATGCACCACAGTTCCGGTGCTGACCGAGGCCTTTCATCTGCTTGGCCCGGGGCGCATCGGCTCACAGCGGCTGATGGACTTTGTGACCCGCCAAGGCTTGCAGGTTCGTTTCCTCGACGACCAGGGTTTGGTGCGGGCCTTTGAACTGATGCTCCGCTATGCCGACCAGCCGATGGACCTGGCCGATGCATCGCTCGTGGTCCTGGCGGAGACCTTGGGCCTGCGCGAGGTCTTCACCATTGACCGAGCACGCTCTCAACCGCGCCTTAGCCCGCTCCCCTGCGGCCGTCATTCTGGGTCCGCGTCAAAGCGGAAAATTGACCCTGGCCAAGCGCTGGATCGGCGACCGTGGTTGCGCCGGTCGATGGCCCCTACGAGCAGCGGCGCGGCGTCTGGGCAATGGGATTGAGCGACGCGCTGGGGCGAAGGCACCGCGAGCGGCTGAGCCCGTGGGTGACGCGCGCAGCGGTCCCGCCTTGCTTTCGCGATCAGCGCACGGACCTGCCGGTAGATAACGGCGTCAGCCCGACCTGTCAGGCCGCCCATTGGGCAGACAGCGCCTCGGCCTGGGCCAGCACCGTCTGTACGGCGGCATCCTGAAGGTCCGGCGGGTAGCCGTACTTGCGCAGGATGCGCTTGACCAGGACGCGCATCCGCGCGCGGGCACTCTCGCGGTGCGACCAGTCCACGGTGATACTCCCCCGCAGGCCGGTCAGCAGTTCGTGGGCGATGACCTTCAGGGCGTCGTTCCCCATGACCTCGATGGCGCTCTGGTTCTCGGCCAGGGCGTCGTAGAAGGCGATCTCGTCCGCCGACAGCCCTTCGGCCTCGCCCCGTTGGCGGGTTTCGCGGATATCCCGCGCCAAGCCGATCAGTTCTTGCAGGATCTCCACCGTGCTGATGGCATTGGTGTGGTAGCGCGCGATGGCTTCCTCCAGCCGCTCGGAGAAGCGCCTGGTCTCGACCACGTTGGAGCGGGAGCGCGAGCGAATCGCGTCGTTGAGCAGTTTGCGCAGCGCCTCCAGCGCCAGGTTCTTCTTCTTCATCTGCGTGAGTTCAGCGAGGAACTCCTCGGACAGGATGGCGATATCCGGCGTGGTCAGTCCGGCCGCGGTGAGGATATCGACGATCTCCGTGGAGACCACTGCGCGGTCGATGATCTGGGCGATGGCGATGTAGTCCACCACCAGGCCCGCCGGCTTGTCGCGGAACACCCGGTTGACCCGCGCGATGGCCTGCATCACGGCGTGGCCGTGCATCGGCTTGTCGACATACATGGTGTGCATCGCCGGGGCGTCGAAGCCGGTCAGCCACATATCCCGCACGATGACCAGTTGCAGCGGGTCCTTGGGGTCCTTGGCGCGCTTCGCCAGCAGGTCGCGCCGGCCCTTGCTGCCGATATGGGGCTGCCAGTGGAGCGGATCGGCGGCCGAACCGGTCATGACCACCTTCAGCCGCCCGGCCGCGTCGTCGTCGGCGTGCCAGTCCGGGCGCAGCGCGATCAGGGCCTGGTAGAGAGCGACGCAGATGCGCCGGCTCATGCAGACGATCATGGCCTTGCCGTCCAGCGCGGCCACCCGGTCCTCGAAGTGCTGCACCAGGTCGGCCGCCACCAGGTTCAGGCGCTTCTCGGCCCCGACCAGGGCCTCGACAGTCGACCACTTACGCTTCAGGCGTTCCTGCTCGCTCTGCGCCTCGTCCTCGATCAGCTCAGCGGTCAGCTCGGCGATCTCGGTGTCGATGCGCGGCTTCTCGTCCTCGGGCAGCTCGATGCGGGCGAGCCGGCTCTCGTAGTAGATCGGCACCGTCGCGCCGTCCTCGACCGCGCGGCTGATGTCGTAGATGTCGTAGATGTCGATATAGTCGCCGAACACCGCTCGGGTGTTGACGTCGTCCCCGTCGATCGGTGTCCCGGTAAAGCCGATGAACGCGGCGTTGGGCAGGGCGTCGCGCAGGTGCTTGGCGAAGCCGTAGTCGATCTCGCCGGTCTGGCGGTCCAGCCGGGCCTTGAAACCGTACTGGCTGCGGTGCGCCTCGTCGGCGATCACCACCACATTGCGGCGGTCGGTCAGCAGCGGGTAGACATCCTCGCCGGCACTCGGAAAAATAGTCTTCCGGGTCCTCGCCAACGCGCCCGTCCCCTGGGGTGATGGCGCGTACGGTGGAGGTCACCGCACGCCGGACGGCATGGAACTGGTGATAGCCGGCGATGATCTTGATCAGGCCCGCGCCGGTGTTGCCGAACACGATGAAGTCCTGGATCAGGGCCAGGAAGTGGGGGCGCTCGAACACCCCCTCGGTCAGCACCGGCAACTGCGGCGCGGTCTTCGGCGCGATCGTGCGTCCGTCAGCAGTGCGCCAGGGCATGAAGCGCTCCGCGTCCGCCGTCAGCGAGCCGATGCGCGCGGCGAGACCGTCGGAAGTCACCAGCACCGCGTTGGTGCGAAACAGTGAGGGAATTTGCGCCTTATACGTCTGGATTTGATTGAAGGCCGCGTACCGGGTTGCCTGCTCGTCCCCCGCGTTTTTGAGCTCGATCACCGCCAGCGGCAGGCCGTTGACGAACAGCACCACGTCGGCGCGCCGCTTGATCCCGTTCTCGATCACGGTGAACTGTGAAACCGCCAGCCAGTCGTTGGCGTCCGGATTGGCGAAGTCCACCAAGCGCACCCGGTCGCCGCGGATAGTCCCATCCTCGGCATAGAATTCCACCGCCACACCGTCGACGATGAGCTGATGCAGGCGCCGGTTCTCCTCGATCAGCGAGGGCGAGGCGCTCGCGACCACCTGCATCAGGGCGTCGTGGCGTGCCTCGGCAGGGATGTGCGGGTTGAGCCGGTCGATGGCGGCCTTCAGGCGTCCCATCAGCAGCACGTCGGAGTATGCCTCGCGCTCGGGGGCGCTGCCGTCGGGGCCGATTCGGGCGTCGGTGGAGCGGGTGTAGCCCAGGCTCTCCAAGTGCTCCAGCAGCAGGGTCTCGATGTCCGCTTCAGAGAGGTAAGCCATCAGGTGGTTTCTCCAGTCCGGTGATCCGCGCGCCTTCGCTTCGCTTGTGGCTCGCCCATGCGCCATAAACCTGCTTGTGACTCACGAACGGACGCATGTTATAGCCTTCGTATCTGATATCCGGACCGACACTCGTGTAGGGGCGGGTTTAAAACCCGCCCCTACTATACTCATGCATCCGCATCAAACACCGGTCACCCCCACACCGCCATCCAGCAACGCGGCCTGATCATCGTTATCCTGATCGTCCAGCACCCGCAATTCCCTCGGGTTTCTGATCTCCCACCGTTGTCCGACGGGGAAGATATCACCGAGCAGCGAGATCGCAAGCTTCTCCTGAAAGGCCCGGATTACCTGTTGGTAGGCGTCTTGCTCGAAGTGTACGCGCACCCGCCGCGGCTTCTCGCTGATCAACAAGACCAGCGTCGCATTGCCGTCGAACTGATCCACCGAGCGATCCAGTGCAATCACGAATCCGTTGATGCGCGTATCCGTGAGCGGTTCCGACTGTCGGAAGATCCGTGCTGCTTCCTGCAACACCTCTGCCGTCTCACTGCTGAAGTTGAACTGTTGCCGCGGGCGCCCCGCCGGCCGGGTACGCGCCCAGGTAAGACCGATGTCGATACCCTGTCCGACCTGCGCGAGTCGCGCAACGGCATCGCACAGGTTGGCGCTGACACCAAGGGCCACTGCTTCGTCGAATGGCGCGAATGCATTCTCCGCCAGTGCCCGGTTGGCCGCGCGTTTCGCGGCGGCCAGCGCATCCGCGAGCCGCAGCGTTACCGCCCGGGCAAAGGGCGGCTCACCAAGATCGAGGGTTTGCTGACCCCCGATGCGCGGCTGGACCGGCGACAAGATGCTCAGCACATAACTGCCGCGCTCGCTTTGGCCGAGCCGGACCGATTTCATATACTCGGTCGCCTCAGTCACCTTGCGCGCGTGGTAGCTGCGTCGCGGGTCCACCACGCTACAGGCCGCCGCCAACAGCAGATTACCCGCCTCGCGATAGAGCGCCACACCGCCGTCGATCGGAATGGACCCGTCCGCGCCGCCGCCGAAGGCCCGCACCCGGACCACGTCGATCCCCGAGGTGACAAGGTCTTGATAGACGCTGAGTGCGGAACGCCCTTCCAGACGGGCCAGCAAATGGACCGCATCCGCCATGCGCGAGGCGTAATCGCCCAGGTCGTCGCGGATCGGCACCAGGATCTCGACCGTCCCGTCGCCTGTTTCGGCAGGGACATAGACGAGCGCCTTGTCGCCGATGCGATCGGCCTGCCGCCAGCCCTGTTGATCCAGGTAAGACTTCAGGTCGACCCAGGACAGCCGACGTAGCGCCGCTTGATCGGTCAATTCGAGTTGCATCACAGTTGCTCCTCTTGGGCCTGTGCCATCAATGCCTTCACGGCGGTCGTATCGAACCGTTGGTGACGCGGAATCGGCACTGTGACGCTGGCGGTATTTTCCCGCTCCGGCGCTCCGGCCAGGGACGCCCAGTATCCGCAGTGGCGCAGGATCAGCGCATCCTCGCTTTGGTCGAGCCAATCCTCCTCATTGGCCGGCAGGGCGACCACGATCAGCACGCGCGGGACCACGCAGTCGCGCCGCAGATCGTCATAATTCTTGATCGAAAGAGGGAGCAAGATGCCGTCGATGCTGTCGCGGTCAAGTTCGGGCTTGGCGATATGGAATCCCGCGTGCGCCGCCACCGCGGCGATATAGGCCATGGAGAAGCGTTCCATTTTGTCGTTCGGGTGCATTAGAGGACGGCCTCCGCGGTTCGTTCGACATCCTGGATACGGATTTCACCCGACATCAGCTTGGGGAGGAGGAGGTCGCGGGTTTGGGCGAGGGTACGGGATTCTTGCTCATTACCCCTTATGCGCTCGAACATCGGCATCATGCTTTCAGTAAAAAGTCGGACTAGAGATTTCGGCGGAATAACGACAACGGCCTGATGGACATGATTTCGATTCAGCGTCGGGACAGCAGAGCCAGCATGCAATGCCAACAAGTCCATCTCCTGCAACAAGAAATATGCATGGAGTGCACTCGAAAGACGGAATTCTTTGACCCACAGCGACGTGTTGAGAGGCCAAAAATCGTCCAAGAGTAAGAATACGTTACCAAGGACTCCGCTTCGACCCGTAGTCACTCCCGGGGACTTGACCTTAAATTCGCTATGTGTGCCGTTCGGACCGCTTGCCGCAATGACCTGATAGGCTCCTGGAATTCGAATGGTCTTGGGGAGATCGAACCCCCTCTGAAGAAACATGCAGTCTTTCAACCGACCATAATTCCAGCCCTCCGGCTTCCCCTCCGCATCCAGCCGCTCGGGGAACAGGGACCACAGTTCGGGGGCTAGGTACGGCTCCAAGCCTTCCTGCTTGGCGCGGGTGGGGCCGAAATCGATGAACCAGTCCTTGAACAGCGCCCGCGCCATCGCCTCCAGCGTCTCGTTCATGCGGCGGTTCAGCTCGATCTTGTCGTCGAGGGCGGCAAGGATTTCGCCTATGGCAATTTGAATTCTGTGAGGTGGTATCGAAATGGGAACCAAGCGGAGCGCCTTTTGGCTAATCCCAGCGACTGTAGTTCCCGTTAAGTAGGAGGTTAGAACTTCTTGCTGAGTGGGTGACATCAAGAGGAATTTCAGAAAGGCATTGTCAAGAACACCCACTTTCCCTCTCATGCAGACGACGCGTTGCCCTAACGCAAAAGTGGCTGTCTCTTTGTCAAGCTGTGCCACCTCGCCCATCGGACCCTCGGTAGTCATCATGATGTCGCCAGGATGGGGTAGCCCGCGAGTCATCCATTTATTATAGTAATCTGGCGCAATTTTCTGCTCGATCGGTTGAATGATTCGGCCGTTCTTGACCACTTTTGCAGAAATGACTGGAATCCCCGCTTCTGCCTTGGGCGGGCTTTTCTCCCTATAGTCAATCAGCTGCTCAAGCCCTTCTTCAATAGCGATCGACTTCCACTCAGCCATTAACGCCAACCCCCGCCAGATTCTCCCGAATCACCGCCGTCAACCGCTCCGCTTCCGCGAACTGCCCATCCAGCCGCTCCTGCAACGCCGCAAACCGCTCGACAAAGGGCGTCTCGTCCTCCTCCACCGCTGCCGCGCCCACATAGCGCCCCGGCGTCAGCACGTAGCGATGCCCGGCGATCTCGGGCGCCGTCGCCGCCTTGCAGAACCCCGGTACGTCGTCGTCGGTGCCCGCGTCCATCTCGCCCCGCCAGGCGTGGTAGACGCCGGCGATCCGGTCGATGTCCGCGTCGGACAGCTCGCGCCGGGTGCGGTCGACCAAGTGGCCGAGCTTGCGGGCGTCGATGAACAGGATCTCGCCGCGGCGGTCGCGGAACCGTCCGTTGCGTTTGTTTTTGGCCAGGAACCACAGGCAGGCCGGAATCTGGGTCGAATAGAACAACTGACCGGGCAGGGCGATCATGCAGTCCACCACGTCGGCCTTGACCATGGCCGAGCGGATGTCGCCTTCACCGGACTGGCTGGATGACATGGAACCATTGGCGAGCACCACCCCGGCGGTGCCGTTCGGTCCCAGGTGGTGCAGGATGTGCTGCAACCAGGCGAAGTTGGCGTTGCCTGCGGGCGGTGCGCCGTGGGTCCAGCGCGCGTCCGCGCGGAGCCGGTCGCCGCCCCAGTCGGAGATGTTGAAGGGCGGGTTGGCGAGGATGAAGTCGGCGCGCAGATCCGGCAGTTCGTCCTTGTGGAAGCTGCCCTCGTTGTTCCAGCGGATGTCGGCATCGATGCCGCGCACCGCCAGATTCATCTTGCACAGCCGCCAGGTCACATAGTTGGACTCCTGGCCGTAGATGGCGAGTTCCCCGATGCGCCCGCCGTGCGCCGTCAGAAAGCGCTCGGCCTGGACGAACATGCCGCCGGAGCCGCAGCAGGGGTCGTAGACGCGGCCCTGGACTTTGCGGGCGGGGTCCGGGAAGGGCTCCAGCATCTCGACTAAGACGCGCACCACTGAGCGCGGGGTGTAGAACTCGCCGCCGCGCTTGCCCTCGGAGCCGGCGAATTGGCCCAGGAAGTATTCGTAGACCCGGCCCAGCACATCGCGGGCGCGGTCCTGCGTCTCGCCGAGCGCAATCCCCGAGATCAGGTCGATCAGCTCGCCCAGCATGACGGCGTTGAGCGCCGGTCGGGCATACTCCTTCGGCAGGACGCCCCGCAGGCGCGGGTTGATCTGCTCGATGGCGAGCATCGCCTCGTCGGTCAGCTTGCCGATGCCGGGCCTTGGCCTTGAGGTGCGACCAGCGCGCCTCCCGCGGCACCCAGAAGCAGTTGTCGGCGGCATACTCGTCCGGGTCCTCGGCGCCGTCGGGGTACTCCGCCAGCAGCGCGGCGTGCTTGGCCTCGAAGCTGTCGGAGATGTGCTTGAGGAAGATGAGCCCCAAGGCGACGTGCTTGTAGTCGGAGGGCTCCATGTTGCCGCGCAGCTTATCCGCGGCCTTGAACAGCTCGGCCTCGAAACCGAGGTCGCCACCGTTGCGACCGGACGCTCCATTGCTCTTCTCATCCACCATGGTCGATCCACACCCCTGCATCGGCGACGGTCGCAGTCGACCGGTCGATTGACAACACAGCCGTCACTATAAACCGTTCAGGTTCCATTGCCCAGCGTTTACCGAAAGGCGCTTCGGTCGTATCTGCATCGTAGATGCGATCCACAATGGCAAGGCGGGTATCATTGATCACGGCGCGGTCTCGCGTTTATCCCCGATTCCTCTTAGGATTCCCGTGCTCCGAGAGGGAGTGCAGTTGCTTCCTGCTCCCACTGCGACGGCTCGGCCGCTTGAATAACAACAGAGTTGCTGCGAATGTTGTCATGAAAGCGCGCCGGTAAGTCATCCCAGGCATGGAGGTCCACAAGGAACGGCAGATTGCTCTCGTCCAGTGCCTCGCGTGCCGCCGACAGCAAATGACGGTGCGTGGGCGGGATGAATGCAACGAGGTCGAGATCGGAATTGGGACGCGCGGTGCCATTGACTCGTGAGCCATAGGCCAAGATCAGGACGCCGGGCAGCCATTGGCGCAGGAGTGCGAGCAACAGTTGACGCTGCTGCGGGTTGACCGTCAGCCTGGCACTCATTCCCAGGGTTCTCCGGTCATCGCCTGGTAGAGCGCGATCATATTCACTCAGTATCGCAGTCACTATTTCAGCCAAAACGAAACGCCGACAGACGCGTCTCCAATACCCGGTCGGTAAACACGCACCGGCCGCGGTCCTGGTCCGCCGCACCCACGGCCACCATCAGCGGCAACAGATGCTCTTCAGCCCGTGGAGGGTGCGAAAGACGTGCGGCGGGCGCCTGTGCCCAATCGATCAAGTTCTGGCTTCGCTGCGCCGGTTCGGCTTCCACGGTTGCGCTCAGCCAGCGGTCGAAGGTGTCGGAGATCGGTCCGAACCGAGGATCGCCAAAGCCGCGCATATTGTGAAAACTCATCCCGCTGCCAACGATCAGCACGCTGAACACCGGTTCGAGCCAGTGCGCCGAGACCAGCACGATGGCGGTCGGGCGCTGGGGCAGGGTGTCTGCCACGCTCTCAAGGAAGCGGCCCATGAGGTTTCAGGCGGTGGGCGGGTTCCAGTCCATGAAGAAACAGGGACCTGCGCCGTGCGGGACGAACAGGGTCGGCATACGGGTCTTGGTGTCCATGATTTTCCGATAATCGCCTGAAGGCGCCAATATACCGGCTCGGATCGGCGGGTGCGAGCGGATGCAAGCCCACTCTCCCCACCACGACCCTCACCGCGGGGCTCGCTGCCGCGGGTCTGATCCCGGTCAGACGGTTCGTGTTCCGATTCTGAACAACTGATTCTGGCAATCAGCGTTCGTTATTCCTATACTCACATATAGTGAACCGTTTCAAAGTTGATCGAGACTTGAACAGGGCGACACGGACGATGACACACACAATCACACCACCGGGCAATCGCGACCGCCGCCGTCACTGGACTGGATCGCCTGTATGAAGCGCCATCGCCGCTTGATCAGTTTCGACTGGTCGATGAAGCGCCTGCTGCGCAGCAAAGCCCATTTCGGGATTCTCGAAGGGTTTCTCACCGAGCTGCTGCGTCAGGAGATTCAGATCCTGGAAATCCTGGAGAGCGAGCGCAACAAAGAGACGGCGGCCGACAAACAGAACCGGGTGGACTTGAAGGCGCGCAACGCGGGTGGTGAAATCATCCTGATCGAGGTGCAATACCAGCGGCAGTTCGATTTCGACCTGGGCCAGGGCGAGGACTACATTTTTCACGTGCCACCCGGTTTATCGGTTTGCATCGGCAGGATGAATTGCGTCTGAGCGAAGCGCAGCAGGACCGCTACCGGCGCCAGGAGTCGCACGCGCTGTTTCCGGAATATTATCTGATCAAGGTCAATCAGTTCGATGACGTGGCCCGCGACTCACTGGACCAATGGATCTATTTTCTCAAGTTGGACCTGATTGCCGATGACCAGTTGCTGGCCGAGCAGACCGGTTTGCGTGTCGGGGACGTACGCGGGTTGCGGGAGGAGCTGTGGAATGAATACCAAGGATCACGATTTTCCGAATGATGCGCTCCAGGAATGGCAGGACATCATCGATCTGGTCGTGCGTCTGGCGGGGGCGCGCGTTGGTCTGATCATGCGAACGGTCGGTGAAGATATCGAGGTTCTGGTTGCCAGCAATACCCCGAACAATCCATATCCTGTCGGCGCTCGTGAGCACCTCGCCGACTCGGGTCTGTATTGCGAGACGGTGATCCGGCGTCAGCAAAAACTTCGCGTTGCCAACGCCTTGAAATCGGACCAATGGAAGAATAACCCGGACCTGAAGTACGGTCTGCTTGGTTATCTGGGTTTCCCGATTCGCTTCCCGGACGGTAAGTCCCTGGGCACGATCTGTCTGCTCGATGACAAGGAGAAAGCCTATACTCCCGACATCGAGTCGCTCATGTCGAAAATGCGTGACCTGATCGAGGGTCGGTTGCGTCTCATGCAAGCCCATGCCGAGATCGCCGCCGCCAACGCGGAACTCAAGCGTCTCGCTTCCATAGACCCGCTCACGGGCAGTGGGAACCGACGTCACTTTGAAGAAGCCCTGGCGTTCCAGATGGCGCAAGCACGACGTGACGGCGCGCCACTGTCGTTGCTCTTGCTCGACCTTGACCACTTCAAGTCGATCAACGATACCTATGGTCACCCCCGCGGAGATCAGGTGCTGATCGAAGTGAGCCATCGGCTCCGGAGCAAGCTGCGGACGACGGACCGGCTGGCACGCTGGGGCGGCGAGGAATTCGCGGTGCTGCTGCCGCACTGCGACGCCACCGCGGGCGCCAACGTGGCGGAACAGCTGCGCGCGCTCATTGCGGGACAGCCCTTCCCCGAAGTCGGGACCGTCACGGCGAGCTTCGGCGTGGCGGAACTCAAATCCGACGAAAAGAGCGCGGAGTGGTTCAAGCGTGTCGACTTCGCGCTGTATGAAGCCAAGTTGGCCGGACGCAACGCCGTGCGGGTGAGTGCATGAAGAGCATGAAGAGCGGGCGGAACAGCTGCCCCTGGTTCGCGCTGGAACCTGGCCTGTTGCGGTGGGGCGGGAGGTGGCGGTGGACGGTTGGTTCTGAAAATCGCCTAAGGCGCGTTCAGCACATCGAGCAATTCCGCGGGCTCGGCTTCATCAAGCCCGGCGAAGAGTGCGGTGGCGCGCCGTTCCAGTTCGCGGGTGTCGGCGTTTAGGATGATTTCTTTGATGCCGAGGATGGCGCCCGGCTGCATGCTGAAGCGCCGCAAGCCCAGGCCGAGCAGCAGGCGGGTGAAACGCGGGTCGCCGGCCATTTCGCCGCACATGGCCACCGGGGTGGCGAGTGTCCGGCCGGCTTCGATGGTCATCCGTACCAGCCGCAAGATGGCCGGGTGGATGGGATCGAACAGGTAATTGACGCTATCGTCCAGACGGTCGATGGCGAGCGTGTATTGGATCAGGTCGTTGGTTCCGATGGACATGAAGTCCATGCGTTTGGCCAGGGCGCGGGCGGCCAGCGCGGCGGCGGGAACCTCGACCATGGCGCCGACCTGAAGGGCCGGATCGAAGGCAAGCCCCTCGTGCGTCAGTTCCTCTTTGAGTTCAGCGATGATGGCGAGGACGGACGCGACCTCCTGCACGTTGGTGACCATGGGCAGCATCGCCCGCACCGGTCCCAGCGCCCCGGCGCGCAGGATGGCCCGCAGTTGCGGTCGGAAGAGTCCCGGTTCTTTGAGGCAGAGGCGGATGCCGCGCAGCCCCAGGGCCGGGTTGCAGCAGCCTGCACCAGGCTCGCCCAAGGCCTCACTGCGTTTGTCGATGCCCAGATCAAGGGTGCGGATGGTCAGGGGTAGCCCATCCAGCGCATGTACGATGGTCAGGTAGGTCGCCAGGTGTTCGGCTTCATCCGGCAGATCATTCCGGTTCATGTACAGAAATTCGGTGCGATAGAGCCCGACGCCGACGGCGCCATTGAAGCGTGCGGCCTGGGCGTCCTCCGGCAGATCCAGGTTGGCGAGCAGGTTGATGGTCACGCCGTCGCGGGTGATGGCGGGCCGATCCACCAGGGTGCGCAGATGGCGGCGCCGTGCTTCGATCGCCCCCAGCCGCTGGCGATAATAGGCCAGGCTTTGGGCGTCGGCGTTCGCCAGAACGGTCCCCGTATCCCCATCGACCACCAGGGGCTCGCCGGAACGGATATAGCGCGTGATGTTGTGCACCCCCACCACGGCGGGGACTGCGAGACTGCGGGCCAGGATGGCGGTGTGGGACACCGGGCCGCCAAACTCGGTGACGAAGGCCGCCGCGCCCCGATTGCGCAGGGTGATGGCGTCGGCCGGCATCAGGTCGCGCGCGACCACGACACAGCCTTCCAGGTCGCGCTCGGTCGCTTCCAGTTGGGTCGGCGTCCCATGCAGGAAGGACATGATCTGATCGACCACGTGCTCTACGTCGTCACGGCGGTTGCGCAGGTAAGGGTCGTCCATCGCGTCGAAGACGCTCACCAGGGTGTCGCGCTGCAATTGGAGCGCCCAGTCGGCGCTGAAGAGCTGATCGCGGATGATCTTGCGGACCTCGTCGACCAGGGCCACGTCATCGAGCATCAACAAGTGGGTGTCGATGAACTCGGCGATGTTGCGCGGCGTGGAGGGCGGGATCTGATTGCGCACCGCCTTGAGCGCCCGGCGTGCCTGCGCGACGGCCGTGTTGAGCCGATCGAGTTCGTCGCCGACTTGATCGGCGTCGATCAACGTCTGGGTCGCGGTGTGCATGCCATGTCCGGTGACAAAGGCCGGCCCGATCGCGACCGACTGGCTCGCGGCCACCCCGATACCTTGGAATGCGATGGTCACTCGCCCTCCCCGAAACGGTTGCGGATGAGCGCCTCGATCGCCGCAATGGCGGCCTCTTCGTCCTCTCCGGTGGCGTCCACGGTGATCCATGAGCCGCGACTGGCGGCCAGCATCATGATGCCCATGATGCTCTTACAGTTTACACGCTGGCCGCGCCGTTCAACCTCAATGAAGCTGGCGAAGCCGGCGGCACAGTTGACCAACTTCGCCGCCGCGCGCGCGTGCAGGCCGAGTTTATTGATGATTTCCAGTTCTTTACGCACCACCGGCAGCATCCTCCTGGCCATCGCGGGGGCAGCGGCAGACGCCGTCGCGACCGCCCGCCAGGGCCTTCTCGACCACCGTATCCAGGTCCAGACCCGCGTAGGTCAAGGCGCGCAGCAGCATGGGCAGATTGACCCCGGCGACTACGCGCGTCTGCGGGTGACGATCACGCAGGGTCAGCGCCAGGTTGGCCGGGGTTGCGCCATAGATATCGGTCAGTACGAGCAGGCCGTCGCCCTCGTCGAGCTGCTGCGCGAGTCCCTGCGCTTGGGCCAACACCTGATCGCCGGGGGTGTCGTTTTCCACTTCGAGCGCCTCGGCGCGCGCGGGGCGGGTACCGAAAATGGCGGTGGCCACCCGCAGCAGGTCGCAGCCCAGTGGCTGATGGGTAATCAACAGGATACCGACGGTCACGGGAGCTCCCGGTGTCGCACCATGACCTTATGTCCGCCGCGCTCGAAGTGCTCGCAGAGCGTTTCCACGAGATAGACCGAGCGGTGTTGACCACCCGTGCAGCCGATGGCTATGGTGAGATAGAAACGTCCATCGGTTTCGAATCGGGGAATCCAGTGGTCGAAAAAGGCCGCGATGTCCGTGCGCATCTCGATGACCGACGCGCTGGCCTCCAGGAACTCCACGACCGGCCGGTCACGTCCTGTGAGGGGTTTGAGTTCGGTCTGCCAATGAGGGTTGGGCAGGCATCGCACGTCGAACAAAAAGTCCACGTCGTGCGGTATGCCGTGCTTGAAGCCGAAGGATTGCAGCAGGATCGACGCCTTCGGCGAGGCCTCGCCGGCCAGCCGCACGCGGATCAGGTCGCGCAATTCGTGAACATTGGTCAGCGTGGTCTCGATGCGGACATCGGCCGCCTGGCGAATCGGTTCGAGCAGTTGCCGCTCCAGCTTGATGGCCTCGGCCAGCGGACGGTCGGGCCTGGTCAGGGGGTGGCGGCGGCGGGTTTCGCTGAAGCGGCGGATCAGGGTGTCGGTGTGCGCGTCGAGGAACACCACCTGGCAGGCCACGCCGCGATCCTGGGCGGCCTCGATCAGACCGGGAAGGTTCTTGAGTTCGCCTGGGTTGCTGCGGGCGTCGACGCCGACGGCAGTGTCTTTAAACGCCTCACTGCCGGCATCCTTCAGGCCCAGCGCGAGGTCCTTGAGCAGGAACAGCGGCAGGTTGTCGATGCAGTAGAACCCCAGGTCTTCGAGCGTGCGCAACGCCACACTCTTGCCGGAGCCGGACAATCCGCTGACGATGACGAGTCTCATGGCGAGGTCCGTGGGTCGATGGGTTGCGGGATGATGTCAGGTGCCCGAACACGTGCGTCCTTCGGGTTTGCCGTCGGCGGCCGCGGGTTCTGCCGCCGCTGCACCGGGCCTGGAGCCTGGTGGGTCGGGGTGATCGTTGCTGATCGCGCGTGTCTGCCGGTCAATGAAGTCTACACCGGCATCGTAACCGCGGATCCGCAAGATCTGATGGCGGACGGCCGCTTCCACAATAATCGCAAGATTACGCCCGGGTGCGACCGGCATGGTGATGCACGGCACGGCCACGCCCAGGATGTTGGTTGCAGACAGGCTACCGGCAAGCCGGTCAATTCGGTCGAGCTGGGTCCGGTCGAGCGGTTTCAGGTCGATGATCAGGTTGAGGGTCTTGCGGCGCACGACCGCGCCCTCGCCGAACATGGCGCGGATGTTGAGGATGCCCAAGCCCCGCACCTCGAGAAAATCGATCAGCGGCTCGGGGCAGGAGCCCTCCAGTTTCTCCGGGGCAATCCGCGCGAACTGCGGGGCGTCGTCAGCGATCAGACGGTGTCCGCGGGTGATCAGATCCAGTGCCAGTTCGCTCTTGCCGACTGCCGGATCCCCGACCAGCAGGACTCCCATGCCCAACACCTCAATGAAGACACCGTGGACGATGGTGCGTTCGGCCAGGGCATGGGTGAGGTAGTAACGCAGTTGATTGATCAAGTCATCGTCGGTGACGGGCGATCCGACCAGCGGGGTTTGGGTGCGCTCGGCCCATTCCCAAAAGGTTGCCGCGGGTTCGATGCCATCGGCAAAAATCACCGCCGCCGGCCGCTCGCTGAAGAGCTTCTCGACGGTCTCCCTGAACGCGGTTGGACCGAGACCCGCCAGGTAAACCAACTCCGCGCGGCCGATGACCTGGAGCCGGTTGGGGTGGATACAGTTCAAGGATCCGATCAACGCCTGTTTGGCCGTCTCCGGACAATTCCCCCGCAATGAGCGGGGCGTCCCTGGTTCGGGCGTCAGCCAGTTCAGCCGGGCGCGCGGCCAAGTGAGTCGGATCAGTGACTGGAGGCTGTCGGTCATGGGTCGTTGCCCGCGCTGCGCTAGTGGCCGCTGAACACGTGGAGGATGGCGCTCGGCGAGTCGGCCTCGCGCAGCCGCTTGCGAACCTGGGGGTCGTTGAAGCGGCCCGCCAGTTGGGCCAGCAGTTGCAAATGCTCGTCGGTGGCCGCTTCGGGCACGAGTAAGGCGAAGGCCAGATCGACCGGCTCGCCGTCGACGGCATCGTAGTCCACCCCCTGGCTGAGCGAGACGAAGGCCCCGATGGATTGGGTCACCTCTTTGACGCGGGCGTGAGGCAGCGCAATGCCGTGGCCGAGGCCGGTACTGCCGAGCCGCTCACGTTCGAGGAGGCAGTCGAAGATCAGGTCTGCATCCAACAGCGGATGGTCGGCGGCCAGGAGGCTTGCCAGGGTTTCGAGCAGGCGTTTCTTGCTTGCAATGGCGAGGCGACAGCCAAGCCGTCGCTCGGTGATGAAATCGGGCCGGAACATGGGTCAGCGTCCCCCGCGTTTGGTGCGAAGCGATGTCGAGGGGGTGGTGCGCAAGTTTGCACCGGGCTGGTCATTGGGGGTCATGTCGCTTGTTTCCTCTAGGCCATCCGGACGGCGCGGGAGCTTCACAGTAGCTCGGATTCGCTCCTGTCTCAATGAAAACACCTTGAACGCGGCCGTTCAAGGTGTCTGCTTGGTCGGGGGGTACCGGTCGGCCCGTGGCTAGGGGCGGCGCGTTACTCGGGTTCGCCGCTCTTGGCGCCGGTGGTCGCTACCGGTCGGTGGTTCGCCTTTTTCTCTTTATGGCGAAGGATTTGACGGTCCAGCTTGTCGATCAGGGTATCGATGGCGGCATACATGTCTTCATGCACGGAGTCGGCGAACAGCTTGCCGCCGTTGACATGCAGGGTCGCCTCGGCCTTCTGGGCCAGCTTTTCCACGCTCAGAATCACGTGAGCGTTGATGACGTGGTCGAAGTGGCGAGCGAGTCGCTCGAACTTGTTATCGACGTAGCCTTTGAGTGCTTCGGTAACGTCGATGTGGTGACCCGTCAGGTTGATTTGCATAGTGTGCTCCTTAGGTTTCAAACAGCCTGTCAAGCCAGGCGTTTGCGTTCGTTCGAGGGGGGTATCCCCAGGGCCTCGCGGTACTTGGCGACCGTGCGTCGGGCGACATTGATGCCCTGATCAGCCAATTCGTCTGCGATCTTGCTGTCACTCAGCGGCCTCCTGGCCGATTCGCCGGTGATCATCTTACGGATCAGGGCACGAATTGCCGTGGACGAACACTCGCCTCCAGACGCGGTGTTCACGTGCGATGAGAAGAAGAACTTGAACTCGAAGGTGCCGCGCGGGGTGTGCATATACTTCTGCGTGGTCACCCGCGAGACGGTCGACTCATGGAGCTCCAACGCTTCTGAGATGTCCCGCAGGATCAGCGGCTTCATCGCGACCTCACCCTGTTCGAGGAACTCCTGCTGGAGCTCGACAATCTTGGAGGCGACCCGCAGGACCGTGTCGTTGCGGCTCGACAGGCTCTTGATGAACCAACGGGCTTCTTGTAAATGGCTTTTCAAGGCGATGCTGTCGGCACTCTGGTCGCCGCGCCGGATCAGGCGCGCATAATCCGCGTTCACTCTTAGTTTAGGCGTAGTTTCCGGATTCAGCTCGACGTGCCAGGCACCCTCGGTGCGCCGCACCAGGACATCGGGGACCACATACTCCGCCGGGACCTCCGCGATGAGGGTACCGGGTCGCGGGTTAAGGTGACGGATCATGTCCAGGGCGGCCAGGATGGCCTCGTCCGTGGTCTGCAGCAGGCGTGCCAGGGCGGCCGCGTCGTTGCGCGGCAGGTAGTCGAACCCGCGGGTGCAGATGGTGATCGCCAGGTCGCGCGTTGGCGCGCAATCCGATATCTGGTTCAGTTGGATCAGCAGACACTCGCGCAGGTCACGGGCACCCACCCCCGCGGGATCGAAGGATTGGACGCGATGGATCACCGTGGTCACCTCCTCCGCGGAGATGTCGGGGTCACCCACCGTGGTCAGCAATTCATCCACATCGGTGCGCAGGTAGCCGTTCGCGTCGATGGCGTCGACCACCGCCTGGGCGATGGCATGGTCTCGTTCACTGAGTTTGGTCAGGTTGAGCTGCCAGAGCAAGTGGTCGTGCAGGGTCTCCGGGCGGCTCTGTTGGGAGAAGGGGTCGAAATCGTCGTCGCCGCTGCCCTGGCTGCTGGTCGGCAGATAGTTTTCGTAAACGTCATCCCATTGGGTATCGACCGGGAGTTCGTCCGGCATTTCCTGGGATTCGACCTGAAGTTCCCGCTCCACCGTCTGTTCCTGGACCGTAGCGGTCTGGGGTTCCGGCGTCTGGTCCTGGGGCAGGCGGATGTCGGCCGCGTCGGCGGCCTGGAAGCGCTCGGACTCCTCGCCCTCTTCGAGCATGAAGTTGGTATCCAGCGCCTCCTGGATTTCCTGCTGGAGTTCCAGACTGGACAGTTGCAGCAGCTTGATGGCCTGCTGCAACTGCGGCGTCATCGACAGGTGCTGACCGAGTCGAAGCTGGATGGACTGCTTCATGGATGCGTTAATGGGCGTGTGATCCGGTTCATGAAAGCAATAACGGTGCCTTCCTTAATTCTAGCCTACCGCGGCGCGCGACGGAATGCATGTCGTCATCTGTGGCGTCACATCGAGAAGTCGGTTCCCAGATAGACCTCGCGAACCTGCTGGTCGGCGAGCAACTGCGTCGGTGTGCCGGCGGCGATCACGGTGCCGACGTTGATGATGTAACCGCGGTCGCAGATGTCCAGGGTCTCGCGGACGTTGTGGTCGGTGATGAGGACGCCGATCTGCCGCTCGCGCAGGTGCGCGACGATGGCCTGGATGTCGCCGACGGCGATCGGATCGACGCCCGCAAAGGGTTCGTCGAGCAGCATGACGACCGGATCCACGGCCAGGGCGCGGGCAATCTCCAGGCGCCGCCGCTCGCCGCCGGACAGGCTCAACGCCAGCGAGACCCCGACATGGGCGATTCCCAGCTCTTCAAGTAGTTGATCACAGCGTTGCCGCTGCGCGCTGCGACTCAGGTCACGTCGGGTCTCCAGGATCGCCAGAATGTTCTCGCGCGCCGTCAGTTTGCGGAAGACCGATGCCTCCTGAGCCAGGTAGCTCAGTCCGGCGCGCGCCCGGGCGTGCATCGGCTGCAAGGTGAGGTCGCGTCCGTTCAGCTCGATGCGGCCATGATCGCTCGCGATCAGCCCGACGATCAGATAGAAACAGGTGGTCTTGCCGGCGCCGTTAGGACCCAGCAGACCAACGACCTCGCCGGCGTCGACCTCGACGCTCACGTCATGGAGCACCTGACGGCTGCGGTAGCGCTTTTTCAGCTCAGTGGCGCGCAGCGTCGTCACGGGCGACTCGCGGCGGGGCGCGGCGGCGTGGCCGGAGCGCCGTTCTTGGTGTCTGGGGTAAAGGTGATCTTGACCCGGCCGCTGCCGCCGGCCTGCATCCGCGCTTTACCCCGGTCGTAGACGATCCGATCGCTGGTGATGCGGTCCGTGCCCTGAATCAAGAGCGCCTCATCAGTCAGCACCAGTTCATCCCGCTCGGCATCGTAGTCCATCCGCTTGGCGAAGGCCTGTACCTCGCCCTGGTCGCCGTCCATCTGCTGTTTGTACGATGCCGGGTTGCCGCGTGCGATGATGAATCTAATGCGGCGATCACTGCGGTGGTGCACCGTGACTTGATCAGCGAGCAGGCGCATGGTGCCCTGGTCGACCTGAACCCGGCCGACATAGAGGCTGGTGCCCTTGGCCTCGTCGACCTCGACCGTATCGGCCTCGATCAACATGGGTTGCTGGTCGTCGCCGGTGAGTCCCGCTGCCCGCTGGGTGAGCAACCCGAGGCTCAGGGCGATGGCGACGGCGAAGACACGGCTGGTCGGCGCCCGCGGTGGTCGGACGTTCATGGGACGGCCGCGCCTTGGGCCGGAGCGATGGAGATGTGCACGCGTCCGGGGTACTCGGCGCGCGCGGGGGTGGCGTACCACAGGCGGATACCCGCGGCGGTCAGCCAGTCGCCATCACTGTCGATTCTCACGGGTTGGTCTCCTTGGGCATAGTCCCGCTTGGGCCACAGCGTCAATTCGGTGGTGGCAAGCCGGAAGGAGCGGGTCAGGCTCGTCCCGGCCCGTTCGACGCTGACCGTGTCGCTCAGCCGTACTTCGTCCCCGCCGGCCAACAGCAGACCGTGCCTGGCCCGGATCTCCCAGGGTGGCGCACCGTCGGGTTCAAACACTGTTAGGTGGGGCACGTCGAGCTCGGACAGGTCTTCGGGAACGAACTGTCGCAGTTGTGCGGCGACCAGGCGCCGCGTTGGTCGGCCGGACGGGTCGGTCTCGATGGCACGAAAGTCGGAAACGACATAGTTTGGTGCACGGCCGCGCGAGCGCGGCGGCGGTTCCTCGACCAGGCTGCGCGACAGCCACCAGCCCGCCCCGCCGAGCACGGCGAACATCACCGCGAGCCGGCCTTGTCTGGTGGTCCACACGCCTGCCGTCCAACCGTAACGGGCGGGTCAGCGGCGGGGCTCGACCATGGTATCCCAGGTGCCCTGGGCGTCCATGATCAATTCGCACACCTCGCGCACGGCGCCCCGTCCGCCGGATGCTCCGGTGCACCAGTGCGCGTGCTGCCGGACCAACGGGTGGGCATCGCCCACGGCGATCGCCAGGCCGACCTGACGCATGACCGGCAGGTCGATGACGTCGTCGCCGACGTAGGCGCAGGCGTCGTTCGGCAGCTCCAGAATCTGCTTGAGCTCATCATAGGCGGGCACTTTGTCCCGGCACCCCTGATAGACATGAGCGACACCCAGGTGTTCCATGCGGATGCGCACCAGGTTCGAGCTGCGCCCGCTGATCACCGCCAGGCGCACGCCGGTCTCCTGCAGCAACACCATGCCATGACCGTCACGGGCATTGAAGGCTTTGAATTCCTGACCATCGTCACCCAGGTACAGGCTGCCGTCGGTCAAGACCCCGTCGACGTCGAGGATCACTAGGCGGATGCGGGCGGCCCGCGCGCGAATGGCTTGTTTGTTCACGGTTCCTCTCAGACCACGCCCGAGCGCAGCAGATCGTGCATGTTGAGTGCTCCGGTCGGACGGCCTTCGTCGTCGACAACCAGCAGCGCGTTGATTGATTTTGCCTCCATCAGCCGCAGCGCCTCGGCAGCCAGGTCCGCGGCGGCCACGGTGACACAGCCGGCCGTCATCACCGTATCGATCAAGGTCCTTCGGACATCGATCCCGCGGTCGAGCGCGCGGCGCAGGTCGCCGTCGGTGAAGATGCCGGCCAGCCGGCCCTGGGGGTCGACCACCGCGGTCATGCCCAGCCCGGCGCGTGACATTTCCTCCAGGGTGGCGAGCAGCGTGGTCCCCAGCGGGACCCGCGGCACCTGCTCACCATGGTGCATGATATCCTCGACATGCAGCAGCAGGCGCCGTCCCAGGGTGCCGGCGGGGTGCGAGCGGGCAAAGTCTTCGGCGGTGAAACCGCGGCTCTCCAGCAAGGCAATCGCCAGGGCGTCGCCCATCGCCAGGGTGGCGGTGGTGCTGGAGGTGGGTGCCAGGCCCAGGGGGCAGGCCTCGCGGGTGACGCTGACGTCGAGGTTGACATCCGCCTCATGGGCCAGGGTTGAGTCGGCACGCCCGGTCAGGGTGATCAGCGGGACGCTCAGTCGCTTGATCAGCGGCAGAATGGTCAGCAATTCCGCGGTCTCACCCGAGTTGGAGAGGGCCAGTACCACATCGCGCGGGGTGATCATCCCCAGATCGCCGTGACTGGCCTCGCCGGGGTGCACGAAAAAGGCCGGGCTGCCGGTACTGGCCAGGGTCGCGGCGATCTTGCCGCCGATATGCCCTGACTTGCCCATGCCCAGCACGACGATCCGTCCCTCGCAGGCCAGCAGGAAGCGACAGGCCTCCACGAAGGCGCCATCCAGCCGCGCGCCCAGGGCGGCGACCGCGGCGGCCTCGGTCTCGATCACCGCCCGTCCCAGGTCGCGGATGCGCGCCTCCTGACCGGGGGCCAGGGTATGCTTGCGGGTGCCGAGTCTGCGTGGTTCAGTCATGGGATTCGCGTGTGGTTTGGCACCGACGGCTGTCTTGCCGCCGGTGGGCCATATAACCATACACTAACGGGCCGGCAAATTGCGCGCCCGCGGCGATGCGGCAGCGCGGGTAAGCGCGCACCAGCCTCCGGTTTGTCCGGCCACTAACCACTAACCACTGCCAACATGCCCTTGCTGCCCGTGCGCTCTGGTTGGGACCCCTGGTCGGGCGACGACCCGTTTTA
The DNA here is from genome assembly GCA_013426805.1 of Chromatiaceae bacterium. Taxonomy (GTDB): domain Bacteria; phylum Pseudomonadota; class Gammaproteobacteria; order Chromatiales; family Chromatiaceae; genus Thiodictyon. Next base: position 45,398 of record JACDZG010000006.1, read on the forward strand.
TCCGGATGACCTGCCGCCGGAGTGGCGGCTCGCGTACTTCGCCAACGTCTGCTGGGCGGTAGCGGTCCCGGCCGCGCGCTGGCGTGCGGCGGGCGTCGCGGGCGCCCGCGACTGGGCGCACGATACCCCCAGCCGCTTCCGTTTTTATCTGGAGGCCGAGCCCGGTCTGCCGTCCGCCCTGGCCGCGCCGGTCGCCGCGGCGCTGGGGGAACGCTTCGGCGGCCTGATCGGGCCGCCGCTGTCCGGCGCCGATCAGGTATGTGGTCTGGAGCCCCGGCCGATCCAGGAGCCGCGAGCAGGGCAGAGCGCGGGTCTGTCCACGACCAGGGGTCTGGCCTGGACGGTGCCCGCGGCTGTCATCGACGACCCGCGCGCGGCCCGCAACTGGATCGAGCGGCGGGTGTCGGCGTCGCCCGCCGGGCTGATCCTGGCCCTGCTTGGGCCTTGCTCAGGAGCGGCGGTCGAGCGGTGGCAGATGCTGGTGGAACTGATGGGATACTAGGCGATTTCTGTCCCCATTCGGGTCCCCCGGCCGAGGGGACACCGCCGAGCGTCCTTCGTGGATCGGCAGCCGCCGAAACCGTGACGGACGTCACGTTTTTCTTACATGAACTATAATACGCGTGGTTATTGTTCGGTCATCGCAGGGTGGCGCGCCCGCCTTTGGATCAGCGGACGCGGCTCTGATTCGAGCGTCGAAGCACCGCTTCGCAAAGGCATTATCGTCAACAATGTGGGTTTGAGAGAGGAGAGCACCATGAAACGCACGTCCGACAACTCGGGTGAGTCCCGTTGCCTTGCATCACTCCGTCAACGCAGACTGGTGAAGGCGCTCACCGATTGCCTGCAGCCGAGACCTACCCCGCTTGCTTGCGCGCTGGGTTTGGGTGCCGCGCTTGTCGCCGCCGCGCCGCTACACGCTGCGACTTTTACGGTTTATAACACCACGGATGCGGCCCCCGGCAGCCTGCGTCAGGCACTCGTCGCGTCGGACGCCAATCCCGGCCCCGACCAGATCGTCTTTGACTCATCCGTCAGCGGAACCATCACCCTCACGTCCGGACCGCTGCAGAAGACAACGTACGATAGCCTGTCCATTGTCGGTCCGGGAAAAGGCAAGCTCGTGATCGACGGTAACGGGAATGATGCGATTCTCACCGCTGTGATCGGTGACGATGCATCTTTTGCGGTATCCGGGTTTACCTTACAGCACGCCGGCCGCGCGATTTCTCTAAGGTTCAGTGGCTACGACGGGTCCGCCGTGATTGAAGACAGTATCATCACTGGAACCACAGAGGTTGGAATCGAAAGCCCCACGGTTTACCGTTATTCGCATGGCGACGTCCGCCTGCAACGCGTTCAAATTTCCGGTAATGCCGGAGACGGCACCTATCTTTATGGCAATATCGTGATTACAGACAGCGTGATCACTGATAACGGAGGCATCGGCATTGGAACCAGTACGGGAGATCAAAGGAGCGCTGCAGCTCCGCTCTCAGTCGAGCGCAGCGTCGTTGCGCGAAACCTCGGAGGCGGAATATACCAGCCGGGTTGCTGGGATCCGCCCATCGTCGTGAGCGACACGCAGGTTACTGATAATGGGAGATGGGGCATCAATGCTGATGGTGATCTCTCCGTCGCGAGATCCACCGTCTCCGGGAATGCCGGCGTTGGGATTAATGCGACACTATCGCTGACGAACAGCACCGTATCGGGTAATACCGGTGGCGGTATTCGAGCATACGAGGGGACCTGCTATGATTCGATGTTTGGACTCGCGCGGGTCGAGGTCGTCAATAGCACGATTTCAGGAAATGACGGCCCGATCAGCGGTGGCGGCATATATCAGGAAACCGGCACTACGATCATCGTAAACAGTGTGATTACTGGAAACAAAGCGCAAGTTGGCGGAGGGTTATTTAAGACTTTTTTCAACGAGGAGTGGCAATATAATAGGTATTCCGAGCCGACGATGATCCGCAACTCGATTATTGCGGGCAACGAAGCCTTGATCGATCCGGATATCAAGTGCGGCCTGGCGTCCGAGCAGGACATCATATTGCCTGCGGAATTACACTATTCGCTCATTGGCGATCTGGGAGACGCCTATACGATCGAATCGGTTCCGGGCTCCAATCTCTTCGGTTTAGACCCCCTGCTCGGACCACTCCAGGATAACGGCGGACCCACCCTCACCCATGCTCTGCTAACGGGCAGCCCGGCGATCGATCGGGGTGACCCGGAGTCTCAACCCTCTGGATGGGACCAGCGCGGGGAAGGCTTCGATCGCGTGGTCAACGAGCGCATCGACATCGGCGCCTTCGAGGTGCAAGGCAGCGTCACCGGGGCGGTTGGGGTCTGGCGCCCCACCACCCGGCAGTTCCTGTTGGACGCCAACGGGAACGGCACCTGGGACGGAACGGCGGCTGGCGATACCCTGACCGGCGCCTTCGGGGCGTCCACCGACCGCCCGGTGATCGGCGACTGGAACGGCGACGGCAGCGACGACGTGGGTGTCTGGCGTCCGAGCGACCGCAAGTTCCGGCTGGACGGCAACGGCAACGCGATCTGGGAGGCGACCGGCGGCGATACGACGACCGCCGCCTTTGGTGCCTCGGCCGACCTGCCGGTGGCGGGAGACTGGAACAGCGACGGCAAAGACGAGGTGGGCGTTTGGCGTCCGAGCACGCACCAGTTCATGTTGGACGCCAACGGCAACGGCAGATGGGACGGGACGGCCGGACGCGATACGCTGACGGCTGCCTTCGGGGTATCGACCGACCGCCCGGTCGTCGGCGACTGGAACGGCGACGGCAAGGACGAGGTGGGCGTCTGGCGCCCGAGCACCCGCCAGTTCATGCTGGACACCAACGGCAACGGCAGATGGGACGGGACGGCCGGACGCGATACGCTGACCGGTGCCTTCGGAACTTCGGCCGACCGCCCGGTGAGCGGCGACTGGAACGGCGACGGCCAGGACGACGTGGGCGTCTGGCGCCCGAGCGAGGGTAAGTTCCGGCTGGATGCGAACGGCAACCGCCTGTGGGATGGGCCGGCCGGCGGGGACGTCACCACAGGCGCCTTCGGCGTCGCAACCGACATCCCGTTGGCGGGGACTTGGTAGCCGGGGGAGTGCGAAGCACGAGCCGGCAAGCCGCGGCCCAGAAGCCGCAGGGCGCAGGTTCTTCCTGATACGTCAATTTCGGGGCGGGTTGCAAACCCGCCCCGAAGCCATTGCACGACTGTTGCTTGACGCCCCTTCCCTAGGTCTGGACAATGGCGGGTTTATTTGTAGACGCAGCAGCAGGCGGTCCGGTCACCATGGGACGGCGACAGAGTCAGACGATCCCAGTCGTGCACCCCCCGGCGCACGCCAAGGCTGCGGCATGACCGCGGTGGCGGTTGGCTCCGGACCCGCGCCGGTTCCTGGCGCGCCAGCGGATCAGGCACCAGGCGCCTGTGCCGCCGATGCGGCCGCGTCCGAGTGTCTGGTGCGCATTCGCGGATTGCGTTTTTCGCATGGTCCGCGGGTAATTTTCGACGACGTGGACCTCGACATCCGGCGGGGCACCGTCACCGCCGTCATGGGGCCGAGTGGCACCGGCAAGACGACGCTGCTCAAACTGATCAGCGGTCAGTTACGTCCCGACGCCGGCACCATTGAGGTGGACGGCGAGCCGGTGCATACACTGCGTCAATCCGCGCTTTTCGTGCTGCGGCGGCGGATGGGGATGTTGTTTCAGAGCGGCGCCCTGCTGACCGATTTAAGTGTGTTCGACAACGTGGCTTACCCGTTGCGCGAACACCTGCGGCTCTGTCCGGCCATGGTGCGCAAGCTGGTGCTGCTCAAGCTGGAGGCTGTTGGTCTGCGCGGCGCGCGCGACCTGATGCCGAATGAACTCTCGGGCGGGATGGCCAGGCGAGGAAGCCAGGGACAGACCACGGTTTCTCAACAACAGAGGAGGGGGATGGGGTCAGGTCTCGCATTGTAGCATTCCGAATTAACGCAAGATAAATATCAAATTGAGGAGTCCCGGAGCAGTCTACTTAATTCCTCGAATGGTGCTTGAAGCGTTAGGATGATATTCGAGCGAGCACCCCGGGGGTCGGAGTTTTCCACCGCGGCATGGCAAGCCTTCCAAGCGTGGTTGTGCCCGGCTCGCCCTACCCTGTGACACAGCGGGGCAATCGACGCCAGCGGACCTTTTTCAAGGACAAGGACGATGCGGCACAGGAGATGTCTTCGATGCTGCGCCGACCCCAGGAATTCGCTATCCTTCTCCACCTGAACACCGAGCAGGAATTGGGATCGAGGCTCGCGGTGGCCTGGGTCAGGCGCCAGGCACAGGGCTTGCTTTTTGCGCGACCCAGGCTAGGCGTGGAGTCGAGTAGGCCCCGATCTCAAGTCGCGTTTCAACCGTGAGTAAGCGAATGACGCAGATCGTCTTGAATTTTGATCCTGGTGCGTTCTCCGCCCTACGGCTAAGCCCTAAGGCGTTCTCTGAAGAGTTGAAGATCGCTGCAGTGGTTCAGTGGTATGCCGAGCAGCGCATTTCTCAGTCTAAAGCCTGCGAAATATTGGGCATCGCGCGGTCACGCTTTCTGGATGAGTTATACCGTCGCAACCTTCCGGCCATACAGGTGACGCTGGACGAGCTTCAGCAGGAGATCCATGGCGACTTCTAAGCCCTGGGTCGTCAATGCCTCGCCCTTGATCATCCTGGGAAAGATCGGGCGGTTGGACTTGCTGCACAGTATCGCGCCCTCGCTGGCTGTTCCGCGCAGTGTCATTGCAGAGATTGCGGCGGGCGCACAAGACGACTGCGGATCGGATGTAACCCTGGGTTGGGCAAAGGAGCACGCCGTTGCGGATGTGCCGCTGGCCCCCGCCGTTGCGCATTGGGACCTGGGAGCGGGCGAATCCCAGGTTTTGTCGTATTGTCTGGCCTATGACTCCGTAGCCGTGTTGGACGATGGGGAGGCGCGCGCCTGCGCACAGTCTCTCGCGGTTCCGCTCATTGGAACCCTCGGGATCATCCTGCCTGCCCGCAAATTGGAGCTTGTTCCCGCCGCTCGTCCACTGGTGGATCGCGTCTTGGCGGTTGGCTCACGACTGAGCCGCAGCTTGGTGGAGGCGGCCTTAAGGCAAGTCGGTGAATGAGGGGCCAATCTGGAAGGGTCGCTTTGTTGGTGAAATCATTAGAAAATGGTGCGAATCCGGCTTTTTTTCACGGCCTCTTTTCTCACCTTTGTATCAATTAAGTTAACTGTCCCCCGGAATTCCGACACACGTTATCTACGATCGACCAAACACTCACGCGTGATCGTGAATTCCGGGGACAGTTTACTTAACTTCCCGGCATGACAGGCGGCCACAATGCCAAATAAAATTAGACAGCTAAGCGGCCTCTTGCTAAAGGTCGGATGTACGTGTGAAAAGGCAAAAGGGAGTCTTGACAGAGGACCGCTGCAATCGAACTGACCAAAGACTTGATCCCTCAATCTCGAGTCATCGCCAAGGGCGAGCGCATACGGGACGTGCAGCGGTTGGTCGATAGGTATGGTGGCAAGCCATCTGGTTGGGCCAAGAAGAGCAGCTCCGCACTTGAGCAGGATGGAGTCGCCTATGAGTATCATTGGTACGAGCATTACGGCATTGGCCGATTCAAAACCAAGCTGCAGGTTGTCACACGATAATGATCGTACGCCTGAAGTCATCAAACCCGCATTATCCTGACCTCTCTGCATCGCAACCATATTTTGTTATCGGGATCGAAGCAGGTGACCTTAGAATATTGAATGATAGAGGGAAGCCCTACCTCTATCCCGCGGATCTGTTTGAAGTTATTGATTCAAAGCGCCCCCCGGATTGGGTTACTGAGTTTGGCACCGATGGGGAAGAGTATTCATATCCGGAGTCGTTGAACCAACCTGGCTTCTTCGAGAATTTTTTCGACCAACAGCCTAAGCAGACTTCAGCATTCTGGCACGTGCTAAATCACACGCTAGCGACAGCGGCTTGATTGAAAGCAGGGGAAAACTAGGGTGTCGGTTCGCATGTTTTTGGCAGTTGTCGAGGTAGACTAGGTGCGTCCTTCTCTGTTTCTTGGTCAGCCTATCGGGAGGGATGGGTTTCGTTGCGCTTTACCCATCCTATGGGTTATGGGTTGTCAAGCGGCCGATTCCTGGTGGTATGTATGCAGGATGTGGTTGCGGTGCAGATCCAGGATCGGAAAGCATAAGTCGTAATCACCCCATACCAGGTCGCCGTGGTCGAGCCGAAAATCAGCAAATTGCTTCCGATCCAGGAAGGCGCGGATGTCGGGATGCTTGGATCGCGACAGAAACGGCAGAAAGTCGACAGTCTGCTCGGTGGCATCGTCGAACTCCAAACGCAACCGGTAGTCTCCGGCCGACTCGGCACGCAGAATATTGATTTGTTTTCGCATTATTTAAGTCTCTGGGTGATCTGCTCGGCCTGAATCGATTTGTTCAATACGAAAAAGTCGATCCACTTGCGTACGATCTCTTGAGCACGGCCCCGCACCAACTCCTCGAAGCATCGCATCTCACGCGCGTTCAAAGGTGCGCGGCCGGCGCTTGGCCCAAAACGGATGTCCCGAATCTCTCCATTGATGATCTCAAATTCCGCCCTTGCCTCGCGTCCCTGGCATTTGGCGTGGACATGCACCGGTTCGTGCTCGTTGGCGTAGAAAAACACGATCAGGCCAAAATATTCGTAAAGCTTAGGCATGTGCTCGCTCGACCTTGCCACTCACCGCTCATCGATAGCGAAACCCATCATTCCCCGCCACGCTGCTGTGCAAGCCATTCAACCTTCCTCCAGATCCAGGTCCCGAACGTGAGCGCCAGCCCAGTCGATCGGGTACACGCCAGGCCGCACGTAGCGGTGAAAGCAGGAGTAGGGCCAATCCGTCACCTGCCACACATGCCGTGCTTGACTGGATTATAGTGGATGTAATCGAAACGAGTGGCAAGTCCCGCGTCGTCGCGAATGGTGTGTTCCCAGAATCGGCGTTGCCGGCGTTGGGGATGGGTTTCGCTGCGCTCTACCCCTCCTATGAGCGACGAGCTTTACCCACCTCAATTAAGTTCTACTCCACCGAGCGGATTTAATCGAGCCTGGTCGGTTGTGCGCTCCGTGAGAGGCGTTCTTTGGCCCAAATCTACCGGTTGCGGCAAACTCTTGCTTGACGCCCCCGCCCAAGGTCTGGACAATGGCGGGTTTATTTGTAGACGCAGCAGCAGGCGGTCCGGTCACCATGGGACGGCGACAGAGTCAGACGATCCCAGTCGTGTGCCTCCCGGCGCACGTCAGGCCCACGGCATGACCGCGGTGACGGTTGGCTCTGGACCCGCGCCGGTTTCGGGCGCACTAACGGATCAGGCGCCAGGCGCCTGCGCCGCGGATGCGGCCGAGTCGGAGTGTTTGGTGCGCATTCGCGGATTGCGTTTTTCGCACGGTCCGCGGGTGATTTTCGACGACGTGGACCTCGACATCCGGCGCGGGTCAGTCACCGCGGTCATGGGGCCGAGCGGCACCGGCAAGACCACGCTGCTCAAACTGATCAGCGGTCAGTTGCGGCCGGACGCCGGCACCATCGAGGTGGACGGCGAGCCGGTGCATGCACTGCGTCAGTCCGCGCTGTTCGAGCTGCGGCGGCGGATGGGGATGCTGTTTCAGAGCGGTGCTCTGCTGACCGATCTGAGCGTGTTCGACAACGTGGCTTATCCGTTGCGCGAACACCTGCGGCTGAGTCCGCCCGTGGTGCGTAAGCTGGTGCTGCTCAAGCTGGAGGCCGTTGGTCTGCGCGGCGCTCGCGACCTGATGCCGAACGAACTCTCGGGCGGGATGGCCAGACGCGTCGCATTGGCGCGGGCCATCGCGCTGGATCCGATGATGATCCTTTACGACGAGCCCTTTACCGGCCAGGACCCGATCTCCATGGGGGTGCTGGTGAGTCTGATCCGGCAGCTCAACGACGCGAGCCGTCTCACCAGTATCGTGGTCTCGCACGACGTGCGCGAGACGGCCAGTATCGCGGACTATATTTATGTGATTTCAAACGGGCGGGTGATGGCCGCGGGGACGCCGGCAACGATTGCCGCGGAGCGCTCGGAGTGGGTGCGCCAGTTCATGGACGGGCTGCCGGATGGCCCGGTTCATTTTCACTACCCGGCGCCGGATCTGGCCGCCGACCTGCTGACGCGGGGGGTCGGTTAGATGGCCTTCAAGGCGCTGCGTCGGGGTGCTCGCGCCGTGGCGAATGCGGTGCTGGACCCGGTGGCCGAGCTGGGTCGCTCGGGGCTCAAGGCCTTGGCGGGACTCGGCCGGGCTCATCTGCTGTTACTGCATATCCTGGCCGGCTCCGCGGAGGTGCTGTGGCGGCCGCGCCTGCTGCTCGCGCAGGTGTTCAACGTCGGTGTCCTGTCCGTGCTGATCGTCGCGGTCTCCGGACTCTTCGTCGGTATGGTGCTGGCCTTACAGGGTTTTTATGTGCTCTCCCAATTCGGCGCGGAAGAGAGCCTGGGGGTCATGGTGGCCGCTTCCCTGGTGCGTGAACTGGGGCCGGTGGTCACGGCGCTGCTGGTGGCCGGGCGGGCGGGTTCGGCCCTCACCGCCGAGATCGGGCTCATGAAGGCCACGGAACAACTCGCCGGGCTGGAGATGATGGCGGTGGACCCGGTGCGCCGGATCCTCACGCCGCGTTTCTACGGCGGTCTGATCGCGATGCCGCTGCTGGTGGCCCTGTTCAGCGCGGTGGGGGTGCTGGGTGGCTATTTTGTCGGCGTCGGGTTGCTTGGGGTCGACGACGGCGCCTTCTGGAGTCAGATGCAGTCGAAGGTGGATTTTCGCGAGGATGTGGTCAATGGGGTGATCAAAGGCTTGGTGTTCGGTGTGGTCGTCACCTGGATCGCCTTATTCCAGGGCCACGATTCGACCCCGACCTCCGCCGGGGTGAGCCGCGCGACCACGCGCGCGGTGGTCCATGCCGCGCTCGCGGTGCTGGCGCTGGACTTTGTCCTGACCGCCCTGATGTTCGGTAACTGACCTTCGGAATCGGATTCAATGGCCAAGCAACGCAGTATCGAAGTCCTGGTCGGCGCCTTCATGGCCGCCGCCCTGGTCGCCCTGTTCTTCTTGGCCATGAAGGTCAGCAACCTGGGGACCAGCCCCGCCGCCGACGGTTACCGCGTGACGGCCCGCTTTGCCAACGCCGGAAGTCTCAAGGTGCGCGCCCCGGTGAGTATGGCCGGCGTGCGGGTCGGACGAGTAGAAGCGATCCGGTTCGATAAAAAGACCTACGAGGCGGTGGTGACCATGCGCATCGAGAACGGCGTCGACACCATTCCTGAAGACACCTTCGCCAACATTTTCACGGCTGGTTTACTGGGGGAACAGTATGTCGGTCTCGAGCCCGGCGGCAGTGAGGATTTTGTGCGCGACGGCGACGAACTCACCCAAACACAGTCGGCCCTGATCCTTGAACAAATGATCGGTCAATTTCTCTTCAGCAAGGCAGAGGAAGGCGGAAAATGATTGCCAGACGGCATTTTCTACTGTTTGTAACACTCATGGTGATGCTTGGGGGCTCAGTCGGCGCCGCCGTTGCGGAGGATGCCAGTGCGCTGGTCAAACAGACCGCCGAGCGGATGCTCAGCGCGCTGGAGGCGCGCCGCGCCGAGGTGAACCGCGACCCGGCGTTGATTTACGGCATGATCGACCAGATCCTGGCGCCGCACTTCGATTTCAAGAAAATTACCCAGGGTGCGCTCGGTCAGCATTGGCGCGCGGCCACGCCAACGCAGCAGCAGGCGTTGATGGATGGCTTCAAGCAGGTCCTGGTCCGCACCTATGCGCGCTCCCTGCTCAATTACTCGGGGGAGGAAATCCGTTACCTGCCGGTAAAGCCGACCGGTAAGGAAAATACGGTGATCGTACCCACCGAGGTGCGGGCGCCGGGTTCGACCCCGATCCCAATTGATTATCGTATGTACAATAGCGGCGGCGGCTGGAAGGTGTTTGACGTCATCGTCAATAATGCGAGCCTGGTCAGCAATTACCGCAGCAGTTTCTCCACTGAGATTCGGCAAAACGGAATCGACGGCCTCATCACCAAGTTGGCCGAGATGAACCGCAAGGGTCAGGGGTGAGCGTAGCGGCCGACGCACGGGCCGCGGGTGCCCGCCTGGTCGCGGCGGGCGACGGGCGCGCGCGAGTAGACGGGCCGATGGATTTCGACAGTGTCAGTCCGCTGCTGATCGCGGGGGATGCACTATTGAAGCGCGGCGGCCGCCTGGCGATCGATTTGGGCGGTGTGACCTCAGCCAACAGCGCGGGTCTGGCCTTGTTGCTTGAGTGGCTGGATTTGGCACGCGCGCGCCACGTCGAACTCAGTTACCTGAATCTGCCCGACTCCTTGGCGCGTATCGCCGAACTCTCCAATCTCCAGTCGCTCTTGCCGACCGCGGTCGACGGGTCTTAGACGCCTGCCGCCGTGCGGTGCGCCGCAGGCGAGTCGGCGGACCACTCAATCGACCGTCGATTCCAGATTCAACCCAGACCGGACGCGATCTCCTGATGGACAAACTTCTGATTACCGGCGGCACCGCATTGCAGGGCGAGGTCCGCGCCTCCGGCGCCAAGAACGCGGCCCTGCCGATCCTCGCCGCCACGCTGTTGGCCGGCGGACCGGTGACCCTGACCAATGTGCCGCGTCTGCGCGATATCTCCACGACCCTGCAGTTGCTCGGCCGCATGGGTGCCCACCTGACCCAGGACGCGGATGGGGTGGTGCGGGCCGAGTCGCGCACCCTCACCAGCTTCGCGGCCCCCTATGCTCTGGTGAAGACCATGCGGGCGTCGATTCTGGTGCTGGGGCCGCTGATGGCGCGCTACGGTCATGCTGACGTGTCCTTGCCGGGCGGCTGCGCCATCGGCGCCCGGCCGGTGAATCTGCATCTCGATGGCCTCAAGGCGATGGGCGCCGAGATCACGGTGGAAGGCGGTTACATCCGCGCGCGCTCGGGACGGCTGCGCGGGGCGCGGCTGATGATGGATATGGTCACCGTGACCGGCACCGAGAATCTCATGATGGCCGCGGTGCTGGCGCAGGGCGAGACGCTGATCGAGAATGCGGCCCGTGAGCCTGAAGTCATCGACCTGGCGGGCTTTCTGACCGCCATGGGAGCGCGGATCGAAGGCGCGGGTACGGATCACATCCATATCCAAGGCGTGGATCAACTCGACGGGGCGCACTATGCGGTGATGCCCGACCGCATCGAGACCGGGACCTTCCTGGTCGGCGCGGCCATGACCGGCGGGCGGGTGCGGGTCAGTCACACCCGTCCCGACTGCCTGGACGCGGTGCTCCAGAAACTGCGCGAGTGCGGTGCCCAGGTCACCACGGGCGAGGACTGGATCGAGGTCGACATGCAGGGCCGACGGCCGCGTGCGGTCGACATCCATACCGCTCCTCACCCGGCCTTTCCGACCGACATGCAAGCGCAGTTCTGCGCACTGAACAGCATTGCCGAGGGGGTCGGGGTGGTCACCGAGACCATTTTCGAGAACCGCTTCATGCATGTGCTGGAACTTCAGCGGATGGGCGCGGATATCCGGATCGACGGCCATCTGGCGATCTGTCGCGGGGTGCAACGGCTGACCGCCGCCCCGGTGATGGCGACCGATCTGCGTGCCTCGGCCGGTCTGGTGCTGGCTGGACTGGTCGCGCACGGCGAGACCCTGGTGGATCGCATCTATCACCTGGACCGCGGATACGACAACATCGAGGCCAAACTGGCCGGACTCGGCGCCGTGATTCGGCGCACGTCCGCGGCGGCGGCCTAAGGGGATCGACAGGGGATCGACAGCCATGGGTGAAGCGAGGAATCTTCGGGAGCAGGATGCGGATCAAACCGGGTCGGGCAAGCCCTTGGATCTGGACGCCGACCTGACGATTGCATTGTCGAAGGGGCGGATCTTCGAGCAGACCCTGCCGCTGCTGGCGCAGGCGGGTATCCACCCGCTGGAGGACCCGGAAACCAGCCGCAAGCTGATCCTGGACACCAGCAACCCGCGCGTGCGGTTCGTCATCATCCGCGCCAGCGACGTGCCGACCTATTGTGAATACGGGGCGGCTGATCTGGGGGTGGCGGGCAAGGACGTGTTGTTGGAGCACGGCGGGGAAGGGCTCTACGAACCGTTGGACCTGCGCATCGCCCGCTGTCGGCTGATGGTGGCCGGACCGCCAACCTACCAGGTTCCGGCGTCGGGACGCCTGCGCATCGCCACCAAGTACGTGCGCAGCGCCGAGCGCTATTTTGCCGCCAAGGGACTGCAAGTGGAGATCATCAAGCTCTATGGATCCATGGAACTGGCGCCCCTGGTCGGGCTGGCCGACCTGATCGTCGATCTGGTGGAGAGCGGCAACACGCTCAAGGCCAATGGGTTGGTGCCGCTGGAACACATTTGTGACATCAGTTCCCGACTGGTGGTCAACAAGGCCGCCTGGAAGATGAAGCACGCTGCCGTCACCGCGCTGCTCGGCGTGCTGCGGCGGGCGGTGGCGGAGCGTGATTGAGTAGCGCTGGGTAAGAAGCCAAGAACACGTTACACACGAACACTACGACAACGATAATAACAGCATTTCCTGACAGACTTATTTAACTTAACGTGATTTCCGGAAAAGATTCTACCGACAGGTACGACATGTAGGTGCGACTTCAGTCGCACCGATTCGGACGCAGGTGCGACTGAAGTCGCACCTACATCTACCGGTATCCAAATTGTCGGAAATCACCTAAATAAGTGAACCGTTCTTGAGGTAGCAAGATCCATGACGCAGATCAGATGCCTTTCCACCGCTGACGCGGGCTTCAGCCAGTCGCTGACCGCCTTGCTGGCCTGGGATGCAGCCGCTGATGACCAGGTGCAGCAGCGGGTCGCGGCCATCATCGCGGAGGTGCGCGCGCGCGGCGATGCGGCGCTGCTGGAGCTGACGGCGCGCTTTGATCACTGGACACCCGCCGGTGTCGCGGACCTCGAGATCCCCCGCGATCGGATGGCGCAGGCTTGGGATGACATCCCGAGCGCTCAGCGCCAGGCCCTGGAGTCCGCTGCCGGTCGTATCCGCGCCTATGCGCAGCGTCAGCGCCTGGAGTCCTGGGATTTTACCGAGCCGGACGGCACCCTGCTGGGGCAGCAGATCTCGCCGCTGGATCGCGTCGGGCTCTATGTCCCCGGCGGCAAAGCGGCGTACCCGTCGTCGGTGTTGATGAACGCCATCCCGGCCAAGGTCGCCGGGGTCGGTGAGTTGATCATGGTGGTCCCCACTCCGGGCGGTGAATGGAACGATCTGGTCCTCGCCGCCGCGCATTGTGCCGGGGTGGACCGCGCTTTTGCCATCGGTGGTGCCCAGGCGATTGCGGCCCTGGCTTACGGCACCGCATCCGTCCCGGCGGTGGATAAGATCGTCGGTCCCGGTAATCTCTACGTGGCCACTGCCAAGCGGGCGGTCTTCGGGCAGGTCGGTATCGATATGATTGCCGGTCCGTCCGAGATCCTGATCCTGTGTGACGGCGCTACCGATCCGGACTGGATCGCCATGGATTTGTTCTCCCAGGCTGAACATGACGAGGACGCCCAGTCGATCCTGGTGGCCTGGGATGGGGACTTCCTCGAGCGCGTGGCGGCGAGCATCGAGCGGCTGCTGCCGACCATGGAGCGGCGGGCGATCATCGCCGCGGCCCTGCGCGGGCGGGGTGCCCTGATCCTGGCGCGCGACTTGGACGACGCCATCGCGGTCGCCAATCAGGTCGCCCCGGAGCACCTGGAGCTCTCGGTGGCGGACCCGCGAGCGATCGTTGGTCGCATCCGGCACGCCGGGGCCATCTTTATGGGGCGCTACACGGCCGAGGCCCTGGGCGACTACTGTGCCGGGCCCAATCATGTGTTGCCCACCTCCCGGACCGCGCGTTTCTCCTCGCCGCTGGGCGTCTACGATTTCCAGAAACGCTCCAGCCTGATCATGGTCTCTCGCACCGGTTCAGCCGAACTCGCGCGCATCGCCGCGGTGCTCGCACGCGGCGAAGGTCTGACGGCCCACGCCCGCTCGGCGGAGTATCGGGCCGAGGCCGAGTATCCCGTTGCGCCTTGACGAACGGTTCCGGACCTCCGGTTGAGGGGGCGTGCATCGATCGGTTATTTGTTTTGTTCTTCTTTGCGTTCATTCGCGGCCATCCCTTGTTCTTCGGGTCGTCCGCTTCGAGGTCTTGATGGAAAACATACCCCTAGCCGCCCTGATCGACCAGCTCGTCCGTCCCGAGATCCGCGCACTCGGTGCCTATCATGTCCCGGACGCCCAGGGTCTGATCAAGTTGGACGCGATGGAGAATCCCTATACCTGGCCGGACAAGCTCAAGTCCGAGTGGCTGGAGGTGCTGCGCACCGTCGCCCTGAATCGCTATCCGGACCCCCAGGGCACCGTGGTCCAGGAGCGTCTGCGCGAATCCATGGGCATCCCGCCGGACATGGGGCTCTTGCTCGGTAACGGCTCGGATGAGCTGATCCAACTGCTTGCGATGACGGTGGCACGACCGGGCCGGAAGGTCCTGGCCCTAGAGCCGGCGTTCGTCATGTATCGTATGATCGCGCTGTTCATCGGCATGGACTACGTGGGCGTGCCGCTGCGCGACGACGATTTTTCGCTCGACTTGCCGCGCGTGCTGGACGCGCTGGAGCGTGAACGTCCGGCCCTGACCTATATCGCCTATCCGAACAATCCCACGGGGAACCTGTTCGACGCCGATGCGGTTTGCCGGATCATTGCCGCCGCGCCCGGTCTGGTGATCGTGGATGAGGCCTATGCCCCGTTCACCGACTCAAGCTTCCTGTCGCGTCTGGGTGAGTGGCCCAACCTGCTGGTCCTGCGGACGGTCTCCAAGATGGGGCTGGCGGGTCTGCGCCTGGGCTATCTGGTCGGACCACCGGCCTGGCTCCATGAGTTCGACAAGACCCGTTTGCCCTATAACATCAATGTGTTGACCCAAGCGTCGGCGGTCTTTGCATTGCGTCATCGCGATGTGCTTGATGCCCAGACTCAACTGATCCGCGCGGCGCGCGGCCGATTGTTCAGCGCCCTGACCGCGCTGCCCAGGGTGCATCCTTATCCAAGCGATGCCAACTTCATCCTGATCCGCCTGGCCGCGGGTTGCGCGGACACCGTTTTTGCGGGCCTCAAGCGGCGCGGTGTGCTGGTCAAGAATCTCAACGGAGCCCACCCCCTGCTGCACGACTGCCTGCGCGTCACGGTCGGGTCAGCGCAGGAGAATCAGTCGTTTCTGACGGCCTTGGCCGCAGAGATCTGATGCGATCTTGGTCAAATCCGGCACTCGCCTGAGGGTTACACCGCCCTTGGCGTCTGATCCAGTTGCGGTGCCCCGCGCTTGCTTATCGATTCCCGAAGATCTGTTTGGCCTTCGCCGTTAATTCGTCGATCTCGCGTTCCGCATCGGCCCAATCCTGCGCGTCGTAGCCTTCCGCGAAATTGCGCTTCTCAGACCGGTAATACGCGGCCTCACGGATCATGTCGAGCCGTTGTTCCGGCGTCACGTTAGCTAAGTGCTGAAGACTGACCGGCTTATCTTCGAGCGGTGGTTGGTGTCCGGCCGCCGTCGGGTCGGTCCGCTTGGCGGGTTTTTTCGGTGCTGTCTTGGATGACGCGGCGGCCGGTTGCGCCGCGGCTTTCGCGGGTGTCGCGGCGGCCGCGGACTTGGCGGCCGCCGCCGCCGCCGCCGCAGCCTTGGTCAACGCGGGTGCCGGGGCTACCGGGGCTACCGGGGCTACCGGGGCTGCCGCGGGCGGCGTCGTGGTCCCGGCGGACTTTTTTGCAACCGACTTCTTGGTCACCGGGGTGGTCGCGGGCATCTGCGTGGTGGGTGCGGCCGGCTTGGCCGCAGTCTTCTTGGTCACGATTTTTTCGTTTGCCATGTCGCTCGCTCGCCTCGTAGATATTGCTTGGCGTCACCGCCGAACAGGGGTCCGATCGCGTACCCGATTGGGCCGGATCGGTAGGGGCCGACTCGCATCGATCGTTGTCAGGTAGATAGAATACACGTGTTTGCAGTGACTTGGCTAATGTCCTGTCGTTTTGGTCGGGTCCATCCGGTCCCGAATGCGGTCGCGGGCTTCGGGTGATGTGCGCCCGGTGGCGGCGAGGGGCGCCGATGAAAAACGGCGCTTTCTCAAGTCGCCATCTCCAGGTTGGTGGAGGGCCGTTGCAGGAAATTACCCTGCACATAATCCACCCCGGCGGTCCAGAGGATGGTGAGTGCGCGGGCGTCCTCGACTCCGGTCACCACGCTCTTGACGTTGAATTCGCGCGCCAGATTCGCCAAGGCCAGCAAGCGCTGCTGCTTGTCTTTATCGTCGGCGAGACCCTGAGTGAACTCAGGACGCATTAAAATGAAATCCAGGGGGAGTCCCTGCAGCAGCATCTGCGGGTGATCGGTACCGCCGAAGCGATTGACCGCGATCCGGCATTTGATCTTCTTCAGGCTCTCGATGAGTCGACTCAGGCTCCCCAGGTTGCCGTCCACCAGTTCCTCCTGGATGACGAAGGTCAGCCAGTTCCCGCGGACGTCGAATTGCTGCAGACAGTCACAGATCCAGATAACGACGCTCGGATCGCGGAATGTGTCTTCCGCCAGATTAATGAAAAAATTGAAATTCTGGCCAGCCTTCCGATGTTCGTGCATGGTCTTCACGGCATTGTGAATCGCCCACTTGTCGATCCGCTCGATCAGTCCGCTACGGATCGCCGAACTGATGAAGTCCTTGGCCTCGAGCAAGTCCCCGGATTCATCGATCAGGCGCACCAGGACGGTGTAGTTCTCCTGGTTGTCGCCCATCAGACTGACGATCGGCTGGTAGACCAGGATGAAGCGATCGTTGTCCAGGGCGGACGCGATCTTGCTGGTCAAGAGGTCTTCACCAACGATCGTTGGTTGCTTGTCGCGGGCGGCCAGGGATGTGGGTGCCTGCATCCCCGCCCGGGTGATCAGTAGGGTGCCGCCAAGGCAGGCGCGATAGGCATCGTCAAGCACATCCTTGGGTTCGGCATAGGCTTCGGAGACGACCACATGGCCCACGTCGCAATCGGCCTCAATGCGGGCCTTGGCGGTCTGGGCCGCGGGCAGACGCACCTCGGCGCGGATGCGTTCAGCCAGGGTGATCGCGGCGGTCTCGTCAAGCTCCGGGACCAGGAGCCCGTAGCCGTCCTCGCTGACCCGGGCCAGCACGCCGAGCTCACCACACACCAGGGCAAGCGGCGCGGCGACGGATCCGATCACTGCCTGTCCCTGGGTCAGGCCGAGGGTGCGGAGCAGGTCGGCGGCACCGCGTAGGCGGATATAGAAGAGTGTGAATGGAGTTGCGGGTCGACCCTCGTTACCGAGGGCCGTCGCGATGGCCGCGATCAGCGTGGCGGTTCCCGTGACCTCGTGAAGCTGGTCGGCGCTGTCCGTGGCAGGAGCGGTCGAATGGTCGACGGTGCGGACAATCAGCCGCAAACAGGGTTCGCCGTCGCGCTCGGCGGGGGCGGCGAACAGGGTTCCGCGGAAGTTACTGGTGTCGGCCCGCACGCAAGTGGTCGGGATTTCGGCCAGACCCCGGGCCTCGGGAGTGGTGCGCAGGCGCAGGAACTCGCGCACCGCCGAGCGCTGGTCGGTCGCGATCAGGTCCAGGAACGCGGCGGACTGCAGGTCGTCGACCGTGGGGAAGCGAAACAGGCTCAGATAGGCGGGGTTGGCATGCACATGCATCCCGTCCTGGATGAAGGCGACCGCTTCGCCGGTGGTTTCGACCAACTCACGGGCGCGCGACTCGCATTGCTGGAGTCGGTGAGTCAGATGTCTGACCTGGCGGCGCGCGCGTAGATCGGCTAATTCGCGGCCCACCACGAGTTGCAGGTGTTCAACGTCCTCGCGGTCGGTGACGTCGCGCGCCCCGGCGCGCAAGGCTTTGATCACGGACTCTTGATCGCCATGCGCATCGGCCACGACGATCAGCGGGACATCGGCCGCCAACTCGCGGTGGCGGGTCAGCACGGCGTCCAGGTCCACGCTGGGGTCGTAGCTGCAACAGATGATCAGATCGCAGGCCCGACGCTCAACCAGTTCGTCGATCCGATCTGCGGTGGCGGTGTACATCCCGCGCACGGGCAAACCGCCGTTGCGCAGGGACGTGATCAGGCGTTCCGCCTCGTTGGGCTGGGAGGTCATGACCAGCAGGATGACGGCTTGGGCTTGCGCGGGCATGCTTCTTTATAAGGTCCGGCGATAGGGTCGGCGTGGCGATTATCGGCGTACGGGGCCGGTTAGGGAACTGCGGAATGCAACCGGGACTTTGCAGGGTGCGCCCGCGACCTCGCGGACCAGACGGGGCACCAGATAACCCGGTAGGCGGATCCGCAGCCTTTCCATCAGGGCGCCGGCGTCGCGGTCGGTCACCTCAAAGTGGGCGGCCCCGTGCACCAAATCCAATTGGTGCAGATAATAAGGCAAGACAGCACAGTCGAAGAGTTCTTCGCTCAGCGCGCTGAGTGCGTCCGCGGTGTCGTTTACCCCGCGCAGTAAGACGCTCTGGTTCAGCAGTGTGATACCGCCTGTATGCAGTCGGCGCAAGGCCGCCCGTGCTGCGGCGCCGAGTTCGTCGGCATGGTTGACGTGAACGACCAGCACCGGCGTGAGGCGCAGTCCGGCCAGGAGGTCACACAACCGTTCGGTCACCCGCGTCGGCAGCACCGTCGGCAGCCGGGTGTGCAGGCGCAGTCGCCGCAGGTGGGGAATCGCGGCGAGTCGGGCGAGGAGTGCCGCCAGGGCAGTGTCACTCAGCAGCAAGGGATCACCCCCGCTCAAAATGACTTCGGACAGGCTGTTGTCGGTTTGGATCTGCTCGATCGCCGCTGTGATCCGGGCGGGGTGGGGGCCTAACTCCGCATAAGGAAAATGGCGACGAAAACAGTATCGACAATGCACGGCACAAGCGCCGTGAGCGATCAGCAAGGCGCGCCCCGCGTACTTGCGCAGGAGTCCGGGGGCGCAGACCGCCGGTCCGTCGCCGACCGGGTCCTGGCTGAAGCCGGGGTACCTGAGGCGTTCGTCACGCCGCGGCAACACTTGCCGCAGCAGCGGGTCGTCGGGGTTGCCCGGCGTCATCAACGCCGCGAAAGCGCGCGGCACCAGCAGTCGGAACGGCCCGGGATCCGGGTCGAGGTCGGCGACCTGCTCGGTCCGCAGGTCGAGAAACGCGAGCAGGTCGGCTACCCGCGTGAAGGCCTGGGCGAGCTCAGTTCGCCAGTCCTGGCTATGACATTGCGCGATACTTCGCGTTACCATTGGCGGTTTGGCGTTCAGCGTCAATTCCAGCTTCAGTTAGAGCTTCAAACTCATAGGCACCGGGTACGACATGGCGAGCTACAGCACCAGTGAATTCAAGAGCGGACTCAAGATCATGCTGGACGGGGATCCGTACAACATCGTCGAGAACGAGTTCGTCAAACCCGGCAAAGGCCAGGCGTTCAGCCGCGTGCGCGTGCGCAACCTCAAGACCGGCCGCACCGTGGAAAAGACCTTCAAGTCGGGCGACACGGTCGAGGCAGCCGATGTGCATGATACCGACATGCAGTATCTGTACAACGACGGCGAGCAGTGGCACTTCATGGACCCGGCCAGTTTCGAGCAGATGACCGCCGATGCCACCATCGTAGGTGATACGGCCAAATGGATCAAAGATAACGATATCTGTAATGTGACCCTGTGGAACGGCCTGCCGCTGGCCGTGGAGCCGCCGAACTTTGTGGTGCTGAAAATTATCGACACCGACCCCGGGCTCAAGGGCGATACCTCGGGCGGCGGCGGCAAGCCGGCCACCCTGGAGACCGGCGCCGTGGTACGGGTGCCGCTGTTCGTGCAGAGCGGGGAGCTGATCCGCGTGGACACCCGCATCGGCGAATACGTCTCCCGCGCCAAGGAGTGACCGCGGAGTGGCGACCCAGCGCGTCGCGCAAGGCCCTGCTGGCGCGCGCGGCCATGCTCGCCGCGCTACGCGACTTTTTTGCGGGCGCCGGCGTCCTTGAGGTCGAGACACCGATCGCCTCGCGGTGTGCCGGGTCCGATCCGGCCTTGGACAGCCTGGTCACCCGTTGGCACTGGGGCAGCGACTCCGCGGGCCAGCCCCTCTATCTGCACACGTCCCCCGAGTTTCCGATGAAGCGGCTGGTGGCCGCTGGCGTGGGACCCATCTATCAAATCTGCAAAGTGTTTCGTGACGGCGAACGGGGCCGACTCCACCACCCGGAATTCAGTCTGCTGGAATGGTACCGGCCGGGCTGGGATTATCAGCGTCTGATGGACGAGGTGGCCGCGGTGGTTCGGGTCGTGCTCGGGCGTCCGGATCTGCCAACCGAGCGTGTCACCTATCGTCGGTTGTTTAGCGAGCGGTTGGGGATCGATCCCTGGACGGCCGGGTGCGATGATTTGCGTGTGCGGGCCGCGGCGCTGGGAATTCCCGATGCCGCGGCCCTGGACCTTGATCGGGACGGCTGGCTGGACCTGCTCCTGACCCACTGTCTGCAAGGGCAGTTGGGCTGCGGTCGCCTGACCTTTCTGTGTGACTATCCGCCAAGTCAGGCGGCGCTGGCCAGGCTGCGGCAGGACGAGGTGGAGGTGGCGGAGCGCTTTGAGTTGTATCTCGAAGGGGTGGAGTTGGCGAACGGCTTCCAGGAGTTGACCGATGCCGCAGCGCAGCGTGCGCGGTTGCAGTCCGACCTTGAAACGCGCTGCCTTCAGGGCCGCGTTACCCCGCCCATTGACACGGCCTTCCTCGCCGCTCTGGCAGCGGGGATGCCGGAGACCTCCGGGGTCGCGTTGGGCCTCGACCGGCTGTTGATGGCGGTTCTGAATGTCCGACAGATTGATGCGGTGCTGGCCTTTCCGGTCGAGCGGGCCTGATCCGTTCGCCGTCGGGTCCTTGGCGAGTGACGACAAACAAACATCGACCTTTGATCGCCAGCGGGTTTGCCATGACAAAAAAGAAACCCCGCAGTCCGCAAGCGGGCTACGGGGTAATCGCTTCCCCGGCTTGGCCGGCCGGGAATTAGGAGCCGCGGTCGGGGGGGATCAGCGGCTCCGAGCATTCATCGCACGATCTTTCAGAGCGCCATATTCCGACAAAGTTCCTCTGCTGTTGGTGGCTGTTCGTCCAGTTTTTTCTACCGCTCGTCCGCTCGGTCATGAGGGTCCGCGCGGTGCGCGCAAGCGTTTTCAGGCTGTCCGTACCCGCCGGATCAATGGGCCTGATCCCAGTTCTCGCCGATGCCGATGTCTACGACCAGTGGAACGGCGAGGTTGGCGGCGCCTTCCATGGCGGTACGGATGCGCGCGGCGGCACCGCCGCGGGACTCCTCGGCGACCTCGAACACGAGTTCATCGTGAACCTGCATGATCATGCGCACCGCCGGGCGTTCGGTTTCGATCCAGTGGTCGACGGTGATCATGGCGCGTTTGATGATGTCGGCCGCGGTGCCTTGCATCGGGGCGTTGATGGCGGTGCGTTCGGCGGCGGCGCGGCGGGCCTTATTGCTGTGGCCGATCTCGGGAAGATGAAGGCGGCGGCCGAAGATGGTCTCGACATAGCGGTCGGCGCGCGCCTGGGCGCGGATGTTGTCCATGAAGGCGCGCACCCCAGGATAGCGGCGGAAGTAGAGGTCCACATAGTCCTGGGCGGCGCCGCGCTCGATGCCGAGCTGGCGGGCCAGGCCGAAGGCCGACATGCCGTAGATCAGTCCAAAGTTAATGGCTTTGGCCGAGCGGCGCTGATCCGCGGTGACCTGGTCCGGAGGAATGCCCATCACTTCGGCGGCGGTTGCGCGGTGGATGTCCTGGCCGCTGGCGAAGGCGGCGAGCAGGCGTTCATCGCCGGACAGGTGAGCCATGATACGCAATTCGATCTGCGAGTAATCGGCGGCCAGGATGTGATAGCCCGGCTCGGCGATGAAGGCGCGGCGGATGCGTCGGCCCTCCTCGGTGCGGATCGGGATGTTCTGCAGGTTGGGGTCGGTGGAGGAGAGTCGGCCAGTCGCCGCCACGGCCTGGTGATAGGAGGTGTGAACGCGGCCGGTGTAGGGGTCGATCTGCTGTGGAAGCTTGTCCGTATAGGTCGAGCGCAGCTTGGAGAGGCCGCGGTGTTCCAGGATCAGTCTGGGCAGTTCGTGCCCGTCCGCCGCGAGTTGTTCCAACACCTCTTCGCCGGTGGACGGGGCGCCGGTGGGGGTCTTGGCGATCACCGGGAGCTTGAGTTCGGTGAAGAAGATCTCGCCGATCTGCTTGGGTGAACCCAGATTGAAACGGCGCCCGGCGTTCTCATAGGCGCGCAACTCCAGCGCGTGGATGCGCGCCGCCAGTTGGTGGCTCTGCTCGGCCAGCAGGTCGGGGTCGATACGCACGCCGGTGCGCTCGATGCGCGACAGGACCGGGATCAGCGGGACTTCGATCTCCTGGTAGAGCGGCGCCAGGCGGCCGGTGCTTGCCAGTCGGGGCCATAGCGCCTGATGCAAGCGCAGGGTGATGTCGGCGTCCTCGGCCGCGTAGTGGGCGGCCGGCTCGAGGGGGATCTGATCGAAGCTGAGCTGTTTGGCGCCCTTGCCGGCGATCTGCTCGAATTGGACGGTGTCATAGTCCAGGTATTTTTTGGCCAGCGCGTCCATGTTGTGGCGGGTGGCGGTGCTGTCGAGGACATAGCTCTCCAGCATGGTGTCGTGGGCGATGCCCAGCAGGTTGACGCCGTGGCGGGCGAGGATGCTCATGTCGTACTTGAGGTTTTGGCCGACCTTCGGGCGGCGCGGGTCCTCCAGCAGCGGTTTGAGGCGGGCGAGGACCTGCTCGCGGGGCAACTGATCCGGTGCGCCGGGGTAGACATGGGCGACCGGCACATAGGCGGCGCGGCCCGGCGCGATGCAGAACGAGAGCCCGACCAGTTCGGCGCGCATGTAGTCCAGACCGGTGGTCTCGGTGTCGAAGGCGAAGAGGTCGGCGACGGTGAGGCGCTCGATCCAGGCGTCCAGTGCCGCGGTGGTGAGGACGGTTTCATAGTCCGCGGCGGGCGCCGGGCTCGGCGGCGCGTCAGGCGCGGTCCGCGCGGTGTCGTTCAGGCCGGCCAGGAGGCGGCGCGCATCCAGTCGCTCGTACCAGGTACGCAAGGCGTCGATATCCGGGGCGGCGGGGATGAGGTCGGTTGGCGCCAGGTCCAAGGCGACATCGCGTTTGATGCTGGTCAGGCGGCGGGCGAGCGGCAGTTGGTCGAGCACTTGACGCAGGTTCTCGCCGACCTTGCCCGAGACCCGGTCGGCGTTGGCGATGACGCCGTCCAGGTCGCCATAGTCCTGGAGCCATTTCACGGCGGTCTTCGGGCCGCACTTGGGAACACCAGGCACATTGTCGGCCGTGTCGCCCACCAGGCTCAGATAGTCGATGATCCGCTCCGGGGGCACCCCGAACTTGGCGATCACCCCGGCGCGGTCGAGCAGGGTGTCGGTCATGGTGTTGACCAGCGTGATCTGCGCGTCGACCAGTTGTGCCAAATCCTTGTCCGCGGTGGAGATCAGCGTCGGGATGCCCTGTGCCGCCGCCTGGGTGGCCAGGGTGCCGATCACGTCGTCCGCCTCGACGTCGGGGATGACCAGCAGCGGCAGCCCCATGGCACGGACGACGGCCTGCAATGGTTCGATCTGGGCGCGCAATTCATCCGGCATCGGCGGCCGCTGCGCCTTGTAGGCGGGGTAGATTTGGTCGCGGAAGGTCTGGCCGGGCGCATCGAAGACCACTCCGATGAACTCCGGGCGCTGCGCGTCGATCAGCTTGCGCAGCATGGCGAGCACGCCCACCACGGCGCCGGTGGGTTCGCCCCGCGCATTGGTCAACTTGGGCAGGGCGTGATAAGCGCGGAACAGATAGCCTGAACCGTCGATCAACAGCAGGGGATACTTGGCGGCCATGGACGCAGTCCTCGCGGGATAAGATACAACGGTAGCATGGCTATCGCGTGTTGGGCAGTCGCGCGCGTGTCCGGCGTCCCGTCGCCGCGCGTCTGACCGGACGGGAGTCGTCCCGCTGCAACCGCGCCGGGCGCCGCCAGCCTCAGCGATATGCAAAAAAATGCGATTATTCGCTGAATAGCAGAACTAGGCGACACTCCGCGACTGATTGACGGCCTAACATCCACCCAAGAGCTTCATCCCTGAACGTCGATTGGTTACAGATGCGCAGTTGCTGTCTGATCTTGGCGGCCTTGATGGCGTATACCGTCGCCGTCGCCGCGCCCCCTGACGGTGCCCCGGCCGCTGCGGTCCCGGAGGGCAAGCGTGTGCCCGCGGATGAGTTCTGGTCGGATGAGCCGCAACTGCTGATTACCGCTGTCACCCTGGACCCGGAGACGCGGCGCCTGACCATCAACGGTCAGAACTTCGGCGGCCACCGTCTGCCGACGGTCAAGCTGGATTCGCTTTTTCTGAGTCTGTCCCGATCCACCGATAACATGCTGGTCACCGATCCGCTGCCACAGGCACCGGATGTCGGCACGCATCTGGTGACGGTGGTCGCGGGTAACGACCGGACCCGCTTCGATGTCTACAGCCTGGTCATCGGGCAACCGTCCACGGCTATCGAGACGCGTGTGCAGGCCCGGCCGAACCAGGTGCAGGTGCTGGAGTCCGCCGGAGACCTGGGCTGGCATACGGCGACCGCGGTGGGTACTGACGGCAATCCCCTGGTTGCCTATCTGGATTACACGAACCGTGATCTCAAGCTCATTCAATGTCGGGACCCGTTGTGCGGCAGCACGGTTGCGCGCGCGCTCGATACGGAAGGCGACCAGGGCTGGTGCAACGCGCTGGTGGTGGGCGCCGACGGCCTGCCGCAGATCGCGTATTTCGACAATACCCACAAGGATCTGAAATTCGCGCGTTGCCGGGATCCGGAGTGCCGGGTTTTCCAGCCACGGGCGATCGATACCGAGGGCCAGGTCGGTCAGCATATCTCGCTCCTGCTGGGGGGCGACGGGCTGCCGGTGATCAGCTATTACGATAAGACCCGCGGCGATCTGAAGGTGGCGCATTGTCGCGATCCGGACTGCACGGACGTCGCTCACACGGTGGTCGACAGCGCGGGTAACGTGGGCTGGTACACCAGCATGGCCATCAGTGCCAAGGGCTACCCGATCATCAGCTACTTCGACGTGACGCGGCGTGACCTCAAGGTGGCGCATTGTGAAGATCCGGCCTGTGCGTCCGCGACGGTCACGGTGCTGGATACCGGTGGGGTCGGTCTGGGAACCGGCATCATCGTGCCTGAGGACGGACTGCCGTTTATCGTTTACTGGGATTTCTTCAATGACGACCTCAAGCTCGCCCAGTGCACCAACCTGGAGTGCACCAAGGCCAACTTGCGGGTCATCGACAGTACCGGAGCGGTCGGCTCCAACGCTGTCATCGCCCTGGGTCGCGACGGTAATCCCATCATCAGCTATCACGACCATACCAACAGTGACCTCAAGATCGCCCATTGCGAGGATTCGCGCTGTGCCCGTGTGCGGATCTCCGCGCCGGACACCGACGGGTCCGTGGGGTGGCATACCAGTATCGCCATCGGCGCCGATGGACTGCCGATCGTGAGCTATTACGACGAGACCAACGGGAATCTCAAGTTTCTGCACTGCGGCGGTCCGGCCTGTAGCAGCATGGACGATTAGGCGCTCAGACCCAGGTCGTTCCACAACCGCAGCGTCGGGCCGGACTGGTTCATGGTGTAGAAGTGCAGGCCGGGCGCACCGCCGGCCAGCAGATTGCGGCACAGGCGCAAGACGACCTCGTGTCCGAAAGCGCGCACCGCGTCCAGATCGTCCCCGCAGCCCTCCAGCCGACGCCGTGCCCAGCGCGGGATTTCGGCACCGCAGGCATCGGAGAAACGGGCCAGTTGGGTGTAGTTGGTGATCGGCATGATGCCCGGGATGATGGGGATCGCGATGCCCTGGGCGCGGGCGTTGTCGACAAAACCGAAATAGGCGTCGGCATTGTAGAAATACTGAGTGATGGCGGAGTCGGCCCCGGCCTCCACTTTGCGTTTGAAGTTTTGCAGGTCCTGCATTGGGTTGGCGGCCTGGGGATGGTACTCGGGGTAGGCCGCGACCTCGATATGGAAGCGGGCGCCGCGCTCGGCGCGGATAAAGTCGACGAGTTCATTGGCGTAGCGAAAGGCTCCGGCGGTACCGGTCCCGGTGCCGGACGGCAGGTCGCCGCGTAGCGCGACGATGCGGTGGATGCCCTGCGTCTGGTAGCGATCGAGGATGGCGCGGACCTCGTCCGGGTGCGAACCGATGCAGGCCAGGTGAGGGGCGGTTTCGATACCCTGACCGCGCAGCCAGGCGACGGTCTCGAAGGTCCCGTCGCGCGTGGAGCCGCCGGCACCGTAGGTGACCGAGAAATACTCAGGACCGACGGCATTCAGTTCCGCAATCGCGCCCTTGAGTTTCTCCATGCCCTCGGGGGTCTTGGGCGGAAAGAGTTCGAAGCTGAAAGAGTGCTTGGGGCCGGTTGGTGAAGACATGCGTGGGGGGACTCCAGCCGCCGACCACCCACTGACGGCTCAGGATCAGGGATGAAAACCCTGAGTCCCGAGTGGACGTGGGTGGCCGGAGGTTATGCGATCGGTGGGGCCAGCACCAGCCGCCGTCGGTTTGGCCTTGCGGCCCGCCCGCGGCTGGCGGTTGGCGGCTTTGCCTCAGTACCGGTAGTGCTCGGCCTTATAGGGCCCGGTGACCGGTACGCCGATGTAGTCCGCCTGCGTCTTGGTGAGTGTGGTGAGCTTGGCGCCGATCTTGCCCAAATGCAGCCGCGCGACTTCCTCGTCCAGTTGCTTGGGCAGGATGTAAACCCCGATCGGATACTTCTCGGTGTGGGCGTAGATCTCGATTTGCGCCAGTACCTGGTTGGTGAAGCTGTTGGACATCACGAAACTCGGGTGGCCGGTGCCGCAGCCC
Source organism: Chromatiaceae bacterium (assembly GCA_013426805.1). Lineage (GTDB taxonomy): Bacteria > Pseudomonadota > Gammaproteobacteria > Chromatiales > Chromatiaceae > Thiodictyon. The sequence goes on from JACDZG010000006.1 coordinate 72,510, forward strand.
AGGTTCACCAAGCGCCCTTCGGCCAGCAGGATGATCCGTTTGCCGTCCGGGAAGATGATGTGGTCGACCTGCGGCTTGATGTTCTCCCACTCGTACTTGGCAATGCCGGCGATGTCGATCTCGTTGTCGAAGTGACCGATGTTGCAGACGATCGCCTGATCCTTCATGGCGGCCATGTGATCGTGGGTGATGATGCTCAGATTGCCGGTGGCGGTGACGAAGATGTCGGCGAGCGGTGCCGCCTCCTCCATGGTGACGACGCGGAAGCCCTCCATCGCGGCCTGCAGAGCGCAGATCGGGTCGATTTCGGACACCCAGACGGTGGCACCCAGACCACGCAGCGACTGCGCGCTGCCCTTGCCCACGTCACCATAGCCGCAGACCATGGCGATCTTGCCGGCGATCATCACATCGGTGGCGCGCTTGATGCCGTCCACCAGCGATTCGCGGCAGCCGTAGAGGTTGTCGAATTTGGACTTGGTGACCGAGTCGTTGACGTTCATGGCGGGGAAGAGGAGAGTGCCGCTCTTGGCCATCTCGTAGAGCCGGTGTACGCCGGTGGTGGTCTCCTCGGTCACGCCCTTGATCGCCTCGGCCAGATGGTGCCAGTGGCGCGGGTTGCGCTGGAAGGTGCGGGAGAGCACGCCGAGGATGGCTGTCCATTCCTCGTTGTCGCTCGCGGTGGGGGCGGGGACGCGCCCGGCCTTCTCAAATTCCACGCCCTTGTGGACCAGCAGGGTCGCATCGCCGCCGTCGTCCAGGATCATGTTGGGGCCGCCGCCGTCAGGCCAGTTCACCACCTGCTCGGTGCACCACCAATAGTCCTCCAGACTCTCGCCCTTCCAGGCGTAGACCGGTACACCGGCCGCGGCGATGGCGGCGGCGGCGTGGTCCTGGGTGGAGAAAATGTTGCACGAAGCCCAGCGCACCTGGGCCCCGAGCTGGACCAGGGTCTCGATCAGCACCGCGGTCTGGATGGTCATGTGCAGGCTGCCGGTGATGCGCGCCCCGGTCAGCGGTTTGGACTGCCCGTATTTCTTGCGCAGGGCCATCAGGCCCGGCATCTCGGTCTCGGCGATACGCATCTCCTTGCGGCCCCAATCGGCCAGGGACATGTCCGCCACTTTATAGTCGGTGAACTCACTCATGGGTTTAAGCTCCAGTGTTAAACGTGAGTGAGCGCCGTTGCCGAAGTCGACCCGGCCGCCGAGCCTGGCCTGGGGCCGTCAAGCCGCAGGTTGCAACGCTCCTCGGTGGCGAGGTGTTGGAAGAAAGTAGGTCCGCAGATGGACGCAAATCACTGCAAATCAAGTCGCAGGCGCATCCGTCGCCCGCCGATGGCGAACACGGATCAGGTCGACTTGACGCTTGTCGGCCCATGGATTCCGGCGTGCCTGATCGCTCGATCTGCGTCTGCGGGCCGACGTCTGCTGCTTAAATTCCTGCCGCCGCGCGCAGGGCCTCGGCCTTATCGGTGCGTTCCCAGGAGAAACCCGGCTCGGTGCGCCCGAAGTGGCCATAGGCGGCGGTAGTGCGGTACTTGATCAGGTCGCGGTTGCCCAGCTCGAGCATGCGGATGATGCCGTAGGGCCGCAGGTCGAAGTGTTCGCGGATCAACTCGATGATCCGGTGCTCACTGACATTGGCGGTGCCGAAGGTGTCGATCGAGACCGAGGTCGGCTCGGCCACCCCGATCGCATAGGAGACCTGAATCTCGCACTTGTCGGCCAGGCCCGCGGCGACGATGTTCTTGGCGACATAGCGCCCGGCGTAAGCCGCCGAACGGTCGACCTTGGACGGGTCCTTGCCGGAGAAGGCGCCGCCGCCGTGCCGGGCCATGCCGCCGTAGGTGTCGACGATGATTTTGCGCCCGGTGAGTCCGCAGTCGCCCACGGGCCCGCCGATGACGAAGTTGCCGGTCGGGTTGATGTGGTACTTGGTCTCGCTCTTGAGCCAGCCGGTATCGCTCAGCACCGGCTTGATGATCTCTTCCATGACCGCGTCGCGCAGCATGCTCTGGCTGATGTCGGGGCTGTGCTGGGTGGAGAGCACCACGGCCTGGATCGCCACCGGCCGGTCGTCCTGATAACGAAAGGTGACCTGTGACTTGGCGTCCGGACGCAGCCACGGCAGGGTGCCGTTCTTGCGCACCTCGGCCTGGCGCTTGCATAGCCGATGGGCGTAGTCGATCGGCGCCGGCATCAGCAGGTCGGTCTCGTTGGTGGCATAGCCGAACATGAGCCCCTGGTCGCCGGCGCCCTGAGCTTCCTCGGTTTCGCGGTTGACGCCCTGATCGATATCCTTGGACTGCTCGCCCAAGGCGACCAGCACACCGCAGGTGTGACCGTCGAAGCCGACTTCCGAATTATCGTAACCGATCTCGTTGACAACCTCGCGCACGACCCGCTCGTAGTCGATCTTCAGGTCCGCGTCGGTGAGGGTGATCTCCCCGGCCAGCATGACGAAGCCAGTCTTCACCAGGGTCTCACAGGCAACCCGCGCCTTTGTGTGGTTGGGATCGCGCCGATAGATTTCGTCGAGCACCGCATCGGAGATTTGGTCGGCCATCTTGTCGGGGTGGCCTTCGGATACGGACTCGGAGGTGAAGATGTAGTCTTTACTCATGGACTTGAATTGGTTTGTGCGGCCAAGTGTGGAAAAACCAGCCGCTAAGGATAATGGTTCGGCGAGAGAGATCCTAGTGCCGCGACAGGGTGCTTGCGCGGCGCCGGGCGCGCCGCGCGCCGGATCGGGTGTGACGACGGTTGCCATATTGCCGCGTGGGTGGCTTATGCTTGTCGCCAAATCGGGCCGACCGGTCGGGATGCCACAGGGTCCGTGCCCGGATGACGGGGAGTTCAAATGCACTTTACTCAAGAGATCATTGAGGGTCTGACCCAGGGCGTTGCGGTCTACCGGCCGACCCCGGATGGCCGGGACTTTTTGCTGACTTACCTCAATCCGGCGGCGGCTCGCCTGGTGCGCCGTGACTGTGCCGAACTGATCGGGCAGACGCTGGGCGAGGCCTTCCCCGGCGCGGCGGCCATGGGTTTGCTGGAGCTGTTGCGGCAGGTCCACGCCACCGGCGAGCCCGGGCTGCTCGAGGCCAGCCGGTATCAGGACGACCACCTGGACATGTGGGCCGCCAACCGGGTGTTCCGCCTGGCCTCGGGCGAACTGGCGACGGTCTTCGAGGATCAGTCCTCACGGGTGGCCGCGGACCGCGCCCAGGTGTCCATTCGCAACCGCTACCGGTCGGTCTTCGAGAACAGCCTGATCGGCATCTTCACGGTGAATCGCGAGCGGGTGATCGAGGAGATCAACCAGCGCGCCTGTGAGATTTTCGGTTTCACCGTCGAGGAGGCCGTCGGCAGTTCGGTCGCGCTGCTCCATTGCTCCCCCGAACACTACCGGCGCTTCGGTGTCAAGTTCTTCGCCCAGGTCGACGAAGGGGGCGTGTTCAATGTCCGCTATCCCCTGCGGCGCGCGAACGGCTCGGTTTTTCCGGCCGAGTTGTCGGGTAAGCCGCTGAACGGGCGCGATTTGACCGACGGGGTGGTCTGGGTGGTCGCCGACCTGTCCGAAGCGCAGGCGATCGAGGCGGCATTGCGTGAGAGCGAGTCGCGTTACGCCCTGGCCGTGGCCGGGGCGAACGACGGTCTGTGGGACTGGAAGGTCCCCGAGGATCAGGTGTACTACTCGCCGCGCTGGAAGGCGATGCTGGGCTATGACGACGCGGAGCTTCCCAGTCGCTTCGAGGAGTGGCGCACGCGGGTGCACCCCGACGATCTGGCGGGTGCGCTGGCGGCCATCGATGCCCATCTGCGGGGCGCCGTCGATCACCTGGACATCGAGTTCCGGATGCGCCATAAGGACGGCACCTGGCGTTGGATTCTGGCGCGTGCCGCCTGCGTGCGCGATGCCGACGGCCGGCCCCTGCGGATGGCCGGGTCCCACACGGATATCACCGAACGTAAGCGCGTTGCCGACCAGCTTCAGGAGAATGAGCACCGCCTGCACGCGGTCTTCACCGCGGTGCAGACCGGGATCGCCATCATCGATCTGCAGGCGCACCGTGTCGTCGACGCCAACGAGAAGGCATCTGAAATCCTGGGTATCGACCGTCAGGCGCTGGTGGGTGCGCGCTGCTATGCGCATTTTTGCGCCGACTCGCTCGCCTGTCCTTTCCTGTCCGACCTGCACCAGCGCAGTCAGAACGAGATCAGCCTCCGTGGTCCTGATGGGCGCGCCATCACCGTGCTGAAGAGCGGGGTCGCTCTGGATCTGAGCGGGCGGCGCCTGCTGGTGGAGAGTTTCGTTGATATCACGGAGCGCAAGCTGGCCGAGCAGGACCTGCGGGCCGCCAAGGAGCAGGCCGAGCAGGCGGCCCTGGTCAAGAGCGAGTTCATGGCCAAGATGAGCCACGAGATCCGCACGCCGATGAACTCGATCATCGGCATGACCAAGCTCACCCTTGACAGCGACCTGGACGCGGAGCAGCGGGAAAATCTGGAGATCGTCGAAGCCTCGGCCGAGGCTTTGCTGTCGCTGATCGATGACGTGCTGGATTTTTCCAAGATCGAGGCCGGGCAGGTCGAGCTGGAGGCGGTGGACTTCGAACTGGCCGGGGTGGTCGAGGACGTGATGGACAGTTTCGGCTACCGTGCCGCTCAGAAGGGGATCGAACTGGTGCACCTGATCGAGCATACGGTGCCGGCCAGTCTGTGCGGGGATCCCAGCGGTCTGCGCCAGATTCTGGTCAATCTCATCGGCAACGCGCTGAAGTTCACCGAGACCGGCGAGGTGCTGCTCGAAGTGGCCCCGGAGATCCAAGACGCGGGGGGCCTGATGCTGCGCTTCACGATCACCGACACCGGTATCGGGGTGCCGGTGGACAAGCGCGCGGCGATCTTCGAGGCGTTCATTCAAGCCGACAACGGTACACGTCGACGTTACGAAGGCACCGGGTTGGGGCTCACCATCAGCCGCCAGCTGGCGCGCATGATGGGCGGGGAAATGGGTCTTGAGGGCCGTCCGGAGGGCGGCAGCCGATTCTGGTTCACGGCGCGCTTCGGATTGGCCGAGTCCCCGGCGCCGCCGGCGGATGGGGCGGCCGTGGTGCTGGCGGGGGCGCACTGTCTGATTGTCGATGACAACCGCGCCAATCGGCTGGTGCTGGAGAAGACGCTGAGCGTCTGGTCCTGTCGGGTCGCCGCGGTGACCGGCGGGCGCGAGGCGCTGGTGGAACTGGCGCGGGCGGCCGCGGCCGGCACACCCTATGATCTGGTGCTGTTGGACATGATGATGCCGGATCTGGACGGCGAAGAGACCGCCAGACTGATCCGGGCCGACCCCGCCAGCGGCCGGCCGCGGGTCATCGTGTTGACCTCGGTCGGGCATCGTGGGGAGGCGCAGCGCCTGGCCGGTCAGGGTGTCGTGGGCTGTCTGCTCAAGCCCATCCGCCGCGCCCAGCTCTTCGAAACGCTGACCCAGGCCATGCAGCGGACGCCCGCGGTCGGCACCCGCGGGGGCCGGGAGCCGCCGCCCGCCGGGTCCGCGCGGGCCGCACGCGATACCAGTCTCGCCGGATTGCGCGTCCTGCTGGCCGAGGACAAACCCTTCAACCAGCGCTTGGCGGTCCAGTTGCTGGCCCGGCGCGGTGTGCTGGTCACCACGGCGGACGACGGTCGGCAGGCGTTGGAGCTTCACGCGTCCGTGCCTTTCGATCTGATTTTGATGGATGTGCAGATGCCGGTGATGGACGGCTTTGATACCACCCGCGCGATCCGGGAGCGGGAGTCCGCGGCGGCCGTCGCGCCGCCGGGCCGACCCCGGCGCCGCACCCCGATCATCGCGATGACCGCCCATGCGCTGAAGGGCGATCGGGAGCGCTGCCTGGCCGCCGGCATGGACGACTATCTGACCAAGCCCATCGATGCCGAACGGCTCTGCGAGAAGGTCCGGCTATGGTCGGGACGCGCGGACGGGGTGCCGTCGCCGGTGTCCGCGGGGATCGAGCCGCGCCCCGCGGGGAGGGTGGGTGCGCCGATCCATCCCGACAGCGCGGTGGCGCTTGCGCGGATCGCGGCCGCCTTCGGCGACGACCCGTCGGGACTCGCGGGACTGGTCGCGCTGTTCATCGAAGATGCCGAGCGGGATCTGGCCGCGCTGCAGGCGGCCGCCATGGCCGGCGACGCGACCGCGATCGTGCGGCTCGCACATTCGCTCAAGGGCATGATTCGCAACGTTGGATTGAGTGAGTTGGGTGAACTGTTCAGCCGCATCGAGGGGCTGGGAGGCGAGGGGGCCGACGGGGCGGTCGTGGCCCCGGTGGCACTGGCCGCCCGGCGCATCCACGACCTGCTTGCCGGGCTGCGTGTTTATCTGGACGGAGCGGCACCATGAAGATTCTGGTGGTTGAGGATCAGCGCTTCACCCGGCGGATGCTGGCCAGCTTTCTGACCAGCGCGGGCTATGCGGTGGCGGAAGCGCAAGATGGCTGCGAGGCCATGGAGGTGCTGGCCCGCGAACCGATCCGGTTCGTCATCACCGACTGGATGATGCCCTGCATGAGCGGTCTGGACCTGATCCGCGCCATCCGCGGGCGCAGCCTCGACCGCTGGGTCTATGTGATTCTGCTGACCGCCCGCGCCGAGAAGTCGGGCATTGTGGAAGCCCTGGACGCGGGGGCGGACGACTTCATACACAAACCTTTCGACAACGACGAACTGGCGGTGCGCATCCGCGCCGGACAACGCATCATCGAACTCACCGAGCGGCTGGAGCGGCTGGCGATGACCGACCCCCTCACCGGGCTGCTGAATCGGCGCGGGCTGCAAGAGACGCTGGCGCACAGCTGTCCGGCGGACGCACCGCTCGGATTCGCGGTGGCGGACATCGACCACTTCAAACGGGTCAACGATGCCCACGGGCACGATCGCGGCGATCTGGTGCTCAAGCAGATCGCCGCCCTGCTGCGTGGATTGTTCGAGCCTGACGGGATCGTTGCCCGGGTTGGCGGCGAAGAATTCTGGCTGGTGCTGCGCAACGGCGATCCGGCAGCGCTGTGCGGGCAGGTCGAGCGGGCGCGCTCGATCGTCGCCGCGACCGCCCTGACCGATGGGGTGCATGACACCTTGAACCTGACCCTGAGCTTCGGCCTCACCGTAGTCCCCGCCCTTCAGGGGCGTGATATCACGACGCTGTTCAAGATCGCGGACGGTGCCCTCTACCGGTCAAAGCAGGACGGGCGCAATCGTGTGACCTATATCGCGCCTGATGCGTGCCCCTGAGGGGGGGGCCCGGCGCGGCCTTGATCACGGCCGGCCACGCGGCTGTTGGAGCCTTCGGGCGTGATAACCGCAGGTAGGGGCGGGTTTCAAACCCGCCCCTACACGAAGGTCTGTCTGGATCTCAGGTGCGAACGCGATATGGCGTTGGACACCGATCAGTACCGCAAATGCTGCTATGCTGATTCACACAGTCGGGGCAACGAATTTCGCGTCGGCGCAGACCCGTCGTGCAGGCCGATGCGACGCCGGCCGGACTGCCAACCGCTTCCCGGGGCTTCCGGCAACGGCCGGTCCCAGTCGACCATAGGTGCAAGATATGACTTCCAGACCCTTATTGCTCGCGGCTGTCCTCTCGGCGTGCTGGATTCCGGCCAGCGCCGCGGACGCAGCGGTACCCGGCTTGGGCGAGGTGTTCGAGGCCCACGAACAGGCACTCGACGCCCACGATCTGGCCGGCGTGATGAAGCTCTATGCCCCTGGTGAAACGACCGTGGTCATGGGCACCGTCCCCGCCGAGCGCTGGGTCGGCAGCGCGCAGATCGAGGAGGCGTACCGGAATTTCTTCGCGGACTTCGACGCCGGCACCCTGAAGCGCAGTTGCCCCTGGGTGATCAGCGACAGCAGCGGCGATGTCGGCTGGCTGATGGCTACCTGCGATTACCAGGACGCACTGAAGGGGACTCCCCGCACCTTTGTGCTGAATGTCTCAGTGGTCCTCCAGAAACTGGACGGGGCCTGGAAGCTGCGTACCATGCACTACTCCAATCCGACCACCCCTTAGCAGCGCAATCGGGAGTCCCAATTGTGAGGCCACCCGAAGTCCGTTGCGGAGAACCGAGATGAGCGATAAGCCTGTAACCGTGCCCGATCCCGACCTTGATCACATCGACGAACCAGGCCGTCGGGACTTCCTGATCGGCCTGGGTCGCTGGTCGAAGATCGCGATCGGTGTCGCGGTCTTTGGCGGTCTGGCCGGCGGCGGGACGGACGCCGCGGCCGGCTGGATCAACCGCCGCGGCGGCGGAGGCGGTTGGATCAATGGGGGGGGCGGCGGTGGCTGGATCAATGGCGGGGGCGGCGGTTGGATCAACCGCCGGGGTGGTGGCGGCGGCAGTTGGATCAACCGGCGCTGATCGACGCGGCTTGGACTCACCTGGGCTTTGTCCTGGTCTCCGACTCGATGGTGCCGCCACGCAATCCGCTCGGGCGGCAGCACCACACGCGATTCTGCGCGGGGTTGGTCATGATGGTCTATAACATCCCCGCGTCCCTGTTCCGGGCCTTTCCCGATCGTCCGCTGATCGTGCGTGCCGGTGTAGCCGCAGAGTTGCGGGCCGCATTGGGGGCTGAGGTCCCCGACGGGGTGGTGTTCCTGCAACTCACCGCCCTCACCGGCGATATGGCACCGCTTGCGGACTGGGGCGATGGGCTGGCGGTCGATCTGGTTATGACGGATCCCGCGATTGATCTGTCCTTCCTCTACGGCTGCACACCGTTGCTGGCCCGTCATCCGGTGCGGGTGACCATCCCTTGGCTGCCGGGCTTGGCCCGGGCCGTCAAACTGGCTGTTTCACTCGGCTTTCCGGTCCGTCTGGTCGGTCCTCAGCCGGGTCCGGCAGCGGTCGAAGAGGCGCGGCAGGCGCTCGATCTGTTTCTGCACAACCCCACCGTGGCTCAGCCCGTGGAGCCCTTCCACGGCGTACTCGGCGGGTTCCTTCACGAAACGCCGGTCGACCTCTGGCACCTGCTGGAGCGCGATCCGGCGCAGACGTGCGTTCTGGACACGCGCGGCGAAGTCCTGCCGGACCAGGGGCCGGCATCCGTGACCGCGTTCCGCGAGTCCCTGCTCGCCGCCGGGACCGAGTGTTGCGCGTGTCCCTGGTTCGCCTCTTGCGGCGGGTACTTCAAGTGGCCCCGGACCGATGTTGCCTGCGACGGCGTCAAGCAGTTATTCGCGGATCTGGCGTCCGCCGCCGTCGAACTGCGCCAGGCTCTGTCGGCCTATGCCGCGCAGCGGGACGGATCCGGCGATGGGGTCTAGGGTCTTTTCGCTGATTCTGCTGCCGACGCTGCGGTGCAATGCCGATTGCGACTATTGTTTCGAGGACAAGGACGGCACCTGGCTCACCCTGGACCGTCTGCCGGTGCTGATCGGCAAAGTCTTGGATCATCTCGTGGCCAAGGGCATCGCCGAACTCCAGATTCACTGGCAGGGCGGTGAGGTCATGACGCTGCCGCCGTCCTGGTTCTCCCAGGCGCAGGGTCTGATCGACGCTGCTGCTGCCGCGCGCGGGCGGACCGTGACCCATGCCCTGCAGACCAACATGATCGGCTACAGTCCGGCCTGGGACGGCGTGATCCGCGCGATGTTCGACAACAGTATCAGCACCTCGCTGGACTATCCCAACCGCTACCGTCATCGGCGGGGACGGGACCCGGCGGATTACGACGCGCGATGGTTGCGCAATGTCCGCCTGGCCCGTTCCGCCGGGATCGACGTGCAGGTCATCGCGGTGGCGAACCCCGCCACCCTGGAATTCGGCGCCGAACGGTTTTACCGCTATTTCGTCGACGAACTCGGGGTCGACAGCTTTCAGGTCAACACGCCTTTTCCGGGAGGGCAATCCAACCAGGTCAAACGGTTGCTACCCCTGGAGACCGGGGCGCTGGTGCGTTTTTTCATCGCGCTGGCCGACCTCTGGCTGGAGCGCGGCGCTACCGCTGGGGTGCGGATCGGACCCTTCGAGGAATTGTTGCGGTATTTCAGCGGCGTCCATGCGGTGCTGCCCTGCATCTGGACCGACGACTGCACCAACCATCTGCTCGCCATCGATCCGCACGGTCATGTGGCGCAATGCGACTGCTGGGTCACGAGTTACCCCGAGCATCGGTTCGGTAACCTGCTCGCCGAGACAGACCTGGGGACGCTGCTGGCCGTCAGCTCCGCCAGGGAGGGTTTCCGTCGACGCCCCGCCGCCTTGATGCAGGGCGACTGCATCGCCTGCGACTACCTGGCGCTCTGCCACGGCGGTTGTCCGGTACGGGCCTTCACCGTCCATGGCACCCTGTTCGCGAAGGACCCTTACTGCGCGCTCTATCGGGCGCTGTTCGCGCACATGAACGCCGCCGCGGTTCGCCTCGCCCGCCGGCGGCCGGACTATCCGGGACCGCGGATCGGGTGAGCGGCGATCATCAAGCGCCGCGGTGGCCGGATGGGCATCGCGCTCGCTCTGCCCATCCGACGCGCGTCTGCGACCACATCACTTGTGATCGCACCCCCGCGCGCACGGGGTTTGGAATCCCGATCAATTTGGTTACCATGGGGGACCCGGGTCGCCCGGCCCCGACCGCCACTTCACGAGTCCGGAGGATTGCCATGGCCTCGCTGCAAACCCCAGTCTGCGACTTCGGCGCTGCCGCGCCGGATTTCTCACTTCCCGGCGTGGACGGCCGGATCTGGACCCGCGACCAGTGCACAGGCGAGCGTGGGTTGCTGGTGATGTTCATTTGCAATCATTGCCCTTACGTCAAAGCCGTGCGCGAGCGGATCGTGCGGGATGTACGGGAGCTTCAGGCGCTTGGCATCGGCTGTGTGGGGATCATGTCCAACGATCCAGTCGACTACCCGGAAGACGGGTTCGAGAACATGCGGCAGATCGCCGAGGCTTTCGGTTATCCCTTCCCCTACCTGTTCGACGAGACCCAGGCGGTTGCCCGTGCCTATGGCGCGGTGTGCACCCCGGATTTTTTCGGTTACAACGCGGACCTGGGTCTCCAGTACCGCGGCCGGCTCGACGAGAGCCGCAAAGAAGCCGCGCCCGCCGGGGTGCGGCGGGACCTGTTCGAGGCGATGCGGGAGGTCGCCGCAACCGGGCGCGGACCCGCTGATCAGATTCCCAGCATGGGCTGCTCGATCAAGTGGAAAACCTGAGGCGATGACGGTCGATCGCCTGAGGTCGATGCTGCTTCGACCCGTCTGTCGCACTGATGCCAAGAAGCGCCATGATCTTTGTCAATATTGAATATTCTGATATCATGAATCGTCTTGTGCCGGCATAAGTTTGTTTTGATGTCCCGGATACGTCCTTTCGGTCACAATACCGGGCCGCTGGAAAGGTCGCCGTCGAGCCCGCTCGGCGGTCGATCATCCCGTTTTCGCCCGTGGGCCGCGAACGGGCCGCCCGGCGTCGGTCGCGGCCGAGCCCCGGCCTTAAGGTTTCCGCACTGCGCCACCCGCATCCGTGCCATCGCCCCCGACCTGTCGGGTCGGGGGCGTCGGGCCGCATAATTTAATGAGTCAGCCAACAACGATCAGGAGGGGCCATGTCCTCACGCAGAGAACTCGCTAACGCCATCCGCGCGCTCAGCATGGATGCGGTCCAGAAGGCCAATTCCGGCCACCCCGGCGCACCCATGGGCATGGCGGACATCGCCGAGGTCCTGTGGAACGACTTCATGAAGCACAACCCGGGCAATCCGCACTGGGCTGACCGCGACCGCTTCGTGCTCTCCAACGGGCACGGCTCCATGCTGATTTACTCACTGCTGCACCTGACCGGTTACGGGCTCGGCATTGAGGATCTGAAGCAGTTCCGCCAACTGCACTCCAAGACCCCTGGTCATCCGGAGTACGGCTATGCCCCCGGCGTGGAGACCACCACCGGCCCCCTGGGTCAAGGCATCACCAACGCGGTGGGACTGGCCCTGGCGGAGAAGATCCTGGCCGCCCAGTTCAACAAGCCGGGGCATCCGATCGTCGATCATCACACCTACTGTTTCCTGGGTGACGGCTGTCTGATGGAAGGCCTCTCCCATGAGGCGTGCTCGCTGGCCGGCGCCCTGGGGCTCGGCAAGCTGATCGCGGTCTACGACGACAACAACATCTCCATCGACGGTGAGGTGCGCGGTCACGGCAATACCCCCGCCTGGTTCTTGGACAACACCCCCAAGCGCTTCGAGGCGTACGGCTGGCATGTCATCCCCAAGGTGGACGGGCACGATGCGGAAGCCGTGAAGGCGGCCATCGAAGAGGCGCGGGCGGTCGAGGATCGGCCCTCGCTCATCTGCTGCCAGACCATCATCGGCTTCGGCTCGCCCAACAAACAGGGCAAGGAAGAATGCCACGGCGCGGCCCTGGGTGACGCTGAGATCGCGCTGACCCGCGAGGCTTTGGGCTGGTCCTATGCGCCTTTTGAAATCCCGGCCGACATCTATGCCGGCTGGTCCGCCAAGGAGAGCGGCGCCAAGGCCGAGGCGGAGTGGAACACGCGTTTCGATGCTTACGCCGCCGCCCACCCGGCGGAGGCTGCTGCATTCAAGCGCCGCATGGCTGGTGAACTGCCCGCCGACTGGAATGAGCAGGCTAACGCCTTTATCGCCGCCGTCGTCGAGAAGGCCGAGACCATCGCCTCACGCAAAGCCTCGCAAAACGCCCTGAATGGCTTCGGCCCGCTGCTGCCCGAGTTCCTGGGCGGTTCGGCTGATCTCGCCGGCTCCAACCTGACCCTGTGGAAGGGCTGCAAGGGCGTGAGCAAGACCGATGCCTCGGGCAACTATGTCTATTACGGCGTGCGCGAGTTCGGCATGTCGGCCATCATGAACGGCCTCGTGCTGCACGGCGGTTTCATCCCCTACGGCGCCACCTTCCTGATGTTCTCGGAGTACGCCCGCAACGCGCTGCGCATGGCAGCGCTGATGAAGATTCCGACGATCTTCGTCTATACCCACGACTCCATCGGTCTGGGCGAAGACGGCCCCACCCATCAGCCGGTGGAGCAGATTCCGACCCTGCGCATGATCCCCAACATGAGCGTCTGGCGGCCCTGCGATGCGGTGGAGTCCGCGGTTTCCTGGAAGCTTGCCATCGAGCGGCGCAGCGGACCCTCCTGCCTGATCTTCTCGCGTCAGAATCTGGCCCACATGGCGCGGACCCCGGCCCAGGTGGCCGATATCGCCCGCGGCGGTTATGTGCTGCGCGATTGCGCCGGCACCCCGGACGCCATCCTGATCGCCACCGGTTCCGAGGTGGAGTTGGCGGTGAAGGCCGCCGAGGCCATGACCGACAAGAAAGTCCGGGTCGTCTCCATGCCCAGTACCAACGTCTTCGACGCGCAGGACGCCGCCTACAAGGAGTCCGTGCTGCCCAAGGCCGTCACCGCGCGGGTGGCCGTGGAGGCCGCGGTGACTGACGGCTGGTGGAAATATGTCGGCACCAACGGCGCCGTGGTCGGTATCGACCGCTTCGGCGAGTCCGCGCCGGCCGGTGCGCTGTTCAAGGAATTCGGTTTCACCGTAGACAATGTGGTTGCCACGGTCCGGCGCGTCCTCTAACCTCACCCCCTTTGCGGCCGGGCTCTAAGCCGCAGGTCTGGGGCTGTTAGCCGTCGGACGTGATAACCGGACGTGGGGGCGGGTTTCAAACCCGCCCCTACACCAAGGGTCTGTCTGGATATCAGGTACGAAGGCTATAGCCGTACGATTTACTCAGCCCCGTCCGTCGGCGGGGCACGATTTTTACCACTCCACAGGAGAGCATGCATGACAATCAAAGTTGGTATCAACGGCTTCGGCCGTATCGGGCGGATGGTTTTCCGCGCCATTTCCAAGGACTTCCCCGGCATCGAGGTCGTCGGCATCAACGACCTGCTCGACCCCGAGTACCTGGCCTACATGCTCAAGTACGATTCGGTCCACGGTAACTTCCCCGGCGACATCGCGGTCGATGGTCACACCATGATCGTCAACGGCAAGTCCATCCGCCTGACCGCGGAAAAGGACCCGGCCAACCTGAAGTGGAACGAGATCGGCGCGGACCTCGTCATCGAGTCCACCGGCTTCTTCCTCACCGAAGAAAGCTGCCAGAAGCACATCGCCGCCGGCGCCAAGAAGGTGGTGCAGTCCGCCCCCTCCAAGGACAGCACCCCGATGTTCGTCTACGGCGTCAACCACAAGACGTACGCCGGTCAGGCCATCATCTCCGGCGCGTCCTGCACCACCAACTGCCTGGCCCCGGTCGCCAAGGTCCTGCATGACAACTGGGGGATCAAGCGCGGTCTGATGACCACGGTGCATGCTGCCACCGCCACCCAGAAGACCGTCGACGGCCCGTCCTCCAAGGACTGGCGCGGCGGCCGCGGCATCCTGGAGAACATCATCCCGTCCTCCACCGGTGCGGCCAAGGCCGTCGGCGTGGTGCTGCCTGAACTCAACGGCAAGCTGACCGGCATGGCGTTGCGCGTCCCGACCTCCGACGTCTCGGTGGTCGACCTCACCGTCGAGCTGACCAAGGGCGCCTCCTACCAGGAAATCTGCGCCGCCATGAAGGCCGCCTCCGAGTCCGGCGATCTCAAGGGCGTGCTCGGTTATACCGAGGAAAAGGTGGTCTCCACCGATTTCCGCGGGTGCGGCACGCCCTCGATCTTCGACGTCGGTGCCGGCATCGCGCTGGACCCCACCTTCGTCAAGGTCGTCTCCTGGTACGACAACGAGTACGGCTATACCTGCAACATGCTGCGCCTGGTCGAGCACGTCGCGTAGGGTGGGTTAGGCGCGCCGGAACCAGGCTTAGGGTTCGCTCCAAGTCCTGTGCGCGCCGTAACCCACCGATTCGTAGGTGGGTTAGGTGCGCCGGCAACAGGCTTGGGGTCCGCTCCAAGTCCCATGCGCGCCGTAACCCACCACCGGCACGGACGTCCCGGTCTGATCGCGGAGCGCTTCGCGCGCCCCGCGACCAGTCCGCAGAGTCCTCCGCAAAGCCCCGCGGCTTTCCAGATGGCTCGATTCACCACAAGATAAAGAGGGTTGCCCCATGTCCTTCATCAAGCTCACCGACCTCGATCTCGCCGGCAAGCGGGTGTTGATCCGCTCCGACCTGAACGTCCCGGTCAAGAACGGCAAGGTCACCTCGGATGCCCGGATCACCGCCTCCCTGCCCACTTTCGAGCACTGCATCAAGGCCGGCGCCAAGGTCATGGTGATGTCCCATCTGGGCCGGCCGGAGGAGGGTGTCTTCTCCGAGGCGGATTCGCTCAAGCCCGTGGCCGATGACCTGTCGGTGAAACTCGGCAAGCCGGTGCGTCTGATCCGCGACTATTTCGAGCACACCCCGGAGGTCGCGAACGGCGAACTGGTGATGCTGGACAACGTCCGCTTCAACAAGGGCGAGGGCAAGGACAACGAAGAACTGGCCAAGAAATATGCGGCTCTGTGCGATGTCTTCGTCATGGACGCCTTCGGCACCGCCCATCGCGCCCAGGCGTCCACCCATGGGGTCGGGAAGTTCGCGCCGACCGCCTGCGCCGGCTTACTGCTCGCCGAGGAACTGGATGCGCTGAAGAAGGCCCTGGCCAATCCGGCCCGGCCCATGGTCGCCATCGTCGGCGGCTCCAAGGTCTCCACCAAGCTCACGGTGCTCGAAGCGCTGTCGGAGAAGGTGGACCAGCTCGTAGTCGGCGGCGGCATCGCCAACACTTTCCTGGCGGCCACCGGGCACAACATCGGCCATTCGCTGTGCGAGCATGATCTGATCCCCACGGCCAAGGCCCTGATCGAAAAGATGACGGCGCGCGGCGCCACCATCCCGATCGCGGTCGACGTGGTCACCGGCAAGAACTTCGCCGAGACCGAGCCGGCCGTCACCAAGGACGCCAACGCCGTGGTCGACGACGACATGATCTTCGACATCGGCCCCAAGTCCGCCCAGCAGTTGGCCGATATCATCGCCAAGGCCGGGACCATCGTGTGGAACGGCCCCGTCGGCGTTTTCGAGTTCGACCAGTTCGGCGGCGGCACCAAGACCGTCGCCATGGCCATCGCCAATGCCGCGGGCTTCAGCCTGGCGGGCGGCGGCGATACCATCGCGGCCATCCAGAAGTATGACATCTACGACAAGGTGTCCTACATCTCCACCGCGGGCGGCGCCTTCCTGGAGTACCTGGAGGGCAAGACGCTGCCGGCGGTGGCGATGCTCGAAGCGCGGGCCAAGGGCTGAGCGCGGCGCGCCGGGGGCACGATCATGCGCATACCCAGACGTACCAAGATCGTCGCGACCCTGGGGCCGGCCACCGACCCGCCGGCCATGATGGACGCGATGATCGCCGCCGGTGTCGATGTGGTGCGGCTCAATTGCTCCCATGACACCCATGAGCGTCACCGCGAGCGGGTGGCCCTGGTGCGTGAGCGCGCCGCGGCGGCCGGCCAGGAAATCTCCATTCTGCTCGATCTGCAAGGACCGAAAATCCGTATCGGCCGCTTCAAAGACGGGCCGATCGACCTGGCGCTGGGCGACGCTTTCGCCATCGATACCGCCTGTCCGCTCACCGAGGGCGACCGCACCCGGGTCGGCACCACCTATGCGACCCTGGCGGATGATGTCTACCCGGACGATACCTTGTTGCTGGACGATGGGGCGATCGAACTCTGGGTCGCGTCGGTCAGCAGCGGGCGCATCGACTGCACGGTCGTGGCCGGCGGCAAGCTCTCCAACAACAAGGGCATCAACAAGAAGGGCGGCGGCCTCTCCGCTCCGGCATTGACCGACAAGGACGAGGCCGACATCCGCCTGGCCGCCGAACTGGGCGCCGACTACCTGGCGGTTTCGTTCGTCCGCAACGCCGCGGATGTGCAACTCGCGCGCCAACTGTTCCGGGCGGCCGGCGGCCGCGGCGGCATCGTCGCCAAGATCGAGCGGGCGGAGTCGCTCAACGCGGTGGACGAGATCATCCAGGCGGCGGATGTCATCATGGTCGCCCGCGGCGACCTGGGCGTGGAGATCGGCGACGCCAAGCTGCCGGCGGTGCAGAAGCACCTGATCAGCCGCGCCCGCTCACTCAACACCGTGGTGATCACCGCCACCCAGATGATGCAGTCCATGATCGACAACCCCATCCCGACGCGGGCCGAGGTATTCGACGTGGCGAACGCGGTGCTGGACGGCACCGACGCGGTGATGCTCTCGGCCGAGTCGTCGATCGGCCGGGACCCGGCCAGGGTGGTGGAAGCGCTCGACCGCATCTGCAGCGAGGCCGAGCGGCACGTCACCCGCTCCGGGCATCGCATCGACACGGTGTTCGGCCGGGTCGACGAGGCGATCGCCATGGCCACTATGTACACGGCCAATCATCTGGGCGTCAAGGCGATTGCGGCCTTGACCGAGACCGGCTCCACCGTGAAATGGATGTCGCGTATCAGCTCCGGCATCCCCATCCTGGCGATGGCTCGCAACGCCGAGACCCGCCGCAAGGTGCGGATCTTCCGCGGTGTCTATCCGGTCAGTTTCGAGTTGGCGAGCAAGGACGTCAACGAGCTGAACATGGAGGTCGTCGAGGAACTGCTGCGGCGCGGAACCGTGCGTAACGGCGACCTGGTCATCATCACCAAGGGTGACCGTTCCGGTGTCGGAAACCAGACCAACATCATGAAGATCATGCGGGTCGGCGAGCACAAGCTGCTGGTGCGGGACTAGCCGAATCCGCTCGACCTGAATCAACCCCTAACCAACCTTTCCACCAAGAACGAGGAGAACCACCATGGCTTTGATCACAATGCGTCAACTGCTGGACCATGCCGCCGAGCATGGCTACGGCGTCCCGGCGTTCAACGTCAACAACCTGGAACAGATGCGCGCGATCATGGAGGCCGCCGCCGAGACCAACTCCCCGGTCATCGTCCAGGCCTCCGCCGGGGCACGTAAGTATGCCGGTGCGCCCTTCCTGCGTCACCTGATCCTCTCCGCCATCGAGGAATGGCCGGACATTCCGGTGTGCATGCACCAGGATCACGGCACCTCCATGCCCATCTGCCAGCGCTCCATCCAGCTCGGCTTCTCCTCCGTCATGATGGACGGCTCACTCGGCGAGGACGGCAAGACGCCAACCTCTTACGAGTACAACGTCGACATCACCAAGGCCGTCGTCGCCATCTCCCATGCCTGCGGCGTCTCGGTCGAAGGCGAACTGGGCTGCCTGGGCTCGCTTGAGACCGGCCAGGCCGGTGAGGAGGACGGCGTCGGCGCCGAGGGCACGCTGGACCACAGCCAGTTGCTCACCGACCCCGAAGAGGCCGCCGACTTCGTCGCCAAGACCAAGGTCGATGCGCTCGCCATCGCCATCGGCACCTCCCACGGCGCCTACAAGTTCACCCGGCCGCCCACCGGCGACATCCTGGCGATCGAGCGTATCAAGGAGATCAACGCCCGCATCCCCAACACCCATCTGGTGATGCACGGCTCCTCGTCGGTGCCCCAGGAATGGCTGGCGATCATCAACAAGTTCGGCGGCGACATGGGTGAGACCTACGGCGTGCCCGTCTCCGAAATCGTCGAGGGCATCAAGCACGGCGTGCGTAAGGTCAACATCGACACCGATCTGCGCATGTCCTCCACCGGCGCCATCCGTCAGTTCTTTGCGGAACACCCGAAGGAATTCGACCCCCGCAAGTTCCTCGCGGTCGCCACCAAGGCGATGAAGGGCATCTGCAAAGACCGCTACGAAGCCTTCGGTACGGCCGGCAACGCCGGCAAGATCAAGGTGCTCTCCATGGATGCCATGACCACGCGCTATGCCAAGGGCGAGCTTGATCCCCAGATCAAGTAGGCTTTTTTTGGCTAGCGCCAAAAAAATGAAGGGCGCCTTAGGGCGCCCTTTATTTTTTGGGCTGATCAAGCAAAGTTCAGCAACCGGAGCGAGGATCAGGTCATCAAGCACGCCTTCATCGGCCCGGAGCAGGTGGAACTGAGACCGACGGGGTGGAGGACGGCCGCGCATGTTATAACGGGGGAAGAGGAGGAGACGCCGGACGGCACTGTGCTCGACTTCATCACCGGGGATAGTCAAGCTCAATGACAAGCAGTTCATCGGCCAGGAAAGGGAGCACAAGCTGGTTCAAAGAACTTGGCTATGAGCAGGCGTACTCTCTGGATCTGGTCCGGCTCAATGTCAGTATCAAGCCCGCGCAAAGCCCGGCAAAGCGCTTTCCCCTAGTCGTGCTTCACCAGACGGGTCCGAGCGAGTCACGGGGCCTCGCCCCGCGCGCCTACATCCTGTTCGACATCCAACCGGCCAAGAGGGCGGACGACCGTCCGCCCAATATGCAGTCTGAACCAACGGCACCAATCGCTTAGTCCGTAGTCTGGTCAAACAGCGAAGATCCGGAGCCTCGACGTCAATGACGTCTCGCGCTATGCCAAGGCGATCCAGGATACCTTCGCGCCGGGGCGCCGCAAACTGCACCGGGCCGTCTCCGGTTCACTGCGCCAGGCGTTCAAGGCTTCCTTGCGGTCTGCGTCATTAATCCTATATCGGCTTGAAAATAGAGGCTCCAGTCTCCCTGAGGCGTCCGTAGAACTCAACAGCGTATCGATCCGTCATGCCGGCCACAAAATCGCAGATCATCCTCTTCTTTGAATCGGTATCGGTTAGACGGTTGTACATCACTTGAACGTCGTCAGGCAAGAGCAAGTTCCCTTCATCGGAGTCCAGTGTTTCAAAGATCGTACGAACAACTTCATAGCCACGATACTCGACTACTTTCAAGCGTGGGGACATGATTGTCAAAAGATAATTGAGATGTTTCAATGCTTCTATCTTCACCCTGATGTCTCTCCTTACCTCCACTTCGGAGAAGCGAAGTCCTTTACTTATTCCTCTTGGGGTTACTGAAACCCCGCGGACAAAGCCATCAATCATTGCTGATGAGAATCTAGAACGCATCGCGCCATCAACGGCGATGAGTTTGGACGCTTCGTAGCCCGCGATGAGTCTTGACGTTATGGGCGTGCCAGGGGGTTCTGGATCATCGGCTGTCAAGTCAGGAAAGATAAGGATGTCTGTCAGAGCGGCAAATACCTCATCCTTCGTCACGTCATTTATTTCTTTCTTAACCTTACTCCACAAGATGTCGAATAGGCTTTCGTTTCCAATTTTGGCGAGCAATGCAAGAGGATGAGTAAAGTCCGCCTTCATCGTATCTTCGAGGTCATATGTCGAATAGGCTATATCGTCGGCGATGTCCATGATCTGGCACTCGATCGTCTTGAACTTCTGGTGCTCGCCTTCCGGGCTACCTACATTCTGCTTGATCTTGTCTACGAGACCGCGCTCGGAGGCGTAGTAGCCCTTCTTGAGCGCATCCGATTCTTTGCGTCGTAGCGGGATGGGCACATCGTATTTGAGGATCGCTGCCAGAGTCCGATAGGTCAAATTAAGTCCCAGGCGGCGATCGACGCCTCTGTGTGAGATGCCACAAACGTCAGATTCCGATGGATCATGCATGAGCGCCTATTTTTCCACTCGCGACAGTATCCGCAGCGTCTGGGCGTTGCCCTCAAAGCCACCGCAATTCTTCATACAGTCATCTAGCGCACGTTCGCCGTTGTGTCCGAACGGCGGATGTCCCAGATCGTGCGCTAAACCTGCGAATTCAACGAGGTCCAAGTCGATAGGCGAATCCTGGAATCCAGGGCATGTTTTATTGATTTTTAGTGCTATCCCTTTTGCCACCTGCGCCACTTCAAGTGAATGAGTTAAGCGATTCCGGAAGAAGTCGGACTCATGGCCTGGAAAGAGTTGCGTCTTTCCCTGAAGGCGTCTGAATGCAGGGCAATGAAGCAGACGGCCGTAGTCACGGCGGAAGGCGGAGCGTCCAATATCGAGTGCCTCGTCGTCGGGCATTTCCCTCAGATAGTCGTTTTCGTCGTAGAGCATGGGTTCCTCCCCAAACAAAAAAAACCACCCGAAGGTGGTATATATTGCGAACATGCATTGATTTCTGGAGTTTCCGGCTTTTCCATGGGGTCGACCGAGGGGTTGTGCAGAGGCCTAGAGGGGGGCGAGGGGTTCGCCTAGATCCCCGCAAGACCCATCACAAACCCCCGATCCCAAGCGCTTTGCGCTCTGACAGTTTTCAGAACCCGGAAACCTCAGTTGAGGTTACTTTTGCTTTTCGTTGCGTGCGTTTTTAACTGCGGGGGTAGGCGCAACCTTGGTGGACGAACTCCGTGTCTTAGCTGCCATCATGCTATTGAAGAAGCTTAGCTGGCCTTTCGCTGCTCTTTGGGCCTCCTTGACAACCTGAAATTCTGCTGCTTTCATTGTGTTTTCCCATCGTGTTGACAGTTACTGTTAATTTTAGTGCTTTTCTGTGGTGCATGTCGAAATTTTCAGGTAGATCCATCTGTACAAACCTCACAACCCCACGATCGAGATTGCTCAGCCGCAGATCCTCAGGTTTGCGGTAGGTTAGCCCGGATCTGCGCGCGCCTCGCCAAAAACCCGCGAGGATTCGGTTCAGGGGAAGCCGCGATTCGTTGCTATGCGGGATCAGGCAGATCCGGAGCAGGCGCGCGACCCAAGGTACCTGCGTGCGCCCGTTTACGGTGTGGCGCTAGCTTACAAACCGCATGGACGACCAGTTTACCGCGGGTCTCCAAGAGAAGGCCGACGTGATGACCAACGACGGCAGGCGGCCGATCTCGACCATCTGGAGTATCAGCTCAGCCAAGTACGAGGACTTGGGGCGCCTGCGAGTCAGCATGGTGCGCAAGACCCCGGGTCAGGGAGATCTCGATGGGATCGCCCCCAAACTGATCCGGGCCGAGCGCAGGTCGTTCACGATCCCGATCGAGGAGAATCCCGATTGCGGAGGGCGATGCGGTCCTCGACGCCTCTGGACTTAAATTCGTTGACCGCTATGGACACGCCCACCCACCGTAAACATCTGCTGCTCAGCGCCCAATCGAAGGGTCGTTTTGCGGGCCTGCGCTCCGTTGCCGTGCCCCCTCGACAGCAGGCTGAAGAGGCGTTGCGGCAAGGCCATGAGGTGGTTTTCGACTTCGCCGGTCTGGCGGTGACCCAGTCCTTTGTTGATGAGTTGATCGGCGCGCTGATCCTGCGGCACGGCCCCGATATTCTTGACCGCATCGTCTTCAAGAACTGCTCGGACGACACGCGTGCCATTATCGAGTTCGTCGCTGCCGATCGCTGCGATCAGTGTTCGAGCGCCCGGCCTCACTGACGGTGTGACAGCGCGACGCCACGCGCGTGCCGGCGTCATCCGTTGCGATGTGCGACCTGCTCGACCCCAAGAACGACTATGTATTCAAGCGTCTGTTCGGCGACGCCCCGGACCTGCTGGTGGCGCTGATCAACGCCGTGCGCCGGTGCGCGGCGCCGATCACGCACATCGCGGTGAAGAATCCGGCCATTGATGCCGCGGAATTGCACGGCAAATACATCATCCTGGACCTGCTGGCCGAAGACGCGGCAGGCCGTAGGATGCGGTGAGGCACGAACCGCATCACTCCCCGCGTGACCTGCGATGCGGTTCGTGCCTCACCGCATCCTACGGTGAACTTCAGCCGGCCATCGGCATCCATCTGCTCGACTTCGACCTGTTCCAGGACCCGGCGCACCAGGACCAGGCGCTGTGGTGTTTTGAAATGCGCGATGCCGCGCGCCCGGCGGTGACTCTGGGTCAGGAACTCCAGCTCAACCTGATCGAACTGCGCAAGGCCGATCGGCTCCAACAAACCGAGGGCGCGCTCGGCGCCTGGATCACACTCTTTGAACACTGGCAGGAGGAAGACACCATGGCGCAGATCGTCGACCCACCGGTGCGCGCCGCGCTGGACAAACTCAAGACCTTGAGCGCCGACGCCGAGGCCCGGCGCCTGGCCTTCGTGCGCGAGCGGACGCTGCGCGACGAGCGCAGCTTGCTCAAGGATGCGCGGGAAGAGGGTCGGGAGGAAGGTCGGGCCGAAGGTCGGGCCGAAGCCTTGCGCCTGACGGCCATCAATCTGATCCACGGTACCGACCTGAGCGATGCGGCCATCGCCTCGATCACTGGACTCGGCATTGCTGACCTCGCCACGCTGCGGCGGGCTTTGTAGCAACATCGGGGTCCGGCCGGAGTGGCGCGCATGATCTGCGCGGCTGGATGTGGTGAGCCGGTCGCGTGAGCGGGCTGGGGAATTTGCCACCAGTGTCAGTGCCGCTGTGCTCGACGGGGCGGCCAAGAGTGCGTGGAGACGCCCGCCCCCGATGACCTGGGGTGGCAACCCTGCGGGTTCCAAAGGGCGACTTTCCTCGGCTATGCCGCCCAATCCGCCACCGATGCTTTGACGCCTTACCAGTTCGAGTGCCGCGATCCGCGTCCCGACGATGTGGTGATCGAGATCCTCTACTGCGGCGTCTGTCACTCGGATCTGCACATGGCCCGCAACGACTGGGGCTGGAGCTTCTATCCGCTGGTTCCCGGTCACGAGATCATCGGGCGGGTGGTCAGCGTGGGCGCCGATGTCACGCGCTTCCAGCCGGGGGATGCGGTCGGCATCGGCTGCATGGTCGACTCCTCCCGGCACTGCACGCCCTGCGAACAGGGGCTGGAGCAGTATTGCGAGCAGGGACACACCCTGACCTATAGCTCGTACGACCGCCATGATTAGCGCCCCGCCTATGGCGGCTACTCGCAGCGGATTGTCGCCTCCGAGAGGTTCGTGCTGAAGGTTCCCGCGGGGCTCGATCCGGCCGGTGCCGCCCCGCTGCTCTGCGCGGGAATCAGTGGTCGTCGCTGCGGCATTGGCAGTTCGGTCCGGGGAGCCGGGTGGCCATCATCGGATTGGGCGGCCTGGGACACATGGGGCTCAAGTTGGCCAAGGCCCTGGGTGCCGAGGTGACGCTCTTCACGCGCTCGCCCGGCAAGGAGTCGGATGCCCGTCGACTGGGTGCCGATCGCATCGTGTTGTCCACCGAGACGGCGCAGATGGAGGCGGCGAAGGGGCGCTTTGATCTGATCGTCGACACTGTTCCCTATGCTCACGACGTCAATCCTTATCTGTCCACGCTGACGCTCGACGGCACCCTGGTGCTGGTCGGGCTCGTGGGTGATCTGGAGCCCGCCCTCAGCACGGTTCCACTGATCCTGGGTCGCAAGTTCACATCGTCCAGTCTTCGACCGCGAGGCCGTCGACTTGACCGAAAGCCCGGTCGTTGGTCACCAGTACCGCGCCAACGCTCAGTGCGTGTGTTGCGATCAGCAGATCGATCGGCGCAAGCAGCTTGCCTTGACGCTCCATCGCGGCGCGCACCGTCCCGTAACGGCCCGCAACAACACTATCCCATGGCAAGACATCGACACGCCGCAAGAAGGCCCGAACGGCAAGATGGAGTCGCTTGGCGTCCGGCCGTTTCGCCAGACCGAACAGCAACTCGCCTTCGGTGATCGCCGAGATGCACAGGGCGGTGATGGGCGCGCCGACCACGCGCTGTACGACAACCGGATGCTCCTTGAGCAAGTGGCTCACGGCATTGGTGTCGAGCATGTATTGCTTCATTCACTCCAACCCGCGAACGGGTCGCGCGCGTGCGTTCCCTGATGACGCTCGTGCGCGTCGAGAAAATCCGCCGACACTTCCGCATCCTTGAGGATAGCGAAAAATTCATCCCAGTCCGTCGGCTTGCGCGACAAAATCACGTCGCCGGTTGCCGGATCTCGACGGATGAACACTTCTTTCGTATCGAATCGATAGGCGGCCGGCAAACGGACCGCCTGGCTCCGACCGTTTGTGAAAAGTTTGGCGACTTGGCTCATGGCGGTATCCTCCGGCGTTGATATATATCATAGTATATTATAAAGGTCGGTCCGGCGTTGGCGAACGGCCTGCTTCGCCGCGTCGGCAGGCCGGTTCCGTTACACTGGACGCCTGCGCAACACCAAACCACGATGAGGAACCGCGGTGCCGAAAAAGCCGTCGAAGACCCCGCCGCCCGAGCCGGCTCAGATCAAGGCCGTCGAGCGGCTGCTCCGCGACCGGGACTATCCGCGGGCGATCGAGCGGGCGCGGGTCCTGGTCCAGCGCTTCCCCGATCACGGCGGCGCCAACCAGTTGCTGGTGGATGCCCTGGACCTGGGCCGCGACCGGGGTGCGGCGGCCCTGGCCGCCTATCAGTGGCTGGAGCGTCGGCCCAACAGTCCGCGTGCGCTTGAAACCTTCTTCCCGTTGGCGGTCGAGGGCCGCCATCTCGCATTGGCGTACCGCGTCGCGGAGCGCGCCCGGGTCCTGGGCGCCTTGTCGAGGGTCGACCTGACCGACGCCGCCGGTCTGCAGGAAATTCTGCGCCAGCCCGACGGCTCGCAGATCACCCGGGAGCAGGCGGAGCAGTTCGATATTGGTCGATTGCATCTGAATGCCGATGATTTCGCGGGCGTGGTGCGGGTGCTGGACGGCTGCAGCGTTCTTTCCGCCCGCAATAACCGCGCGTTCGCGCTCTTTCATCTGAACCGCGTCGAGGAGGCACTGACCGCTTTCCTAGAGGCCTGGGCGCAAGATCCGGAGAACCTGTATGCCCTGGGCTGGGCACTGCGGCTGCGCTTGTATCTGGGCGATGAGACCGGCGCCAGGGCGCTTGGCGTCCCCTTGACTCAGGCCCATGCCCGCCGTTCCGAGGATGCTTACGGACAGCTCACCGCGCTGCTGCTGATCCACGAAGATCAGGCGGCCTGGGACGCCTTCGAACGTATGGAGCGGGCCGCGTGGGCTGCGAGCGAGCGCCGTCATCGGGTCGCTGAACGGCTCCATCTGGCTGCCGGGGCGGCCAGTCGGCTGGGGCGTGCCGACACCGCGCGCACGCTGTGGCGGGAGGCGCTGGAGCAGGATCCGCGGCATGCGGCCGCCGCGGAAAACCTTGCCGTCCTGGAACGGGATGCGGCACCCCTGACTTGTCCGGCGCTCTTCGGTTGGCGCCAGGTGCTGCCGATCGACTGGATGCGTCGACTGTCGAAGGCTGACGAGGCACACCTGGAGTCAGTGCTCGGCGCCTTGACCGTCAGCGATGCCTATCTGGAAACGATCTATCTGGCCGGCGACGCGACCGTGCGTGACTTGGGCGCACAATTGCTGACCGATCGGCTGACGCGCGAGTCACCGGTTCAGCGCATCCCAGGTGGGCCACCCGAACGGCGTGCGGCAGCCATCCTTCGGGATCTGGCGTGCCGGCCCGTCGGCACTCCTGAGGAACGCGGCGAATTTCTTCGCTCGCTGCGCGAGAGCGGTGTGGTCGACGGCGACGAGACAGTGCAGTTTTGGGACGGCAAGGTGTTGCGCTCGGTTCAAGCGATCTCGACCCAGATCGATCGGGCGCTGCGTCCGACCGATCTTCCGGCCGACCTCGAGGCGCTGCTCATCGAGGCCGCGGACTTCACTCGGATGGGCGAGTTCGCGGCCTCTGAGGCGCGTCTCAACGCCATTCTGGAACGCGTTCCGGACCACCCGATCGCGCTGGGTAACCTGGCGGTACTCCGGGCCCGGCAGGGTCGGGACACCGAGTGCCGGGAACTCTACCGTCGGGTGGTGGCGGCCCATCCCGAGTATCTGTTCGCGCGCTGCAATCTGGCGGTGTTGCTGGTTGAGGATGGCGATTTGGCCGAGGCCAAGGAGTTGCTGGATGGCCTCTTTGAACGGCCGCGGCTCCATCTCCAGGAGGTCTTTGCCTTGTACGGTGCCTTGGCCATGTTGAGCCGCGCCCAGGGCGAGGACGCATCAGCCGACGCGCTCATTGCCAGACTTGAGCAATTGGTGGAAACCGATGATGACAGACGTCGGCTCGCGCTGGCCAAGGCGCGGGTGGCGCTGGCCAGTCCGGGTCGACGCATCACTTAGCCGGATGCCCCGCCGGCACTCGCAACGTCTGTTTGAGAAAAATCATTACCTTTGAACAGCAGCGGCAATCCGCGCACCTTCGCCAACGCGTAACTGAACACATCGCCGAAGTTCAGCCCGGCGGGGTGGCCGCTGCCCTTGCCGAACGCCACGAAGGCGGCATAGGCCGCGTCCATCTCGGGCGGACCGGGGGCCACGACTTCAAACATCGGCAGTCGCAGCACGTCGTCCAGCAACACGACCGCCCGCTGTCCCCGTCTGCCATGCACCACCATGCGCGCCTCAACCACCGAGACGGTGCTGATCAAGGCCCTGTTGGCCTGTTGTAGGACGCGCAAGAATGTCTGACGCTCGGGTTCCCCGAAGGCGATGGCGACGACGGCCGACGTATCAACCGCGATCATTGCGGCAGGCCATGCTCATCCCAGGCCAGCGGATCATACGCGTCCTCTCGTTCCGGGATCAGGTCGATTTGCGCCAGCAGGGCCGCGAGGCGGCTGAATCCCTCAGCGTCCGCTTGTGCCGCATCAATGCTGACCAGGTGCTCGTTCGGCGGGACAGCGGGGAGTGTCTGAGCGCGGTTGCCAAGCTGCAGGGCGCGGTCCTCGTCTTTGGTATGCAGCCGCTCAAAGAGCGCGATATCGACGATCGCTGCGACCCGTTTCCCGCTCTTGGTGATGACGATCGAATCGCCACGGTACTGAATCTCGTTGAGTAACTCCCCGAGATTCTGCCGTACCGTCATCGCCGGGGCTTCACGAACCATGTCAATCACCTCAATTGTTGTAAATGGGGTAAGCTTAGGGACAAAAGATCGGCGCGACAAGGCCGACTGATGCGGATGCCGACGGGCGGCGTTTCATCGAGAAACTCACTGCCTTGCTCAGGGTGCCGCCCAAATCGGACGGGCTGCCGCGGGGGTAGTACACTGTTCAACGCCAAGCCACCGGAGAAACCGCAGTGCCGAAAAAGCCGTCGAAAACCCAGCCAGCCAAGACTCCGCAGCCCGAACCGGCCCAGGTCAAGGCCGTCGAACGGTTGCTCAGGGACGGTGAGTACCAGCGGGCGATCGAGCGGGCACGGGTCGTGGTCCAACGGTTTCCCGATCACGGCGGCGCTAACCATCTATTGTTGCAGGCCCTGGAGCGGGGTGAGAGTCGCGGCGCGGCGGCCCTGGCCGCTTATCAATGGGCGGAACGTCGGCCGCGGAGTCCGCGGGCGCTCGAAGCCTTGTTGCAGTTTGCCCTCGCCGGCCATCACCTCTTCTTGGCCAATCGGGTCGCGGACCAGTTGCGGGACCTGGGTGCTCCGGCCGGGACTGCGCTCTCCGACGCCACGAACTGGGATGCGTTATTGGGACAGCCCGACGGCACGCGGGCGACCCGTGCGCAGATGGAACAGTTCGATATCGGCAGACTGTATCTGGAAGCCAATGATTTCGCGGGTGCCGTCCGGGCATTGGACGGTGTTGCCTTCACCTCGGCCCGCAACAACCTGGCCGTTGCCTTCTTTCACCAGAACCGCATCGCGGAGGCGCTGGCGTGCTTTCTGGATGCCTGGCAGCACGACCAGGGGAACCTCTTCGCCCTGGGTTGGGCGTTGCGGCTGCGGCTGTATCAGGGCGATGAGACCGGCGCCCGCGCGCTCGTTGCGCCCTTGGCCCGCGCCGAGGCGCGCCGTATCGAGGATGCCTATGGTCAACTCGTCGGCTTGCTGCTGATCCGGGAGGACCAAGCCGCTTGGGAGGCCTTCGAGCGTTCCGGTCAGGCGACCTGGATTCACAGCGACACCGGTCCCTTGGTCGTCGAACGGCTCAACCTGGGAGCAGGTGCCGCCAGTCGGCTCGGACAGGCCGAGCAGGCAGCGTCGCTGTGGCGGCAGATCCTGGAGCGCGCCCCGCGTCATGCGGCGGCGGGGGAGAACCTGGCCATCCTGGAACGGGACGGGGCGCCCGCGGCGCATCCGGCACTGTTCGACTGGACCCATGTGCTGCCCATCGGTTGGGTGCAGCGATTGCGCGCGTTGGGCCAGGCGCCCCTGGATGCCTGCCTCGATGAGTTGAGCGCGACCGATTCCTATCTGGAGGCGATCTACCTGGCCGGCGACGCGTTTGCGCGTTCCTTCGCCACGCAACTGCTGAAGCATCGGCTGAAGCGCGCGTCCCAGGCCGAGCCGCCGGCTGGTGGTCAGCCCGAACAGCGCGCGCCAGCCATCCTTCGGGCGCTGGCCTGCCGGTCGGTCGGCACCCCGCAAGAGCGCGTCGCGATGCTGCGTGCGCTGCGCGAGCACGGTCTGGTTGGGGTCGATGAGTCCGTTCAATACTGGAACGGTGAGACGCTGCAGGAGATCAAGCTGGTGTCGACCGAGATTTACCGCGAGCCTGATCCGCCCGATTTGCCGCCGAACCTTCAGGCCATGCTCGATGCGTCGGTGCGGTTGATTGGGGATGGCGAGTTGGCGTCCGCCGAGGCCTATCTCCTCGCTGTGCTGGAGCGCGTTCCGGATCACCAAGCCGCCTTGGGCAACCTGGCGGCCATCCGCGTCAAGCAGGGGCGGGAGCCGGAGTCACGGGAACTCTTGCGTCGGGTGATCGCGGCGCATCCGGATTATTTGTTTGCCCGCGTTAACCTGGCCAGCCTCCTGATCGAGGATGGGGATCTGAAAGAAGCCGAAATCTTGCTGAGTGGTCTCGGACACCGTCCGCGGCTCCACATCCAGGAGGCGTTTGCCCTCTACGGTGTCATGGCCATGCTCCGCCGCGCCAAGGGCGAGGATGCGATTGCCGACGCCCTGATCGCCAGTCTGGAGCAGATGGTGCAAACCGACCACGATCGGCAGATGCTGGCCACGGCCAAGGCGCGGGTGGCGCATGCCGGTGCGGGTCGATCCGTGCTGGATGCTTTTCGATCTTTGGCTAAGGCTTAAACCGCGCCCAGCGCGGTATGCGATGCTTTTCGATAGGATCGGCCCTGGCAGACTCGACGATTGCTGGAGATGGCGCGGTTTAAAGTTTTAAATTATGTAAATTTTAAGCCGTGTCTCCACCGGGGTTGGTGAAATCTACAAAGCGGAACACACCATGCAAATTACGCATTTCACGCTGGACGCGGTTTAGGTCGTTGGTTGGCAGTTGGTGGGCCAGGGTCGCCTATCTCCTGCCAGACGGCCAGGCTAGACTCGATCTCGATCCGGGCCGCGTTCCGCCATGCTATTTTATGGGCTGAACCCGATGCGGACCCAAGTGTAAGCGTAGCCAACAGACGGAGGTCCACCATGTTGCAGGCGGTCGAAGCCGAAATCAGCCCGGATGGGAGGGTGACCCTGCTGGAGCCCGTGCATGTGCAGCAAACCAGACGGGCGATCTTGACCATCCTCTCGCCCACCGATGCAGCGGCGCCGGTCAAGGGTCGTGGCGCGGCCCTGTTGAAGGTATTGGACAGCCCCGCGTTCGCCGCGGCACCCCCTGGCGACCCGGCCCGAATGGAGCGCGAGATTGCGGCTAACCGCGATGCCTGGGGCGACTGAGGCAATGGCGCTAATCTATCTGGATTCCTGCCTCGTCATCTATCTGGTCGAGCGGCATCCCCGTTTTTATGCGCCTATGTATTTCTGTTTAAGAACTCGAGGTGTCTCTTCGCTCACAACGCGCCGCACGACTGTTGGCCAATCCCAACAAAACCAATCGGCTGCTTGCTTCAGGGGAATCTGCTCAGTCCATTCGTCGGCGATCTCGACCGCGACGCTCGTGCCAATCGGTAAATTTTCCACGCGTCTAATTTCGATGAGTTCGCTATCGGCTATCGGCTATCGGCCGAGGCCTCCAGGCAATATCCTATCGAATTCGAGGCGGTGACATGCCGTGTGAATAGTCGAAACGAAGGCCCCAACAGGAATGTCGCAAAGGCACCGATACCGAAACGGCCCGCCCGCAACGCACGGGCGTGTCCGTTCTCGTCCACAAACTCCTTAGTCCACTCGGCACTTTGTCTGAAACAGGCGCCGGCCCTGAGAAAATAGTGCTGAAGGGTACCGGCAGTCATGCCGATTCCTTTGTCCGTTACGCGCAGAATCCAACTGCCATCCGCCTGCTTGATGAAATCGATCAGTACATCGGGCTCCTGATCGGGCAGGTCGAGCGACGCCGGCAATCGGCCATGCATCTCGCACCAGGCATCCAGCTCACAGACCGCATCCACGGCGTTCTGCATCAGTTCGCGGACGCCGACGCTTGGCTGCTTACCATAGAGCGGTTCGACGAGGAGCGTCAGCAGATTCGGGTCCGCGGAGAACCCAGTGCGCTCGGGGATATAGGGCAGGCGGCCCCGGAATGCGGAGCTATGGAGATTAGAATAGATGCGCCGAATGGCAAGAGTGAGTCGATTCAGCCCGAGGTCGGATCGCGCGCCATAGGTTTCATCCAGGACCGCGGTGGAGTGATCCATTTCCGACTGGAGACCCGCCAGCAGGTCGCGAAGTTGGAGATAAAGTTTCAATGGAATGTCGGCATTGACTGTGATGGTCTTGGCGGCTGGATCGTCGGCGGGACCGATGTGGTCGACTGCCAGGTGCTTCTGCCATTCCTGAACGGAAATGGGGCTCTGGGGATCGCGGAGCTGGAGCAGAACGGCCGGTGCACGTTTACGGTCGAGCTGCAGATAGTCTGCAACCCGCAGGAGCGCCATCGGGTAAATCGCCACGGCTCCCATTGGTTTTGGGTTCTTACCATAGCGCGGCTCGGTGTCCAGATACGCCTTACACAACCGCAGCGATACTCCGTGTGAGCGGGCCGCGAGACCGATGAGGTCGGCAAGCCTCTTTAACGGATGGCTTGATTCCGAGCCCAGCGCCGGGAATTGTCCTTCTCCGCCGCCGACCGGCAGGCCAGGGAAGCCGTAGTTCCGGCAGCTTCCGGGCCTCGTGCACTGGAGGCTGAGGCTTTACGGTCCGGGGCCGCGCAGACGCGAGATCGACCGGCCAATGGTGATTTCCGAGAGATGATCTACTGACGTGTAGGGGTGATTTTAGTCGCCCCTACAGCCCTCTGCAGATCTTTCTGCGCCCGCACAACAGACCGGAGGTCGAGGCTTCAGCCGGACGCGGCACCGCCGCCCGCTACAGCTGTCGCCTCGCCCCGGTCACCGGCGGTTGAGCCCGCGTGGTATGAAGTTCTTCGGAAATCACCTTAAGTCGTTGAGGTTGAGTCGCCCCGGTTGCCAAACGTCGAGCCGGTGGTACGACGTTTTTCGGAAATTGCCTCAGGGCGTCACTTGCGTTTCTTCAGTCCGCGCCGACGGCCCTGGTAGGCGGCGATCTGTTTGATGATGTCCTGAAAGGGCAGGGCGTCCAGTCCACCGAAGCGGACCAGCGCGCTGCGGACGGTGTCGCGGATATCGGCGATACGGGCGGGGATGGGTTGGTCCGGCGTCAGCGCCGCCTGGAGTCCGCGCAGGCCGCCGACCTGGATGCGCATGGCCTTGGCGTGGGGCAGGGCGCCGCCGCCGGTGGTCGCGTCCGCGCCGGTGGTCTTGAGGGTGAAGCGCGCCTGACGCCTGAGGGTGGTCAGGAGTTCGGTGCAATCGGCCAGGGCCGCGTCCGCTCCGCAGTGGACGCCCTCGCGCTCGGCGATGCAGAACTTCTTGGCCAGGGAGCAGGCGCCATTGTTTGTGAGGATGGTCTTCTCAAACACACAGGCCCTGGTGTTGACCGCCCGGTAGGTGTCGCGAAACGCATCGTTATCCATGGCGGCTCCGGTCTGCGCTAGTCCGCGCTGGTGAAACGCTGGATCTGGCGTCGATCGCGTTTGGTGGGCCGCTCGCCCGTGGTGTCGACAGGCCCAGCTTCGCGTCGTTGGCGCAGCAGGTCCTGGCGTCGCAGCACGCTGGACTCATCCTCGCGGTACAGCAGCACGGCCTCGCTGGCGGGGCGGCGTTGATTGCTGACTGCCAGCACGTCGAGATCCCAGGCAAAGGTCTCTTTGTGGATGGCGAGCCGGGCGCCGGCACGGATGCCGTATCCGGGTTTGGCGCGTTGGCCGTTGACCTGGACCTTGCCGCCATTGATCGCTTCCACTGCCAGACGGCGCGTCTTGAAGAAGCGCGCTGCCCAGAGCCACTTGTCCAGGCGGACCTCGTCGGGTGGCGCGGTGCTCATCGCCCGAGCAGCCTGTCCAGTTCGCCCCGCGCATCCAGCCGGGCCAGATCGTCATAGCCCCCGACGTGCCGGTCATCGATGAACACCTGGGGCACCGTGCGGCGGCGGCTGCGCTCGATCATGATCCGCAACTGGTCGCGGTCGCGGTCGACCCGAATTTCCGCGAACTCGACCCCCTTGGCATGCAGCAGTTTCCGGGCGCGGGTGCAGTAGCTGCATAGCGTCTTGGCGTACATGACGATCTGGGGCATTGAAGCGCTCCCTGTCGTTACTTCTTGGTTGATGGTTCGTGCTTGCAAGTTGAAGGGCCGGAGCCGGCATTTTATCCGGAATCTTGAAATCTGGTTGCCGCGCCCGGAATACAATCGCCCTAAGGCAGACTGTCTCTGCCAAGGACCACACGAGTGCAGCATGTATCGAGACGCCCCCCATCCGACCCGCCTGGAAGACTACCGCCCGCCGGAGTTTCTGATCGACCAGGTGGACCTGCACTTCGACCTGGACCTGGATCTCACGCGGGTCGCTGCTGAGCTGGCGATCCGCCGCAACCCGGCGGCGACCCGCGGTGACGGCAGCCTGACCCTGCAGGGTGAGCAGTTGGCGCTGGATCACGTGGCCATCGACGGGCATCGCCTGACCCCGGCGGAATATCGGGTGGACGCCGAGTCCCTGACCCTGCTGCGGGTGCCGGATCGCTTCCGCCTGCAGACCCGGGTGCATATCCATCCAGCCCGGAATACCGCGCTGGAGGGACTGTACCAGTCCGATGAGATGTTGTGCACCCAGTGCGAGGCGGAGGGCTTCCGGCGCATCACCTATTTTCTCGATCGGCCGGACGTGATGGCGCGGTATACCGTGACGCTTGAGGCGGATCGTGCGCGTTTTCCGGTGCTCCTGTCGAACGGAAATCCGCTCGCAGCGCGTACGCTCGAGGGCGGACGGCATCAGGTCCGGTGGGAGGACCCGTTTCCGAAACCGAGTTATCTGTTCGCGCTCATCGCCGGGGAACTGGGCATGGTCGCGGACACCTTCACCACCGTGTCCGGCCGACCGGTCGGTCTGCGCATCTACGTCGAGCCCCAGAATCTGGATAAGTGCGATCACGCCATGCGTTCACTCAAGAAGGCCATGCGCTGGGACGAGGAGCGCTATGGCCGTGAGTATGACCTGGATCTGTTCATGATCGTGGCGGTCAGTCATTTCAATATGGGAGCCATGGAGAATAAGGGACTCAACGTCTTCAACGACAAGTTTGTGCTGGCCCGACCGGAGACCGCGACCGACCAGGACTTCCTGGGGGTGGAGGGCGTCATCGCCCACGAGTATTTCCACAACTGGACGGGTAATCGGATCACTTGCCGCGATTGGTTTCAGTTGAGTCTCAAAGAGGGTTTCACGGTCTTCCGCGATCAGGAGTTCTCGGCCGATATGGGCTCGCGGGGGGTCACGCGCATCAGTGACGTCCGCGCGTTGCGGGCGGCACAGTTTGCCGAGGACGGGGGGCCGATGGCCCATCCGGTGCGACCGACATCCTATATCGAGATCAATAATTTCTACACCTCGACGGTGTATGAGAAGGGCGCCGAGGTCGTGCGGATGCAAGCGAATCTGCTTGGTCCCGAGGGCTTTCGGCGGGCGACTGATCTTTACTTCAAACGGCATGACGGTCAGGCGGTGACCACGGATGATTTCGTGACCTGCATGGAAGACGCGAGCGGTCGCGATCTCACGCAATTCCGTCGGTGGTACGCGCAGGCGGGGACGCCTGAACTGCGGGTGAAAGGCGAGTATGGCGCGGCGGACGGCAGCTATACGCTGACCGTGCGTCAACATACCCCGGCAACACCGGGTCAACCTCAGAAAGGGCCGTTGCACCTGCCGTTCGCGGTCGGGCTGCTGGGTCGCGACGGCGAGGCTGTGC
Source organism: Chromatiaceae bacterium (assembly GCA_013426805.1). Classification (GTDB taxonomy): domain Bacteria; phylum Pseudomonadota; class Gammaproteobacteria; order Chromatiales; family Chromatiaceae; genus Thiodictyon. The sequence goes on from JACDZG010000006.1 coordinate 107,524, forward strand.
CGCTGCGTCTCGATGGCGAGGACGAAGCCGCCGCCACGCGCGGGACCCGGATGCTGGAGGTCCGCGCCGCACTGGAGCGGTTCCGTTTCGTTGGACTCAAAGAGCGGCCGGTCCCCTCCTTGTTGCGTGGTTTCTCCGCCCCGGTCAAGCTGCGGTGTGACTTCAGTGACGACGACTTGCAGTTCCTCATGGCGCATGACACCGACGGTTTCGCCCGTTGGGATGCCGCCCAGACGCTGATGCAGCGCATTCTGCTCGGCCTGGTCGCAAACCCACGCCAATCGGTGCCGACGGCCTTCTTTGCGGCATTTCGCCACACCTTGCTGAACGCTCGGGGCGAGCCGGCCCTGCGCGCCGAAGTGTTGACCCTGCCTGGCGAGTCTTATCTGGCGGATCAGATGGCGGTCGTGGACGTCGACGGTATCCACCGCGCCGGCGAGTTGCTGCGTCGTCGCATCGGCGAAGAACTCACTGCGGACCTCCTATCTGTTTACACCACCCAGGCGGAGTCCGGACCCTATGCCTTCACTCCGGAGGCCATCGGTCGGCGCGCGCTGAAAAATCTTACACTGTCTTATCTGATGGCAGCCGACGCGCCGGAAGCGGTGATCCTGTGCCGTGACCAATTCGCCGCCGCCCACAACATGACCGATGTGATGGCCGCGCTGCGGTTGCTGGTCGACCACGGTGGTTCCGCGGGTGAGGAGGCCTTGGCCGTTTTCTATGATCGCTGGTCCGCGCAGCCACTGGTTATCGACAAGTGGTTCAGTATCCAGGCGACGAGCAGCCGCGCGGATGTTCTGGAGCGCGTGGTGGGGCTGATGACCCACGCTGATTTCTCGATGCGTAACCCCAATCGGGTGCGCAGTCTCATCGGCGCCTTCTGTACCGCCAACCCGGTGCGCTTCCACGCCGCTGATGGGGCAGGCTACCGTTTTCTCGCAGACCGTATCCTCGAATTGGATCCGCTGAACCCGCAAATCGCTTCGCGACTGCTCAAATCGATGAGTCGTTGGCGGCGCTATGATCCCGCCCGTCAGGCTCTGATGCGCGCTGAGGTCGCGCGTATCCTGGCGGTCGATGCGCTGTCGAAGGATGTCTATGAGGTGGCGGCAAAGACCTTGGAAGATTAGCGAACGGGCGCGGATCGGTTCTTGGTAGCCGTTCCTTGGAGACAGTCATGACGCGTGTTCAGGAAGAAACGCCTCATCCAATATCTGTTCCTGCGCGGATGGGCAAGTTGACGGAAAGCAGTCGATGCGAATACCAGTCTCTTTTGCTGCCAACCCGGCCGCGTCACGATAAGCTTCTTCGATCAGGCCTAGAGAGCCCTGGCTTGAACCCCGGAGATTTTTCAAGCATTACGAGCCGGTTTTCCAATTCGTTCCGCTCGCATCGCCCTATGTCTCTGAGCTCCTCGATTAAATGTGTAATGTCCAAATCGGCAAAACGCCCGACGCTCAGGTCCAGGTGACGCTTGGAACCGACGCGTTTCCGCCAGCCGACTGGCCGCGTAAACCACTGTTCCGAATGAGTCTCTGGCTTAACTGAGGACCATTCGAGCCTGGCCCCGATTGTTCTCCGACCCCTTCGCTCGTTGCCTATGTGCTTTTGAATTGCTTGAGGCGACGCATGGCGTTTAGGTCACGTTGCTTCATCAGATCGTCGCCAAGCTGTTTCACTCTCTCGAATTCTTCTTTTGCCAGCGGGTCGACCAGCGCGCCTTTGTCTTCCCAGTCGTTGCAGCGGATCAGGGACTCGAAAAGCCCCTGAGGCATCACAATCTTGCAATCAACCAGCATTCCTTCGGTGAGTTTCGTGGTCCAAGGAAAGTTGCTGATCGAACCATGCTTGACTTTCCAGAACATCAGGGAGGGTACGTACTCGATTCCTTTGCGTTTCGGCGTCTCCTGCGGCTTCATCGCGGTCTCGCCCAGGCTATAGGGGTCTTTGTTTGCCAGCATGTCGGCATAGTTGCAGAATTGGGTGTAATCGAGCGTTGTGCCCGTGAAACGCTGCTCCAGGGCTTTACGATCACCCTTGGTCATCCTCTTGTCGCAGACCCGTAGCTGCGAATCACCGGCCCAGGCCGCATCGACCACGTCGAGCAGCCCGGCGACCTGGTAGCAGATCGTCACGAACTGGCTGCAGAACAGGCCCACGCCGTCGCCTTCTCCATCGGTAGGGTAGCAGAGAAAACCGGCGCGCCGGGCCGCGTACTTGATGGCGCGGTACTTCCCCATCTGATCGAAGCGTAGGCGTAACGCGGCCTGCAACTCCGCACCGTCTTTATAATGGTTCTCGAATGCGGTGGCCTGAGTGCGCCCAGGACTGCCGAACGGCAGCAAGAAATCGTTCCAGCATAAGGCGAGGGCGGCGGCATTCTGGGCCAAGCTCTGATTCGTGCAACGTAAGATCCGCAGCTGCTGCCCCGCGTAGTCATCGGTCGACGTAGCCGAAGGCTGCAGCACCGTCGTGAATGTACCCTTCTTGACGCTGCCATCGACTTCGTGGGTGATCAGGGCTGCAACGAACTGGCTCTCCTCCGTGCAGATTGCGACATGACCTGCGGGAGAGAGAAGGGTTGGCCAGTCCCCCTTCTTTCCAATGTAACTGAACACCAGGTCCCCAATCTTAACGTCATTCAGCTTGATCGTGTTCGTGCACTTGGCAATCATGATTGTGATCCGAATAGAGAGAAAACACCGGCGCGAATGGCACTGAACTTAAGCTGAGGTTTAGTGACGGTTCAAGAACAGGCTATACGCATCAATTAACGACATGCCATATAAAACAGCCGCTTGCGAAAAAATGCCTGTTCACCTTGTTATTGAACCGTTACTTATATAAATCCGTGCTTTACATCCAGGCTGGCCAACCGTCACTTGGGCCTTGATCATCGTTCCGGCCAGCCACGGACGGTCCGCACAGCGAACCCTACGGTAACACCATGACCTGTAGAGTCCGCTGTGCGGACCGACGACCGTGCCGATCGCACGGTGGCCGGGTTTATGACCAAGGCCGTTCCGGCCGTAGGGTGGACAAGCGATAGCACAGTCCACCGAATATCCCACGCCGCCGCTGGTGAACTACGCGATGCTTATCCACCCTGCGATGTCCCGTGGCTGGAACCCTGATCAAGGCCGTCACTTGACCCGATGCGGCATTTTCCGCGGTATCTCCTTGTGCCGGCCTGGTCCGGAGCCGTTTTTCGCTGGCTTCTATACATCGCAACAACCAATCGATTCACGCTCGCCGTCGCTGACGGTTAATCGCTTGTGAGTCTAGACCATACCTGCCGTTTGCCAAGATAACCCAGCAACTTTTTTCAGCGCCTGACCTTCCGGGCGCAGAGCGCCCGACACATGGACGACACCGCTGAAGCGGTGTCACCGGGAAAAAGGGGTAGATCCTGAGGTATCCTCACGAACCATCGGTGAAAAACAGAAGCGTAGCAGAAATTTTACACGTCGAATGATGTATGAATGGGGTTCGTGGTCTCTTGGCAAGCGACCAGCCCTTTAAAGTTGCCATTACGTGTCCGGTTCCACGCCCGCAAGCAATTTG
>JACDZG010000206.1 GCA_013426805.1 Chromatiaceae bacterium
TCGCCCGCCGAGAGCAGGCGCGCGCCGTCAGGGGCGAAGGCGCAGGCAGTGACCCCCCACGCATGTCCCGTGCAGGTCAGCAGCACCGCCGCGGAGACCGCGTCCCAGAGGCGCAAAGTCCCATCCCGGCCCGCCGAGAGCAGGTGCGCGCCGTCCGGGGCGAAGGCGCAGTCGGTAACCCCCCCAGAATGACCAGCCAGCAGGCGCAGTGGTGGGCGCGAGGCGGAATCGACAGGCGGTCCGACGATCGGCTCGACTTGGGGTCTGGCGGTCATGCGCGTAGCCTCATGCCGACTGCCGCAGCGACTTGGGCAGCCAGCCCGGGGGAGGCTTCTGGTGCGCCGTCGCAGCGGATGAATTGGGGCCTGAGGCCACGGGCGTCGGTCCAGGTCGAACCGGCGAGCCCTGTCTCTCGCCAAACCGTACCGTCGCACCGGACACCGGACCAGTCACTGTTAGCCGCGTCGCAGCCGAGCAGGCTCGCCTGGGTTAGGATCGCATTGCAGAACCGGGCGCCGGTCAGCCGCACCCCCTCAACGACCACACGCCGTAGCACAGCCCCGCTCAGATCCGAGTTGCTCAGGTCCAGCGCCGGCCGGCCAGGCGGGGTGCGGATCTCCCAGTCCGACAGGTCCGCCCCGGTCAGCGCCAGCCCGCGCAGATTGGGCGCCGGCCAGCCTCGCTCCAGCGCGCGCAGCGCATAGCCGAGCAACAGCTCGCAAGCCCGCGGTCGGTAGGGCGCCCGCCAACGCTGCATGGTCGCGAGCAACGCCTGGAGCGATCCGGACTCCGCCTCCGCCAGCCGTTGCCCCAGGAAATCGAGCGTCTCCGGGCTGGGGGCCGGCAGTGCCCAATGCTCGGGTGCGTCGTCGCGGACGGCCGCGAGCAGATAGTCGGCGAGGAAATACTCCAGCAACGAGGTGTGCGCGAAGCGAAAGGCGCTGCCCTCGACCCCGTCCTCGCGGACCAGGAAGGTGGCGGTGCGCAGGTCCTCCTCCAGTTGGTCCGGGTGCAGCCGGGCATAGCGGGGCCGTAGATCCGGCTCGCCCTCGAGCCAGGCGTGGAACCAGGGCTCCAGCCGCGCCGCCGACAGCACACCGCTGCCCTCGCGCCACAGGTGGGCGGCCAGATGGGCAGCCAGGCGCAGCTTGTGGTCCGGGTGAATGTGGTGCTTGCCGCTGTCGCGCTCCAGCCAGCTCTGCACCAGGCCGCCGTAGAGGGTGGTGCCGAAGACCGGGCGGCCGGCGAGGCGCCGGGCCTCGATGGCCGGGAGTTGGTCGGCAACCAGCTTGAGGGTATAGGGGCGCCGGGTCAGCTCGGTGAGGTTGTGCACCGCGGCGACGGTCGCGAGGATGCGGTCAGGGTCCTGGTCCGGCAGGGTGGCGGCGAGGTACCCGCGCACCTGGTCCCCGGTCAGCGGCAGCAGTACCAGGGCGCGGAAGGCGTTGGCGTCGGGGCCGGCACGCTCCTGGCCGGTGAAGTGGTTCTGTTGATCGCGCAGGGTGCGGAAGTAGTGGGTGCGGCAGGAGATCAGCAGCCGCGGGCGCGGGCCCTGGTTGCCGTTGCGCTCGCGCACCAGGGTCGCGAGGCCGAGCAGGGTGCGGGTGAAGGCCTGGCCGTCCGCGCCGGTGAGCTTGACCAATACCTCGTCCAGGCCGTCGAAGATGACCACGGCGCCTTCGGCGGCCCAGCGGATCACGTCGTCGATGCCATAGGCCTCGGTCGCCGCCTGGCCCTGCCAGCCGCGCTCCATGCACTCCTCGCAGAGTTGCTTCAACGTCGGGACGCGCCGGTCCAGCTTGGTGACGAGGCGGAGATCAAAGTAGAGCGCAAGCGGGCGATTGCGATCCGACTCCCGACGCGCGTCCAGTCGGCGTTTCATGGTCTGGCAGGTGACAGTCTTGCCCATGCCGTATTCGCCGAGCAGAGCGAAGAGCGGCGGGGCGAACGGGTCGTCCACCCAGTCGAGCAGGTAATCCAGCGCGATGACGGGCTCGGGGTCGGTGGTCGGGGTGTCCCGGTTCAAGAGCTCAAGGTCCTTGTGCAACTGGGTGCGGGCGGCGCGCAGCGCGACGAAGGTGGGACAACGGTCGGCGGCGACATCGGGCAGGCGTGGCGCGGGTGGGTCGCGGTGGTGTGCGGGCGGGCACGCCGGAGGGGTCGGCGCCAGGTCGGTACCGGCGGGCCGCCCCCGTTGGTTTTCGATCCGGGCGCCCGGCGGGATGCGGGTGGATTCCTCCATCCGTGCCGGGACCGTCTCGGCCGTGCGCACCTCAAACCAGAGATAGCGGCTGGCGGCACCGCCGCGTTTCGGGCCGCGGACCTGGGCTTTGAGCGGGACCTTGCGCAGCTCCGCGGCCTCGTTGACGGCATCGACCAGGCGGGACAGTGCTTTGTTCGCGTTGTCGAGCGGCTTGCCGGCATAGAGGGCGGAATGGACCCGTTCAACCAGGACTTGTGGAGGGTCGGCCGCCCAGTCCAGAGCAAGCAGGGTTTCCAGCGCTTTGCGGTTCGCGAAGCTGAGCCGCAGCGCCGCCAGGTGCGCGCGGACCTGATCGGGGTGCAGCCTTGGGGAATCGTGGGCGGGCATCTCGGTCTCCGGTTTGATCGGTCAGGCACGGGAGTCGGCGTTGCCGGGGGCAACGCGAGTCCGGTCGGTCGGGTGGCGGGGGCTGGTCACCGCCAGATCTCGATCGCGGCCATAATCGCCAGCAGCCAGTAGCCGAGCCGTACGAAGCGATGGCGGAGGTCCGTCGCGATGCGGGGCCACTCATGGGCGAGGACCAGGATGACATAGGCGACGAGCTTGAGACCCTTGACCAGAGAGACAAAGAGCAGGGTCGAGATCACGGTGGTTCTCCAGGTGTTTGTGCAGGACATGCCTGGAATGATAGTTCGGGGCTTATCAGAAAAATGTCCGAAAGGTACTTTCGGACTGTCTGAATGAATCGCACACCGGACATCGCCTCGGGCCGATCCACCGGCTGGCTTCAGGCTGCGAGGGCGTCAAACACTGGTTGCAGGTCGGCTGGCTTTGGGATCTGTCGAAGTATCTCGATACGGCGTTTTGCCTCGGACATCTGCCAAAACAGCTTGGTCATGGCGGGGTTCACGACTTGCTGCCAGAAGTGCTTGCCGTGGACCCATTGCGCATACTGTTCACTGACCGGTGCGGCGCGGGCGCTTGCGAGTTGGGTCGCGAAGTCGGCAAAGATGCGCTCCGGGTCGAGTAATTCATCCCACTCGTGCAGAATGCGGCGAATCTCGACATCATCCTGTGCGGTTTGCAGGCTATCTTCGGACGCCAGTGCTTCTTTGAATCCCAAGGCGCGCAGTCCGGTCCAGAGCGGTGAGACCACCGTCCAGAGTGCGCCGTGGCGGAGATAGCGATCCAGTTGCGTCTGGAGCGCGGTTGCAAGGGTTGCTTGGCCGCCAGCGAGGGTCGCTTGCTGGACTGCTGGAATGGCTGGCCACAACTCGTCCGGGTCGATCAGATCGTTCTCAAGGCAGAAGCGCCGCAGCACCCGCAGGTTGGGTCGGTTGCGCGTGTTTGTTTCAATAGCCGCTTGATCCCATTCGTCCCGGTCCACCAGGCCGAGCCAATCGGGTTCGAGATCCAAGAGACACAGGATCTTCGCTTTGTTGCCTGCCTGCGCAATGCCCCAACGGGCCTCCCAGTCCGGCACAAAGCGATTCAGCAAGATCTGCCAGGCGCTCACGTCATCGGTGCCTTCGACCAGAAATATGCGCTTCTGTTGTGCGCCAATGACTTCTTGGCGAATGCTGTCCCGCAGCGCCGCGCAGCTCATCGGGTGGCTCCCAGCAGGATGCGTTGCCCAATCGCTTCATAACGGTTCCAGATATCCGGAACGTGGGAGGTGATCAATAGCTGCCCGTCGCGCGCGGCAACCATCTGCTCCAGCCGGGAGAGGAAGCCGGGGATGAGCGACGGGTGCAGGTGCAGATCAGGCTCGTCGATCAGCACGATGCCGCCGGGTTCGAGCCAGCGGCCGACCATGTAGATCTGGATCAGTACCTGATGTTCGCCCGCGCTCAGCTCATCCAGACCATGGACGCTGCCCGCGTGGTCACGCAGTGCGACCCGAATGCGGTTTTCACCCACTCTGATTTCGGTCAGGATCTCCTTGCCGGAGAGAAAGCCGGTCATGTCGTGTACCAGGCCAAAAAAGCGTTCCGGTGCCGCGGCCTTCAATGCCAGCAGCGACGCTTCCAACTGGCCCTCCCATTGCTCGGAGGCGTGGTAGCCGGCGAGCCAGCGCTGCCCAAGGTCTTCCGGCTTGATCTCTCCCAACCCGCGTCGCGGTTTCACCCAGCGCCGCTCTTCGGCATCCAAGAAAATGACGTTCGGCGATCCGCCGCCCTCGGGGGAGACGAGCATCCGGTGCCGTGCCTCGGCCCAGTCGTCCAGCCGCAGACCTTGCGGGCGCCAGATCAGTTCGCGGCTCGCTGAGCGTCCGTTGGTGGAACGCGGCACGCGTTCGCCGACCAAGGCGTGATCTGGATAGAGCCGGTCCAGGGTGTCGATAAAATCGATGGTGCCGTGGACCAGGAGCAGCGGGGACGCTCCGAAGGGTGTTTGCTCCAGCATCAGCGCAAAACTACCCCACTGCCGAAACCGGTCGTGGTCGCTGGGACGGGCCGGCAGCGGGCTGCGCGTGTGAAGCCAATGTCCGAAGGCTCCCCACAGGGTGGCGGTGGCACGCAGCAACCACGACTTGCCGGTGCCGTTGGGACCGCTGAACAACACCCGCGATGCGACCTCATCGCTCCAGGAATCTTTGAAATCGAAGACTTGGCTGGCGAGCGGACCGGCGTCTTGGGTATGGATGGAGCGGATCTTCATGGGAGGCGCAGTAGCCGCTGGAGGGTTCTGATGAGTGTAGTCCGCTCAGTCATGCCGAGGCGAGCCCAACGAGGGATTTCGGCTTTGCGTTGGACTCGACCTGCTAACGGCCATGGCAGTTCTCTTCCCCGGCCCTTCCCAAAGGCGGAGGAGAGGAGCGCGTTCCCGGCGCGACGTTCTCCACGACCTCCAGTGGTCAGGCGTGGAGGCATTGATCATAGCCATCTCACCAACAGCGAGGCCGCTGGTCCGCACAGCGGACCCTACGGATCTGTCGCCGTAATTCGAATGGTCCCCGTGGGAGCGGCGTCCCGCCGCGATGCGGTGCCGCGGTGACTTCGAACGCTGCGGTGACACGCCAGGGCAATCGCATCAAGCAATGCTAATATTAGCGGTTGCCGATGCACCTGCG
>JACDZG010000207.1 GCA_013426805.1 Chromatiaceae bacterium
TCGCCCGCAAGCGGGCTCCTACGGAGCTTGATTCTTGATAGCGTCTTATTCGGAAATCGCCTAAAGTCCGACAGGCTGCTAGGCCAACGTATCCGCGCGGGGAGCATCAAATCGATTACGACAAGCGCGACGGCCGCTGCGCCCGTCCGCAACGGACGCAGCGGCCCGCCTCAGGCGTCAGAACTCGCCAAAGCTGTCGAAGTCGCCGCCGTCGTCCGCCATGAAGTCTTCCTGCTCGGCTGCCGGCTCCTCTGCCGGAGGCTCTTCCGCCGGTTTTTCAGCCGCTTCGGCTGGTCCGCCGAACATGCTGCCCACCGCGTTGGCGAGCAACATGCCGCCGGCGACACCGACCGCGGTCGTCATCGCCGATGCCAGGAAACCTCCGCCGCCGCCGGGCTGGGCCGGACCGCTGCCCCAGCCGCGGCCGGGCGCGGCCTGGTTGCCGAACTGGTTGCCGTACTGGGCGCCCGGAGGCATGACCGGGGTGCGGTCCGGCCGGATGGTGGTGGTGGACTGTCCCGACCCGCCGCCAAAGAGCCCGCCCAGGAAGCCGCCGCCACTGCTGGCGGGACGCTCGGCCAGTTCCTGCTCCAGCTTCTGAACCCGCTCGCTGAGTGCCGCGACGGCCTGCTCCTGGACCAGGATCACCTGTGACATGTAGTAGGGCGCGGCCGGCTGGCTGCTCAGTGCGTCGTTGATCAGTTTTTCGGCGCCGGGATCACGCGGGCCGGCTTGCTGCTCCGCCTGCTTGAGCTTGGTAAAAAGCCCGCTGATCAGGTCTTGTTCGTTCTGTTGCATGAGTTCACCTGTGGTTGGTTGGAAGGTCCGCGATTGGATGCAATGTGGGTGCGGAAGTTCCCGCAGACCAGTTCTTGACCGCACCCGTCCAGGTGACCGCTGTCGCGCCTCTGGGATTCCGGCCACGCAAGCACAGGAACCACATGGATATCGCGGCCTCCTGCCGGTCGCTGACCCGTGCAAATCGCTTGGCAGGGCCTACATAAGGCATAAAATAGCCGATTGACCCAATAAATTTGCCGCCGGATCCCATTGGCGGCGACGGTAGGGTAAGCGCCTCCCGTTACACCAGAGTGACCACCAGTCCGTTAGGAGCCATCGAGATGTTAGAAGCCTATCGCCAACACGCGGCCGAACGCGCCGCGCTCGGCATTCCGCCGCTGCCCCTGTCCGCGCAGCAGACCGCCGAGCTGATCGAACTGATCAAGCAGCCGCCGGCCGGTGAGGACGCCTTCCTGCTGGATCTCCTGACCCATCGGGTGCCCCCGGGGGTGGATAACGCGGCCCAGGTCAAGGCCAGCTTTCTGGCCGCGGTGGCGCACGGTGACCTCACTGTCGGACTGATCAGCAAGGCCAAGGCCACTGAACTGCTCGGCACCATGGTGGGCGGCTACAACGTGCACCCGCTGATCGAACTGCTGGACGACCCCGAGGTGGCCGCGGTCGCCGCCGCCGGCCTGAAAAAAACCCTGCTGATGTTCGATTTCTTCAACGACGTCGCCGAGAAGGCCAAGGCCGGCAACGCCCAGGCTAAAGAAGTCATCCAGAGTTGGGCCGACGCCGAGTGGTTCACCAGCCGCCCCGCGGTGCCCAAATCCATCACCGTCACGGTCTTCAAGGTGCCCGGCGAGACCAACACCGACGACCTGTCGCCGGCGCCCGACGCCTGGAGCCGTCCGGACATCCCGCTGCATTATCTCGCGATGCTGAAGAACACCCGTCCGGACGCGGCCTTCAAGCCCGAGGAGGACGGCAAGCGCGGACCCATGCAGTTCATCGAGGATCTGAAAAAGAAGGGCCATCTGGTCGCCTATGTCGGCGACGTGGTGGGTACCGGCTCCAGCCGCAAGAGCGCGACCAACAGCGTGGTCTGGGCCACCGGTCAGGACATCCCGTTCGTGCCGAACAAGCGCTTCGGCGGCGTGACGCTGGGCGGCAAGATCGCGCCCATCTTTTTCAATACGCAGGAGGACTCGGGCTCGCTGCCGATCGAACTCGACGTCTCCAAGCTGGAAATGGGCGATGTCGTCGACATCCTGCCCTATGACGGCAAGATCGTTCCGCACGGCGGTGAAGCGGTGCTCTCCGAGTTCGCGCTCAAGAGCGAGGTGATCTTCGACGAGGTGCGGGCCGGCGGCCGTATCAATCTGATCATCGGCCGCAGCCTGACCGCCAGGGCGCGCGACTTCCTGGGGCTGCCCGCATCTACCAGCTTCCGCCTGCCCGCGATCCCGGCGGACACCGGCAAGGGTTTCACCCTGGCGCAGAAAATGGTCGGCCGCGCCTGCGGCCTGCCCGAGGGCACCGGCATGCGCCCCGGCACCTACTGCGAGCCGCGGATGACCACCGTCGGCAGCCAGGACACCACCGGCCCCATGACGCGCGACGAGTTGAAGGACCTGGCCTGCCTGGGCTTCAGCGCCGATCTGGTGATGCAGTCCTTCTGCCACACCGCCGCCTATCCGAAACCGGTCGATGTGAAGACCCATCGCGACCTGCCGGCCTTCATGAGCAACCGCGGCGGCGTGGCGCTGCGCCCCGGCGACGGCGTTATCCACAGTTGGCTGAACCGTTTGCTGCTGCCCGACACCGTCGGCACCGGCGGCGACAGCCACACGCGCTTCCCCGTCGGCATCAGCTTCCCGGCCGGCTCCGGCCTGGTGGCCTTCGGCGCCGCGACCGGCGTCATGCCGCTCGACATGCCCGAGTCCGTCCTGGTGCGCTTCAAGGGCAAGATGCAGCCGGGTGTCACTCTGCGCGATCTGGTGCATGCCATCCCGATGTATGCCATCAAGGCCGGTCTGCTGACGGTGGCCAAGGCCGGCAAGGTCAATGCGTTTTCCGGGCGCATCCTGGAGATCGAGGGCCTGCCCGATCTGAAGGTGGAACAGGCCTTCGAGCTGTCCGACGCCAGCGCCGAGCGCTCGGCCGCGGGCTGCACCATCAAGCTCAACCCCGAGCCGATCAAGGAATATCTCACCAGCAACAGCGTGCTGATGAAGAACATGATCGCCGACGGCTATGAGGACAAGCGCACGCTGGAGCGTCGCATCAAGGCGGTGGAAGCCTGGCTGGCTAACCCGCAATTGCTGGAAGCCGACAAGGACGCCGAATACGCCGCGGTCATCGAGATCGATCTCAATGAGCTGAAGGAACCGATCCTCTGCTGCCCGAACGACCCCGACGACGCCAAGCCGCTGTCCGCGGTGGCCGGCACCAAAATCGACGAGGTCTTCATCGGTTCCTGCATGACCAACATCGGCCACTTCCGCGCCGCGGCCAAACTGCTCGGCGGCCAGCGGGACATCCCGACCAAGCTGTGGGTGGCACCGCCGACCAAGATGGACCAGAACGAGCTGGTCAAAGAGGGCCACTACTTCACCTTCGGTGTCGCCGGTGCCCGCACCGAAATGCCCGGCTGCAGCCTGTGCATGGGCAACCAGGCGCAGGTACGTGAAGGTGCCACCGTGGTCTCCACCAGCACCCGCAACTTCCCCAATCGTCTGGGGAAGAACAGCAACGTCTATCTGGCCTCGGCCGAACTGGCGGCCATCGCCAGCAAACTGGGCCGGATTCCCACGGTCGCCGAATACCAGGCCGAGATGGGCATCATCGACGCGGACAAGGCGAGCGTTTATCGGTATCTGAACTTCGACCAGATCGAGGAATATGCGGAGACGGCGAAGGGCGTAGCGGCCTGATCGGCAGGGCTTGAGCGGTTTGGATACCGGTCAGTGTAGGTGCGACTTCAGTCGCACCTGCGTCCGAGCCGATGGTGGGTGGTATAGCCTTCGGATGTGATAACCGGACGTAGGGGCGGGTTTCAAACCCGCCCCTACACGAAGGCCTGTCGGGATGTCAGGTGCGAACGCCATAAACATCCCACCCGTAGGGGGTGCCTGTAGGGGCGACTTCAGTCGCCCCTTCAAATCGGCAGATCATTTCCCAAAAATCATTTGACCTTGAAAGTCGCGCAGCGACCCTGTGGGAGCGGCGTCCCGCCGCGACGGCCCGGGCGCGTCGCCGCGGCGCAAAAGGTTTCCGCCGAACCGCATCGCGGCGGGACACCCCTCCCTCCGGGAACAGTCCTGTTACGGCGCGGCAGATCTCCAGCCTGTAGGGTCCGCTGCGCGGACCGACAACCGCTCCGATGACGACCAACTGCATGACCAAGGCCCTACAGCGATTTCCGACAATTTCGATACCGATCAGTGTAGGAGCGACTTCAGTCCACCTGCATCCGAGCCGATGGTGGGTCGTATCCAGTGTTCCGGAAATCACCCAAACCCGCAACAAGCCATTGGCCCGACCGCCGGTGCGGCGCCACCCCCTCAGGCGTTCGTCCCTACGCTGCCGCGTGTCGCACCCCGACCCCCAGCAACGCATCCACCGGGCTTTGCACCGCCGAGCCGCCGCGCTGTAACACATGGGTGTAAATCTGCGTTGTGGTGACATCCTGATGGCCCATCAGCTCCTGCACCGTGCGGATGTCATACCCCGACTCCAGCAAGTGGGTCGCGAAGCAGTGGCGCAGCGTGTGCGGCGTCGCCCGCTTGGCGATCCCCGTGCGTAACACGGCGCACCGCATCGCCTTCTGCAAGCCGGTGTGATCGATATGGTGGCGTTTGATCCGGCCGGTGATCGGATCGACCGACCGGTCGACCGACGGGAAAACATACCACCACTTGAGTTCAAACGGCGCCCGCGGATACTTCCTCACCAACGACTCCGGCATCGACACCTCGCCAAATCCCGCCGCCAGATCGCTTGCCAACAACCGCTCGGACGCCTGGATCTGCTCCCGCAAACCAGGCATCAACGCCGTCGGCAAGGGCACAAACCGGTCCTTACCCCCCTTGCCGTGATGCACCGTGATCTGGCGATAACCGAAGTCGATGTCCTGCACCCGCAACTTCACGCACTCCATGAGCCGAAGACCGGTCCCATACATCAGGCTGGCCATCAGCCAGTCGCGTCCCCGCATCTGCCCCAGCACCAGCGCGACTTCCTCCCTGGTCAAGACCACCGGCACCCGCTCCGGGCGTTTCGCACGGGTCACCCCGTCAATCCAGCCCAGTTCGATGCCAAGCACCTGCTTGTACAGAAAGAGTACACCGCACAGCGCTTGATTCTGGGTCGACGCCGACACCCCGCGTTGAACCGCCAGATTCGACAGGAAGGCTTCCACTTCCGGTGCGCCCATGTCCCGCGGGTGGCGCTTATTGTGAAACCAGA
>JACDZG010000208.1 GCA_013426805.1 Chromatiaceae bacterium
GCCTTGATGTTGACTCCTACCCTAATCCTAGGGGCTAAGTCCGACAGGCTGCTAGAGAGTGTCATTGAGCAGAGCAAGGAGGGCTACTCTCTCGCGTTGCGTCGGACCCAGGGAACCATCCGCACCGCAACCCCCGATTGGACACCCTGGTTGATCTTTTTCCTGAAGGCACTGCAACGCCAGATGCGCCGGCTACGCGAGAAGGTCGAGCGCGAGCGCCTGTTGTTCGCGCGCTTGCCGGACCTGTCGATCCGGCTTCTCGACCACGCCCGCGACCACGGACGGATCAGCATCGGCGAAGCGCAGACGCTGACCGGCGCCAATTGCAACACCCTGAAGCTGCATTTCAAGGCGTTACGGGAGCGGGGGCTTCTGGTGCTTCATGGCCAAGGGCGGGGGGCTTGGTACAGTTTGCCTTAGCTCGATCTCCATCTGATGGGGTTGCTGTTCGGTGACAGCAGCACGAGCAGGTGTTCAGTCATCGGTGGGCTTCAGTCGGCCGATCGCGTCTTCAATGGCCGCGACGAATGCGGCGGCGGCATGGAGCGCGGCTTCACTCTTGTCCCGCGGGGTTGGCTCCAACGTATAATCGGCATAGGAGCGCAGGTTTTCGAGCTTGCCCAGGGTTGCCCCCAAACCGCGATCGAACGGGCCATTGCGAACGAAACGGTTGCTGAATTCCGCGATCAGGCCGCTGTGGGTCTTGGGACGTTCGAGTCCGCGGGCGACGAACATCGCCCACGCCGCATAGAAGACCGCGTAGTAGGCACGGTTGGCCGCAGCATCGGCGTCCGCGTTTTCGAGGTCGCGTTGTGCGGTCGTCAGCGCCTGCCGCGCCTTGGCCAGCAGCCGCGCGATCACAACACCAGGCCTTCACGCCGGATGGCCGCGACGAGATGAGCGGCGCGCTGCGGCGCCGCATTCGTCAGACTGGCCTGCTCGAAGACCCAGGGCTGAATGTTCACGCCGGTCTCCAGCAGGATCGGGTAGCCCTGATCGATCAGGTCGAGTTGTTCCGCCAGCGGGTCGGTCACCTGATCGAGAAAGACCGCTACATCCGCATCGCTGTCCGGACGATGGTCGCCGCGCGCCCGCGAACCGAAGAGATAGAGCGTTTTCAAGTGCGCCCCGTAACGCGCGCTCAGAATCGCCTTGAACGACGTGAGGGCGGATCGGGTCACCGGATCGATGGCGGTTTGCTTTGGCACGATTGGCGATCTCCCGGAGTGGTCGGACGCGCGGCAGGCGTCAGCCGCCGGCGCTGCGGCTTGGTTTGCCGTCAAACCTTTAGGTATTGGTAAACGGTTTCGCGACTGATCCCGAGTGCGCGGGCCAACGTCGCCTTCGGCTCCCCGGCCGCGGCCCGCTGCCGCAGTTCGGCCACCTGCGCGGGGCCGAGCGATTTCTTGCGGCCCCGGTAGACGCCGCGCTGTTTGGCCAATGCGATCCCCTCGCGTTGCCGCTCGCGCAGCAGTGCCCTTTCGAACTCGGCGAACGCGCCCATCACCGACAGCATCAGATTCGCCAGCGGCGAATCCTCGCCGGTGAAGGTCAGCTGCTCTTTGACGAACTCGACCCGCACGCCCCGTTTGGTCAACGTCTGCACCAGGCGGCGCAAATCGTCGAGGTTGCGTGCCAGCCGATCCATGCTGTGCACCAGCACCGTGTCACCTTCGCGCACGAAGCCCAGCAAGGCATCGAGTTGTGGTCGCTGGGTGTCCTTGCCGGACGCCTTGTCGGTGAACGTCTTGTCCACCGGCACGTCCTCAAGCTGCCGATCCGGATTCTGATCGAAGCTGCTGACCCGAACATAGCCGATACGCTGACCCTGCATGATGCCTCCGCTGCCAAAAGTGTCAGGAAAAGATCTATGATCTTTCAATGCAGGTGTCAAGAAACATCACGGCCGCAATCGGCCCACCGTCCGCGGGCCGCTCAGCACGGATGACCATCTGTGCCTTCGCAAGCAGTGGTTACCGTCGTGGGTCAGCGAGCGACACATGGCGTCGCAGGCCATTGAGAAAGGCGACCAGCGTGCGCCGCGCCCGCTCGGGGTTCGCCGCCTGAATCTCGCCGATGAGGCGCAACGGCCCATCGGGGTCGGTCTGGCGCTCGAGAATGGTCGTGGCGCGGGCGATCATCGCGTGGCGATGCTCGCCATAACGGTCAATCGCCTCACGGGCGAGTGAGCCGAGTAGCCAGGCACCAGCCAAGTCTACATCGAAGTCGTCGCGGTCAAGAAGTCCTGGCGCGGCGTCGAGCAAGCGCTCGAGTCCTGCGGTCAACGGTGCGGACGTGAGCACAAACATCAGGTCAACGGCGTCTTTTCGCGGCTGATCTTGGTTGCGGCCCTCCCAGGCGAACAGCTTCAACAATGCCAGCATGGGCAGCGCGATGACCGCGAGGCGCTGGTCATCCGGCAGCAACACGGTCTCTGCGCTGCCCAAGGCCGCGTCGTAGCCGAGCACCGACATCACCGGATTGCCATCCGGCGGCCAGGCGATCTCGCCAGTGGCCGATGCGACTCCGCCGAATGGAATCAGGTCAAGCGGCGTGCCGATCCGATGGTGCAGGCGATGCGTGATGCGCCCCGAGGTGAAGCGCCCCGACCCAACCAGTGCCGCCTTCAGCTGCTCGAACCGCGACCAGTCCGGCACGCAGAAAGCGAAATCCACGTCGGTCGTGCGGCGCGGCGGTGTAATGCCATGCCGATACAGCAGCAGGAGATCCCGCGCCGCGGCGCCGACCAGCAGAAAGTCTGCGACCGCAGCGGCGCGAATATCGGCGACGATGGCCGCCAGGTGGCGTAGTGCGTCGCTATCCCGCAAATCGATCAAGGATCCCGCCCTCCAGTGCCTGCGCCGCTTCCAGACAGCGGGCATCCCCGGTTGCCAGCAGATCGGCATAGATCAGCAGGCGCGGCGCCAACTCCGGCGGATCCGGCGCGAAGTGCCAAAACTGCTCAAGGATCTCCACGTTGCCGCGCGGGTCCTCCGGCAACGGGCGCTGGACCATGAAGCGCCGCAGGTCCGCTTTGGCGCCGTAGAGGGTGAGTACCTCGGGTTCGATCGTCCGGTGCAGCCGTGCGGCGGCGGCCTCCCCGCCGAGCACGAGTGCGCAGTCGCGCAGGTCCAGCGCGCGCCACCACGCGATCGTCGGGGCGCGCAAGGTCTTCAGCAGTCGTTTGGGCCGCAAGGTCCGTGCGTAGGCCTCCACCCACTGTCGCAGCAGCCGTTCGGGCTGGAGCACGCGCCGCCGACCGCCAATCGCGCCGAGGAACCCGAGTTGGGGGAGCTCCGCCATGACCCAACCCACGGTGCCATGAGCCACCCCGGCCTGTTCGGCGATGACCCGATACGGTGCATGGACCAGTCCGGGTACCGCGAGCAGCGTGAATAGCACACGCAGTCCGCTGGCCTGAAAGGCCCGACCCACCGCCGGGGCCGCCAACGCCTGGGTGGGCCGTTCGCCCTTGACCCAGACCAGGAGCGGCGGATGGCTTAGAAACGCATTGCCGGCGGTATCGATGAACTGGAGCCCCAGTTCGCGGAGCCGTTCGGCCAGGGGAGGGGAGACATGATCCGCGACCAGCAAGGCATCGGGGCCACGGCGTCGAAGCTGGTGCGCGACCGCCCCGAGCAGCGCCGGCCGCAGTCCGCGTTTGGTCTCCACCTGGTAGTACGCCTCACCGCCGTGCCAGCGCACGTGCAGTCGTGCGTCCTGGTCGCTGTCGATGGGGGGGGCCGCGTCGTCCACCGCCACGGTGAGGCCGAGCCGCGCGAGTTGCTGGGCGGCGGCGGCGAGCAACGCGTGGTCGGGTGTCTGGACCATGTACGATATTCTCTGTTGTCCATGTTGCATGGATAGACCCCGATTATGGACGCAGCAGTGCGGGCGTGGAAGTCCGTTTGTTCCGGGGATGTCTCGATCTCTGCAACAAGGACACCGTCGCGGCGGGCGGCGGCAGGAATCGTGCGCCTGCGGGCCGGAGCGAAGTCAGCCCGGTCGGCGATGCGCGCACAAGGCGTTGGCCGTAGAGGTGGGCAAGGGTGCAGCGGAACCCCGAGTACGCCGCCGCCGTTGTCGTTGGTGCCCCGCAGCGCTTGCGTCTGGACCGGCGATTGGTCAAGGCGAGTTGCGGCAAGCGGCAGCAGCTTGTCGAGCAGGGGCCGGATATGGCTCGTGACCACCGATTCGCGCGTGATGGCGATGACCAGCAGCTCATCCTTGGTGGGTGAGCGACGGGCACGGGGGTACTTGGGTTTGGCCATGTCGTCCGTGGTCCGCTGCTGTCGGGGTCCCGGATGATCCGCCAACGCGTCCGTGAGGCCCCGGCGGATGTCCGTGAGCTACCAGGTCTACCGGACGAGCAAGCCTTGCCCCTACCCGGTCTCGCGAGCGGTCAGCCGGGCGGTGGCATCCGCCCAACTCTCGCCTGGCCTGGCGTTGGCTTCGATGTAGGCTCGGTCCACCTTCGGCGCGGACGCCGGCTCCGATCTCGTCTGCCGTGACGGCTTCTCGGCTTTCGGTCCAAACGTGAACTGCAGGGCCACGACCTGGCGGCCGACTTTACGCTGCGTGTAGCTTACCGTCAGGTCGCTGTAGGTATTGATCTGGTCGACCGCGATGTCGATGACGTTCCTCTTGAAATCGTACATGCGGCTGTAGCTGTTCGGGACCTGGAATTGCTCCTTGAGCCATCCGATCTGTACCAGGATACCAAAAAGACGAGGTTATTTTTTTTCCTCGTCTAATACCCCTTTTCCCTCGTCTTGAGACCCCTTTTCCCTCGTCTTATAGCCCCTTTTTCCTCGTCTTATCTTCCTATTTATTTTTTAAAATCATAAACATAAAACGCTTAAAACTTTAAAACCTTAAAACGGAAAGGTGGCCGCTGCGCACAAAAGCTAAAAGAGGCGCTCCCCACGGGCGCTGCGGCGACTGCTGGACCGGCCGATCTTCTGTAATATCCCCGCGCCATGCCCCCTCACGACCAGCCGCAAACCCCGAAGCGGCCCCCTGTCCCCGACCAGACTCCTCGCGTCGACCTGACCAACCCGCGCCCGCTCAAGCTGGGTTTGCCGTAGAGTATCCGGAAGCAACCGCGGTGCTTTGCCTCATGGCGCGTTGCTGCCGACAATCACGAAACGCAAGGGGTGCGATCGAAACTGATGAGGTAGCATAAAATACAGCAGTACCCGTCTA
>JACDZG010000209.1 GCA_013426805.1 Chromatiaceae bacterium
ACCAGGCCCAGGCTCGTTACGGGGAGGCCGAGCCGCTATACCGTCGGGCGCTCGCGGCCAGCGAGCGGGTGCTGGGGGCCGAGCATCCGCAGACCCTCACGAGCCTTAACAACCTGGCCTATCTGTACCAGGCCCAGGCTCGTTACGGGGAGGCCGAGCCGCTATACCGTCGGGCGCTCGCCGCCAGCGAGCGGGTGCTGGGGGCCGAGCATCCGGATACCCTCCTGAGCCTTAACAACCTGGCCTATCTGTATCAGGCCCAGAGCCGCTTCGGGGAGGCCGAGCCGCTATACCGCCGGGCGCTCGCCGGCCGCGAGCGGGTGCTGGGGGCCGAGCATCCGCATACGCTCCAAAGTCTCAACAACCTCGCCGGTCTATACGACTCCCAAAGCCGCTATGCCGACGCCGAGCCGCTCTTGCGCCGGGTGCTGGCGGCCAGCGAGCGGGTGTTGGGGGCCGAGCATCCAGATACGCTCCTGAGCGTCAACAACCTAGCCTATCTGTACCAGGCCCAGAGCCGCTACGGGGAGGCCGAGCCGCTGTACCGTCGGGCGCTCGCGGCCCGCGAGCGGGTGCTGGGGGCCGAGCATCCGCAGACCCTCGCGAGCCTTAACAACCTGGCCTATCTGTACCAGGCCCAGGCTCGTTACGGGGAAGCCGAGCCGCTGTACCGCCGGACGCTCGAGTCCAGCGAGCGGGTACTCGGATCAGAGCATCCAGACACGATCAACGTCCAGTTGAACTTGGCCTTGAACCTGGTCAACCAGTCCAAACTCCCCGAGGCCATCCGCCAGTTCCGCTCCCTCGACGGCCGACTGCGCGGTTTCGTGGGCCTGCAACTTGCCACCACCGGCTCGGAGCAGGTGCGCCGCGACCGGGTGAACGCCGAGTCTCGGCTACAGGATGCCGTCTACACCCTGGCCCTGGCGCACCCCGACAGCGAGGCCCTGCCGCTCGCGGCGGACCTGATGCTCCGCTGGAAGCGCCTGGCCGGCGAGGAGGAGGCCTTGATCGCCCGGCTGGCCCGGACCAGCCAGGACCCGCGGGTGAAGGACCTGGCCGGCCGGCTGGCCCAGGCGCGGACCGACTTGAGCCGGCTGGTCAATCTGCCGAAACCCGACCCCAAGGCCATCGGCGAGGCGCGCGCCGCCCTGGAGGGTCTGGAGGTGGATCTGGCGACCCTCAACCGGACCTTCGGCGGCCAGCGGGCGGCCCGTGCGCTCGACTGGGAGTCGGTACGCGACGCCCTGCCGCGGGGCTCCGCCCTGCTGGAGCTGCGGGCCTTCTCGCCATACGACTTCAAGACGGGCGAATGGGCCGACCCCCGCTGGCTCGCGCTCCTGATCCCCGCCGACCCGGGCGAGGGGCCGGCGCTGCGGCTCCTCGACCTGGGTCCGACCGCCGCGCCCGACCCCCTGCTCGCGCGGCTGCGCGCCGGCGAGGCGGCGGCCGAGCCGCTGGTCTACCAGGCGCTGTTCGGCCCGCTGGACGAGGCGATCGAGGGCTATCAGACCCTCCTGCTGGCCCCGGACGGCGCCCTGGACCTGGTCGCCTTCGCCCGGCTGCGCCTGCCGGACGGGCGCTACTGGGTGCAGCGCCAGGCGCTGCGGGTGCTGCGCACCGGGCGCGACCTGCTGGCCCCGCCGCCGGCACGGGAGGCGGCCGGGATGCTGGTGCTGGGGGGCGTCGACTACGACGGCTTCCCGTCCGGCGGGCCGACCAAGACGCCGCCCGCGGGCGCGGCCCCGGATTCACTGGAACCGGTCCCGCCGGCCCTCGCCGCCGGACCCCTGATTGCCATGACCCGACGGCTGCGTGCCGAGCGCGGCAGCTTCGGCCCCCTGCCCGCCACCGGCCCGGAGGCGCGGGCGGTCGGGCGCTATTTCTGGGACTACTATGGGCGCGAGGCCCAGGTCCTGACCGGCCGGGAGGCGGCCGAGGGGCGGCTCAAATCACTCGCCGAGCCGCCGCGGGTGCTGCACCTGGCGACCCACGGGTTCTTCCTGGCCGACCAGACCGCGGCGCCGGGTGCGGATGCGCAGCGCCCTCTAACCCTGGCCGGGGTCGCGCTGGCCGGGGCCAACCGCGGGCTCGCGGGCCAGACCGGCCCGGACGGCCAGGACGGCATCCTCTATGCTTTGGAGGCCGGGGACCTGAACCTGGAGGGCACCGCGCTCGTGACCCTCTCCGCCTGCGATACCGGCAAGGGGGAATTGGACAGGTCCGAGGGGGTCTACGGCCTGGTGCGGTCCCTTCAGATCGCCGGTGCCCGCGATGTGCTGATGACCCTATGGCCGCTGAATGACCCGCTGGCGCGGGCATTCATGGACGACTTCTACCGCGCCTGGCTCGGCGGCGGTGCCGCGATCGAGCCGGCCGCGGCCCTGCGCCGGACCCAGCTCGACTGGATCGGGGACAGCGACGCGCGCAAACGCGATCCGAAATACTGGGCACCCTTCGTGCTGGTGGAGCGCGGCTGAGACCTTGTGTCGATTATGAGCGGCGGGTCGGCTATCCTGTTCGGCGAGCCATCATGAAAACCGACCAGCCGATCTATCTCTACCTCAACGCCGGACCGGAGGCCTTCCGCGTCCTGACCGGCGGGATCGACCTCGTCGGCGAGTACCGTTTCCGCTCCTTGACGGTCAAGGGTCTGGAACGGCGTCTGGACGGCAACTGCGAGCCCGAGGGCCACGATGGGCCTGTTTATGTTCTGGAATTCCAGGGGCAGCGGGCGGAGGCGGCTTGGTATAACCTGCTAACCAAGGTCGGCCTGTACGGCGAGCGGCACCCGCGGTGCGACGTGCAGGGGATTGGGGTCTTCCTGCGTGCGGGCCAGGCCCCCCAGTTACCGCGCCGGATCAGCGGCACCGACTCGCCGGTGCGGGCGGTCTATCTGGACCGCTTCCGGACCCTGACCGCGAGAGAGGTGTGGAGCATGCTGAACCTGTTGACCCCGATCGAAGAGACCCGCGGCTATCAGTCGATCATGGACGAAGGTAAGGCCGAAGCTTTGGCCAGCCTCCTGACCCACCGCTTCGGCCCCCTGCCGGCTTGGGCCGCCGCGCGTGTCGCCGAGGCCCAAATCCCGCAGCTCGAAGCCTGGCTCGACGGTTTCTTCGACGCCAACGCCCTGACCGGTCTGCTCGGCCTCGCGACCGAGCCTCCCGCGCACTGAGCGCGCCGCGGGTCCGACTGCGCCCGGAAGGGACGAACTGAGCCGAGTGTGGTCACCAGCGCAAGGAGGCATTGATTGTTATCCCGGCCATCGCGAACGCCCCGGCGCCCGCAAACGGCCAGCGCGTTATTATTGCCTGTCTGGTACCTGATCGATCGGGAGCTTTCGCTATGCAGTCACTGGCGCTGAGGGTCGGGTCGCTCCTGCTGCTGTGGGGCGCCGCCGCGGCAGCCGATCCCTGTTTCTGTCTACAGGACGCCGCCGACCGTCTCTGGTACGACTGCATCGAGTACCGCAAAGGCTCGGGTTCCGATCCGTTCTACGACTGCGTCCCGAGCACCAAGGCTCAGGAACGCGAGCCGGTGGCGAAGGGCCATACACTGACCCGCATCCCGGACGGCAGGGAACCCTGCCTGCCCTGCCGCGATGCGCACCTGGACGCCGACAACACGATGCGACCGCTGACGCCCAAGGGTGGCCCGTCCGGCGTGAGCACGGGGGCCGATCATGACTGAGCCCGTGCCCGCGCGCCTGCGCGGGCTGCCTTGGCTCGACCTCACACTGCTGCTCGCTTTGATCTCGGCCCTGCTGGTCGCCGCCGGCTGGGCCTATGCCGAGACCTGGTACGGCCAATTCGACCTGGGGCTCATGGGGCTCGAGGTCCCGCCGGTCTATTTCGCCATCTACGGCTTCAAGACACTCAAGTCGGACTGGTGGTGGCTACTGCCGCTCGTTCTCGCCGCCCTATTCGCCTGGCATCTCTATGCCGACCGGTTGCCGCGCTGGTCCTGGATCGCTCTGCCGCCCGCGGTGCTGCTCCTCTTCTGGGCCGCCCATGGCCTGGGCTACGCCGCCGCTCGCCTGGACTACAGCGCCCATGCCCGCAGCGGGTTCTGCGCCTACCCCTTCGTGCGGGTGGCACTGGACCGGGAGTTCGGTCTGCCCGATGCGCTGAAGCCGGTCCCGGATGCGCTGGCTGGGCAGGAACTGCGGCTTTTGGTCCAGACGCCGAACTTGCTGGTGCTGATCGCACCGGAGGTCGGCGGGGCCCCGCTGCTGGTGCCGATGGGGCAGGTGCGGATGCTGCGGGTGATTCCGGTGCCGGCGGGGTGCCGGCCTTGAACCGGGCCCCAGTGCGGCAGAGCGTCCGGATGCCAGGCCCTGACCGTTGGAATCGCTGAAGAACCCGATCGAGCCACTGACTGCACGGAGGTCCACTATGCACCGTTCCATCCTGGCACTGCTCGCCGCGCTGGCGCTCGGGGCGCCACCGCCGAGCTTGGGGGATACCGCGTCCGATGACGTGGTCCGGCAGGTCACCGAGGAACTGCGCCTGCGCGACGGGCAGGAGCCGACGGATGAGGCATTGGTCACTGCGCTGAATGCCGAAACCGGCGCACTCTACAAGAAGGGCAAGTATGCTGAGGCCGAGCAGGTCGCCCGGATCGCGCTCGATCGGGGTGAGCGGGTGCTGGAGGCTGAGCATCCGGAGACCCTCTCAAGCCTCAACAACCTGGCCTCACTGCACATGGCCCAGGGCCGCTACCAGGAGGCTGAGCCGCTGTTTCGCCGGGTGCTGGATACCCGCGAGCGGGTGCTGGGGGCCGATCATCCGCGGACCCTCATCAGCCTCAACAACCTCGCACTCCTGTACGCGACCCAGGGCCGCTATGGGGAGGCCGAACTGCTGTACCGCCGGGCGCTGGACACCCGCGAGCGGGTGCTGGGGACCGAGCATCCGGATACCCTATCGAGCCTCAACAACTTGGCCGGCCTATACTATGGTCAGGGCCGCTACGGGGAGGCCGAGCCGCTTTACCGCCGGGTCCTCTCGGCCAGCGAGCGAGTGCTCGGAACCGAGCATCCGCAGACCCTCACGAGCCTCGATAACTTGGCCTTTCTGTGTAGAGCCAGCAATTCCCGGCGAGCGTTTATTCAGTATCGCTGATCAGTGCCGACCTTGAGGTATCATTCTCTGGCGCAGACACTACCCTCAACACGATCCGCTGCTAAG
>JACDZG010000053.1 GCA_013426805.1 Chromatiaceae bacterium
GCCCGGTCATCGCTGGTTGAGCCCGCGTGGTACGAAGTTCTTCGGAAATAGCCTAAGGGCTCGCCTGTAGCCCGCTCTGACCCTGCGCGGCGCCTGCGAACAGCGCCACAGCACAAATGTGTCGGTAAATACACATTTTTTTCATGGGAATTCACCATGCTAACGTTTGAAAGAGACGGCGGGTGGCGCCAGCCGCGCACGTGCCGTTTTCGATGGCGCCGACAAGACACCTAAACCGATCCCCACGACCACGGAGTCACACCGATGAAGCACGTCCTGACCCTGTCTCTACCTGTCCTGATGCTCACTTCCGCGGCTGCCCTGACCGGGGAGGTCGAGTTCGCCCAGCGCTATGGCGATGTGGGAGGCGCGGGCGCCCACGCCGTCGACGGCTCCGCGAGGCGCCCGAGCGCGGTGGACCAGCGCCACGCCGGGCGGGCGACGGCGGCAGGCGAGCGGCGCGGCGCACCGCTCGACCACAGCGACCGCGCGCAGGTGCAGGCGCTCGGCGGCAGCACCATCAGTTCCATCGACCGCGCTCAGGTGCGGGAACTCGGCAGTGCGGGCAAGGGTTTCATCGATCGTGCGCAGGTACAGGAACTCGGCGGCGGCTCCATCAAGTCCATCGACCGCGGCGGCTTCGAGGAGGTCGGCGGCCTGCGGCAGCGCTGAGGCGACGCTGCGGCGATCATTCGGTTCGCCGCGGTGCGCGTGCGCCTGGCTGCTCGCGCTCCCCATCTTCCACCCCGGTGTCGGCGCGGCCGACGGGCAGCGCTGGTTGCGTCAGGACCGGGGTGACTTCCGCTTCATCTATCCCGAGCGTCTCAGCCATCTGGTGCCGACGGTGGCCGGACGTGCCGAGGTGGCGCTCGCCGCGCTGTCCCGACTCTTCCATTACCGACCCAGCGAGCCCATCGTCCTGGTACTGCGCGACGGGCGCGATGCCGACGGCCGCACCGCAACGACGCTGCCGCACAATCGCGTCGAGCTTGAGGTCGCGCCGCTGGACCTGGACTACGAGTTCGCGCGCTACGGCGACCACCACGGTTGGCTCTCAAAGACCGGCGGCATCCGCACCGTCAGATCCTCATAGCCGGTGCGCATTCCGGTGGTGCCCTTTTGCATCGCGAAACCGAGCGGTCGATCGGCGCCGTCGACATACAGATCAAAGGCCAGTTGCATCGCGTGACCGGCGATCAGGTCCTTGAGGGTCTCGACGAAGTGATACTGGTTCACCGTCACCGGCGCACCGTCCCCACCCGGCACCGGCGCGGTGCGCACCTTGCGCAGGTCGGCATGGCCCTCGGTCAACGCGATGGGAAACGCGAGCGGTGCGCTTTCCCGATAGGGACCGCGCGATCTGCACGGTCGTCGGTCCGCACCTGACAAAGCGGGACCCGGTCGCGCGGCGGTGTCAGGCTTCCCATGGATTAAAGAACGCCACCCCCGCGGCGGCGAATTCGCCGGTGTTTCGCGTCACGACAGTCAGCCCGTGCTGGGCCGCCGTGGCGGCGATGAGGATATCCGGGTGGCTGAAGGCATGGCCGCGTTTGCGTCCGACCTCGATCATCAGGCGCCATTGTCGGAGGATGTCCTCCGTGACGGGTAGTGCCCGCCGGTCGAACAGCGGCCGCATCCGCTGGGTCAGTCAGTGGTGCAGCTCGGCGCGCCGTTCCGGGTCGTCGATCAGCTCAATGCCGCATCGGATCTCGGCGAAGGTCACATCGCTCACGTACAAATCGCCCAACGGCTGCTCGGCGACAAATCGCACGACGGCAGGCTCGGGTTGTTTGCGCCGAAGCTCCGCAATGATGTTGGTATCGAGCAGCCAACCGCTCACAAGGCGCCATCCCGAACCGGTCCGTCAATTCGCGGATGCTCGAATTCGACCTCCGTAAGGGGCGATTCTGCGAGCAGATCCACCAGTTCACGGCCCGTGCGGTGGCCCGTGAGGCGGTCGTACTCCTGGGCCGAGACGACCACGGCGCGCTCCTCGCCGTTGACTGTCAGGACTTCGTTGATGTGTGGAAGACCGGCAAGGCGAAGGAGGAGGCCCGCATTTCCTTTGCAACGCCGGAGCTATTGTGGATCCTCACCGCGAAACGATGGGAGTTACTGAAAGCGCTGTGCGGTGCGGGGCCGGTCACAGTCCGCGAGGCGGCGAAGCGGGTGAACCGCGATATCAAGGCCGTTCCCAGTGATCTCGCTGCGCAAGGCCGGAGTGATTGATCGTACCGCGTCGGGACAGGTCGAGTTCCCATACGAAACCGTCAAAGTGGAGTTCATGCTCAACTGACAAGAGGGGCCAAAGAAGAGGCCATGCTCTACTCTTGCTACGCTTGGTACCGTGTTTTAAGCCCAACGGAACTCAGCGCTTCAACGAATTTCCATATCGACAATAGCGCTAGTCGGGATCTTCGTCGGCATTGCCCCGCAGTCGGGTCGAAGTGAATTACCGTCGAGCAAGACCATCTCGACGGCGACGGACTGCACCGACTTGCCGGCCGCCGCCAGTACGGCGGATAGCGCAGGAAAAAGCGCCGACCGCGGTAAGACCCGCTGGAGCACCGTGCCCGCTTCGAGGCTGTCGATACCGGGTGCCCAATCGCGGTCTCGCGCCAATCGAGCCAGCACGTCGCATTGAAGAAACGGGCCGGCAACAAAGGAGACAGTACCCAGGTGCAGCCGCTCGGCACCCGCAAAGAGCGCCCGCGCCAAGTCTGGCCGTGCGGCCAATTGCCTCCAAAGCTCGCTGTCGTCCGAACAGGTACCTTTCAGGATAAGACCCAGCTTATACTCTATTCATTTAAGATCTGCGACTTTTCTATAATTTGAAACTTTAACGAAAAGAGGCTGCGAAGCGACTTCTTTTCAGGCAATTGACTGGCGTTGATGCAGTCCGTAATCGCCGTTTTAAATTTTGGAAACGAGTCGTAATACCGGGAATACAAGACCTGTTGCTTGACATGCCGCCACAGCCGTTCGATCAGATTAAGATTCGGTGAATAGGCAGGGAGATAGATGAGTTCAATTTTAAGTTGCGCGGCGAGTTCCGTGACGATTTTACATTTTTGATAGCGGGCGTTATCCAGAAATAAAGTGACGGCTTCGTTGGCATGCTTCATCGCTAATTTTCTAAGCAAGTCGCAGACACTCAGTGCGTTGATATAGGAATCATTGGTGATTGTCACGACTTCGAGCGTGATAGCATTGAGTGCGCCAAGGACGTTGAATCGCTTTCGCCCCGAGGCGGAATAGACGAAATAGCGTTGAAAGCACCAGAGGAAACCGAGAAAAGGTTGCAGTACAAAATGCCAGCAGTTCCCGGTGAACGCCAACTTACTGAAAAGTAAAGTGTCTTTCTTGCTAATTTTGTTGCGAAAAAATTCAGAATCTTTTTAAATCAATTGGTTGGGAGCCCTTCGCCGGGAATTGCTGACAAAATGCGCGGCATCGACAAAGTAAACGTGCTTTCGCCCCTGTTTTGCATCCTCTAGGTTCGGTTCTAAGTGCTTGGAGATAAAGGTTTTTTGCTCTTCTCGTTTGGCGTCATTTAAATGTCAACTATCTTGGCCGGTCAGTGACAATTATCTTGGCCGGTCGTGGGGCCGGAGCGGTCGGGTCAGGCAGTGCGGTAGTGCTGGGGTGGTGGGCGCCCCTGGCGGGGCCGCGCACGGCCCGTCGCCCTTCGGGCTCCGAGCCGTGCGCGGCCCCGCCAGGGGCGCGGCGGCGCGCGCCGGGGGGGTTGACCAGCCGGCCGCGTGGGCCGACCGGGTCACCTTAGCCCAAGTTTAACACCTCAGATTATTTCTCTCTTAAGATCATCCGCTTACAGCGGAAAAAATCGCTCAGTGGCACTACATTCGTGAAATTTTGTGAAACCGGACGGTTCAGACAATCATTTTCTGTATCCCTCCCGGGCTGGGATCGCTGCCCAGCGCCTGGATGATCGCCAACTGCGCCGGCTCGGCGCGGGTCGCCTTGCGCACATGCAGGGTGCGTCCATCCGCTCGGCGGAAGGTGGCGGTCACCCGGCACTGGCCGGCGAGGCGATCGCGCAGGGTCGACCAGCGCTCGCTGATGCCGTGCGCGCGCAAGCGGCGACGGATCAGTTGCACAAATTGATAGGCCAGCACCGAGATGAACAGGTGGCCGTCGACCCGCGCCTCGGTGCGGTGGTAGATCGGGCGCAAGCCCAGCTCGGATTTCAGCGAGCGGAACACGGCCTCCAAGTCGGTGAGCATGGTGTAGGTCCGCCACAGTTGCTCGGCGTCCCAGGTCAATTCATTGGTGCGCAGGCAGTAGACCCCGGGGTGGGTCAGCATGGTCCCGGCGACCGGCTGGCGTTCCCAGCGGATCGCCGTAGCGAGCTGACCCGTGGCATCCGCATCGATCTCAATGCGGTAGTGTTGGCCCACCCCGTGGCTCTTGGCCTTCAGGCGCCCGATGCGCTCCCAGAGCTTGTCAATCTGCTTGGTGGTGCGTGGCCGCGCCAAGCCGTCATGCAGGGCTTGCAAGGCGGTTTCGAAGCGCGTGGTGAAGCGCTCGGAGATCCCCTTCTCCTTGCCGGCCCGGCATTCGGAAAAGCAATACAGCCGCACTTCCGCGCCGTCGGCGTCAAGCACCCGCTGGATGGCCAACGCCTCGCCACTCGCCGTCGTCAGCGACGTGGCCGCGGTGGCATCGAACTGACGCTGGCGCTCCCGGCTGACCACCAAGTAGCGGTAGCCCTGGGTGCGCAGCCAAAGGATGTTCTCTGCGGTCGCGATCCCGGCATCCATCACCACCAGGGCGCCGCGCGGCGCCCCCAAGCCCTGCAACATGCCCTCCAGGGTCGTGCCCTCGGTCACCGCGCCGTCGAAGGTCTGGGAGCGGCGGACAAAGCCGCTGCCATCGAGCACCAGCCCCAGGGTCACCAGCGGGCAGTCGCTACGCTTTTCCTTGGAGTGTCCGCGCTGGGCCTTGGGGTTGCCAAGCGCCGCCCCCTCAAAGAAGGTGTTGGTCAGATCATAGAGG
The DNA here is from genome assembly GCA_013426805.1 of Chromatiaceae bacterium. Lineage (GTDB taxonomy): Bacteria > Pseudomonadota > Gammaproteobacteria > Chromatiales > Chromatiaceae > Thiodictyon. The sequence continues at coordinate 5,017 of JACDZG010000053.1, forward strand.
GTGACGGTCCAGTCCAGTCCGAACAGGTCACTGACGCGCGTAAAGACCGTCTGCTCGATCACCGTCCGGTGCCGCATCAGCAGGTCCGCCGCGCGGTAGAACGGCGCCAGGGGAAGTGCCTCGAAGTCGACCTCCAGCAATTCCCCCAGCGCACTGCGCTCACCCAGCCAGCGGTGGGTCGCCCGCTCCGAGCCCGGCACGGCCATGCGCCCAATGATGGCGCCAACGATCAGCGCCCGTTGTGGACCGCTCAGCCCCAGGTGTTCGAGCAGCGCGATAAAACTCACCTCCGCCATCGCCCACAGCGCCACCGACTCCACGCCCACACTGCGCGGGCGGCTCAGCTCCAGCGCGTCGACATCGACCGCCTGCACATCGCCCCCATCGGTGCCCCCGGCGGTGGGTGGGGCCACGCCCTGGCGCGCCAACAACCGGGCGAAGACCCGCTGCGCCTCCCGTTCGACGGGCGCAGCGCCGGCCAGCAAGGCGCCCTGGCCGCTACGCAGTTCTTCCAACCGCGCACAGAGTGCCGGCCACTCCTCCTGGGGCAGCGTGAACTGGCGGCCCAGGTTCAGCAGGGTGACCTGCCGCACCCGGCCGCCCACGCGCTCGGACTGCACCAGGCGGTGGGTGGTGTAGCGCTCCCCGGTGGCGCTGTTCGTGGTATGGGTGCGACGGATGTACATCCCGGTACTCTACGACACCCGGCACCGGCTTTACTCTGACTCTATTGAATAACTTGGCACTACATTGCGATTTTCAGAAGCGTGTACATACGGATCAGATGGTTAGGCGCAATCTGGGGGCGTTATCAATGGGGTCATGTTAAAGATGGGTTAGGCGGTCAGGTCGGCGGACGGTGCCGCGGGGTTCGCCGCGGTGGCTGCGAGGCGATCAAGGGCCTGCTTGCGGCGATAACTGTCGCTATTGACCTCAATGATGGTGGCGTGGTGGACCAAGCGGTCGATGGCCGCGACGGTCATGCTCTGGTCGGGGAAAATGCGGTCCCAGTCGGCAAACGGCTGGTTGGACGTGAGGATCAGGCTGGTGCGCTCGTAGCGGTGGGCGATCAGTTCAAACAAGACCTGGGTCTCTTGCTCGCTTTTTTTGACATAGCCGAAGTCGTCGAGGATCAGCACGGCGTATTTGTCCAGTTTGTCCAAGGCGTCTTCCAGGCGCAACTGCCCACGGGCCAGTTGCAGCTGCTGCACCAGGACGGTGGTGGCGGTGAAGCGCACGCGGACCCCCCGCTCGGTCAGGCCATGGCCGATGGCGGCGGCCAGGTGGGTCTTGCCCACCCCGCTGGGACCGAACAGCAGCACGTTGTGGGCCTGGCGGGTCCAGTCGCCGCTGCCGGCCAGGGCTTCAAGCGGTGCGCGCGCCAGCGTCGGGACGACCGCAAAGTCGAAGCGTGCCAGGCTTTTGCCGACCGGCAAGTGGGCGTCTTTGGCGTAGCGGGCAATGCGGCGACTGTCGCGATCGGCCAATTCCTGCTCGCATAGGGCGCTCAGGTAGCGGGCGCCATCCCAGCCGTGGCGCTCGGCTTGGTCGAGCAGCGCCTGCCAGTGACGGGCCATGCTGGCGAGCTTCAATTGGCGCAGGAGCAGCGGTAAGGTCGCGGGGTGGGCCATGTCAGTGGGCCTCCACGGCGCGGTCCTGGGACGGCAACAGCCGGTCGTAGGCATGCAGCGGGTGCTGGGGCTCACCCCCGGCCAGGGGCCGTGCGGGGGCGTGGGCGGCGGGTGCGAAGCGCTGTTGCAGCGTATGCAGCGCGGGGATCTCGGCGGCCGCGAAGCGTTCCAGCAGGTACTCCCCCAGGACCTGCTCGCAGTCGCCTTGCGCGGCCACGGCCAGGATGCCGACGATGTGTTTACAGGCCGCCCGCGCCTCCAGGTGGGTATCCAGATGTTGCCAGATGGCGCGGTAGGCGGGGGTCGGCAGCAACTCGTCGCGCCATTGGGCCGCGCGGAAGGCCTGCGGCTTGCGCACCAGGGCGGCGATCACGTGGCGGTAGTCGATGCAGCGGGCGCGGGCCGGGGCGCGGGCGTGCAACCGCGGGAGGGTGACCGCCGGGGCGGCGCCCAGGAACGCTTCGATGCGGTCGTCGTATAGATGCAAGCGCAGGCGCTCGCCGATCAGGCGCGAGGGGACCGTGTAGAGGACGCGCTGGACCTCAATGGTGCTGCTGGTGGTCACCCGCACCACCTGCTCGCTGTCGTCGGTGGTGCGCTGGGGCGGCAACGCCTGGAGGTGCTCCCGCTCGATGGCCAGGGCCTCGCCGCAGCGGCGATTGAAGCGCACCACCAGGGCGTCGAGCCAGGTGCGGTAGTCCGCCAGGCTGGCAAAGTCGGCCGAGTCGCGCAGCAAGAGGGCTTGGGCGAGACGCCGCTTGAGGTGTCCATGGGGCGACTCGACCGCGCCGTTCTCGTGACTCACGCCCCGGTTGTTGCGGGTGGGAACCATCCCGTAATGCGCGCATAACTGGTCGTAGCGCGTGGTCAGATCCACCTGGTCGTCGGCCGTGAGGTTGCGGTAGGCGGCCGACAGACTGTCGGTGCGGTGCTCGCGCGGCGTCCCACCGAGGCGCCACAGCGCCGCCTGCAGCCCCTCGGCCAACGCGGTGAAGCTCTCCCCGCCCAGCACCACCGAGACATCGCTCCAACCGCTGTACGCCAGCCGAAAGTGGTAGAGGCGATGGGCCAAGGCCGCCCCGCCGATGGTCACCACCACGTCCTTGAGTTCGGTAAAGTCGGATAAGCCCTGGCGCCCAGGCTCCTGCACTTGGCGGAACATGACCTCCCGGTCCGGTCCGTGCAACGCCTTCCAGCGGGTCACCCGACGCTGGAAGGTGCGCTTGGTGCCGTTGCCGTAGCGCTCCGGGTAGCGCTCCTGCAACGCTTCAAACAGGGTGCTGGCCGTCAACCCCGGCTGCGCCTTCAGCAACGGCACGATCTCGCTGTCCCACACCGCCGCAAACGGGTCCCGGCGCGTGCGCCAGTGCCGTTCTTGCCCGGACAGGACGCTCACGTCCCCGCCCTCCACGCGCCGGGCGCTGCGCTCCGACACCCCGGCCTTGGCCGCCGCCTGCGCCTGACTCTGACCCTCTGCTCGACCCTTCATGTACAACCCAACCTGCTGTCTAGTGATGCGTTTACCCGACATCTGCGCGTCTTCCCGCGGTCAAAAATGTCGGACAGCTTAGCCTCTCGACCGGCCAAGATAGTTGTCATCGACCGGTCAAGATAATTGTCACTAAACAAGGGTTCACTCGCCCCGCCCCCGGTGTTTCACTGCCCCTCGCGTCGCGTGCCTTGGCACCACCCCCGAACGCGCCTGCTTGCGCGCCGACCCCTGAGGGTCTGCGCTGCCAGTTCTGCGGGCGACTCTGCTCGGCCTTTTTCCGCCTGGGGTTCTTGTGCCAGCGCCGCGATGGGCCAGTGATGCCACGGCCACCCCGCGCGCGGGCGCAGAGCCCCTGAGGCTGCGCGGGGGTGACCCGGACCAGGAATCGACGGGTGTGACCATCTCCACCGAACTCGAAGCGATGATCAAGGCCCTTTCAGGCACTAGATACACATCGACATCGGTTTGCGAACCATTTGACGGAGATTTCGGACTGTCATGCAGGCTCATTGCACTGCCAATCGCCCAAGTTCGCTGCCGAGCAGCCTGCAGATGTCGAGCCAGTGGTTATTGATAAAGAAATGACCGCCGATGAAATCCACTACGTTCAGCAGTCCGTGGGTGTAGTGCTGCCATTCATAGATTCCCGGTTTGTCTACCAGCGGATCCTGGTCGCTGAACAGAAAGACAATATCGGCTGGGGTCACGTGGATGGGCAGCTTGGCCCGGTAGCATTCGATGTTGCGGTAGTCGCTGCGCAGCACCGGCAAAAAGGCATTGATCAGTTCTTTATGGGCGAAGAACTCGTCCGGGGTTCCCCCCAAATTGCGGATTTCCGCCAGGAACAGGTCGTCCGTCAAGCGGTGCAGATTCCGCTGCTGGCAGTGGCGATGGGGCGGCAAGCAGCCGGAGAGGAATAGTGTCTGCGGTGGCGGCAGATTGGCCGAGGCAAGAACGCAGACCAATTCATACACGATACAAGCGCCCATACTATGACCATGGAAGGCGTAGGGTGCCGTCTTGGCGATGGGTCCCACGATGGTCATCAAATCGGCAACCATGGCTTCCAGGCTGCCTTGTAACGGCTCAGCTGCGCGGCGACCGCGCCCTGACAGTTCCAGGGGTATAAGTTTGACGCTGACCGGCATCTGCGGAGCCCACCGGGCATAGGTCAACGTGGCCGATCCACCCGCATGAGGCACGCACAGGAGGTGCAACTTTTTTGAATCAATGTGTTGGGGCTTGTGATGCATCGAAGTAGATCGGAAAGCGTTCGGTGATGACTCGGTGGGTCGGCGAATCGCCATTATTACTGCCTCGGCCAAGCCGAATTGAAGAGACGCACCGCGTCCACCTTAATAATGCGAGGATTGTGGCTGCGGGTTGTGGCGGCTTCGCCGATGCACTCGGCCGCGGATGGGATGCGCTTGGGCGTCACCTTGGATTTTGCGGATGGTCGAGCCACCCCGGCGCTGGCCAGGGATGCACTCAGAAGCTGATCTTTATCAGGAGATCAAAATACCACCTGTAGGGCATAGTGCCGAATTCGGTAGTATTTCCGCCCATCGGTATGAAATTGCGCCAAGTGATTTCCATCCGGTCCCAATAGTTACTCGTCACCTCCGCGGTATAGAGGGCAGAGCCGTCACCCCCGCCGCGCAGTATACTCGCTCTCAGGCTCAGGGTATCGGAAAAGCGCTGTTCACCCGCAGTCACCCCACTCAGAGTAGCCGAGAAAGTCTGATAGTTACGTTGGTTGCGACCATAGGCCAGGTAATTCAGCCAGGCAGAAGAGGAACCACGACACAAATCGAAATGGTCGGACAGGCATTGCAGGATGTTCCGGTAGTCATTTCTTGAATAGGCATCGCCAATGTGATAAATCTCGGTCGACAGGCTGAAGCGGTCGTTCACATCATAATTGGCCGCCACCATCCAGGAGGTATAGACGCCGGCTTGACCCACGGGACCGGGTTGCAGGAAGGTAAAATTGCTGATTGTGGTACTCACCAACGAAGGATAACGGGATTTCTGGTTCACTCCGACGCCGCCGGAAACCACCAGGCCTTTCAGATGTTCCGACAGCAAAATGCCGGCATCGGCCGAAAACGAGGCACCGACCGCATTACCGACGTTGGGGGCTTGATACCAAACGCCAATCAGGTCCAGGCCGGACCTGACACTGCTGGTCACCTTTAGTCCGTGGCTATCACCCGCCCCTTTGCTGAGCACAATGCCGGTCAGGGCATAGTAATCGGTAACGTAATCGGCCGAGATTGCCGATACGCCGACCTTGGCCAAGTCCTGACCACGTGGGTCCAGCGGCGGGTTGATGAAGTCAGTGGGAGTGTAGGCCAAGCCGTACCCCCACATTACCCGCTGCTTGCCCAGGCGCAGCTTGACCGCGTCGCTGATATTGAAAGCGAAATTGAATTGGTTGACCTCGTACTGCGTGGTGGTATCGGTGCTGGGCTGCTCATATCTCTGCACGTCCATCAGGGCGTTGAAGCGGCCCGGCCGCCCTGCGTAGAGGATGATGTCGGTCTGGCTGGTGGCTAAAGACTGCTGTTGGGTGGACCCCACTACATCGTAAATGGAGTCGGGCTGCGCCTCTTGATAGCCCAAGATCTGGAACATGCTGCCGCTGAAAGCTACCGGCGGATCGGCGAAGGCACTGGTCAGGAAGTCCAGGCCGGCCCGGGTTTGTGCCGGGGCCAAGGCCGACAGCACAGCCATCAACATTGGTCGAAAAGACTTTCCCAGCATGCTCAGGACCCCACTGCGCTGAGGTCTATCATGGCGACTTGTCCTGCATCGCCCGTCGCCCCCAGCGAGTGCTCATGCTCGTGCAAGCGCAGCAGACAGTTGGATTCTTCCTCAAAGAGGTGGTGCAGGCGATCCATGTCCGGCTCGAAATTGCAGTACACGTCGATCAGGACCTGGCGTTCCAGACGAGAAATCGTTATATACAGGCTGGCATAGTCGGCATCTTTCTGGCCGCTTTCCAGTTGCCGCGCCGAAAATTCCACCACCTTTTGGTATTCCGCCTCGGCCTGTCCGACGTAATTGACCAGAATCATCGGGTCACGTTTGGCCAGCTTACGCGGGCTGAGGGGCGACAGCACATCCCACCATTTGAACCGCATCGGCAGGTTGAGCAGCATGTTCATGAAGCTGATGTTGAAGCGATTGGCGAAACGCACCTTGTTGCGCATGCCCTCGATCATGGCAGCAGGATGGTCCCTATCCACCAGCACGAAGAGCGGCAGGATGTCAATGAACAGCCCCAGGGTATCGAAGTAGGAGACATCTTGGTACTGGCGCCCTTGGAACAGTAACTTGAGCGGGATGGCGTCCTGCTCCAGGAAGCGCCCCAGGGTGTAGCACAACACCGCCAGGCTGATCTCCCAGGTGGCGTCGTCATCGTCCGCCAGACGATAGCGGTCCAAATCCAGGATATAGCGCATCGCTTTCATGCGCGGCTGGCGGCGGGCCAGGATCCGTTGTTCCACCTGTTCCTTGGCAACCCGAAAAGGTTCCAGCGCAAAAATCTCGATCAGTCGCTGCTTGTCGATCCCCTGGGGGCCGCGATTCAACTGCTCCAGGTAAGTGCGGAAGCTCTTGACCGGTTCCAGCGGCGCCGTCGTACCGGCGCGCAATTGGCGGTAGCGACTCAACAATTGTCGGCGCAGCACCTGACCGCTCATATTGTCGAAGATCGAGTGGTCCAGGTTGAACAGCAGGGTGTAGCGGCAACGGTGAAATCGGAGCAACATCACCCGGTACATCACACCCGAGGTGCGGTCGCAGCTCTGGGTGTTTTCCGCCGCCATCATGCGCTCTACCAACTGCGCCTGCAAATCCGGCACACAGTCGCCCAGATCCACCAGCGGGATCACCAGGGGCTGCCCGCTCGGGCCATATTCGTCCCAGCGCGCCTGCCCCAGGCGGTTGCGACCGAGCCGGCTGCGCATCAGGCCCTGCACGCCCACCACGTCGGTCAATGCCTGGTCCAGCAAGGCCCGGTTCAAAGGCTCATGGAAATCGATGAGGTAAAACGTCGCTCGGCGCTCTTGCTTCAGGAACATTTGCTGAAACGGGCTGAGCGGATAGCGAGCCACCACCTCACCGGCGAAAATACCGGCGTTCAGCGCCGCCATGCCGTCGGTCACGGCGGCGGTTAGTCCGGCGAATAATTTCGCCGGCTCCTGTTCCGCCAGTCCCATGGCCCGCCAGGTTTCCTGGGCCTCGGCGGCCTCGCCAGAGGCCGGACGACGGGACCAGGGCACCACATGATGAGGTTGCAGATCCGGGGGCAAATGCAGGCGGCTCAACAGTGCTTCGGCGGTGCCTGCCTCGACGAACACCGCATCATCAAGATACAGGATACGGATCGCTCGCCCCTGGTACGGCACGCTGTGAAAACAGGCCGCCAACCCAGCCTCCTGGTGAAAATGCTCGAGCAGGGCGGGCAGGGTACGGATGGTGCCGAATTCCCCCTGGCGGTTGTCGAACAGGTAGCGGGCCAGGAGGCGCAGGGTCGGATGGTTGAAGACTTCGTTCGGCATCAGCTTGATGCCGTACTTCTCGAATTCCGACGTGAGTTGCGCCACCTTCAGTGAATCGCCGCCCAATTCGAAGAAGTCTTGGTCCAGGCCGATCCGAGCGATCCCGAACAACTCCGACCACAGCTTGTGCGCCAGTGCTTCGTAGTGCTCCGGCCCCTCGCCGGCGAAGGCCAGAGCGGCTTCCCCTGACCGGTCGGCCGTAGCCTCAGTCTCGGTCTTGGGTGGCAGCACTGGAGCGAACAGACCCTGCCGATAGGCCGCCAGGACGGCCTGCTCCAGCCCGCCCTGCATCAGGCGCACGGCCTGCTCCATCAGGGCGCGGCTCGGCAGCGCGGGCACCAGGGGCAGAAAAATGCGGTTCCAGGCATGATCTCCCAGCAGGGCACGGCCCCGGCGGTCCAAATCCATCCCGACCCGCGCCCGCGCCATCTGGTCAGGGGTGTTGCATAAGGCATCGCCGCCAGTCCACACGCTGACGAAACCGGGGCGCTGCCGCGCGAGCCAGGCCAACAGGGACGGATGGAACCGGCCGCTGTCGATGCAAGGAGCGATGAGGCGGTCGCCGAAAGGCTCAAAGCCATCGCGGGGCCGGTCGGCGCAGACATCAACCAGCACCACCCCATCCACTGGCTGTGGCGGTTCGGCTAGTTGCCAGCGCTCGGCGCTGGCCAGCGCGCTACCGATCGGGACCTGGGCAATAAGGAAGCCGCATTCCAGAATGCGGCGTAACTTGCCGCTGTCAGGGAAACACAGGGTTTCACCAAAGCCGGCCCCGCGGGCCACCCGCTGCCAGTGGTCTAGATCGGTCAGGGGCGAGCGGCTACGCTCGGCATCATCGAAATGCCACCAGCCATCGGCCAGCCCCCAGATCAAGTCGATATAGCGCCGCATGCGGATACGCTCCAGCATGCACATCAGACCACCGTCGCGCAACAGGCGCCGCGCCGTACCCATACTGAGCGCCAAGCTGGAGGTGGCGTGCAACACGTCGAAGGCCACCACGAGATCGAAACTGTGGGCATCCAGCCCCTGCTCCTCGGGGCTGCGGGTAATATCAAAAACGCCAAAAACATGGTAATCCAGACCCGATTCCAAGGCGAATTCTTTGGCGCCGTCGAGAAAACTTCGGCCAATGTCGGTGAAGTAATACTCCACCGGCACGCCCCGCAAGAACTCCGCCAGGCGCCGCATGGTCATGCCCCAGCCACCACCCACCTCCAGAATACGGATCGGTCGGCCGGCGGCGTGACGGATCAATTGCCGGAAGACCTCCTCAAATACGACCCGCACGATTTTCTCTTCCAACTCCTGGATGGAGCCGACATAGGAATTCCGCAACATGGCGTTGCTGCCACCCGGGTAAATCACGGAAATCGGCAGCACCTGGCCGCATAAAGCCTGGGGGTAGGCGGCTACGCAGTGTTCGAGGACCTGGAGGGCGCCTGTAAACAAGCTGTTCTCGGCCACCAGATCGGCCTTGATAAGACTAAGTTCCCGCAGGGTATCGGGACTGCGCAATACGTTGTAGACCTCTCCCCAGGGCTCCACCACGCCATCCTCCACCAGCATTGCCAGAAAGTAATCGACGTATTTTTCCAAGGAGGCGATCACGCCCATGGCCTGTTTGAGCTGCTCGCGGGTGAAACGATGCCCCGGCACGAGTTTCAGGCAGGAGTCCAGGTATCGCGCCACCAAGCTGGTGCAGGCCTCATCAAGCAGGGCGTGGCTGCGGCTGAAGTCGGACAGGCCGAACCGGCGGAAATCCAGATCCTGGGCCTGATCCAGCCAGCGGCGCAATTTGTCACTGTCGATGGCCAGGGGGCTCGGCCGCGCCGTCGCCGCCTGGTAACTCAGGACCAACGGCAGTACCCGGGCACCACTGACCTGCGCGAGGAGTTCCGCCAGGTCCGTGACCGGAAAGTCCGGCAGGGCGACCAGCCCCAGGGTCATGCCAGCGAGACCTACCCAGGTCGGCGGCAACGCCAGGGGCAGCAGGCGATAGACACGGCGCCGACCCTTGGCATAGGCTGCCAGCAGGGTTTCGCGATCGGCATCGTAGATTTCCCGCTCCAGCAGCAGTGCCCGCTCCATTTCCGGCAGATCGCCGGAGAACAACACCGCGCGCACCTCGAACCCGGGGCAGGTCGCACGCAGACTGCGCAAGCCGCCATCCAGTTCCCGGGCCGCGAGGCCAGCGTCGGGATCCAGGTCCGGCAGGGCCAGCAGGCAGCGGCAGACCTGTCCCGGCGATTCCGAGCGCAGCACCAGGGCCAGGCGTTGCAGACGGTCGAACAGGGCCCGCAACGCGTCCTCGTTGCGACACCGGGCCAACCAGACGATCAACCCGGGCAGACCGTCACCGGCCTTCAAGGAGCGAATCAGGCGTCGGTAATCGCTGGTTCGGGCCGTATCGAGGAGGAAGCGATGGCCGGCCTCCTGCCGGAAGGCACCGCCCCGGCGGCCATACACCAGACGCAGGCCGCTGACCTGCGCCAACGGCTTTTCTTGCCGCGGATTCTCGACCAGGGCCAGACAGGCCTTGACGCCGGTGGAATGGTCCAAAGTCGGCAGCAAGCCGGTCTGCCAGGCGGGCGCCAAAGGCAGGTCGTCTTGGCCTTGACCACTGCCCTGGGCCCCGGACAAGCCAGCGGACTCCAGCAGCCGGTAGAGGTCGCCCCGACCGATCGGAAAGGCATGCCGGGCAAAGGGATAGAGCGGAGCCGCCACCTTGTTGCGGCTTTGCCGACGGTAATAGCTCGGCCAGTCCGGCACCACGCCCTGGCCCCACAAATCGCCCAAGGCATAGGTCAGGTATTCGCTGTCGTCCTGGTCCAGTCTGGCCGGGCGAAGCGCCGACACCAGGGCCAGGGGCCGATCTCCCGCGCTCTGGCGCAACAAGGCGCTCAGTACGGTGCCAGGTCCGATTTCGACAAACACCGTGTCCGACTCCGCCAGCAGGGTGCGCGCACCCTCGGCGAAGCGCACCGGGTCGCGCAGGTGGCGGACGTAATACTCCGGATCCACCGCCTCGTCGGGGTTGATCCAGGTGCCGGTGACATTGGAGACATAGGGAATAGACGGCGGGCTCAAATGAAGCCCGGCGAAGGCCCGCCGGAAGGCCGGCAGCGCCGGCTCCATTGAGGCCGAGTGGAAGGCGTGGCTGGTCGGCAGGCGCCGTGCCTGTAAACCGCGCCGTTCCAGCACCTGGGAGAAGGTCTCCATGGCGGCCAGCGGGCCGGATACGGTGGATTGTTGCGGACCGTTGGCGGCGGCCAGATCCACCCCGGGCGGCAGCCAACCAGCCAAGTCCTCAGCCGCAGCCGCCACCGCCAGCATGGCCCCGGGCGCCATGCCCCACATCAGCCGACCCCGCTCGACCACCAGGGTCATGGCGTCTTCCAGCGGCATCACCTCGGCCAGACAGGCGGCCACATATTCACCCAGGCTGTGGCCGATCATCGCCGACGGCTGGATGCCCCAATCCATGAGCAGGCGGGCCATGGCATATTCGACGGCGAACAGTGCCGGCTGGGCCAGGTCGGTGCGATTCAGGTCCTCATCGGCGGTCGGGTTCGGTGGTTGGTTGAGCAGGAGTTCACGCACCTGGAACACACCGAGGCCATCGCACACCACCAAACAACGCTCCAAGGCCTCCCGGAAGACTGGCTCGGTCTCATACAGCCCGCGGGCCATACCCGTGTATTGGGTACCCTGGCCGGGCAAGAGGAATACCACTTGCGGCCGGCCGCTGCCGACTCGGTGGCGATGCACCGCCTCGCCTCCGGCGGCGAGCCGCTCCAGCAATTCCGGGATGCTGCGATAGGCCAGGCTGCTACGCTGGCGCAAATTCCGGCGCCCCACTTGCAGGGTGTAGGCCAAGTCGACCGCGGAGGTGTCCGGATGACGCCCGAGATGCTCCGCCAGGGCCGCTTCCAACCGCGCCAACGCCGGCCCATCGGCGGCAGAAAGGCACAGGCTGTGCCACACGCGCCCGGGCAAGGACGGGGCAGCCGCGGGCGCTTCCTCGAGGATGACATGCACATTGGTGCCGCCGATGCCAAAGGAACTGACCCCTGCGCGCAGTGGATAAACCTGGTCCGGACTCCCTTCCACCGGCGGATTGGACCAGGGCCGGGCTGCGGTGACCACCCGGAACGGGCTGTTCGCGAAATCGATCTGGTGGTTGGGCTGGCGGAAATGGATGCTGGGCGGCAGTTGTCGGTGCTGCAAGGCAAGCACGGTCTTGATCAGAGAGGAAATGCCGGCGGCGGTGTCCAAGTGGCCGATATTGGACTTGAGCGAACCGATACCGCAGAAACCCCGCCGCTCGCTACGAAAGGCATTTTTCAGCCCTTCGATTTCCACCGGGTCGCCCAAGGCGGTACCGGTGCCGTGCGCTTCCACGTAGGAAATGCTCACCGGCTCCACATCGGCCATATGCATAGCGCGGCGGATCACCTCGGCCTGGCCTTCGACACTGGGCGCGGTATAGCCGACCTTGCGGGACCCATCGTTGTTGGCACTGGTGCCCCGGATCACGGCCCGGATGCGATCCCGATCCCGCAGGGCATTTTCCAGGGATTTCAACACCACCGCGCCCATACCGTTGCCGAGCGTGGTGCCGTTGGAATTGTCGGAGAACGGCCGACACACACCGTCCGGCGAGAGAATCATTCCCTCCTCGTAAAGGTAACCGTTTTTGTGGGGGAGACTAAGCCCGCTACCCGCCGCCACCACCATGGAGCAGGCACCGGTCAGCAACTGGCGGCAGGCCAGATCCACTGCATAAAGCGAGGTGGAGCACGCGCTGTAGACCGTAACGCACGGGCCGCGCAGATTGAGCTTGTAGGCGATACGGGTGGAAACGAAATCCTTGTCGCTCAACTGGACCGTGGCGAACTGGGCCGAGGTGCTCTCTTTGGTGTCGAGCAGGGCGTTCAGTTCCCAACCGAAATTGCCGGACGCGCCCGCGATCAGGCCGATGCTGCCCCGGTATTGCTCGCTGATATAGCCGGCATCCTCCAAGGCATGATAGACGCATTGGTGCAGCACTCGCACCTGGGGATCCATCAAGGCGGCATCCCGGGGCGTATAATCGAAAAAAGGGGCGTCGAAAAACTCGATACCGGGGAACACGCCCTTGACCTTGACGAAATTGCTCATCCGGAGCAGCTCGGGATGGACCCCGGCCGCCAACAGGTCTTCGTCGTTGAACCGGTCGACGCCGCACTGGCCCCCCATGAGTAACTCCCAGAACTCATCCGCATCGGCGGCGCCGGGGAAACTGCCTGCCATGCCGATGACGGCGATTTCGAGCCCGGTGCGGGAGGTGTTGAGCTTCATACATCGTCCAGGTTTTTCATCAGATTTCTGGTCCGGAGCAGCGCTTGCCGACCCTCGGCCAAGTCTTGGTGTTCGCGGGCTTGGCGCGCTGCCTCCGCCTCCTTGTCCTCATCCAGGTACTCGGCCAGGCGGGCGATGGTGGTGTACTCGAACAGTACCGCCACGGGGAGGTCCCGGGAGAAGGCCTCCTTGAGGCGATTGTTGATGGCCAGGAGATTGAGCGAGGTGGCACCGGCCTCGAAGAAATTGTCGTGTAGGCCGATGCCGGCAATACCCAGGACGTCGCAGCAGATCGCGGCGATGCGCCGGGCAGTGGCGCCGCTCGGCTCCACCATCGGCGTGGCGGCGACGCGTTGGGCCAGGTTCTGTGCCACCGGCAACGCCCGCCGGTCCAGTTTGCCATTGGCCGAAAGGGGCATACGCTCCAACTGCCGGAAGAACGTCGGCACCATGTAGGACGGCAGGGCGCTCAGACTGGCGCTCAGCTCCGCCGGGGCAATCTCGGCGACGCCAACATAGAAGGCGTGCAACTGCTTGCCGCCCCCCCCGTCATGGGCCACCACTGCCGCTTCGGTGACCAGCGGGTGTGCGGCCAGCACCCGCTCGATCTCGCCCAGTTCGACGCGAAAGCCCCGGATCTTGACCTGGGTGTCGTTGCGCCCCAGCATGTCCAAGCTGCCGTCGGGCAGCCAACGGGCCAGATCGCCGCTGCGATAGAGGCGGCCGCCGGGTTGGAAGGGGTCTGCAATGAATTTCTCCCGGGTCAACTCGGGACGGTTGAGATAGCCCAGGGCCACGCCGTCGCCGCCCAGGCAGAGTTCTCCATAGGCGCCCGGGGGTAGTATCGCCCCGGCCGGGTCCATGATATAGGCAGTGGAATTGGCGATGGGACGGCCGATCGGGATCCGCTCGGCGTAGTCCCGGCTGATACGCTGGAACGTGGAGATGGCCGTGTTCTCGGTAGGGCCATAGGCATTGACCAAGGTCAGCCCCGGGGAGGCTCGGCGCACCCGCGCGGCGATGCGCGGCGGCATGGCCTCACCACCCACCACCAGATAGCGCAGGCCGGCAAACAACTGGTCGTCGGACTCGAACAAGGCGCTGAACAAGGCCGTCACTAACTGCAGGGTATTGATGTCTTGACGCTTGATCTCCTGACGTAGCAGATCGGCATCAAGCAGGGTGGCCTCTTGGACCGGAAACAACTGGCCACCGTTGAGGAGCGGCCCCCAGATTTCAAAGGTGGACGGATCGAACGCGGGCGAGGCCGTTTGCAGAAACCGGGTATCGGGGCCGTAGGCGATGTAATTGGTGTTCTTTACCAGGCGGACGATGTTGCGATGGCTGACCAGGCAGCCCTTGGGCTGGCCGGTGGAGCCGGAGGTGTACATGATGTAGGCAACCGCATCCGGTGCCACCGGCACCGGATGCGGCAGCGGCTCAGCGGAGGCACCATCAAGCACGATACAGGCCACGTCTGTCGGCATCTGGGTGCTGTTGTCGGGATGGACGCACACTAAGCGCACCGCCGCATCGGTCAGCATGAAACGCAAGCGTTCCTCGGCGATCTGGGTTTCCAGCGGCAGGTAGGCGGCCCCCAGGTAGAGCACCGCCAGTCGGCTGACCACCATTTCGATGCCGCGCGGAGTGAGCACGCCAACCGTATCGCCGGCCTGGACGCCGGCCCGGCACAACTGTCCGGCCAGGGTCAGGGCCGCCTGGCGCAATTGACTGTAGCTCAGGCTCCGCTCCCCGACGGTGACGGCCGGACGCAAGGCAAACTCCAGGGCACAGGCCTCGAACAGGTCCACCAGGCTGCTGTCCCGGGGATAGGCCCGGCGCGTGGCATTCAGCACCGTCAGCACCCGTTGCCGGTCTGGCTCGGCGCACACCGGCAACCGCCCCACCGGACAGTCCGGCTGTTGGACGATGGCGCTCAACAGACACACCAGGCTACGGCCAAACACTGCCATGGTGTCGGCGCCGAAACGGCGGGCGTTGTAGACGAAGCTCAGTTTCAGGTCCGCTCCCGGCGTCACGATCGCCTGGAAATCGTACTTGGGCACTTGATGTACCACCACGTCGTCCACGCGCAGGTCCAGACTCAGGGTCGACAATTGCTGCAGCTGCCGGGACAGGGGCAGATTCTCGAACACCAGGAGATGGTTGATGAGGCGATTTTTCAGCGGCGTGGCAGCCTGGATGGCGGCCAAGGGGTAATGTTCAAAGGCCGACGCAGCGAAACCCTGCGCCTGGACGCGGCCGGCCACCGTGACAAAGCTGTCCGCGGGCTGGGCCTGGACCCGCAGCGGCACGGTATTGATGAAGAGACCCACCATGCGCTCGATGCCATCCAGTTCTCCCGGCCGACCGGACACCACCGAGCCAAACACCACATCGTCACAATAATTGAATTTCTGGAGCAGTATGCCCCAGGCGGTCTGGAGCAGGTTGCCGACGGTGAGCTGCAAAGTCCGGGCGCAGCCCTCCAGACGGGCAGTGAGCGCCGCGCCGAGTTGGACATTGTGTTCACCCGCGGCCATGAGGCCATCGCCGCGCTGATCGAAATACGGCACACCGACGTCGTTCTGGTAGCCATCCAGATAGCCCATCCAGTAGTCCCTGGCCTGGGCCGGCTCCTGGCGGCCGATCCAGTGCAGATAGTCGCGGTAGGGTGCGGCCGGAGTCGGTGGTAGGACGGCACCGCAGAGGAAGTGCTCGTAGAGGCCGAAAAAGTCCTCGAACAGGGGCGCCAGGCTCCAGCCGTCGAGAATGATGTGATGGAACGTCAGCACCAGCCGGTGCCGATTCTCGGCCAAGCTCACCACCATCATACGCACCAGCAGGTCGGCGGAGATATTGAAACCCCGCTCCCGCTGCGCCTCCTTGGCCCGCTCCAGTTCCGCCTGCGCCGCAGACTCCTCCATGCCGATCAGGTCCAGCCACTCCACTGGTGCCTCGCGGTGGCGCAGCACTACCTGGCGCGGCTGGTCGGTCTTGCGGAAGCTGAAAATGGTGCGCAACACGTCATGCCGGGCCACCAGGGCCACGAAACTCGTGCGCACCGCGGGCAGGTCCAACGGGCCGCTCATAACAAAGTCAAACTGCTCGATGTACGCGACCGACTCCGGATTGCGGGCGAAGTCGATCAGCATTCCCTCCTGCAACGGCGTCAATCCATAGACGTCTTGCACGTTTTCCTTGGTAAGCATGGATGAGTGGTTTCCTCAAACTAGATGTTGCGGCGAAGCAGCGGCTGGCGGCGACAACCTTCAGACGATGCCCAGGTCGTCGAAAATCGCGTCCAGCTCGTCCTGCCCGAGGCCCTTTGCCCCAGGCGAGTCGACCAGGGCCGGCGCCGCGTCCGCGGCGGCGAGCGTTGCCGCCGGCACCAGCCACGGTGCCAGTTCGGCGATCGTCTTATGTTGGAACAACAGCGGCACCAGGATTTGGTAGCCCCGGGTCCGCAGCCGGGCCACCACTTGGATGGCCTTGATCGAGTCGCCGCCCAGGCTGAAGAAATTGTCGTGGATGCCTATCTCGCCCAGCCCCAGTACCTCGCGCAATACCGCCACCAGGTCGGCCTCCCGCTCGTCGCGCGCCACACCGCCGGATTCCGCCAACCGGGACGGCCTGGGTAACGCCGCGTCGCCCCCGGTGGGCCAGGCGGCGAGACAGACGATGGCCTGGGGCAACTGAGAGGCCGGCAAGGCTAGCGACAGGGCGGCGAGCAATGCCTGCTCCAGGCCAGCGGTCGGCGTCGCGACCACCCAGGCGCACGACACCGGCTGACCGGATGCGTCGAGCGTGGCCGCCACCCGGCAGGCACGCACTGGCGACTGCTGCATCAACTCGGTTTCGATGCGCTCCGGGTCGATGCGATAGCCGCCCAGCCGGAACCGCCGTTCAGGGCGTCCGAGCAGTTCCAGAAAACCATCCTCCCGGCGGCGGGCCAACTCGCCCGTCGCAATACACCGGCCGGCGGTTGGGTCGGAGAAGAGACGCCCGCTGGCCAGTTCGGGACGATGCAGGGGGTCGGCCGTCAGGCCGGCCGACGCGAGGCAAAGTTCGCCGACCACGCCCGGCGGCACCGCTTGGCGAACTTCGTCCACGACCAAGGCCGTGACGTGGGCCGCTGGGGTGATGGCCAGGCGCGGTTGTTCCAGTGCTTGGGCGTCGATGACGGCCAAGCAGGCCCAAGGCGAGACGTCGGCAACGCCCCAGGTATAGACCAGATGGCCCGCCGATCCCAGTAGTTCCAGGGCCTTTGCGAGTCGGGGGGGGGACGGCCGGCCACCGCCGAAAACCAGGCAGCGCAGGCCGGCCAGGGTCTGCGGAAGCTGATCCAGCACCTCGTGCAGGATTTCCGTGGACAGGAACAGATGGCTCACGTCTTGTTCAAGCACCATCCGAGCCAACTGCGCCGGGTCGGTGGGGGGGCCGTCTGGCAGCACCAGCCGAGCACCGTTGAGCAGGGCCGCGAACAGGTCCGGCTGGGCCTGAACGGTAAACAGGCAGGCCGCCTCTCCGCTGATGGCCAAGTCGGTATCGGCTTGGCCGATCACGCTGTGTTGGCTGAGCACGCCCAGTGCGGACCCGTCCGCCAGGCAGCGCAGGCAGGCACCATCCTGGCCCGACACGGGCAGCCCGGGACGGCTGTCAGGCCGTGGTGCTGCCGTAAGCGCGCTCGGGCTG
Organism: Chromatiaceae bacterium; assembly: GCA_013426805.1. GTDB lineage: Bacteria > Pseudomonadota > Gammaproteobacteria > Chromatiales > Chromatiaceae > Thiodictyon. The sequence continues at coordinate 22,746 of JACDZG010000053.1, forward strand.
AGCAGCGGCAGCCCCAGGGCGTCCGCTACCGTGCGATCTTCTCCCAGCAGCCAGCGCGGCCGAACCTGGGTCGGGAGGTCGGCCAGAGCGCCGGGCGGCAGGGCCCCCGTCAGGGGCAACCAAACGGCGCCGGCCTTGACCAGGGCGACGATGCTGACCACGGTGACCAAGTCGTCATTCTGTGCCACGGCGACGCAATCGCCGCGCTCCAGGCCGGCATGGATTAGGGCATGGGCCAGGCGATTGGCGGCCCGGTCCAACTGGCCGTAGCTCAACCGCTCGCCGCCCCGGCTCACGGCCGGAGCGTCCGGCCGGGCATCCACCCGGGCCTCAAACAGGGCCGCAATCGTCGGCCTGGGCAGCGCCTGGCCGAGCGGCGGCGGCAACGCCGGCTGCGGCCGCAAGGACAACTCCCCGCAAGACCGTTCGGGGTGGTCGGCAATGGCCGTCAACAGGTGCTCGAAGTATTCGCCGAAACGGGCGATGGTGGCCGGCAGGAACAGGGCGGTGGCATATTCCCAGTCCGCCGTCAGGCCGGCACCGGTGTCGCGCATCACCAGCGATAGATCAAACTTGGCGCTGGTCGCGTCCAAGGGCAGCATTTCCACCCCCTTGCCGGCCACGCCGATGTCTTCGTTCTGCAACAAAAAACATATATCGAATAGGGGGTTGCGCGAGCCATCGCGCGGCAGTTGCAGGCGCTCGACCAATTCTTCATAGGGGTATTCCTGGTGATCCAGGGCCGCCAAGGTATTGACCCTGACCCGAACCAGAAAATCGCAGAAGCGCGCGCCCGGTTCGACACGGTCGCGCAGGGCCAGGGTGTTGACGAACATACCCATCAGGCCCTGGAGAGACCAGCGGGTGCGGCCGGCGACCGGGCTGCCGACCACGATGTCGTGGCCACCGCCCAATTTGTGCAGCAAGGTTTTAAAGGCCGCCAGCAGCAAGACGAACAGGGTCACGCCCTGGTGCCGCGCCAAGGCGCGCAGACGGCCGGCCAGTGGCGCGGGAATCAGGCGGTGGCAGCGTCCACCCCGGTAATCCTGGAAGGCGGGACGAGGGAAATCGCCGACCAGCTCCTGCTCAGGCAAATCGCCGGCAAAGCGCTGCCGCCAGAATTCGGCGTGGGCGTGATCGGCGTCGGCCGCGAAGCGGCGGTTTTGCCAGGCGGCGAAATCCTTGTACTGGAAGGGCAATACCGGCAGTGACCGACCTTCGGCCAGGGCCGTCAGCTCGGCCACCAGCACGCCCATGGAGGAACCATCGGTGATGATGTGATGCATGTCGATGGCCAGGTAGCTGCGGCCGGCACCGCCCCGCATCACGGCCATCCTCATCAGCGGCGGCCGGGCCAGATCGAAGGGTTGGATCAGGCGCCCGACCGCCTGCTGCACCAGGGCCAGTTCGGCTTCGGCATCCGCCGCCGACGGCAATGTCACTTCATCGAGGGCGAACGGGGCATCTTCGTACACCACTTGACGGTAATCGCCGTCGATTTCCTCGAAGCCGGTGCGCAGGATTTCGTGCCGCGCGATCACTTGTCTGACCACGGCTGCAAGGGCCGCCGTATCCGGCGCCTCGGCCAGGCGCACCAGGCCGCTCACGTTGTAGGCGGTGGAACCCTCGCTGATGCGCGCCAGGAGAAACATGCGCTTCTGCGCCCGCGACAGGGCATAGGATGATGACGCTTCCAGGGGCAGGGGGCCGTCCGGCTCCGCCACCGTACCCTGACCCCGCAGGGCCGCGGCGAAATCGTGGCGCTCCAGCAAGATGGCTACAAAATCGGCAAAGGTGCTCACCGTCAACAGGTCCGCCAGGCCCAGTGACAAACCAAAGAGTGAGTTTATAATGTGTACGACCCTCATTGCCGAGACGGAGTCCCCGCCCAGTGCATGAAAATCGTCATTCGCCGCGATGTGAGCGTACCCCAGCACCTCGCACCAGACCCGGGCCACCACCAGATAGGGCAGGCCATCGACCACGCCCGGTGGCGGTTCGGTCCCAGCCGGTGCGGCCTGCACCTCGGCCACCAGACTGGCCCGGCTCGGCATGGCACGGTCGGCGGCCGCCGTTTCCCCGGCGCCATCCCCGACCGGCACCGCCGCCCCTAGGCCACCGGGCCTCAGAGCGGCGAGCGACTGGTCCCAGAAAGGGTGCCGTTCAAAGGGCTGGGCCGGCAGGCTGGCCCGGCCCAGTTGTTCGTCCCGGAACAGCTCCGGCCAGGGGATGGGCATGCCGGCCACGTACAGCCGGGCCAGATCCGCCAGGGCGACCGCGTCGTTACCCTGCACCTGCAGGCGGGACAGAGCCGCATCCCGGCGGGGTCGGGCCTGAGGGTCGGGCTCCGGCACCGTGGCCAGGCAACGACAAAACAGCTGGTCCTCGGCGCACGTCTCGACGCCGCTAGCCAACAGGTCAGCCAGTCGGGCTAAGCCGGTGCGTAGGTCCTCCAGGCTATCTGCCAGCACGGCAGCGCGCAGGTGGTGGGACTCGCGACCGAGCGCAGCGGTGTAGGCGATGCGTCCCAGGTCAGCGGTCGGTTCCGCCGCCAGGTAGCCCAGCAGGTTAGCCACCGTGGCGGAGAACAAGGCCCGGGTGCGGGCCGACAGGGGCACCAGCCGCAACCGGCCGCTCGCCGCCGGGACGGGCTGGGGCGGCTCCTGCAACACCACATGGCAGTTGGTCCCGCTCAAGCTGAACGAACTGACGCCGGCCAGGCGCACCTGTTCGCCCCGCGGCCAGGGCAAGAGCCGGTCGTTGACGAATACTGGGCTGTTGCAGAAATCGATGTAACGGTTGGGCTCGTCGAAGTGAATGCTGGGCGGGATCTGGCCGTGTTTGAAACAGAGCACCACTTTGATCAATGAAGCCAGGCCGGCCACACCGACGGTGTGGCCAATATTGGTCTTGACCGAGCCGATGGGGCAGAACTGGCGGCGCTGACCATGACGCGCGAAGGCACCGATCAAACCCTTGATCTCGATCGGGTCGCCGAGTTGCGTGCCGGTACCGTGGGTTTCAATGTAGCCCAGGTTCGCCGGGTCGAGGCGCGCCCGCTGCCAGGCCTTGAGTATCACCTCCTGCTGGGCCTTGGCGTTGGGGGCGGTTAGACCGTTGGAGGCGCCGTCGTTATTGACTGCGATGCCGCGAATCACGGCATGGATCGGGTCACCGTCGCGTTGGGCCTGGGCCAGGGGCTTGATCATGATCGCCGCCAGGCCCTCACCCCAGGTAGTGCCGCCGGCACGGCGGTCGAAGGCCCGCACCTGGAAGGTTTCGTTCTCGATCTCGCCGACCAGTCCCTTGATCGGGGCGAAGAACAGATTGGCTGCCGCCACCAGGGCAGAGTCGCAGTCACCATCGCGCAAGGCCTTGATGGCATTGTCCAGGGCCACCAGGCCCGAAGAACAGGCGCTGTCCAACACCAGTGCCGGACCAGAGAAATTGAACAGATAGGAAATCCGGCTGGCCAGCACTGCCGTCCAGGAGCCGGTGACAGAATGAAAATCCACGTCTTCAATGAAGTGGATGTAGCTGTTGAACAGGCGATGGGTATGGTCATTGCCGACGAAGACCCCCACCGGCTGGCCGTAGAGTGCGCCCCGGTGATAACCGGCGTTTTCGATGGTCTGGACAAGGGTTTCCAGCATGAGCCGGTGGTAGGGGTCCATGTGCCGCGCCACCCGGGGCGGAATCTGGAAGTACTCGTTGTCGAAGTCGTCCACCGAGGTCAGGAAGCCGCCGGCAAACAGCTCGGTACGCTGATCGTCCTGGGCCGCCAGCTTGGCCCGGCGAGCGGGCGGAAATGGCCGGATACAGTCCCGGCCCACCGCCAGATTGGCCCAGAACGCGTCCAAGGTATCCGCTTCCGGAAAGCGGCCAGCCATGCCGATGATGGCGATGTCGTCGCGCTCCCGCCCGCCCCCGGTCAATTCTTTCAGAAAACCGGCCGCCCGTTCCTTGTCGAGTCGGCCGTCCTTGACTTGCTCGATGAGGAAGCGCGCCAAATCCTTGCGGGTATCTGCGCCGACCGTTGGTGCTGTGCTGCGTGAGGTCATAGGACGGCCTAGTGAATCTTGTCCAGCAGGGAGTCCAAGGCGTCATCGCCATCCACCACCTGCTCCAGCAATTCCACCCAGTCGGCTTCGGTGGCGGGCGCCGGCGGCGCATTGCGGCCGGTCTTTTCGTCGATGTAGGCCGCCATGTCGGCAATGGACGAATAGGAAAAAATGTCGGAAATATCGACGACATCCGGAAACTGAATGTTGATGAATTTCAGCAGATGGGTGGCGATGATGGAGTTACCGCCCATGTCGTAAAAATTGGTAAATACGTCGAGTTCAGCCAGTCCCAGGACGGCTCCGTAGATGCGGGCCAGCAGTACTTCGGTGGCACTCAAATCTTCCTCATTCTTGCCGCGGATGGCCACTTCAGCCAGCTCGGCGCCGTCGTCCTCCCCGACCGCTGGCTTAGGCAGGCGCCGCAGCAATTCCTGGGACAGTAGAAAGGGCAATTGACCATAGACGCGCGCCATGGCCACCGGATTCAGGGTGGACGGCAGGATCTGCTCCGGGCGATGGGCCAGCACCCGTTCCAGCCGGGCAAAGGCATCGGCCGGCATCAAGGCGGCGAAGGGTGTTTCGTCGTCGCTGACCCGGTAGTCGGCGGCCATACCGATGTCCTTCCAGCTCGACCAGTTGATGCTGATCAGCAGGCGGCCTTCCCGGCGCGCCTGACCGGACAGACCGTCGAGGAAGGCATTGGCGGCGGCATAGTCGCCCTGCCCTTCGGCACCGGTCAGGGCCAAAATGGAGGAGAACAGGACAAAAAAGTCGAGAGGTGCGCCGGCCGTGGCAGCGTAGAGATGGCGCGTCCCATCCAGTTTGGGCTTGAGCACTGCATCGAAACGATCGAAGGACTTGTTCATCAGGAAGCCGTCGCCAGCCACGCCGGCCAAATGGAAGACGCCGCGCAGCGGGCCGTGGCTGGCCCGGGCGTGCTCCAGAAGGGCCGCCAACGCCTCGTTGTCAGCCATGTCGCAGGGCTGGTAATCCAATGCGGCGAGCTGATTCGACAACGCCACCAGGGCGGCGTAGCGCACCGCCTGGGCGTCGCTGCCTTCAGCCAGATCGGCCCAGTCGGCGCGGGGCGCCAAGGGGGCACGGCCGGTGAGCAAGATTCGCACCCGGCCCAAACCGGCCAGGTAACGAGCCGTGGCAAGACCGAGCCCACCCAGCCCGCCGGTAATAAGATAGAAGCCGTCCGCATGCAGCGTCGGCCCATCCGCCGCCGCCAGGCGTGCGGGACGCAACTCCCGCACCAGGCCGTGCAGTGCCCCCTGCTGTGGGCGCAGCGCCAGCACCCGACCGGGTGCGGCGGCCAGCACCTGTCGGGCCACCGCCGCGGCGTCAGCCAGTGCGCCCGGAGCATCCACCAGCCGGCACGGCAGTCCGGCGTATTCCAGGCCGATCACGCCGCCAAGGGCCAGGCAGGCCGTCCCCAAGGGGTCGATGGCGGCTTCGCTGCCATCGACGGCAAAGGCGGTGCGACCGAGCACGGCCAAGCCCCAGGGCATGGTCGGTTTAGCTGCCACCAGGGCCTTGGTCAGGTGGAAAAGGGCATCGACACTGGCGCGCCGCCGCCCGGCGAACGCCACCGGATCGGCCAGGCCGCCGCGCCCGGCAACGGCGAAGACAATCCCGTCGATGCCGTTCACGGCCGGGCTGGCCAGCAGGTGGGCGAAGGCGGCCGGGTCGGCGTAATCCAGGCCCGGGGCCGCCCCCTCGCCCAGATCCAGGCCGGTCACGGCCACCCCCACGGCGGCGAAACCAGCCACCAGGGCGTCCCGGTAGGCGGAATCGCCCTCGACGAGCAGTAGCAGGCGACGGCACGCTGGCGGGGCCCCCGCCGCCGATGCCGTCTGGGCGACCCAGCACGGCACCAGGTATTCCCCGTCAGCGCCGTTGTCCACCCCGCCCAAGGCATCGACATTGCGGAGTTTTTTCACCACGTAGTCGCTGATGCGGGCCAAAACCCGGCCCTGGCCATCACTTAAGGCAATGTCGTAGCTCAGGGTTTCGCCGGAATCCTTGCGCGCCTTGGCCACCACGTGGCTGTAGATTTCGGCCGTCAGCGGTGCATAGAGACAGAAGGACTTGTAGGTGAACGGGAGATAGGTGCCGCTGGTCTGACTGATGAGGTTCACCGCGTTGTCCAGCACCGCAGGATGGAGCTTGTACACGTGGATCTCATCGGCCAGGGCCTCCGGCAGGGCCAGCCGCGCCAAGGCGTCCGGGCCGATCAGCCAGGCGGAACGGATGGCGTTCCAGTGGGGACCGAACTGAAACACCCCGGTATCGGTCTCGGCTTCGTAATGCTCGATGCCTTCCGTCGCCGCCCGCTTCAGTGCGTCGAGATCAAGGGTCTCGACCACCGGGATAAGTGGCGCGATCACGCCTTCGGCATGGCGCTGCCATGGTCCTTCGCTGCCCTCTTCGCGACTTTCGATGTCGAAGCGCAGGCGCTCGCCGCTGCGTGCCAGGCTGAGGCGAACACGCTGGGTCTGTGTCGCGGCCACCACCATAGGCACCAGGAAGAACACCTCGGTGAACTCGATGGTCTGCCAGCCCTGGGCCAGCTCCGCTGCCACCCTGGCCATTTCCAGGTAGGTGGTGCCGGGTACGACGTAACTCCCCTTGATCCGGTGGTCGGCCAGAACCCAGTGGCGATCCACCCGGAACAGGGATTCAAATACGCTGTCATCGCCCTGGCGTCCGGCCAGGCGCTGCACCAGGGGATGCAGTTGCTCGGCCACCGGGGTGAGTTTGCTCACTTTGGGGTCGGCCCAATAGCGGATGCGCTGCAGGGGATAGGTCGGGAAAGACCGCCGCCGACGCGCCTCCCCGCGATGGAATTGCTGCCAATCCACCTCGGCCCCGTCCACCTGGAGGCGCGCCAGCTGCACGAGTCCGGCCAGATCCTGACCAGCGCCGGCCAGCCATTCGGCCAGCACCAGTGCCGCCTGCTCGGACCGTGATTTTTTGCTCTTCTCGCTCAATTCTCCCGGCGCCGGATCGCGTTTTCGGTCGCTGACCATGAGGTGACTGCCGTAGAAAACCCCCGCGGCGGTCGCTTCGCCGAGAATCACCGCCGGTGCCCGCGCCAAGCCCAGGGCCAAGTCCTCCGGACCGGTGACAACCATGGCCAGCCGGTAAGGGTAATGGCCGCGGCCGATGTTGCTGGTGTAACACAGGTCGGCTACATCCACGTCCTGGCCGGCCAGGTTGCCGGCCACCCTGGCGACGTAATCGAGCAGAATCTGCTGATTGAGGGCGGACAAGGTCAGGCAGTAGCCGACTTTGGTGTGCGCCAGCGGCTCCGGCTCCGGCGCCTCTTCCACCACCATGTGACAGTTGGTATGGCTGAAGCCAAAGGAACTCAGGGCGGCCTGGCGTGGCCCTTCGGTCACCGGCCAGGGGCGCAGCGCGTCGCTGATGTAGAGCGGGCTGGCGACGAAATTGATGTAGGGATTGGGCTGGCCGAAGTTGATGGTCGGCGTCAGTTCCCGGTGCTCCAGGGACTTGACCACCTTGAACAGGGATGCAACGCCCGAAGCCGCGACCAGATGACCCATATTCGTCTTGAGCGAACCGATGGCACAGAACTGGCGTTTCTGGGTAAAGCGGCGGAAGGCTGCAGTCAGCCCCTTGAACTCAATGGGGTCACCCAGCACGGTGCCCGTACCATGCGCCTCAATGTAGCCCAGGTTGGCCGGGTCAATGCCGGCCTTCCGCCAGGCGCGAACAATAACCGCCTCTTGGGATTCTGCATCGGGGGCCGTCAACCCGCTGGAAGCGCCATCGTTGTTGACGGCGCTGCCGCGGATGATGGCGTGAATGTGGTCCCGGTCGGCGATGGCCCGGGCCAGGGGCTTGAGCAGCACCATGGCGACGCCTTCGCCCCAGACCGTACCGTTGGCACGAGCGTCGAAAGAGCGGATCACACCATCCTGGGATTCCACCGCTTCCATCGCCATGCTGCCCTGATAGCCCCGGCCGAATTCGCCGGAAACGATGAGGTTGATGCCGCCGGCCAGGGCTTGGTCGCACTCGCCGTCGAGGATGGCACGCGCTGCCATATGCACCGATACCAAGCCGGCCGAGCATGCGGTATCCACCAGCATGCACGGGCCGCTGAAGTCGAACAGGTAGGAAATGCGGCTGGCCATGACGCTTTCCCAGGAACCGGTGAGCTGCATCGGGTGGCTGACGGTGCAGTAACGGTAGAGGGAATAATTGGTACCCTCCTTGCCGATAAACACCCCAGTATTGCTTCCGTAAAGGCTGCGGCCGCCATAGCCGGCATCCTCCATCGCCTCCCAGCTCACCTCCAAGGCCACCCGTTGATGTGGATCCATGAAGGCCGCTTCCGTCGGGGGAATGCCGAAGAAGGCCGCATCGAACTTGTCGATTTCATCAATGTAGCCGGCCGGGGCATGGGCATGATCGATGTGCTCCGGCGGCACCGTGGTGTTGATCAGCAATTCGGTGTAATGGGGATTACGCAGGATGTGCTCGAAATCCTTTTTGCGCGGCACCGGAAAGTCGCGGATGCAATTGAGGCCGTTGCGCAGCACCTGCCAGAACTCTTCCGGATTGTTGGCCCGGGGAAAGCGACCGGCCATACCGACGATGGCGATGGCGGTGTCCAACGGCTGCCGCTCGTGGTCCCGCGGGCCGGAGGTTTGCGCCAGTTCCGTCAGGAGTTTCTTGGCTTCATCCTGTGACAATGCGCGCCGGGCCACCTGTTCGAGGATATATTTTTTTATTGACGACATGATCGCTATTCAGGTAAGGGGATGACCAGGCACTAATTCGATAAGAAAGAGGCTGCTTCGTCCGCCGTAATGCTGCCTTCGGCCAGACGGGCCAAGAGGCTGTCCAGGTCATCCTGGGGCGGCTCGGCCGGTGCCGCCGGTGTATCCTCGACTCTCCCCGCCATCCGGCGCAGTAAAGCCACTTGCTCACGCACAGTAGTATGGGTGAACAGGTCGACCACATCCAGTGCACCGGGGTAGCGTGCCTCGTATTCCCGATACAACTGAGTAGTCAGGATGGAATTGCCACCCTGGTCGGCGAAAGCATCGTCGCCATGGACTTCGGTCAGGCCCAGGATGCGTCCCCACAAACCGGCTACGACACGGGTCAGTTCGTCAGGGTCGGCCATGCCATGCACCGTCACTTCGGTCTCCTGCCTGGGCGACTGGGCCGTCGCGCGCCGTGCCGCGGTTCGGCGCAGACGGGTGCGCAGGCCGTCCGGCAGCGCCAGCCCCAGGGCGTCCAGGCTGTCCGGCGTGGCGCGCTCGTTGATCTCGCCCGCCACCAGCACCGGCGGCAGGCAACCATCGTCGCAGAGTATCTGCTCAATCAGGGGTAGCGCCTGGGCCGGGGCGATGGGCGCGAAAAACTCCAGTTCGTCCACGGCCCCATACTCGACGGCAATACCCACTTCGCGCCAGGCCGGCCAGCATACCGACAGGGCCGGTAACCCCAGGCTACGGCGGTAACGGGCCAGAGCGTCCAGGTAGGCGTTGCCCGCCGTGTAATCGCCCTGGCCAGCGCTACGCAGCACCGTGGCCACCGACGAGTAAAGGATGAAGAAGTCCAGGGGGTCTCCCAAGGTAAGTGTGTGCAACAGCCGGGCGCCGTCAATCTTGGGTGCCACCACTCGGGCGAAGGCCGCCCGGGGTTTGCTGTGCAAGAAGCCCTCGCCGGCCCGGCCGGCGGCGTGGATGACGCCGTTGATGCGCCCGTGATGGGCGCGCAGATCGGCCAGCAGCCGCGTCATGCGTTCGGCGTCGGCCACATCGGTGCTGAGGCATTCAATGTGGGCGCCGGCCTCCATCAGGGCCAGCAGGCGGGCGATGCGCTGGCGGTCCTTGTCCGAACCGTGGCCGGTCACCAGCATCTCCTCCCATTCGTCTTGGGGCGGCAAGGGTTTGCTGGCGACCAGGGCCAGATTCACCGGCCCTCGGGCCGCCAACAGGGCCGCCAGTTCCAAGCCCAGGGCGCCGCTGCCGCCGGTAATCAGGTACACCCCTTTGCGATTGGGCGTAAAATGAGTCGAAGCCATTGGCGGCAAGGTTTCCAGCCGTTCCTGATAGCATTCGCCCCGACGCCAGACCGCCAAATCGCCTTCGGCCGCCAGTTCCGCCAGCAGCCCGTCGCCCTCGGGCAACTGATCACAATCGACACAGCGCCAACGTAACTGCGGATTTTCAAGCCGGACGATGCGCGCCAAGGCCGCCAGGGCCGCCCCCCGGGGCGACTCACCGCAGGCGTGGTCTTCGACCGCGAAAGCACCCCGGGTCAGCAGCAGCAGATTGCCGCCGATGCGCAGCCGCCAGTGGGCCAGGGCGGCTAGAAAATCCAGCAGTTCATCGAGCACCGAGGTGGGTTGGGGATCGAGGGGATGCTCAGCGCCGCTCCAGCCCAGGGCATTGACCACCCCAGCCAAGTTCCGTCCTGCCAGGGGCGCCAGTGCGTCGTGCCAGGACGGGGCCAGCGGGCCACGCACCAGTTCGATCACCACCACGCCGGGCTGGGCCAGGTGTTGCGCCAGTTGCCGGCCATCGACGTCGTCCCGGCGCAGCAGCAGCAGGGTTCCGCTCGGCGGTGCCGACCGCGGCGTGGCTTCGGTCGGTACCAGGCGCACCACATGAAAGAGCGCGTCCCGACCATCGCCATCCAGGCCGCCAATAGCGACCCGTTTCACGGTATAGTCGCTGGCGCGGACGCACACGGAACCGTCGTCGGCCAACAGTTCAATGTCGAAGTTGTAGGCTTCACTGGAGTTGCCGCGCTTGCGCCGCAGGTGCGAGTAGAAACTGACCGGCAGCACCTGGAACACCTCCAGGCGCTTGTAGGAGAAGGGCAGGTAGAGGGCGCCGCCGCCGGCCAGGTGGTTGGCGGCATTGACCGCCGTATCCAACAGCGCCGGATGGCAATGGTAGTGATCGGCCTCGGCCAGATAGGCCTCCGGCAAGGCGAGCCGCACCAGCAGTTCATCCCGCTCACCATTGGTCCAGGCCGCTCGCACCGACAGGTTCCAACGATCCCCAATTTCCAGCCCACGGCTGACGTCCTCGTCGTGGGTGTAAACCAGGGCTTCGGGCAGGCCGGCCTGGAGCGCCACCAAGTCGCGGGCCGGGACCGCGGCGCCAGCGACCGACCCCAGCCGCGCCTCGGCATGGAGTTCCCAAGCGTCGCCATCGGGTCGGCTAAGGATACGCACCCGGCACTCCGCCAGCGCGCCCTGTACGACTACCTGGACCGACCGGAGCTGACCATCATCCAGGGAGCAGGGACGCAGGAACAGCAATTGCTCCATGCGTAGCGGTAGCAGTTGGTTGCCGTTGAGGTGCGTCCACGCCGCTAGGATCATCTCGATGAAGGCGGTTCCCGGCAGAATGTAATGGCCCTGAACCTTGTGATCATGGAGTTCCCAGTGGGAAGCGACGCCAAGCTGGGTTTCAAACAGGCGCAAATCCTGGCTCTCGACGGCCAAGCGGTCGAGCAGCGGATGGTGGATCTGCTTGGTCGCGCTCCGACTGGCCAGGCGTTCGCCAGCGTCGCTCACACCGACCCAGCAGCGCACCCGTGAGAAGGGATAGGTTGGAAGGGGCACGCGCCGACAGGCGCTGACGTCGAACCAGCGCCGCCAATCGAAAGCGGCGCCCTGCACATAGAGGCGGGCCGCTTGCAACAGCAGTTCGGCACGGTCCGGGCCGGTACTGCGAGGCACCCGCTCGCTTAGATCACGAGCCTGATGATCCAATTGTTTCTTGTCCTGCGCATTGACTTCCCCGAACTCGCCGGTCTGTCCGCGGCGGCCGCCCACCCGTCGGAAATGGTCGAAGGCCACCGACTCCGACCCTGGTTCCAGACCGGCCGTCACCAGCAGTTCGATATGGCCGCGCAGTTCGTCGAGGTTGTGGCAGCGGATAGCCAGGCGGTGGTTGTGATGCAGTCGGCCAAGGGCGGCGGTGTAGCACAGGTCCACCAGCCGGCTGGCGCCGGTCTTGAGGTGGTCGCGCCACGCGCTCAGCAGCCGCATCAGCGCCTCATCGGACTGGGCCGAGAGCAACAGCAGATGGGGACCCGGTACCTCGACTGGTGGCCGCGGTAGGGCTGGCGGCTGCTCCAGGATGACATGACAGTTGGTGCCGGACAGACCGAAGGAGTTGAGGCCGGCCCGGCGCGGCACGCCCGGCGGGGCCAACCAGGGACTCAGGATGTCATTGACGTAGAGCGGCGACTGGTCGAAAGCGATCTTGCGGTTGGGCCGCCGGAAATGCAGGCTGGCTGGAATCTGCGCATGGGCCATGGCCAGTACCAGCTTGGCCAGGCCAGCCAGACCCGCGGCACCGTCCAGGTGACCGAGATTGCTCTTGACGCTGCCGATGGGGCAGAACTGACGCCGGCGGGTGTAGCGATTCCAGGCGCGGCTGATGCCCGCCACCTCAATGGGATCACCCAGCTTGGTAGCGGTGCCGTGGGCTTCGATACAGGAGATGGTTTCCGGATGTACCTGGGCACTTTCCAGGGCGCGTACGATGAGCGCTTCCTGGGCCGCCATGTTAGGCGCAGTGATCCCCACCGACCGACCGTCCTGATTGATGGAGCTGCCCAGCACCACGGCGTGGATAGTATCCCCGTCGGCCAGCGCCAAACCCAGGTCCTTGAGTACAAAGGCCAGTACCCCTTCGGCGCCGGCCGTGCCGGCACCGTCATCGTCGAAGGTCCGGGTCCGTCCATCGTGAGCGGCAGTATCCTGGATGTCCTTGATACCGACCCCGGTATCCGGATCATCGGCCACCGGCACCAGATCCACCTTGACCGCCCCGGCGATGGCAAGGTCGCAGTCGCCAGCCATGATGGCGCGGCAGGCCTGGTGCAACGCCACCAACCCGGATGAACAGGCGGTGTCGATCATCATGCTTGGCCCGTGCAGGTCCAGGTGATAGGCGATGCGGCTGGCGATCAGGGATTTGACATTGCCCACGACCGCCACTTCCGGCGCATCAGGCGCCAGGGTGCGCACGATGTCGCGGTAATCGTCGCCAAAATCGGCGCTGAAGCCGACGAACACCCCAGTGGAAGACCCTTTGATGTCCTCACCGGCATGACCGGCATGCTCCAGGGCCGCCCAGGCCGTTTCCAGGAACAGGCGCTGGTGCGGGTCCATCATGTTGGCTTCCTGCCGAGCCAGGCCGAAGAAACGGTGGTCGAATTTGTCTACGTCGCTCAGGAAGGAGCCTCTCAACACCTCCGGGGCACGACGTCCATGCAGCGCCCCCTTGAGCCGCAGGTATTCCATTAAATCCGCCCGGCGGTCCGGCGGCAGGGCGCGGCGGGAGGTTTGTCCGTCGCGCAGCAACTCCCAGAAAGACGCCAGGTCCGGACAACCGGCGATGCGGGCCGCCAGACCGATAATGGCCACCGGCCGCCGACCGACCGGGGCCGGTTCCACGGCCACCGATCCGTCGCCGGCCAGGGACAACAAATCGTCCAGCGCCAGGCTGGTCAGATCGGTATCGGCAAATCCAGTCATAGTCCCTTTCTCCCGCCGTCCGCGGTCATGCCGCGTTAGGCCGATAGCCGCCCAACATCTTGGTAGTACGGGTGGTTTCCAGTATCTGGTGGTAACGCCAGTCCCGCTCATCCACGGGCGTACCCTTGGTGGCGAAGATGCGGGCCAGCAGATCAAGGGCGATGCGACATTCCTGTTCGCTCGCCGGGCGCGCCTCGCTTTCCAGTTGCTCCTGCAGGCTTTGCAGTTGGCGGTAGGGTTGCACCACGCCCTGCTGGTATTGGTCCTCGTTCCAGTTCTGGTTGCGGGTGCTCACCGCCACCGCCATACATTTGGTCACCAGGGAGGGCGGTTCTTGCATTGCGCGCAGATCGGCGGCGAACTCATCGTCGATCAGGCGCTGGTCGTCGTCTTCATCCAGGGCGTAGGCCTTGGCCCCCGGCAGATTGACCTGCACCAGGCGCTTGAGCACCCCCCGCGGCCCCGCCTCAAGATACACGTCCATTCCCTCTTCATGCAGCAGTGCCAGGCTGTCGGACCAGCGCACCGCACCGGTGAGCTGGCGCACCAGGGAGACGGCGATATCGCCCGGATCGCCGTGGGGACGAGCGTCCACATTGGCGATGACCGGCAGCGTGGGCCGGGACAGGTGGAGGGAACCGATGCATTCAGCCAGGGCATCCGCAGCCGGTGCCATGTAGGGGCTGTGGAAGGGGCCACTGACCTTGAGCGGGATGATGACCGCGCCGGCCTTCTTCAGGGCCTGGCCGGCCCGCTCCATGGCAGCAAAGGTACCGGAGAGTACATGTTGATTACGGGCGTTATAATTGGCGATGACGAATTCGCTGCCGTAGCCGGGCTGCTCGCGGCAGATGGCCTCCACCTGATCGCGCGCCAACTGGGTCACTGCGTGCATGCCGAGCCGGCTGCGATCACCGCAACGGCCCATGAGCAACCCCCGCTGGCGCGCCAAACGCAGGCCATCTTCAATACTCAATGCCTCGGCCGCCACCAAGGCCGATAGCTCGCCCAGGCTATGACCGGCCAGGTAGACCGGCGTCAGGCCGGTGCGGGCGCAGAACTGCCGGTATGCGGCAACGCTGCACAAGAGCAGCGCCGGCTGAGTATTCTCGGTTTGATCCAGGACCTCGGGCGGACCTTCAAAACAGAGCGTCTTCATGTCCAGGTCCAGCACGGCGGAGGCCATATCGAACAGTTCCCGTGCCGCCGAGTCTTCCTCGTAGACCTTCCTGCCCATCCCGACATACTGGGAACCCTGGCCCGTGAACAAGACAGCAATGCGCTTCATGACTGACTCCAATGGTGATTGTCGCGGGCCGTCGGAGGCGTAAGGGCCACCGTAGGAGCCTGGCCGCCCCCGACCAATGCCTTTACAAACTTAAGATAATTAGCAACGAAACGTGTCATGCCGGGCGCCGCGAGGCGGCCGCCGTCGTAGTCCAGGCGCACCGCGAACCGGTCTTCGGTCAACCTGAGCCGCAGCACCAAATCGAAACCGTAGCGGGTGCTGCCGCCATGGCTCGCCGCATCCAAGAGCAACGGCCGGACACCCTCGGGCAGCGCATGGGGCATCACCCCGACCGGCTCCGGCAAGGGCTGCAGGCCAGCGCTCTCCGCCTGCCGCCGCACCCAGGCCGCCAGTTGCCGCAAGCCGCGCAGGGTGTCGAAGTCCATGTCGATTGACTGGTATTCGTGTCGGCCCGGGAAGGCCACGGCCAATTCAAAACGGACCGCACCAGTCAGCTTGTGCAGATAAAGCCCGAACAGGACGGTCGCCACTTCAAAGGGACTGGCGGCCAGTTGGCCAGCCACACTGATCAACTGACGGCAGGTTTCCGGCTCCAGCCTGGCGTTGAGGGTTTCGGCCTTGATCGGACCATCGACACCGGCGAGCAAGGCGCTCGGGAACGGCAACTCCGGCGGCAACGGCTGACTGGCGCCCAGGCTTGCGGCAATCCGCTGCTTTAGGGCGGCGACGGTGGGATTGGCGAAGATGTCCGCTACTTCCAGCACACCCGGATACAGTTCCGCCAGGGCCGCGTGCATGGACACCAGGCTGAAGGAGTTGCCGCCGACATCAAAAAAGCTGTCCTGGGTACCGATGGGTCGCTCACCCAGGATGCGCTGCCAAATCCGGATGATGTCCCGCTCCAGGGCGTCGGTCGACACGTCGCTACCCGACTCCGGCACCTGCACCGGCACGGATGCCGGCAGCAATTCCGGGAGACTCGCCCGGTTGATCTTGCCGTTCGGCGTGCGCGGCAAGGAATCCACCCGAAACGCCATTGTCGGCACCATGTAGGCGGGCAACTCCCGGGCCGCATGGGCGCGCAGTACCTCGGCGAGGGGCCTTCCGGCCAGCTGGGCCTCACCATCGGGTCGCACTTCGCAATAGGCAATCAGGATCGGGTTGCCGGGCGACAGTTCGCGTACCACCACCGCTGCCAGGGCGAGCGCCGGGTGTCGTTGCAGCACGGCCTCGATTTCCTGCAGCTCAATGCGATAACCGCGCAGCTTGATCTGGCTGTCGCTGCGGCCGCAATAGACCAATTCGCCGTCGGCCGTCCAGGCCGCCTTGTCCCCGGTACCATACATGCGCCCGGCAGCGACGAAAGGATCAATGAGGAACACGGCCGCGGTCTTTTCCGGATCGTCCAGATAGCCCCGGGCCAAGCCATCACCGGCAATCCACAAGTCCCCAACACAGCCAATGGGTTGGGGCCGCCAATGCATATCAAGCACGTAGCAGCGGGTATTGGCGATGGGTCTGCCCAGGGTCACCGACTCGGCCCGGGTCAGCTCCTTCACCGTGGACCACACCGTGGTCTCCGTCGGCCCATAGACATTGAACAGGCGCAGGCCAGGTACCGCTTGCAGCGGCGCCAGTAGGGCCGCCGGAAAGGCTTCTCCGCCCAGCAGCAGATGTCGGACATCGGCGAACACCTGGTCGGCGACGTGGCTGGCCAGCAAGGCCTGAATGCGGCTGGGCGTGGCCTGGACGACATTCACCCCGCTCGCGCGGATCAGGCCGGCCAACTCGCCGGGGTCGCGTTGGGCCGTTTCCCCGGCCAGCACCAGGGTGCCGCCGGACACCAGGGTCAGGAACACCTCAAGCACGAAAATATCGAAAGAAATCGTGGTCAAGCCCAGCACCCGGGGCCGGGGCGGCAGTTCCAACGCGTGGGCCATTGCGTAGAGAAAATTTACCACGCTAGCGTGTTCGATCATCACCCCCTTAGGCTGGCCAGTGCTTCCGGAGGTAAAAATCACGTAGGCCAGGTCGTCGGCGCGTGGCGGCACGATGGCGCCCTGCGGCCCGACGGGCCAGAGCCGCTCCGGGTCCAGCACGCGGCCGTTGAAATCCAGATGCCGACTGAGTTCGGCCGTCACCAGCAAGACGGAGATACGGCTTTTGTCCAGCATGTAGGCAATGCGTGCCGCCGGATACTCCGGGTCCAGGGGCACATAGGCGGCGCCGACCTTGAGCGTCGCCAGCATGGCCGCGATCATGCCCAGACCGCGGGGCAACAAAATGCCGACGTAATCGCCGCGACGGACCTCGGCCGCGACCAGATGGTGAGCCAGTTCATCGGACAGGACATCGAGTTCGGCATATGTCAGCTCCCGCTCGGCAAAGACCAAGGCCGGGTCCTGTGGCCCGGCAGCCACCGCTGCCTGCCAGCGGCTGACCAAGGTTTCCTGGCGCGGGAAGGGGCGTTGGGTCTGGTTGAAGCCCTCCAGGAGAGCGGTCCGGTCGGTGTCGGTCAGCAGGCTTAGTCCCTGCAAGCGGCTGTCCGGCTGGGCCAGGATACCCCGCAGCAGGCACTCGAAATGGTGTGCCCAGCGCACCATGGTGGCCTCGGTGAACAGCCGCTGGGCATAGATGAAGTGACCGTGGAGGCAGCCCTGCTGTTCGGTGATCTCCAAGGTCACGTCGAAGGCGGAACCCCGGGACGGCACCGGCCGGGCATCCACCCTGAAGTCCGCACCATCCCCCACCCGACGGTTGCCGTTTTCAAAGATGAACATGGTGTCGAATAGGGGATTACGGCTGAAATCCCGGGGCAGCTTGAGACTGCTGACCAGTTCATCGAGAGAGCAATTGGGCTGGGCGTAGGCGTCTATACAGGCCTGACGCACCTCGTTGAGCAACTGCGCGAACGGTTTGTCATCGCTGGCCTGGGCGCGGATGATCAGGGTCTGGGCGAACATGCCGACGGTGCGCTCGAAATTGCCGTTGCCACGCCGGTCCAGCGGCGTGCCGATGCATAGGTCGTCTTGTCGGCAGAGCTTCCCCAGCAATACAAAATAGGCCGTCAGCAGCACCATGTAGGGCGTGACACGCTGGACCCGGGCCAGTTCGCGCACGGCGGCTTGCAGGTCCGGGCCGAGCAGAAAGCGCTGCGAGGCACCGGCGAAATCATTGTGTGGCGGGCGGGGATAATCGGTCGGCAGGGCCAGCAGCGCCGGCAGCGGTTGCAGCCTGGCCAGCCAATACTGCCGTTGCTGCTCGTACTCGGGGGAGGCCATGAAGGCTTGCTCCCAAGCCACGAAATCGGCATAGGCAGCGGACACCGGCGCCAGCGCCTCGTTGCGGTAGAGTTGGAGGAACTCCTCCACCAGAATGGAGAAGGCAATACCATCGGCGATCAGGTGATGCAGATCAAGGAACAGCACCTGTTCTCCTGGTCGATCCTGGAGCCGCACCAGGGCTGCCCGCCACAGTGGCGGCTGGCTCAGGGTGAACGGCTGGATCAAATTGTGCAACAGCCCATCGAGTTCGGCGACGCGGCATTCCCGGTGCGCCAAGGGGATGGACACGGTGCCGGTCTGGCGTCGCACCACGGCTCCGTCGTGCCAGACGTAGCCGACGCGCAGTAGGGGGTGGCGTTGGGCCAGTCCGGCCAGCGCCTGCGCGATGTGCTGCGGCGATACCGCGCCGGTCAGACTCAAGGCACCGGTCACATGGTAGGCGTACTCTCCCCCCTTGATCAGGCTCAGCACATACATGCGCCGCTCCTCCGAAGACAGGGGCAGGTCGACCGGCAGGTCGGCGCTGACCAGTCGCTGGGCCAGGCGAAAGCGGAAGCCGCCCCGGCGCAGTTGGGCCACCGCCTGTCGCAGGGCGACAAGGATATGCTCGGCGTCTTCTTCGCTGTGGGCCAGGGTGAAAAACGAAGTGCGTCTTTCCCAGACATAGACGCCGTCCAACTGCATCAGCCGGAACAATAGATTGACCTCGAGGGAGGCGTGGGCCGGGTCCGTCGTCAGGCGCGACTCAAAGCGGTACAGGGAGCCGAAGGAATGGGCTTCCAGCGGCACCGCCTCGGCGGCGAACAGCGCATTGGCCCGCTCGCAGAAGCGGCGGGTGAGGGCGTTGACCCGGTCAATCAATTGTGTGCCTTCCGCTTCCAGCTTGCTCAACACGGCATGGGCCGCCGCCATGGCCAAGGGGTGTTTGCAGAAGGTACCGGCAAAGAAGGTGGTTTCGCGGGTCGGGCCGGAGTCGTCGCCGAACTCCCAGGCGCCGCCGTCGATGGCGTCCATAAAGCGGCTGCGGCCCGCCACCACGCCGATGGGCAGGCCCCCGCCGACCACCTTGCCATAGGTAGCCAAGTCGGCGCGAATACCATAGTAGGCTTGGACACCGCCGGGATGGATGCGGAAACCGGTGATCATTTCGTCGAAGATCAGGGCCGCTCCCAGCTCGTCGGTCAGATCGCGCAGGGCCTGCAGAAATTCCCGGCTGTGGTTGTGAGGCGCCCGACTCTGCACCGGTTCCACCAGGACCCCGGCCAGTTCACCGCCCACCGCGCGTATTGCCGCCAGGCTGGCCGCGCCGCCATAGGGCACGACCACGGTGTCTTGGATCATGGACTCGACGATGCCAGGGGCCATCGGCAGCGCCCCCTCCTCGCCGGCCTCGGCCAACACGCCATCGAAGCTGCCGTGGTAGGAATTGATGAAGCGCACGATCTTGGGGCGCCGTGTCACCGCCCGGGCCAGGCGCAGGGCCACCATCACCGCTTCGGTGCCGGAGTTGCTGAAGGCCACTCGCTCGGCACCGGTCAGGCGGCAAATCATGGCCGCCACCTCCCCCGCCACATGCATCTGCGGCCCGAGGATCATGCCCTGCTCCAGTTGAGCCTGAATCGCCTCCATTATGAAATCGGCGTTATGACCGAAGAACATAGCGCCGTAGCAAGCGGCGGTGTCGAGGTAATCGTTGCCGTCGATATCCTGGAAGTGGCTGCCTCGCGCCCTGGCAGCCACCACCGGGTACGACATTTCCTTCAGCGTCAGGCTAAAGTTGAGGGTGGTGATCCAATCGGCCAGGGACGTGCGGTAGCGTTGGGCGTAGGCCTTGGAGTTGGGGGTTTTCGTCGCCACCCGCTCCGCCAGGCCGCGGATAAAGGCGAGTTGCTCGTCATTCACGTCCTCCTGGTGCAAGGTCATTCCGCGCAGCGCATTTTCTCCGGCCGTGGCGGCCGGTCGGGGCGCCGGAATCCGCGTCGGCGCCACCGCACTGGGAGCAATCGGCACCGGCGTCTCGCCCCGCAAAAGCGCGAGTTGCTGCCGCATGAGGTCCAATTGGGCAGCGACGATGCCCGCCAGATCGGACGCAACCGCCGCTGGGACAGCCTCAGGAACAACCACCGGGGCCGGACGCAAGCTGGCCCGGGCCTCGCTGCTGAGCTGGGTTTCGATATAGCCAGCAATCAGGGCCGGGGTGTGCAGTTCGGAGAAGAAGCGACTCACCGGCACGGACACGCCAAAGCGCTTGACCAGCCGCTTGTCCATTTGCATCAGCATGAGCGAATCGAGGCCCAGCTCAAAGATATGGGCGTCATCACCGATCTGGTCCAGGCGGAAGCCGGCCACCCGGCCGATGATGTCGCGAATGTCCCGGGTGATATCGGCCCGCAGCCCGTCACTGGCGTCCGATTCCGGGCCGGCGGCCAAAGGGCGGGCCGCAACAGTTGCTCGGGTCGGTGCCAGACCGGCGGCCTGGGACCTCAGATCCTCGAACCAGTAGCGTTGCCGCTCATAGTGAGTATTGGGCAGATCGGTTGGAACGGGACGGGGCGGGCCATGGCAGGCCTGCCAGGCGATGGCGTGGCCCCGGAGATAGAGGGCGGCCAGACTCTGATTGATCTGCAGCCATGCATCCTTGCTTTCGCGCAGGGATGGCAGAAAGGCCAAGCAGTCATCGCTGGCGATCTGCGCCGCCAGCCCGGACAGGGCCGCCGTGCCACCGATCTCGACGAAGGTCTCGGCGCCCTGAGCCAGGGCCGCCTTGAAGGCATCTCGGAACCGCACCGGATGACACAGATGGGCGCTCCAGTAGGCGGCATCCATCTCCGCCGCCCGGGACAAGAGGCCACCGGTCTGGCTGGAGATCAGGGGAATGCGCGGCTCATGGAAACGCACGCCGATCAGACCCGCCGCCAGCTTGTCGGCACTGGCGGCCATCAGGGGCGAATGAAAGGCATGGCGCATAGGCAGCACTTCGGTGAACAGCCGCGCCTTGCGCGCTGCTGCCAACACGGCCTTCATGCCTGCGGCCCGACCGCTGAGCGTGCAGTTACTGTCGGTGTTGATGGCAGCGATGAACACCTCCGACTGGCCGGCCAGCAAACCGCGCGCCGTGGCTTCGTCGCTCAACAGGCCGGCCATCGCGCCGTCGGACGGGGTGTCATCCATGATGGCGCCGCGCAGGGCCACCAAGGCCACCGCATCTTCCAACTCGAGAATGCCTGCAACGCAGGCGGCGGCGTATTCACCGATGCTGTGACCGAGCACCAGGGTCGGCTGCACACCTAAGGTACGCCACAGGGCAGTCAGTGCGTATTCTATGGTGAAGATCAAGGCCTGAGACACCCGCGCCGACCCCAGGTCGGCGGCGCTTCCATCGAATGCGCTGACCTTTAGGGAAAGGCCCAGATGGGGGGCAAACAGTTGCGCACAGAGGTCGAAGGCGGTGCGGAATGCCGGTGCGCTATCATAGAGACCGCGGCCGATGCCCGGATAGACCGAACCCTGACCGGTAAACATAAATACCGTATGCTGCGGCGTGGGGGCCGGCCGCTGGGGCTGCCAGTCGGACAATTGCTTAAGCACGGCAGCAAAATCATCGGCCACCGCGGCAAAGCGCCAGGGATGGCCGCTGCGGCTGCGATTGACCGCGTGACAGAGATCGGCGAAGGGGAGCGCTGCCAAGTCGTCCCGTGCGGCCCAGTCTTCGAGTGTTGCCTGCAGGCCGGCGGCACTACGGGCGCTCAGGGTAAAAACATAGGAGCCGCGGCGGGGCGCGACAGCGGGCGCTGTCGCGACCGGCTGGTATTCACCCAGTACCAGATGCGCATTGGTACCGCTGATGCCGAAGGAACTGATGCCGGCATAGCGCGGTCTGCCGCCCGTCTCGGGCCAGTCTCGGCCATCGGTCACCACCTCCAGCGGCAGGGCCGACCAGTCGACCAGGCGGTTGCCGAGGTTGAAATGCAGATTGGGCACCAGGCGGCGCTCTTGCAACATCAACACCAGCTTGATCAGTCCGGCAACCCCGGCGGCGCTTTCCAGGTGGCCGAGGTTGGATTTGACGCTGCCTAGCCACAGGGACTGGCTCCGCTCCCGGAAGACGTGGGCCAGGGCGGTGAGCTCCTGCGGGTCACCGAGCCGAGTGGCGGAACCGTGTGCCTCCAGGTAATCCAGGTCCCTGGGGGTCAGTTGAGCGTCCGTCAAGGCAGCCCGGACAAGGCTTTCCTGGGCTGGACCGCTGGGCACGGTCAGGCCGCCGCTACGGCCGTTATGGTTGACCGCACCCCCCTTGATCACTGCCAGAATCAGGTCACCATCGCGCTCGGCGTCCGTCAGGCGCTTGAGGAGCACCAGGCCACAGCCTTCGCTGCGGATATAGCCATCGGCGCCGTCGTCGAAGCTGCGGCAGCGGCCACTGGGGGACAGGGCCTCCAATAGGGAAAAGCTGAGGTGGCCATCGATTCGGAGGATGAGATTCACGCCGCCAGCCAACGCGGCGTCACAGCGCCCGTCGCGCAATGCGCGCATCGCCTTAATTCTACTTCGTCACATTGGCAGTGTTTAGCCCGATCGCTCACGCCGTTG
>JACDZG010000054.1 GCA_013426805.1 Chromatiaceae bacterium
TGTGGAGCAACAAAAAGCCTTGATGTTGACTCCTACCCTAATCCTAGGGGCTAAGAGGATATCCGGAACGGAATATGCTTAAACTGAGAAACCCTATAATCTACAACGCTTAATCTATCAAGCGCCAAAAGCGTCATATTGTCCGAGTTCAGTGACATATCAATAAATTTCAACCGGTTGTCTTTCATATGCAATTTCTGAACCGGATTTCCTCTAAGTCCGACAGGCTGCTAGATAACCCGGAGCAGCTTCACTTGTAGGTCGAGACCCAACGCGCCGATCTCGTCCAGAAAAAGGGTTCCGCCGTCCGCCGCTTCGAACCAGCCTACCCGGTCCGACGTGGCTCCGGTAAATGCGCCCCGCCGATGGCCAAAGAGTTCGGATTCCGCCAGGTCGCGCGACACCGCGCCGCAATTGACGGCGACGAACGGTTGCTCGCGCCTGGGGCTCGCGCGGTGGATGGCTCGCGCCAGCATCTCCTTGCCGGTCCCGCTCTCCCCCGGTTGAGGGCTATGGCGCTGAGGGCAATGGCGCCGTCTACCCCTACGTCGCCGCCGCCGGCCTTGATCATAATTTCGCCCACCCCCATCAAGCCGCGACCAGTGCCAGCGCGGCGAGCTTGGGCGCTCGCGGTCGTCGACGTCGCGGTGGCGGTAGCCGGGAGACTCGGGCCAACACCAGTTCGAACAGCGGTGGGTGGCTACGACCGAAGAGGCGTTCGGCAGCGGTGGTGCCGTCGGGGCGACGGATGTGATCGTTGTGGATGGCCGTCAGGGCCGGGAGCTTACGGCCACGCAGGCGGTGACAGCCATGATGGTAGAGGGAGCGCTGACCGTTGCGGCCCTCCACGCAGGAGCTGCTGCGCTGGAACAGATCGGCGCCGCCGCGGGCGACCGCTTCGAGGTGCCGACGGGTGGCGAGCGGCAGGGCTTGCAGCGGATGCGTCGGCTGGCGTATAGGACCGTCCGATGAGCGAATCCGGCTACGTCGAACTCCCGGTCATCGCCTGGCTCTCCGGCCACGGCAGCGCCACCCCCGGCAACCAGGGCCTGGGCTGGACCTACCGTGACGAGTCGGCGATAGCGGCCTTCGGGCGTCCACCGGTGGACCGCCAACCGTGAGACCCTGGACCTCCGGTAACCGGGTTTCGTGGACGTGAAAGTAGGACGCCGCGCCGGCCAACGGATTGCCGTCCAATGCAGTAATCGAGGATCTGACGACGTGCGTGATTGGTCTGAACTCTGGATGTGGCGCACCGCGTTTGTCCTGTGCGTGCTCAGCGTCCTGGCGTTGGCGTTGCTGCCCAACGCGGCGCCGCTGATGCTCCTGAGCACAGGTTGGGACAAGGCCAATCACGTCCTGGCATTTTTTTTACTCGGTATGCTGGGTTTGAGGGCATTTCCCGGGCCTGCATGGCGGGTGGCAGCGGGCCTGTTGGGGTATGGCGTACTGATCGAGGTCCTCCAGGGGATGACCACCTGGCGCACGGCGGAGTGGCAGGATTTACTGCCCGACGTGATCGGTATTACGGCCGCGCTGGGGGTGTTTGCTGTGCTGCGGCGTGGGTCTGGTCGAGGGGCTTGATCGGGCTCGCGAGACGGGCCGACTGATGCGTTTGCGGTCCCTCGTCGCGGGCATCGGCAATATGCCAGGGCCTGCCGGTTCATGATGATGACTCCTTTACGTTAGTCGCCGCCCTGCCGGGCGGCTTTCCCTCGATGGTCCGTCAGGCCACGAACCGGCACTGGCTCGCCGCCGTGCGCGTATCCATATTGCGGCCGCGGGTCGTGTGATCCTCGATCTCGGCGGCCGTACCGATGGTGCGGCCGTACAGGAAGGTCGTGAAGGCGCCGTATTCGAGGAAGCTCGCGTCGACCTCTCCGGCGACATAGGGCCGCCACAAGATCTTCAGCAGGATCACGGCGATGACCGCGTCGATGTTGACGCAATAGACGTTACTGCTGACACCGTAGCTGGCCAGAGCATGGACCAGCTCGTGGTAGAACTCGTGAAAGACGTTGTAGCTGCCGCGCGACTGGAAGAGTTCCCGGACATAGACCTCCCGGGGGTCCAGATTGACCTCCTTGCCCTTGAAGATCGGGTGGTTGACGCACGGGATCTTGGCGTAGGACAGGTTGCCGACGGCCTTGGCCTTCGCCTTTTGGAGCTTGAAGTCGACGGCATAGTCGGCCGCGATGCGGACCAGGTCCAGGCCATGATGCGGATCGCCGGGATCGGCCAGCGTGCGCCCGCTGAAGCGCGCGATCAGGAACTGCATGGCCTCGAAGCCGTTGCCGCCGTGGGCAAAGCCGGTGTGGCTCAGGAAGCCGAGATAGCCTTTGTTGATCTGAACCCGCTCGGGCATCTCCGGCCCGTCCGCGCTGACCGCACCCTTTGCGCCCTGAGCCGAGATGGTGCCGGGGCCGTTGGAGGCGGTCAGCCCGAGCAGCACCGAGAAGGCAAAGCGGCCATCGGCATCGGGTCGGCACCCCAGCAAGGCGAGGTAGGCGGTCTCGGTGAAGCTCCAGCCATCGATCAGGGATTGCACCGGGACGCCGCCGAAGCGCTCCGCGCCCTGGCGGGCCGGGCTCACCGACGCGCCGACGAGCGTCGCCGCGACGCGCAGGTGCCAGGGCAGGTTGGCCAGGGTGGTCACCGAGATCCGCTTATGCAGCAGCGGCCGCCAGGCGAGGTGCAAGCAGATGGCGGCGAGCACGGCGTCCGCGCTCGGGTGGCCGCCTTGGGCGGCGGCCAGGCCGGTCAGGTAGCGCAGGATCGCGGTCTCGACGGCGCCGCGGGCGCGCGCACCCGCGAGCATCGCCTCGGCCAGGGGGTCCGGCGCGGCGGTGAGCAGCGTGCCGGCCTGTTCCGGGGTCGTCGCGGCGATGCGCGCATCGACGGCGGCATGCGGATCGGCCAGGTCCGTGATGCCCGCTTGCCGCACGACCTCCAGCAGCGTTCGCACGGCCGTCCCGGCCGCCTCCACCCGCTTCGGCCCGATCAGCGCGACCGCCCCGCACAGCGCCGTGTTCGGGCTGCTGCCGGCCTCGCGGGCGGCGTGTGCCGCTGCCAGCATCGGCGTGCCGTGCAGATTGACGTAGGCGTTCAGCGCGACATTGGCGAGCGCGCGACCGGTGTCGTCGGGGTACTCGCGCACCAGGGCCAGGACCAGGTTGTCCTCGTAGGTGCGGGTGGCCAGGTCCAGGATACTGACGCCGTGCAAGCGCGTGATCTGCGTTTCCGGGTCCATCATGGAGGCCCCGGAGGCGTCCTTCATGACCTCCCGCGGCGGAATCACTCCGAGCTGGCGGTTGACCGCCTCGATCTGCCCCTTGTAGGGATCGACGGCCGGCACCGGCGTGACGTCGAGCACCGCAGGCAGCGCAAGCCCGGTGCCGTCGGCGAACCAGCACTTCATCGACAGGTCGCCGATCGGCGCGAAGTCGGGCTGCCGACGATTGAGCGCCATCACGGCGGTCATGGCCGACGGAATGTCGGCGATATTGGTGACGACCGCCCCTTTGGCCGAGAAGACCGGGTGTTCGGCGGTGTAGATGGCATCGACGCCGAACTTCTCCATGAACCAGCGCTCCTTGGCGGCGGCATTGTCGCCGCTGCCGGCGATGGCACCGGCGTGACCGCAGGCCTTGGTCAACCGGTCCTTCCAGCGCCCGACGATGCAGGCGATGACCGGCTTCTCGAACACCAGGTCCCGCTCGTAGTAGCCGCCGGGCTCAATGTACATCACGGCCGCATGGCTGCGGCGGTCGTGGTGGAAGGCGTTGGTGAACTCCGCGGCCGCGAAGTGGATATAGACGTCCTTGCCGGACGACAGCGACACGGTGGTCCCCCAGCCGGCGGTCAGCAGGTAGACGGCGATCGTGGTCGTGAAGTTGCCGGAGTTCGAATAGATGGCGACCGTGCCCGGCACCAGCGACTCGGCCGGATGGGTGCCGCCCAGCGCCCCGCCGATGCGCACATGGTGGTGGGCGTCGGCGATGCCGAGACAGTTGCCGCCGAAGACGTCGACGCCCTGAAGCTGACAGTACTGGCGAATGATCCGGGCATCGCTGAGCGGCACCTTCTCGGTCAGGATCACCACGCGGGTGAGTAGGGGGTTGACGCGCACCGCCTCGATCACCGCGTCGTTGACCCCGGCCGGCGGGACATAGACGACCGCGACATTGAAGCGGTGGCCGGCCTCCAGGGCCTCGGAGACCGTGTTGTAGACCGGGATGTCGTTGAGCTCGGTCTTCAGCACCGAGCCGGATCGCCCCGGCTGCACGCCGCAGACCACGTTGCCGCCGGAGTAGGTATGGCTGACCGGGGTCACCGTGCGGCTCTCGTTGCCGAGGATGTTCAGCACGCAGACCCGGTCGTCGCGGGTTGCGAGTTGGGCCAGGTTACCGCTACCGACAAAATAATGGGGGAACTCGGGGATACCCTGGCGGCGCATGGCGCCGAGAAAGTGGGAGTCGTTGGCAGACATAGGGAATCTCGTGTTGCGGGCTTAAGTATCGGGGGCCTTGATCATCGTTGCGGCCAGCGATGGTCATTTGGAGTCCATGGCTGAAGCCTTGGACTCCAGCCGGCCGGCGTCTCGGCCGGCCGGAACCATGACCAAAACCGTATCGGGCACATGGTCAGGCGGCCGCGAGACCCATGTGGCGGGCGAGCTCGGCGCGGCCGCCATGGCGCATCCAGGCGTCGATGTCGCGGGCGTAATTGACCACGCCGCTCATGGCCGAGTCGTGGCCGAACATCCGATACGGCAGCCCGAGTCCGTCGAGGGTATCCCTGAGGTACGCCATGCCGCGGATCAGGTTCGGTCCGCCGCGCCCGACGACGACGAACAGCGGCCGGCGGCCCTGGGTGTTGAAATAGTCCCGCAAGGCATCGGCCATGGCCCGAAAGGTGGTGTAGATGTCGGTGTTGTTGGCCTTGCCGCCGATGATGAACAGCACGTTACTCTGCTCGAGCCAGTGCTTGTAAACGATGCGGCTGATGTCGTACATCTTCTCGTACGGCGGGTTGCCGCCGAAGTCCGAGGAGATGCTGCCGGCGTCGCCCAGCAGTTCGGTGACCAGCGCGTTGGCACCGCCGCCGAAGGTCATGGCCGTGATGGTGCCCTGGTCGTTGATCACGAACACGTCCGACTGGCCCTGGTAGGTCCGCAGCGCGTTGACTTCAATCTCGAAGGCCGAGTAGCTCGCGGATTCCAGGTTGTCGGGCAGACTCAGCCGATGCCAGGCCGGATCGTCGCCGTCGAAGGCGCATTTGAAATCGCAGGCGACCGGGACCAGCCGCCCCTGGCCCTTCGGCATCATACGGATCGGATTCAGCTCCAGCATACTCATGCCGTAGTTACTGAAGAGGTCCCACAGCTTCGGCAGGTTCTGTACCAGCGGGCTGATGATCTCGCGCGGCGCGTCGATGCTGTCCAGCGCATTGGCGACGATGAACCCCTTGAAGCCGGTGAGGGCGTCGAAGGGGATGGCCGCGATCTGGTCGGGCGCCAGATCTTCGATGTCGACGCCGCCGTGGTGGGTGATGGTCAGCGTCGGGGCACGGTAGCGGGTTGCGTCCGAGATCGACACATAGATCTCGTGCTCGGCCGGCACAGCACCCTCGAAGGTGACACCCTCGGCCTTGGCCACTTGATTGCCGACCCGGTGCTCGACGAAGAACAGCCGCTCCTTCTCGCGCATGGCAGTTGCCAGGTCGGTCGCCCGCCCAATCAACCCGGACTTGCCCTTCTTGCCGATGCCGCCTTTAAAGATGGGCTTGATCAACACGCTGCCCCAGCGGTCGATCAAGTCCTTGACCTGCGCGCCGGTCGCGTCCGGACCCAGCACCTCCGCGGTCGGATAGTCCACATACTCAAGGAGCTTCGCCCCCCACAGCATCCCGGTGATCTGCATCGTTCCTCCCCCCGCTTGCGCGGCAAAACTTCTTTAACAGATACTTATAGAACGCCATCCTCGACGCCCGAAGGCGGATGGCGGGACCCGCGATCATACAGACATCATGCGACCATTCCACCCGTCGATTGCGGGCAGGGAGCGGCCGGTCAATCGTGCGCCTCGCGGTAGGCTGCGGCCCGGGTGCCCGCAGCGCGATTCGCCGTCTCCCAAGTCAGCGCAACGGCGGAACCGCTCTGCCATGCTTGCCGTTCCAACCGGTCCCGGCGCGCGCAACGCGTTCTTGAAAGACCCTTCTCGTGACCTGTCATTGCAACGCGTTTCGCGAAGGACGTGGCCCATGCAACCCCTGACCATCGAGGGTGCGGCCGAGATTCGGATGCCCGAGGGGATGGAGGCGCTTGAGATCAAGGTGGGCTGAGCGAAGCAACTCGGCGGGCAGATGGAACTGCCCACCGCTCGCGGGCGCGCCGTCGTCGGCGTCCTCCGCTTCCAGGACCTGGCCGCGGTCGGCCTGTTGATTAGCCTGCCGATCGCGGCCCCCGATTGGCTGTTGAGCACCCCGGCGCGGCCAATGCCTGTCAAGCGGGGAGCGGTCCGAAGAAGAGCCGCAGTGTCTTTTCCTTGCCGATCACGCGCACCAGTTCCCGCATCGTGCAGTACATGACAATGAGGACGAGCAGGAGGATCTGGATGGCCCAGAAGTGCGGCCAGACCATCTCGGAAAGCAGCAACTCATTGCCGGCCACGACACTGCCGGCCTGCCGGGAGAAATCCACGAGCCGCTCCAGGTAATGGATCAGCCCGGCCATCAGCAGATAAAGCAAGGTCTTCCAGACCACATTGTAGATCAGTGGTTTGTGGGGATAGCGATTGATGATGGGCAGCAGGTCGGCGAGCAGGACCGCCTTGCCGAGGATCAGGGCCGCCACTGCGATCGACATGGAGGTCGTGACCGGGATTCCGGTCCCCTTGAGCATCAAGGCGTGAACCAACCCCACGATGTGCAGGGCGATGAAAAAGAAGAGGGTCGGCGGAAGTAGCGCAAGGAATTTCTCTTTTTAACTGACGATAGAGCGGTTCCATATCAAGGTCATCCATTTCACTCATTGCAGAAGAAATGGCGCCTCTAACATTATTCGCAAGTTGCGAAGGATCATTGCCAACACGAGCGAATCCCTCTCTACACATTCTTGAAATTTCAAGAGCCTTCACAACCCGAATATTGGTAGTAGGGCGGTAGGGGAGGTCGCGCTCCCTGAAGTGCTGGTACAGCTTTGAAATAGCTTGTTGCGGATGCCGACAGTCTTAACTTGCTGGAAGGCAACACGAACCACCCGCAATGGCTTGGGTGGGGAGGTCCGCCGGAGTCCTCAGGCCGTGGCATGCAGGAAGAGAGACGCTGGAGAACTCGGGAAGCCCCGAGGGCTCCCGGACGAGGTGAAACGATGAAACCGTCAGTGTTGGGACACGAGAAGGCGATGAGCCCTGAAACAGCGTGGGCACGGGTGGAGGCGTGGAGCGTCCGGGCAGGCCGGAGACGGCCGTATGCGCTTGGGGTGTCTTAATCGGGCATAGTAGCCGCGGACGGTCCGCACAGCGGACCCTACGGTAACAACGTGACCTGTAGGGTCCGCTGTGCGGACCGACGACGGTGCAGATCGCGCGGTGGCCGGGTTTATGTCCAAGGCCGCCCATTACATGGCGAAGGACCCGACGGAAGTACGCAGCCTGTACAGGAAACGCGCGCCGGACACGCAGGATCGGGATACCGCGAGCCAACCTCCCTGCGGGGAATAGCAAAACGAGCGCAGGAGCGCAAACACCATCGCTTTCGCAACCGCTTCGGAGAAGTGAGCGTCGCGCTTCTGACGTATTGCTGGCAGCATTTGACTAAGGACGCGGCCAGCGGCGTCGATGGGCTGACGGCGGAAACCTACGCGGCTAACTTGGAAGGCAATCTCGCCGATCTGGCAGAGCGCGTGAAAGCGGCGCGCTACCGGGCGAAATACGTACGGCGCGTCTACATGAACTGGTGTTTGCGTGAAACTTGTCGCTCGCGCGAAAGCGAGTACGACCGAGGAACCGGATGCGGGAAAACTGCACGTCCGGGTCTGTGGCGGGGGCTCCGGGCAACCGGAGTCCCTACGCCGGAGGCATCTTTTCATTGACTTTCACTGCAAAGGGTACTGACCCCTTTTTCGACCCTTGAGTGGAAGCGGCACTTTCCGCGTGTTTCCTTGCCCTTGCCTGGTCCGCAACAGTTTTTCGCTCGCTTCGCCGCATCGCAACTGATTGTTTCTGCCACGCTTGCGGCTTAAGTCAGTGCCATTCAGACCTGACCCCACTCTCCTCTCCAGGACGCATGCTCTCTGCTCTACGCGGAATTCCGCTTATTTTTTAACGCCAGTAATCGTAACGGTAACGTTATCGCCGGAATTAACAACTAATCCTGACTTCTCACAATCATAGGTTGATTTTTCATTTTTTCGAATAGTAACAGTTTGTGACGTAGTGTTGTTCTTGCATTTCACGTTATAAGGGGGCTGAGCCCATGCCGCATCTCCACTAACAACATTTTGAGTTAAAACAATGCTATCTAATAACAATCCTTTTCTATCGCTACCAAAATGACTAAATTCGATGGAACCTGATGTTGAGGATGACACATTAAATACATCTGAAAACGTCGTATAAGGTGCTGATGAGTCGAGGGTCACCGTTCGCAATAAGGTTTCATCAAAAAATACGTCAACGGTATTGCTGTCTCCACGTTGGCTCCCGGCCAATCGATAGCTTAATGTGTAAGTCCCAGTGGGGAGCGTAAGCACTTTTGAAATGAGATCCGCTGCAGCAGATGTAGTTCCGTCTAAATCAAGACATCTACCCGCATTACCTGCGCATGGTAACCCATAAAGACCATGGCCAAATAGGTCAACCGAACCACCAGAACCGGCATTCGCTACTGTCCAATTTGTTAGAGTTTTTTTAGATAATCCAGTGGGCTCGGTATCAAAATTTTCACTAAAAATTACCGAATCTCCTTTTGCCAATGGAGCCATTAACGCGTATACGAAAAATAAAATTTCTTTGCTATGATTTAACACGATGCTAGTCTCCAAGTGAGTTGCATAACTGTAAAGCCAAGCTGAATCGGTGGAGCAAGAGCGATGCCGATTTCAGCTTTGGCGATTGCTACTACCCCGTTCCAACTTAATAAGTTGCGGCGTTATTCCGCCAGGATGCCGGAAGGAAGTCGCCATGGATGGTACTTCGCAGCGAGCACAGACCTGCAAGATAAGACGGAACGCCCTACTAGCTAGGTTTAGGCGGACAAACTATCCCATAACGCGTCGCATTTTTCATTACATCAGGTTTTTTCAGGTTGTCAAGCCCCTGCGCGCAGTTCCTCGCTGCGCTGTTCGTGCATTATGAGGCAAGATTGCCTCATAACGCACGAACGGGTCGAGGGTACGCCACATGAACCCCACATGAACCGGGGAGTGAGTGCGTGGTTTTAACAAAAGAATAATAGAAAAAACAATCTTGTGAGGTCCCTTTCTCGGCGAATGCTCAGGGTGTTTAGGAGGCAGCGACAGGGGCGGCGCTCGGCCGAGCGTCGTTCAAGCTTGGGGCCTCGATCATTGCCCAAGTCATCACGGGCTCGTAGAAGCGGCGGGAAGCCGCTTCTACGGCCGGGACGACGATCAACGCCGTTTGGGGCCTTGGTCATGAGCCCGGCTATCTTGCGATCTGTGAACATCTGGGATCACTCTGGGTCATCGGTTTGGTCGGAACGGCGGTCATGGCCATGAGATCCTCGCTCGCGGCAGTCCCAAAGCGACATGCCCGCCCAACGCCCAACGGCGCCCGCCCCATCCCGAGGATGTTAAACTCCGCCCGTCCGGAACACGCCTGATGCGGCCGATCGGCTCGATCGCGATCCTGAGGCGATTGCTGTCGGAGAATCGATCAGGTCAGCGCTTGCCTCAGGGTGATTGATGTACGGTACACCGCTCGCTATCTTTCTGCCCTCGCTGGCCGGCGGTGGTGCGGAACGCATGATGCTGAACCTGTCCCAGGGCGCGGTGGCGGCCGGGGTCGCGGTGGATCTCGTGGTTGGGCAGGCGGCGGGGCCTTACCTGGCGCTGGTGCCGCCGGGCTGCACGCTGGTCGACCTTGGCGCGGCGCGGGTGCTGGGTGCATTGCCGGGACTGGTGCGCTATCTGCGCCGGCGTCGGCCGCGGGCTCTGTTGGCCGCGATGGATCATGCCAACATGGTCGCCTTGTGGGCGCGCGCCCTGGCACGGGTGCCGACGCGTGTCTGTGTCAGCGTGCGCAGCAATCTGTCGCAGGAGGCCGCGCATTCGCCGTTCTTGGCCGGGCGTTGGATGCCGCGGTTGGCGCGCGCGTTTTATCCGCGCGCGGACGCCGTTATCGCCGTGTCGCAAGGGGTGGCGGATGATCTCGACCGGCTGCTCGGCGCCGGTCGAGCGCGCATCCTGGTCATTCCCAATCCGGTGGTGACACCCGAACTGGCCGCGCTTGCCGCCGCGCCGCCGGATCATCCCTGGCTGCGACCGGGTACAGTGCCGGTGATCCTGGCCGCCGGACGGCTGGCCCCGCAGAAAGATTATCCGACGTTGATCCGCGCCTTCGCGGCCTTGAGCGCCGGGCGGGATCTGCGTCTGATCATCCTCGGCGAGGGGCCGGAGCGGGCGGCGCTGGAGTCGCTGATTCAGCAACTGGGGCTCGGCGATCGGGTCGCCCTGCCCGGATTCCGGGACAATCCTTTCGCGTATATGAGCCGCGCCCGCCTGTTCGTGCTGTCGTCGGCCTGGGAGGGGTTGCCGGGGGTGCTGATTCAGGCCATGGCCTGCGGGACCTCGGTGGTCAGCACCGACTGCCCGAGCGGACCACGGGAGGTGCTGGCGGACGGGCGCTATGGTCCACTGGTGCCGGTGGGCGCGGTCGAGGCGCTGGCCGCGGCGATGGCGCTGACCCTGGAGCAACCGCCGGCACCGGAGCGCCTCAAGGCGCGCGCCGCGGATTACGGACTCGAACCCGTGACCCGCCGTTATCTGGAGGTGCTGGGTTGCGGCGCACGCGATCCGGCCGGAATCGCGGGA
Source organism: Chromatiaceae bacterium (assembly GCA_013426805.1). GTDB lineage: Bacteria > Pseudomonadota > Gammaproteobacteria > Chromatiales > Chromatiaceae > Thiodictyon. The sequence goes on from JACDZG010000054.1 coordinate 11,051, forward strand.
TGAAGATCGCCCACGTGATCACCGGCCTTGAACTGGGCGGCGCCGAGATGATGCTGTTCAAGCTGCTGAGCACCATGGACCGGACGGTGTTCGAACCGCTGGTGATCTCGCTGATCCCTCCCGGACCCATGGAGCCGCGGATCAGCGAACTAGGTGTCCGGGTGGAGACGCTCGATTTGCGCCGCGGTTTTCCGACGGCCGGGGCGGTCGTGCGTCTGGTGCGTCTGCTGCGCGCCTTTCGGCCCGAGCTGATTCAGACCTGGATGTACCACGCGGATTTGCTCGGCGGGCTGGTGTTGCCGCTGCTGGGGGCGGGGTCCGGGCGTCCGCGGCTGGTTTGGAACATCCGCCAGAGCGACCTGGACCCGCGTCAGACCCGCCGCGCCACCCGGATCGTGGCCCGGCTCAATGCCGGGCTCTCCCGTCTCGCGCCGGACCGCATTCTCTGTTGCTCGGAACGCGCGCGGGAGGTCCATCTGGCCTTGGGGTATCGGCGCGGCACCCTGTCCGTGATCCCGAACGGATTTGAACTGGAGCGTTTCCGGCCGGACGCGCAGGCCCGCGTTGCGCTGCGCGAGAGCTTAGGCATACCGGCTGAGACCCCGCTGGTCGGGCTCGTGGCCCGCTGCGATCCGCAGAAGGATCTGCCGACCTTTCTGCGGGCGGCGGCCGTGGTCCGGGCCGCGCGGCCCGAGTGCCGGTTCCTGCTGTGCGGTCCGGGGATGGATGCGGCCAACCCGCAATTGATGGGCTGGATTGCCGACGCGCGTCTGGGTGAGGCGGTCAGCCTGCTCGGTCCACGCGCCGACACGCCGCGCGTCTTTGCCGCCCTGGACCTGCTGGTCAGCGCCTCGGCCTATGGGGAAGGCTTCCCGAACGTGATCGGCGAGGCCATGGCCTGCGCCGTGCCCTGTGTGGTCACCGATGTGGGCGACTCCGCCCTGATCGTCGGCGAAACCGGACGCACCGTGCCGCCGCGCGACCCGTCGGCTCTGGCCGCGGCCATCGGGTGCCTGCTCGCCGAGGGTCCGGAGGCGCTGGCCGCCCGCGGCCGGGCCGCCCGCGCCCGCATCGCAGCGCACTATGCCTTGCCGCTGATCGCCACGCGCTACGCAGATCTCTACCAGTCATTGAACCGAGGGAATCGCTAATGTGCGGTCTGTGCGGCCTGATCGACCCCGATGCCCCCACCGAGTCCGACCTGCGTCATGCCGTCGGGCGGATGAACGACACCCTGGTGCATCGCGGACCGGATGATCAGGGCCTGTGGCTGGACCCCGCGGCGGGGGTCGCGCTGGGGCATCGGCGGTTGTCGATCCTCGACCTCTCGCCCCTGGGGCATCAGCCGATGGTCTCCCATTGCGGCCGGTATGTGCTCGCCTTCAATGGTGAAATCTATAACTACCTGGCGCTGCGCCGCGACCTTGGCGATGGCGTTCCCTGGCGCGGGCACTCGGATACCGAGGTGCTGCTCGCCTGGATCAGCCGGCGCGGGGTGGCGGTGACGCTGCCGCAACTCAACGGCATGTTCGCCTTTGCCCTGTGGGATCGGCAGGAGCGCCGGCTCACCCTGGCGCGCGACCGCCTGGGGGAGAAGCCGCTCTACTACGGCTGGAACCGCGGACGCTTTTTGTTCGGCTCCGAGCTCAAGGCGCTGACCGCCCATCCGCACTGGCAGGGCACGCTCGATCGGGATGCGCTGGCGGCCTATCTGCGCCTGAGTTATGTCCCGGCACCGCATTCCATCTACCAGGGGATTCACAAGCTCGAACCCGGGACCTCGGCCACCCTGGATGAGGGTCGGCAGACCCCGCTCATCCGCGCCTATTGGACTGCGCGCGAGGCCGTCGAGCGCGGTCTGACCGCGCCCTTTGACGGATCGCGGGCGCAGGCCCTGGAGGCGCTGGAGTCACTGCTGAGCGATGCCGTGGGGTTGCGGATGCAGGCCGATGTGCCGCTCGGCGCCTTCCTTTCCGGCGGCATCGACTCCACCGCCGTGGTGGCCCTGATGCAGGCCCAGTCGGCCAAGCCGGTGCGCACCTTCTCCATTGGATTTCACGAGCCCGGATTCGATGAGGCACCCCATGCCCGGCAGGTCGCCGCGCATCTGGGGACCGATCATACCGAGCTGTACGTCACCGCTCAGCACGGCATCGAGACCATCGTCGACCTGCCGCGGCTCTGGGATGAACCCTTCGGGGACTCGTCCCAGATCCCGACGCTGCTGGTGAGCCGGATGGCCAGGCGCGATGTGACCGTGTGCCTGTCCGGAGACGGCGGCGACGAGCTGTTCGGCGGCTATTCCCGGTATCTCTGGACACGCGAGACCTGGCGGCGCATCGGCTGGGTGCCGCTGGGGCTGCGCCGCGCGCTGGCCGGGGCGGTCACCGCCATCGCCCCCGGCACCTGGGACCGGCTGCTGCGGCCCCTCGGCCGGCTGCTGCCCGGACCGCTCGCCATCGCCAACCCCGGGGACCGACTGCATAAGGCGATCGATGTCCTGACCGGCGATTCACCCGAGGCGCTCTATTTGCGCATGGTCTCGCACTGGAACGACCCGGCCGCGTTGGTGATCGGTGCCCAAGAACCGGCGAGCGTGCTCACCGACCCGACGCGGCGCCCGCGCACCGGGTCGATCACCGAGTCGATGATGTTCATGGACAGTTGCCTTTATCTGCCGGATGACATCCTGGTCAAGGTCGACCGGGCCAGCATGGGGGTCGGCCTGGAGGCGCGGGTGCCGCTGCTGGATCATCGGGTGTTCGAGTTCGCCTGGTCACTGCCGCTGCGCTGGAAAGTGCGCGGGCGTCTCGGCAAGCTCCCGCTACGCCACATGGTCGAGCGGCATGTGCCGCGTGCCCTCATGGATCGGCCCAAGATGGGGTTCGGGGTGCCGATCGAGCATTGGCTGCGCGGGCCGCTGCGTGACTGGGCGGAGGCCCTGCTGGCGCGTGATCGGCTGCTGGCCGACGGCATCCTGAGGCCCGATCCCATCCGCGCCAAGTGGGATGACCACCTGGCGGGGCGGCGCAACTGGTCCTATTACCTGTGGGATTTGCTGATGTTCCAGGCGTGGCTGGATGCGGCCGGGGCCGCGCGGTCCGCGAGTCGCCGGCCATGACGGCGGTCGGTACCCGGCGGGTCGCGTTCTTCGTGACCGTGGACTGGTATTTCTGCCATCACTATCTCGCGCTGGCGCAGGCCGTACGCGCTGCCGGCTTCGCGGTGACGGTGATTACCGGGGTGGAGGCCCATGGCGAGCGCATCCGCGCGGCCGGGCTCGATCTGATTCCCCTGGAGGTCTCACGCAAGGGGATGCATCCGTGGCACGAACTGCGCAGCATTGCGCGGGTGACGCGCATCCTCAAGGATCTGAAACCCGTCCTGCTGCACAATATCGCGCAGAAACCGGTGCTTTACGGCACCTTGGCGGCCCGTCTCGCGGGGGTGCCGACGGTGGTCAACGGGGTGGCGGGGATGGGCTATCTGTTCTCCTCCGACGGCCCGCGGGCCCGCCTGGTGCGCGGATTGGTGGGCGGAGCCTATCGCGCACTGCTCGCCGCGCCGAACGTGCGGGTCCTGGTGCAGAACCCGGATGATCAGCAGCAGGTCCGGCGGCTCACGGGGGTGGCGCCGGTGCTGATCCCCGGTTCCGGGGTGGATATCGCGCGCTTCGTCCCGCGCGCGGACCCGCCGGGGGCGGTCGTGGTGATGCTGGCCTCGCGGCTGCTGTGGGACAAGGGGGTGGGGGATTTCGTCAGCGCTGCCCGCCTGCTCAAGGCGCGGGGCAGCCCGGCGCGGTGCGTGCTGGTGGGCAAACCCGACCCCGGCAATCCGACCTCGGTGGCGGAGGCGCAACTGCGCGACTGGCATCAGGAGGGCTGTATCGAGTGGTGGGGGCATAGCGCCGACATGCCCGCCGTGCTGGCGCAGGCGCACATCGCTTGTTTGCCGTCCTATTATCGCGAGGGTCTGCCCAAGTTTCTGATCGAGGCCGCGGCCGCGGGGCTGCCGTTGGTCACCACGGATGCGACCGGCTGTCGGGAGGCCGTGGAGGTCGAGGGCAACGGACTGCTGGTCCCGGTCCATGACCCGCTGGCCCTGGCGCACGCGCTTGAACGCCTGATCGGCGACGCGGATTTGCGGCGCCGGTTCGGCGCGCGTTCGCGGATGATCGCCGAGGCGCGTTTCGACTCCGCGCTGATCCACGCGGCGACTCTTGGGGTGTATCGTGAATTGCTTGAATCCAGAACGATTTTGTCTTCAGTAAAGGAACGGGAGTGAGGTCAGTCTATGAAAGCGGCGTTGATGACCGGTGTGACGGGAAAAGAAATGGCGCTCTTCGCCGGTTGGCGGTGATCGGAGGTGATTGGGAATCGGAGGTGATTGGGAATCGGAGGTGATCCCGCAGGCCCCGTCTGTTATACTGCAACGCTTTGAGAAATTGTCTGAACTTCCGGACGCGCGTATATCGCCCCGGTCGCTGTTCGGCGTCGGCGCCCGAATCGCATATTTCGACCGGTTCATAACCGACAACATGGAGATCGCATGCGCATATCGAACAGAAAACGCGTTTTGGTGACCGGCGGCGCCGGTTTTTTAGGATCTCACCTGTGCGAGCGGCTGCTCTCCGAAGGCTGCGATGTATTGTCCGTCGACAACTTCTATAGCGGGACCCGGGACAATATCGCGCATCTGTTCGCCAATCCCCGGTTCGAGCTCATCCGCCACGATATCACCTTTCCGCTGTATATCGAAGTGGACGAGATCTACAACCTGGCCTGCCCGGCCTCGCCGATTCACTATCAGCGCGATCCGGTCCAAACCACGAAGACGAGTGTGCATGGCGCCATCAACATGCTGGGCCTCGCCAAGCGCACCAAGGCGCGGATACTTCAGGCATCCACCAGCGAGGTCTACGGCGATCCGGAGGTGCATCCGCAACCGGAGGGCTATTGGGGACGCGTCAACCCCATCGGTATCCGCTCCTGCTACGACGAGGGAAAGCGTTGCGCCGAGACGTTGTTTTTCGATTACCATCGCCAGCACGGGTTGGAAGTCAAAGTCGTGCGCATCTTCAATACCTACGGGCCGAGGATGCACCCGAACGACGGACGGGTGGTCAGCAATTTCATCGTACAGGCACTGCGCGGAGAAGATATCACGATCTATGGAGACGGATCTCAGACCCGCAGTTTCTGCTATGTCAGCGACCTGATCGATGGCTTCGTTCGGATGATGGCAAGCGAGCCGGTACTGACCGGCCCCCTGAATATGGGTAACCCCGTAGAATACACGATCCTGGAGCTTGCCGAGTCGATTCTCGGGCTCGTCGGGGGGCGGTCGCGCTTGGTGTTCAAGCCGCTGCCGCAAGACGATCCGCGGCAGCGCAAGCCCGACATCTCCCTTGCCTCTACTGCCCTGAGGTGGGAGCCGCAGGTGAGTCTTCCGGATGGTCTCTCGGCCACTGTCGCGTACTTTCGGGGTTTGCTTGACTTATGAGCACTGATCAGCCGCAGGTCGTCATCGTCACCCCGGTTTATGAAGATGTCGAAGCGAGCACAAAGCTGTTCGCCGAGCTCGCGAGAGAAACGCGCGGCCGGGCGTTCGTGGTGGCCGTGGACGACGGTTCCGTGCGTCAACCGCTCGGGCCGGGCGGATTGGAGTCGGCGGGTTTGCCGGGTGTCGTCCTCAAGCTTAAGCGCAACGTGGGCCATCAGCGGGCGATCGCGATCGGTTTGAGTTACGTGAACGAGCAATTGCCATACGCTTGTCCGACAGTTGTCATGGACTCGGACGGCGAGGATCTTCCGTCGTGTATTCCGGTCCTGTTACGCGATCTCGACCGTTGCGAGATCGATGTGGTGGTTGCCGAGCGCAAGAACCGGGTCGAGACCTTTCGCTTTAAGGTCTTCTATGTGCTGTACAAGCGCCTGTTCAGATGGATGACCGGTCGGGCCATCGGCTTCGGCAACTTCATGGCGCTGAAACCCGCCGCGGTCGATCGGCTTGCGGCGATGCAGGAGACCTCGATCCATGTCGCCGCGTCCGTGCTCGCCTCCAAGCTTCGCGTAGCGGCTCACTCCCTTGACCGTGGCCCCCGCTATGCCGGAACGTCCAAGATGAACTTCGTCGGCCTCGCCCTTCACGGATTTAAGGCACTGATGGTCTTCGCCGAAGACGTTCTGGTGCGCGCCGGGATCGCCTGTGCCCTGATCGCCGGACTGTCGGTGGTCGCGGCCGCTACGGCCGTGATTCTGAAGGTCGTGGGATTTGCAACACCAGGCTGGTTCTCGGTTGCCTTGGGAATCCTGCTGCTGGTGTTTCTGCAGACGGGCGCTTTGGCACTCATGACGCTGATGCTGACCGGGGTCGTCCGGAGCGGCACGGTCACCACGGCGCTGGGCTACCGGGACTTTGTCGGCGAGATCCTGCCGAGCGCAGGCGCAGGGCCGCAACCTTGAGCGAAAGTGCGCGCGAGGTCTTGCGCTATGTCGTCAACGGTATCGCCGCAACCGCAATACATTATTCGGTCCTGTTGACGTGCATGGAGGTCCTGAGCGTGCCATCGGCCGGATTGGCTAACCTGTTGGCCGCTGCATTCGGCATAGCCGCTTCGTTTCTCGGCAGCCGTTACTTCGTGTTTCGCAGCGCCGGCGATTCGATCACCGCGCAGGCCGCCAGGTTCGGCGCCCTTTACGGGGCCATTGCAGTGCTGCACGGGTCTGTGCTGGCCGTGTGGACGGATTGGTTCAAGTTCGACTACCGGGTCGGGTTTCTGATTGCTACCGGCCTGCAAATGTCGCTTAGTTATGTCGGAAATAAGCTGATTGTGTTCCGCTCATGAAGTTACAACGTGCGCTTGTGGCGACCCTGGTATTTGCGGCCGCGCTTGCGATCGTTTATACGGCGCATGTCAGGCTGTTTCGCGTGGATGTCGTTCTTTACGCGTCCGTCGCAGATGCGGTCGTGGCGGTCGCCTTGGCCGGTCCGGTGCTTTGGCTATCCGGTTACTTCGCACCGCTCAACGGCTTTGAGAAGACCCAACTGCTGTTGATCTGGATACTCGCCGGATACGCTTTTGCGATATCCGGCCCAACGGTCATCGACCGCTCCTTATCCTTCTACATCCTCGAGAAGATCCAGCAGCGGGGCGGAGCGATAAAGCAGGAGCGCTTGGACGACATCTTCACCAAAGAGTACGTGCGCGAGCACCGGTTGATGGACGTAAGGCTTACGGAGCAATTGACGTCGGGCACCCTGGTTATCGTCGACGGCTGCGTGAGGCTGACCGAGAAGGGTCAGGCGGTGGCGAGCTTCGGTCGCTTTTTCAGGAAACACTTGCTTCCCAAGCAGCGGCTTCTCATGGGGGAGTATTCCGATGCATTGACGGATCCGTTCCGCAACGGGGAACCACTTCCGGCATCGCTACTGGAATCCTACAAATGCAAATGAACGAACACTTGCATCGCTCTGCGCCCGCGTTTCCGTTCGCGCTGCTCGGGCTCGTTCCGATCTTCGTTTCGATCGCGGCACAAGCGCAGCCAAGCGCCTATTGGCGGCACCTTGTTCCCTGGCGCGGCGAATGAAGCACCGGGCATTTCCCGTTCCGGCCGCGGCAGCGGCGGCTCTGGTGTTCGCCGCGGCGTTTCTGTTGGGACCCGGCGCTCAGTATTGGTTTGCGGATGCAATGCCGGGAGACATCGGCGATGCGCGTCTGAATAATTATTTTCTGGAGAACATCTATCTGTTCCTGGCGGGCCGCAGCGATTCTCTGTGGCACCTCGGCTTCTTCGCCCCGTTCCCCTACGTACTGGGATTCAGTGACAATCTGTTCGGCGCCGCGCCGTTGTATCTGTTCGCGCGCGTCTCCGGCGCACCGCCGGATACCGCGTTCCAGGTCTGGTTTTTGCTCGGTTACGCGGCCAACTTCGCGGCGGCCTATTACGCCTTGAACAAGCTCGGCTGCTCTCGGGTGGCGAGTGCCGCCGGCGCGCTGATCTTCGCCTTTGCGCTGCCCGTTGCGGGGCATGTCGGCCATGCCCAACTCCATTACCGGTTCGGGGTTCCGTTATCGGCCGCGATGCTTGTGATGTTTTTTGAAAAGCGGAACTGGGGCTATCTGCTTTTATGTCTTACGTGGCTTGTCTGGCAATTCTATTGCTCGATCTATATCGGGTATTTTACCTCCCTGATGTTAATTGCCATGACCGTCGTATCGCTGGCCGGCTTGGCGCCAACCAAGGGGCTGCGGACCGCGGCAAGGGACCTGGGCGCCGATTGGCGGGGTCGCACTCCGGCGGCTCGGACGGGCCTCTTATTGGGGGCGACGGTTGCGTTGGCGCTGCCGGCGCTGCTGTTCTTTCCCTATATCCGCGTGAGCCGGTTATACGACGCGAAACGAACTTACGAGGAGATCGCGACGATGCTGCCGCGCCCCGTCAGCTATTTCGTCAGCGACGGCTCCTGGCTTTGGGCCTGGTTGTCGAAGTCGCTTGGGGACCTGCCGATGAAGCACGAACACCAGATGTTCGTCGGTGCGCTCCCGCTGACGCTCGCTGCAATTGGCGTTGCCGTCGGATGGCGCAACCGGCATTGGGCGGCGTTGGCGGGGTCGCTGGCAATGCTGGTGGGGCTTACGCTTTCTATCGGCGGCCAGAGTTTGTGGCGGCCGGTTGCCGCGCTTCCCCTGGCGTCGGCGATCAGAGCGATGACACGTATCGATATGGTGCTGCTGTTTCCGGTGGCTTTTCTTGCGGGAGTCGCCCTCGATCGTATGCGCGCGCGTTGGCCCGGCAAGGCGCAGCGCATCACCGCGGTGCTGTTGGTCTTGATGGTTATCGAGTTTTCTGCGACCTCACCCAATTCGAGCAGTAAAGGTGAGTGGCGGCAGAGGGTGGCTTTGCTCGATGCTCGGTTTCCCGAGCGCCTGCCGACGGACCCGATCGTCTTCTTCGCTCAAGAGACACCGCCGTGGCAGGCAGCCGAACTGGATGCCATGTGGGTAGCCCTCGACCATGGCGTGCTGACCATGAACGGTTATTCCGGCATGTCGCCGCCGGGCTTCGAGCTCGTCGGCTACGACTGTTCGGAGGTTCCGCACCGCGTATTGGCGTTTTTGAGGCTCAGTGGGCGGTCCGGAGACGAGCAGGCGTACCGCGACCTGATGCAGCGGATCGTACCTGTTGGTTTCGAGGACTGCGACGAGCATTGGAAGACAAGCCCGCCACCGATTACCTACAGCGACGGGACCTATACGGCGGAAGCGTTTCGCAAGCTGTCGCTGCGGGTGCTCGGCAGGGTCGAGCGGGCCGGCCGGTGGGATGTTCGGGTACGAATCGAGAATGCCGGAGAACACGCGATCTCGGCGCGCTCGGCAAGCGGTCGGGCGGTGCGTATTTCGTGGCGTTTTCGCAATGCCGACGGCACGCCCGCCGGCGGCTGGGATACACGCAAGGATCTGCCGTTCGACATTCCGGCGCAAGGCGCGCTGGACGTTACGATCGGTATCGATCCTGCCATGGAGATATCCGGCAGCATTCTTGAGGTATCGATCGTACAGGAGCTGGTCTTTTGGGGTCACGATATCGGGATCGTTCCCGCAACGCTGGCGTGGGAGTGATGACCTGTCCAACCGGCACTTGAGCGAACCGCGCACGGACGCACCTGTCTGTCACTCCGACCTAACCCGCTGAAGGTCGCTAATCGCCTCCGGCGTTCCTTCGCAGCCGACGCACCGAGGTGACAAGCGCCCGCAGGGGGGCCGTTATCCGCCAGGAGGTGGAAGCCAGGGTGTCTGAAAGCCTTGTTTCTGCATTCGCCAGGGCCGTTGCAAACCGCGCTTCGGCGCGTTCCAGTTCTTGCGAGAGCATGCGGTTGCGCGCTACCGCATCAGCCAAGTGCATCGGCGGGCCACGGCTCTGGATCAACGCATCGATCGGCGCATGCAGTTTCTCATACTGTTGTGCTCGCTCCGCAATCTTTGAACAGAGGATGTCGCGGTTGTGGTAGATGGCCTCCAGTTCACCGAAATAGCCTCCCTTCAGGGCTTCGGCAGTGTATTCCTCGATCGCCTTCTTGGCCCGTTGTCCAAGGGCTTTTCGAAGTGCCGCGTCTTCCGTCAGTTTTTTCATCCAGGCGGCGGCGGTCGGAAGCTTCGGTTCGGCCCAGTCGGCCGGCACGCCGCTCAGCATCTGCTCGTAAGCGCCTGCGCTGCCTTCCACCGGCACGAGGTCGTAATCCACTAGGCAGGCGTTGCAATGATTCATGTACGCCATCGTCCCAGACCAGGCGGTTGCAACGACCGGCTTCCCCAGTCCCATTGCCTCCATCGGGACCAGGCCGAGACCTTCCGCCCGGTGCAGCGAGACCACCACATCGACCGATGCCAGCAGGCTGAGCACATCGGCGTAAGGGTAATCGTCCGTCAAGACCAAGACCTGATCAGACCCGTCTGCGCGCTCCCGCAAGCGCGTCAGTGAAGGATGCTCCACTCCGTCCAGCACGGCATTATTGGCCTTGACCACCAGGAGCGCGTGAGGGTGACCGGCGAGAGCATCCAGGAACGCGGTGACCGTGCCCTCGGGATTCTTACGAATGGGATCGCTATTCGGCTCGTACGCGGTGAGAAAAACGATCTTGTCCGCGGGGAGGCGGAAGCGCGCGCGGTCGGCCCGCACAGTGTCCGGAACGAAGACCGGCTGCGGCCCGTGTAGCACGAAGGTGCCGGACAGGCTGAAATCGAGCGTCGCGCGGATGAAGGGTGAGCCGGCGACAATCACGTCGAAAAATTCGAAGATACGTCTCCACCCTGGGGGCAGCACCGACAACTCCCACATCGGCAGGGCAACATTGATCCGCGACGGGTCAAGCACGAGCCGCTCCAAGATCAACAGCTGCTGGTGGAGACTCGGGGCCGGTAACACGAACAGGTTGATACGGTAGGGAAGCCCGTTCGGCCGCTCGACACTGAGTGCTTCGAGTGAGAGGTCGTGCCTGCCCCGCCCCAAGCCGGGATCCACATCCAGCACCGCAACGGGGTAGCCCAGGCGAACCAAGGTCCGTACGACATTCCTGGCCAGCACGCCCAGGCCGAGGTTACCCGTGACGTGGCCGATGACGTTGAAGCCGGGGTGGTCCACCTCAGGCACTGTACATCCACCGCAGTGTCGCTTCGAGCGGAATGGCGGCAAGCGGGCCGACGGCCCGCAGCAGTTTCTGGTTTGATCCAACCAGTCGCTTGACCTCGTTGGCGCGGACGAACGTCGGATTGACTTGGGCCTGGATCTCATAGCCCGCGATATCCGCCATCATCCGCAGCACGTCCGTCAGGGTATAGGCGGCACCGGAGCAGACGTTGAACAGCTCCCCTGCGGGCGCCGCCTCCAGCAGTCGCCGATACGCGACCGCCACCGTGCGTACGTCCGAGAAGTCGCGGGCCACGTCGATGTTGCCGAGTTCGATCACCGGTTTGCGCGCCCGAAAATGCGCGACGATCTTCGGCAGCAAGAAGTGGGGCGCCTGGCCCACCCCCGTATAGTTGAACGGTCGGGTGATGACGATCGGCAGGCGATCCATCCACAGGCGCGCGAGATATTCCATCGCGAGCTTGCTCACGGCATAGTCGTTTGCAGGGGCCGGCGGCACCGACTCGTCGATCACCTCCACCGGCGCATTGCCGTATATATTGGCGCTGCTGGCCAGAAGCACCGAGCGCGGGGGCGCCTCCAGTGGGGCCAAGGCTTCCAGCAGGTGACGGGTACCGACCAGGTTGACCCGATAGATCGCCTCGGCGTCGCCGCAGGCGACGAAGGAAATCGCCGCGAGATGCGCGACGACCTCGGGTCGCACCTCCGCAACCACCGCGGCCAGTCCATCGCGATCACCAAGATCGACCATGTGGATGTCCGGACCCGCCGACTCGCCGTGGTGCCCCGTGCCGAACACGCGGTAACCCGCCGACTGCAGCTCGGGTGCGAGATAGCGGCCGGTGAAGCTGTTGATACCGGTGATCAGGGCGCGGCGCTCTCTCATGTGAGTGCCTGCTGGTCGACGCCGAGCCCGCGCAGCAAAATGGCCCTTTTCCGCGCCAAGCGCCATGTCGGTAAGCAGTCTGCCAGGGCCGCGGGATCATGCGCGAGCGCGATCACAGCAGCCTCCGCCGTCTCGCGGGCGCGGACGGCGATCGGGCTGTCGCCTCCTGGATCACCTGAACGGAGTTGCTTGACAGACGCATCGCGTCCTCCTCAAAAGGATACGCCGTGGGCGTTGCGGATCATGTCGGCATCGACCATCATCCGGCATAGTTCCTCCAGCGTGGTCTTCGCCTCCCAACCGAGTTCGCGCTTCGCCTTCCCAGGGTTGCCGATCAGTAGTTCCACCTCGGCGGGGCGGTAGAAACGCGGGTTCACGCGCACGATGGTCTTGCCGGTGGCCAGATCGATGCCGTGCTCATCTTCGCCCTCGCCTTCGAACGCAATATCGATCTCAGCAGCCTTACACGCCATGGTTATGAAGTCGCGCACGGTCTCGGTGCGGCCGGTGGCGAGCACGAAGGTGTCGGGGGTATCCGCCTGCAGCATCCGCCACATCCCCTCGACATAGTCCTTCGCATAGCCCCAGTCGCGCTTGGCGTCAAGGTTGCCGAGCTCCAGCCCCTCTTGTTTGCCGAGCTTGATTTTGGCGATGCCGTCCGTGATCTTGCGCGTCACGAACTCCAGCCCGCGCAGCGGTGACTCGTGGTTGAAGAGGATGCCGCTGGTACCGAAGATCCCGTAAGACTCCCGGTAGTTGATCGTCATCCAGTGCGCATAGAGCTTCGCGACGCCGTAGGGGCTGCGCGGGTAGAAGGGCGTCTGCTCCGACTGCGGGATCTCCTGCACCTTGCCGAACATTTCGGAGGTCGATGCCTGGTAGAAGCGGATACTCGGGTCGACGATGCGGATCGCCTCCAACAGGTGCAATGCGCCTAGCCCGGTAATCTTACCAGTCGTGATCGGCTGGTCGAAGGACACCGCCACGAAGCTCTGAGCCGCAAGGTTATAGACCTCCGTCGCGCCGGTCTTCTCGAGCAGGCGCAGGGTCGATCCCAAATCCGTCAGGTCGTACTCGACCCGGTGGAAATTCGGGTGCCGGTCGATCCCTAGCTCCTCGATGCGCCAGAACATCACGCTGCTGGTGCGGCGAAACGTCCCGTAGACGGTGTAGCCCTTGTCCAGCAGCAGCTCGGCGAGGTACGCGCCGTCCTGACCGGTGATTCCGGTGATCACAGCTACCCTAGTATGAAACTCGTCCATTCTTAGCTCTGCCTCTTATCTTGGCGGGTGCCTAGAGAAATTGTTACCCAATAGGTCTCGCTTTAGGCGAGCTAACTCGAAACCAATCGTTTTGAAACTTGCTTCGCAAGTCTCGTCCAAGGGAATATTGCGGCTCTCGCAACGTCACTTGTATCCCAGCGCCGCTGTAGTACGACGGGAAGGCCTTACCGGTTTTGTACAACCTCTTTACCTCACTCAGTCTGTCCTGTGCGATCTGAATCATATCACCGGACGGCTCTACTGAGTCAACGTCATGCCCTAATTTGATGAGAATCTCAGTAACCCAGCCTGGTCCGCTACCAATCTCGAGGATACGCGACCGTTCCTTGAGTTGGATGACTTCAATAAGGTTTAGGACCTGGTACATCTCATAAAAAAAGATCGAATGCCCACTATGAGTAAACGGCATGCTCAAGAGCCAACTTCTGCCGTCGTCGGTCAAATTGGCAACATAGGACTCAGCTCCCTCAATCCAATTCCGTGAATCTTGAAATCCCCCATCCAAAAATCGCCTGTTCATGCATCAACCCTATTCTGTGACAGAAGAAACATCGTGCGGTCCCAAAACTCTCGTGACAAGAGTCGCTGCGCTTTCCTTCCACGTTAGCCGAGGAATGTTAGTTGATAAGGGCACACAAGAGCGTGCCTGAAGCGCCAGCCACTGCCGCACTGCTCTGCAGATGACTTCCGGGCTCTTGTCATCGGCAAAGTAGTAAGCATGCTTTCCCGCCACTTCCCGGAACACAGGAATATCCCGCGCGATGATAGGTAACTTGTGCTGCGCAGCTTCGATAAGCGGAAGACCAAAGCCCTCTCCGTAGGAAGCGGCTATCAAGCAGCTGCTCGAAGCGTAGACCTTGCCGAGGTATTCATCGCTGATTCCTTCCAGCCAGAAAAGGCGCTTGTTGAGTGCCGGATGATTTCGCAAACGATCTAAGGTTTCGGGAATATCGCGCCGTTTGTCGCTCGGCAGATCTTTCCAGCCTTCCTTACCGACAATCACGAGATTGACATCCGCCCCTTCATCCCAGATATTCGAGAACGCAGCGATCACTTGCAGATAGCCCTTGCGCGGCTCGATTGAACCTACCATAAGGAAGCTGGGGCGGGCTCGCAGTTCTCCCAGCCTCTGCGCAGCGTCAGCGGAAAAGCCATGGGTCGGGGCAGAATTGTCAACATCAGCGCCAATGTGGAACCAGTCGATCTTATATGGCCGCCGCCTCTCCACGTTGAAAAAAATGTTTTTGCTGCGCCAATCAATATATTCATCAGCAACGGATCTGGAAATACAAACTGCCCCATCAAACGCCGAAATCACTTTCAACCACTCAGTGTGTGCAGTACTGCCGCCAGGCGGAAACACTTCAGGCATCGATATCGGTAATAAATCAAAAACTACTGCATGCAGCTCTACGCCTCGGCCGCGAAGGACCTGGTATAAGCCGCCGCGGCTTGCCTCAATGATTGCGCCGCCTGACAAGTCCAGGGTGAAAAGGAGGTCGCCGTTATCTACCTCGACCATTTCATCCTCAATGCTTTGGCCGTGACATCCCAGCAATCCCAGCGTGTATTGCATGGCGTGCCGATAGTGCCACACACCGCCGACGTCCGAGAGATACACGGGTTCGACACGGAAGCCTTCAGGCGGCGACTCAAGCAGGGCGAGGCATAGGGCACGTGCAACTCGCTCGATGCCGGTCTTGAGGTCGTGGCGGGACGTCGCAGTGATATCCAACAATAGGCGCCTCGCTGACGCCTTCAACGGAAAAGTCAATGCCATCGTTCGAGCGAGTTCCCGAAGTTCAGTGTCATTCTGCGGCAAAATCCTTTGCGCGCTCAGGGCTTGTATCAAAGCCGGCGGTGAGGTGACGGCCCTTTGATTGAAACTTTCGATCGCTTCCGCATAGTGCCGGGCACATTCCGCCGGTGCGTGGCGCGTCTCTACGATTGCGCGCGCCTGCTTACCCAGTGCTTTTCGCATTATTGGGTCACGCCACAAAGTCTCCAAAAGCGTGACTAAATCACTATTCTCAAAGTCGTTGGAAAGCATGCACACCGCGTCCGTGTCAAGCTCAGCCATTGAGCCGTTAGCGTTTACGATAAGCGGCAGCGCATGGTTCATGCAATCTAATACTGCGGCAGATGTTTCACCGCGTGATTGCGTACGGAGCTGTACCGCAACGTCCGCCGCTGCAAGATATAGTTGGTACAATTCGGGAGTGACGAAGCCAGTGATACGAATACGATCTCCAAAGCCACTCTTTCGAATGAGTTCAGCCAACTCCGTGGTATACTCACCGCCGTGGCTTTCGCCTACAAAAAGCAACTTGCAGGCAGTATCGGACGCTAGGCTACTGCCCAACCAGGCTTCAAGCAAGCGGTGGTTGAGCTTGGTCGGACCAAGAAAGCCGAAACTGGAAGTAATGAAATCCTGTTCAGTAAAGCCGAGGAGATCTCGAGCCTTCGCCTTTGTTGTGATGGTCGCAGGAGAACGGACTGAGGGTATAACGACCCAATTTGCTTCAGCGCCTTGACCATACCAACGCTGCGCGAGTTTAACGGAATACTCGGAATGTACGATCACACCTTGGGCAAGTTGCAGAGCCTGCAAATTGGCGGGGTAAGCAAATATCGCGGCATTGGGGTCCTGGAGACGGTCACGGACAGCTGCGTACCCGTGTGAGTAAAACAGCGCCTGCGTCCATGGATGTACTGCGACTCGAGAACACTCAGACCAAGCCAACAGGTGACTGAGAAAGAAATCGTGCATCACCAACGTGCCAGGGATGTCGCGGATCAAAGAGAGCATGTCCTGATGGAACGGCGAGTTGCCCATCTGATATAGGACCCGGTCATAGTTGGCGGCATTAGAGCGCAGCCAGGCTACATCACGCACCGAACAATGCGCCTGAACCCAGGGTTCATCCACGCAGTCTTGACTGACGATCACGTCGATGTCGTAGTGCTTTCCCAAGGCGGGCAATAGTTTGGCGCTGTAATCGGCAATGCCAGTCCGTTCCGGTGGCAGCGGTGAGACAAATGCGAGCCGAGGGCGAGGGTCAGACTGACGCAATTCCTCTGGGGTCTCTGATCGAGTAACTCGCTCCCACGCGGAGATCGACCGTTTTGCTGTCTCATCCCAAGAAAAACGCCTGGCTTGTTGTGCGCTATTCTCGCGCAGCCGAGCAACGAAGCCGTCATCGATCAGGGCTTGGCGCATTTTGGCGGCCATGGCGACGGTGTCGAGCGGATCGAACAGCGCTTCTGTAAGACCGATGACTTCTGGCAAGCTAGAAGAGTTCGAGCCGATGACTGGTGCGCCGCAGGCCATCGCCTCTAACGCTGGCAGGGCGAAACCTTCTTGCCAAGACGGGAACACACAGACCCGGCACAAATTGTAAATCTGGACCAGTTCCTTGTCGCTGACGTGGCCGGTGAAGATCAGTTCGTCCGGGCCAAGACCGGCGGAATGGGTATCATTCTTTAGGCGATCGGCGTAGCCGGTTGGAGTGTTGCCGACGAATAGCAATTGATAAGTGCGGCGCAGTTCCGACGGCAGAGTAGCGTAAGCCTCGATCAGCCGAGACAAGTTCTTGTGCTCGTCATCGCCGCGTGGGTAGAGTACGAACGGACGGGTGAGGCCGAACTTCCGACGAATGCTGTCTTGCATTGCATCGCTAAGTGGCAGTGGGGCGAAATGCTCGTCTATGGCTGTCGATATGTTGCAAATCCGCTCGCCTAGAACCGGCAGATGTTGCTGCACTTTGTGTGTCGTGAAGTCAGAAATCCCCAGAACAGCCGTCGCATTCTTGAGCCAATTAATCTTGCCAAAGTAATAGTCCGAAAAGTACGGACGCGGCTTAAGGTAATGATCCGGATTTTGCAACGGATTTAGGTCGTGCAGTGTCACACTTACCGGCGTATGTTTGTCAAGTCCGCTGATGCTAGTGACAGCGTCATCGACATAGCCTTCGAATAGACTGGTAATGTGTATGATATCGGGCTGTAGGCTGGCGAGAAATGCTTCACGGACAACCTCGGCCGCCTCGCGCCGGGTGCGGTTGCCCGGCCGATCTGCCTGTACGGGTCCAGGAGCATACCAGACGCGAATATTCTCCTGAAGCAGCAGCCCGTCGAACGCCGCACGAATTGGCTCGATGCTCTCCGGAAGAAGCCCGTTCAGGGCAAGCACGATTTCCTTATTGCCCCGATTGCGAGCGATGGCTCGGGCGAATGAAAGTGTGTAGCGGCCTATGTCCAGAAAGCGACTTTCTGACTGTGCGCCTTGCATGTCGATGACGATGCGCATTAGCGTTGTACCTCGTCAATCTTATCGATAGCAGCCCTTAGGTTCGCATAAATGTGACGAGCGTGGGGAGTCATGGTTCCTTGAATTTCTTCGTCGACTATGTGGCCGCATTGGATGTCGGGAACTGAGTGATTCACGGTGTCCGGCGCTTCGCTGAGCAGGACACTCGTATTTAATGCCACACGTAGCAGGCGTTGGTGCAAGCCGGGAACGCGCTTTATAACCGGGCTGAGCCCGGCTCGAAGTTGCGGGCGAATGAGTACCTGCCGGATTCCGGCAGCGAGTAGGGGGCGCAGCGCCTCTTTGCCTGTTAGTATCAGGTCTGCAGCCGACAGCCGAAAAGGCGATAGATCTCGGCTGGTTAGACGCTTGACCGCGCGTAGAGGTCTGGTTACCTCCCCGGACGTGCTGTGGTTGAGAGCGAGAAGCTGCGCATGGCAATCACGTAAC
Organism: Chromatiaceae bacterium; assembly: GCA_013426805.1. Lineage (GTDB taxonomy): Bacteria > Pseudomonadota > Gammaproteobacteria > Chromatiales > Chromatiaceae > Thiodictyon. The sequence goes on from JACDZG010000054.1 coordinate 29,126, forward strand.
TGCTGGTGAACCTGTTCTAGATTCCCGTGCTGCCAGGCGATGTGAGCGTGCAGCCGCTCAATTTCCATGTCACGCGCCGTCAGAGCGGCTCGCGCTTGTGCCAACTCTGCTGTTGCCGCCTCCTTTTCCCTCTGCTGCCAGGCGGTGTGAGTTTGAAGCTGCTCAATTGCCACGTCACGCGCCGTCAGAGCCGCTCGCGCTTGTGCCAGCTTTGCGGTTGCTGCCTCCTTTTCCCCCTGCTGCCAGGCTGTGTGGGCTTGAAGCCGCGCGATCTCCGAGGTTAGCCCATCCGTTTGGCACAGCTGCGAGGTGATGTGCGCTTGAAGCCGCGTGAACTCTCCGTCCCGCGCCGCTAGGCGCGCATGCAGGCGTTCGTTCTCCGCGTTGTGCGCCGCCAAGCCAACGCGCACCTGTGCAAAGGCGTCCTTGATCTCTTCCAGGCGCTGCTGCTGATCCTCGCGCCCGTGCAGACGAACGTTCTCGCCGTTGTGGACCAGTAACTCCCGCGCCGCGTCAGCCACTCGATCCTCGAGATGCCGCGCCACAGCGCGAGCGCGGCTAGCCTGCTCTACTATCAAAGAAACCGCGGCGGATACCTTGTCGCGCCAACAGGAAGGCTCGTAATCCGCTCTCAGGGCTGAGACGCGGTCGAGATCTGCCTGTGACCAAGCTCCCTCCAGCAGCAATCCGTGAACCCTTTCTTCCTGATCCGAAAAAAAACGCCGATCGCTGTCGTCATAATGACCTTGCGGAATTTTGCAATCGGAAAAGTCAAGCGCGCCAATACCCATCTGTGCCAGATCGTTTAGCGTCGCGGCACGATAAGCAGGGGAATCCGTCAATCGGTCGATATTAATCAGCAACCCGGCGTTGAGCCTGCCCTCTTGGAGCGCGAGGCACCAGAGCGTGTAGAAGAGCAGATAACTTTCCGCGCTGCCGAGCGGTGCCGCCAGGAAATGATTGAACGATTGTGCGAGGTCGTCTCCGGAATACGGCTCAAAACGTATGAGTGTGCGCAAGGCAAGCAGCGCCGGGGGAGCATTCGGTGCGTTCAGAATCAGCTGATTCGCGGCATCGAAATAAGGAGCGATTTTGTGGGACCACCACTGATCCCATGGATTCCGCCAAAGGTAAAGGTGATAGCCGCCAAGCGCGTCCCGTATTGCCCGGATACGGCCGGACGTTCGGGTTTCCTGGAAAACCGGACGCCCCGTTGACGAATCGATGAGCGCTTGCCAGTAGGCAAGTCCGATGTCACTACCTGGCGGACAGAAGTAGCCGTCGTATACCGCAAACGGCTGCAGCGCGGCTGTCCACTTTGGCCAGGCATCCAAGAGCTCCTTGAAATATGAGTCATCCATGATGGGGTGGCGGAGCGACCGGGCCTTTTCGGCATTATGATCGGCCAGCACTGTCGGATTATCGCGAGCGAAAACGGCTAGCTCATGCAAGGGCTCCTGAAAACAGCAGTAGCCGGCCGGCGAGCGCCGGAAGACGTTGAACAAATAGGTGCTGGCAGCTCGGAAGAGGGAGTGGATAAAGATCGGAGACTTGTTCATGACTCAGCACTCGGCGACGCCCGCTTCGGAGTCGATCTCAATCGACGCCCCCATCTCGATCAACCCGAGCATGGCGGTAGAGTTGCTGCCTGACGACACCTTGAGAATAGCGGAGTCGACGCGCCGCGAAAGGAATTCGAGGCCACCATCTGCTTCGGATCGCACACCACAATTCAGGTAATAGAGGCCAGGGGCTAGGGCGTTCTTTAACGTGAAGCGCACGTTGACGGCATCGCCGGTTGCGAATTGTGATGGAAGGGTTCTAAAGCGCGTTGAATCCAACCCATACAACGCGACACCCTCGCGGGTTTTCAGCAACATCGCGAATATCGGGGCATCCACAGTATCGTTGAAAATTACACGATAGCACCACCGGAACCCCACTCCGGACTCGACCACGTTCATCCGGCGGCCTGCCAAATCCTCTATCCAGCAGGAGATGATCGCAGCGCGCCCGTTTCCGTAAGTCATCTCGCAGCTTGCGACAAGAGACGGGTCGAACCTAGCGGATTCCGCAGCGGGAACGGCGTCAAGGTCAGATGGATCGCTCTTCGGAGGACCGCCGCCACCAAACAGAAACCTTTCATAGGTATCACAAACTTGCTTTGCCGGGCCGAACTGCGCGGGTGCGTCGGCCTGGATGAACAGGGCGCGACTGCACAGCTTCTTGACGGTCTCAGTATCGTGGCTGACGAACAACAACGTGGTTCCCGTTGCCAGAAAGTCCTCAATGCGCCGGAAGCACTTGCGCTGGAAGGCTGCATCCCCGACGGCGAGGGCCTCGTCCACGATCAGCACGTCCGGCCGCTTGGCTGTCGCCACGCTGAACCCCAGCCGCATCTGCATGCCGCTGGAATAGATGCGAACCGGTTGATCGATATAGTCTCCGATCTCGGCAAAGGCCTCGATCTCGGGCATGAGCGCCGCGATTTCGTCGACGTCAAGGCCCAGCAGCTGAGCAGCCATAAACACGTTTTGTCGCCCCGTGAAGTCGGGGTGGAAGCCCATGCCCAACTCCAGCATGGCGGCAACCCGCCCGGCGGTCTGCACGCTGCCGGTGGTGGGCTGCGTCGTCCCGGTGATGAGCTTGAGTAGCGTGCTCTTACCTGCACCGTTGATGCCGATGATGCCGACGGACTCACCGGGTTCGACGCGGAAGCTGATGTCGCGCAGCACCCAATGCAGGGTGTGCCGCGGTCCCTGGCGAGGCCTCATCCACTCGGCCAGCCGCGACCAGCGCCCGGGGTACTGTTTGTACGCCTTACCCAGACCCGTGACGGTGATGGCGCTCATCAGAGTTCGTCCACCATTTCGCCGGCACGCTTGCGGAAGAGGCGCAGACCCAGCAGGCACAAGAGCGATGAAACAATCGTCGGTATCAGCAGGCTGGTCCAGTCAGGCCATTGGCCGGCCACGAAGATGCTCTGGTTGGCGGCGATGAGGGGCGCCAGCGGATTCAAGATGAAAAGAATGCCACGAATCTGCTCGGGCAGTATCGTCGGCGGATAGACGATCGGCGTGAACCAGAACCAAAAGGTCAGTGCGACGCCAAACATCTGGCTCACGTCGCGAAAAAAGACATTGAGCACGCCGAGAGACATACCGAGGCCGATCGAAAAGGCGACCTGCACGGTCAGCACCGGGATAGCGGCCAGCGCCACCCAGCCGGGCCAGTTGCCGCTTAGGCCTAGGAATATCATGAACAGGCCGAAAACGATCGAGAAGTTGAGCCCGGCGCTCAGCACCACGATGAGCGGGAGGGTGAGCCGTGGGAAACTCATTTTCTTCATCAGGTTGGCTTGCTCGATGAAGATATTCTGGGCTCGCACGGCGATCTCGCTGAACAGTCCCCAGGTCAGTACGCCGGTGATGAGGTAGATGGTGTAGCCGAAGGTCGACTCCACGCCCGGTAGTCGGGACTTCATCAGTTGCGAGAACACCACCGTGTAGACCACGATCATCGCCAGCGGATTGATCACGTTCCACACCGCACCGAGCATCGAGTTGCGATACTTCAACTGGAACTCGCGCTTGATGCTGCCGGCGACGAAGCCGCGGTAGGCCCAGAGGGCGTCGACCAGGGTAGTCATGTTGGGAAGGTCCTAAAGGCGAGGGCGACCTGACATAAGAGGAGATGGCTGACCGGCTGTCAGGCCGGGTTGTGCTGGGCGGGGCTGGTATGCAGGCTATTTTTCCCTGTCTTCCATTATCCAATATGGCGACCCTCAGCGGAAACGTTTTTTCACCTGCCGGCCGGTTCTGCTTTGCCGCATTGGAAATCCGTCGCTAAAAAATTGATTTCTATGCTTTTATATGAAACGGTTGCTTGGTCAGTAAGAACAGTGTTTGCACAGTAATCCGCAGGGTAATTTAATGTTACTAATTTGCAAATAAATGATATTTATCAAAAGATTGCCCGATTGATGCAGTTGCATGGCCGCTTCTTCAGTGGGCATATCCACGGCCGGACGCACAGTGGGAGTATCTCCAATCCTCCATGCCGGTTGGTCGGAACTACATGGCGCGTATGGAGAGGATGCAAGGTGCATTTTATCTTTGTGTTCAGAGTTTTGAAATCGTGCAGCGCGCGTTCGGCCGCGTTGTTCGTGAGGGGTAACTGCTGATGATCGAGCACCATCCAAGAGGTGTCCCAGTGGCTGGCGCGCCCACGGGCGAGCGAGCGCCTCGTCATCATGGGTCGCCTCGGCTTGCCGTACGCAGTCCTGGAAACTGTCCGAAGTGCAAGCTGCGCCGACAGTCAGTCGCTGGTGGGCCACTTCGCGGCGCGGCCTTGATCATCGCCGGTCACCACGAAGCGGCCGGCGCCTGGTGGACGCGCCATCCCGGCACTTAGAAGCGGCGGGAAACCGCTGCTACGGCCGGAACGACGATCACGGCCCAACAAGCCGCGGGTACCCTCCGGCTAAGCTGCGGTCTCCGGTTTTCACGCCATTAGTCCCCAACGGATGCGATCACCGCCTCCGCAATGAGGTCCTGCGCGGACTCGCTCAGGTCCGCATGCATCGGCAGGCTGATCACACTGGCGGCGAGTCGGGCCGCAACGGGCGTGCAGTCGGGGCAACAGAGATGCTGATACGCGGGCTGCACATTGAGCGGGATCGGGTAGTGCACCGCGCTCGGAATGCCGCGTGACTGAAGCGCATCGACCACGCCGTCCCGGTTGGGAACCTGCAGGGTGTATTGTGCAAAGACGCAGGTGCGGTCCGGGCGAATGACCGGGGTCGCGATCCGCGGGGCGACAGCGAACAACTCCGAATAGCGCCGACCGATGGCGATGCGCCGCTCGATTTCCCAGTCGAAGCGGTCGAGTTTTGCCAGGAGCACCGCGCATTGCAGGGTGTCCATGCGCCCGCCGACACCGACGCGGGTGTGGACATAGCGCCGCGCTTGACCATGCACGCGCAATTCGCGCATGGTCTGGGCCAGCTCCCCGTCATTGGTGAAGATGGCGCCGCCGTCGCCGTAACAGCCCAGCGGCTTGGATGGAAAGAAACTGGTGCAGCCGATGGTCGAGAGGTTGCCGCTCTTGACTCCCCGGTAGCTGGCGCCGAAACTCTGGGCCGCGTCCTCGATGACCGGCAGTCCGTAGGCCGCGGCGATGGTGTTGATGGCGTCCATATCCGCCGGCTGGCCGTAGAGCGCGACCGGAATGATCGCCTTGGTGGTCGAATTGATCGCGGCCTCGAGCTGATCGACGTTGATGTTGCAGGTGTCCGGTTCGACATCGACAAAGACCGGCCGCGCGCCCACCAGACAGATGACTTCCGCGGTCGCCACGAAGGTGAAGGGCGTGGTGATGACCTCGTCACCGGGGCCGACGCCCAAGGCCATCAGGCTGATCAGGAGCGCCTCGGTTCCGGAGGCGACACTGATGCAGTGCGCGGCGCCGGTGTAGGCTTGCAGCCGCTGTTCCAATTCCTCCATCTCCGGCCCCAGGATATAGCGGCCGTGATGCAGCACCCGGTGGATCTGCGCCTCCAATTGGGGGCGAATGGCTGCTTGCTGAGCGGGCAGATCAATGAAGTCGATCCGCCGCAGGGCCGGCGGGAGCGCCAGATAGCCGGCGGGACTGATCGCTTGTTGCGCATGAGCGGCCACGAAAATTTCATCGCGCGTCAGAATCTTGACCGCGCCGCGGGGCAGGCGATCCAAGGCGTTCAACAAACGTTCACGGGCCGGATCGGGCGCGTCGAAGCGCGCGAAATCCCCGCCCAGGGCGGCGAGCCATTGCTTATCCTGGGTGAAGCACTCGAGCCGTTGCCTGGCAAGCCGCGTTTGCGCTTCAGCGACACGGTGCTCGGCCGTGTCCTGCAAGGCGCGCAGGACCCCATCCTCGTAGCCCTGGGCCGCGCCGGCATAGAGCCAGACGGTACCGCCCTCATCCAGACAACGGGTGATCGCTGCCGCTGCGTCGGGACTTGGCGCGGCCTCCGGGACACAGGCGGCGATGACGCAATCGGTATCGAGCAAAAGATCCATGGTTGGGAATTCCTCGTGATGTGGGTCGGAGTGCGCGGCGGCGATCATCGTTCCGGCCAGTGCCCCCGCCTCGTGCACCGGAGGTCGAGGCTGTAGCCGGACCAGGGCGGCGCTGACGCGATGTCGACCGGCTACAGCCTCGACCTCCGATCTTACTTGCGGCCGAAGCGATGATTCCGGCGGTTCCTACCAACTCGCCGCCGCCCCGGCAATCTCTTTCAACATGGTCGCGACCCGGGCCATGACCGGGCTGCCCGCGACCTGATCCTGGGGTATTTCGCGGTGCACCACATAGGTCGTTCCCGATGCGCCGGGCAGGGTGTAGAGGCCGATGATGAAGGGGCAGTTGACCAGGCGTGCGGGGTCTTCACTGGTCATTTCGCGCGACAAGACGGCGCTGCAGAACTCGACCGACTCGGCGCGCTCGTAGATGGACTGCTCCTGACCCAGGTCTTTGCCGGTGCGCTCCAGCATTTCGGACAGGTGCATGACATTGTTGATGTACATGCCCCGCTCCTCGATAGCCAGCTTGAGCGCATCGAGCACATCGTCGAATCCGGCCCGGCTCGGGTAGACGGCATAGCCGGGTCCGGCCGCGGCCAGGGTCGGGATCAGAACCATGATCAAGAGGATCAGCCGCCGCGCGGGGCTCTGCATGAGTGGTGACCTTTCAGTTGCACTGGGGGCGGGGGCGGTCGGGGCAACCCGCGCCCTCGCGATCGACACGGGTTGTCGGGAGGCTCGGTTCAGTATTGATTCATCGGTCGGAACGCGGGGGCCGAGGGCCATTCCGTGGTGGGTGCCGAGGTCGGCGGTTTGGCCGGTCGCTGGGCCGTCTCCAGTTCCTCGATGCGGCGCTTGAGTGCATCGATTTCATGCTGACTCGCCGAATTGTCCACGGCCGGCGCGCTCGGTCCCGCGGCCGGTGGTGTCAGCGCCGGTGCCGCGGCTGGCGGTGTCAGCGCCGGTGCCCCGTAGTAACCCGGTGTGCCGTAGCCGTAACCCGGATAGCCATAACCCGGTGCCCCAAAGGGTGCGCCCCAGGGACCCCCGCCATAGCCGCCGTAGGGGCCGCCCCAGGGGCCGTCGTAGTAATCGTCGTAACGATCGCGGTTACCCCCCATCCAGCGCCCGGGGTTCATCATGTCCCCGAAATCGAATCCCTGCGCGATTGGCGTATAGAGACTGGAGCCGACCAGGGCAGCGAGCGAGAGTGCGCCGAATGTCTTGGCAAACGGCATCTTGGCGAAGACTTGGGTCACGGCGGGCTTCCTCCAGGGTTATTGCTTTACGGACGAGTGGCCGAGGCATCAATCATCGTTCCGGCCCAAGCGACGATTCGGATCAGCTTTTCGCCACCGGGCCACGGCGGAAGGTCTGGTCGGAACGATGATCAAGGGCCGCCGCCGACATCCAGACGTTTCTAACACTCAAGCGTGCAGTGGGTCAACGCTGATTCGACTCAATCCCGGCCGTGGTGGTGGTCATGATCGTGCCCATGCCGGTGTGCGTGCCCGTGGTGGTCATGATCATGGTGATGATGCGTGTGTCCATGACCGCTGACCGACTCCGCAGCCGCGGCGTGCAGTCGCGACCCGTCCGGCTGAATGGCGGGGCGCAGGGTGCGGCCTTGTTCCAGACGGGTCCGCTGGGCGGTCAGTTCGTCTTGCAGCCAGTGCAGCCAGGGTTCCAGTTGACCGGCACCGCGGGTGGAGACGACCGCGAAGGGCGCCGCGGTGGCCAGGTCCCGCAGATAGTGCTCGGCGCGTTCCGGGACGAACTCGGGCAGCACGCTCAGCAGGTCCGCTTTGGTGCAGAGCACCAGATCCGCCGCACGGAACATGACCGGATACTTGGCCGGCTTATCGTCGCCCTCGGGAACCGAAAGCAGGGTGACGTTGCGGTGCTGGCCCAGGTCGAAGCTGGCCGGGCACACCAGGTTACCGACGTTCTCGATGAACAGGATGTCGATGCCGCTCAGGTCCAGATGGTGCAGTGCATCGTGGACCATGTGCGCATCCAGGTGGCAGGCACTGCCGGTAGCGATCTGAATGGCCGGAACGCCCTTGGCGCGGATGCGGACCGCATCGTTCTCAGTCTCCAGATCGCCCTCGATCACCGCGATCCGCAATTGGCTGCCCAGGGCGTCGATGGTCGCCTCGAGCAGGCTGGTCTTGCCGGCCCCCGGAGAGGACATCAGGTTCAGTGCCAGCACCCCGTGGTGATCGAAGTGCTCCCGGTTATGGGCGGCCTGATGGTCGTTTTCGGCGAGCAGCCCGGTGAGGACAGTGACCGCCGCCCGGCCGTCCTCGGTGCGCCCGAGTTTGCCGTCGGCGCGCACCAGGTGCGCGTTGCCGGGGGTGATGTTGCAGCCGCAAGTGTCACACATATTGGTATATTCCGCGTCGGTGGTCGGCCGGAGGCGAATCCCGGACCTGAATGTACGAGTCTAACCCATTCGTGCCGCGCGATTGACCCAGGTGCAAGCGTCAGGCGGCCGGTTCCGTCTTGGTGTCCGGGATGGTCATCTCCAGTTGCGCCAGCAGCAGCTCATCGCCGCTCACCAGTCGGGTCTGAAAACTGCCGCAGGCGGCACAGAGCAAGCGATTGGGGGCGGCCGGCGATTCGACGCCGCAGACCGTGCAGTGGACACGCACCTCGGCGGTCTCGATCACCAGTTCGGCGGTCTCGGCGATCGTGCCCGCCGCGGCCAGGGTGTAGGCGTGCTGGATCAGCGCCGGTTCGACTCCCGAGAGTGGACCGACCTTGAGCAGGATGCGCTCCACCCGCGTCGCGCCGTGGTTGCGGGCGATCCCTTCGACCTGATCGAGCAAGGCCTGGCAGATGGAGAGTTCATGCATGATGCGCGTCCCTGGGGAGCGCGCCGACGAGCAGCAAGACACCGACCACGCCCAGCGCGGCCCCGGTCAGGCTGATCCAGGTCAACCCGGTCCAGGCCCCGAGGGCCAGCAAGATGAGGGCGGTCAGGCTGCCGTTCAGCGTCGCCGACAGGTGCCGCAGCAGCGCGGACGGCGTCACCCGGCACCAGGCGGCCTGGCGGCGCAACGGCGCCGCGGCCAGCGGCCAGCCAAGCCCCAGGAGTGATAATCCGGCGAGCACGCGCCAGCCGGCTGCGGCTTGGACATCGCCGAGCAGCGCGAACCCGATGAGACCGCCGCCGAGCCCGAGGGTGATCGCCAGCAGGGCCTGTCGCGGGTAGCCCGGCGCCGACACCCGGCAGTGGTCCGGCAGCCGGTCCGCCAGGGCGGCGAGCGCCAGGGTCGCCAGGCCCTGGATCAGGAGCAGCAGCGACCAGGGCCAGGTGTTCGCACCACCCAGCAGCGGCCCCAGGGCGGCGAGGATCAGGATCAGTACCGCGGCACCGGCGGGCGCCCGCGCCGGGCGCGCCCGCAGCGCGCACCCGAGGCGCGTCCCGCCGCCGCCGTCGTTCCGACCATAGGGGATGGCAAGGCACATGGATTTAGTCCTCGGCCAGGATCGGCGTCGTGGCGCCCTGGCGCGGGTCCTCGAAGGTGCGGAACCAGGAGAGCTTGTCGCGCAGTTTGACGACCTCGCCGACGATGATCAGGGTCGGTGGTTTGGGCGGGTCCGCCTCCACGACGCCGAGAATGTCGGACAGGGTGCCGGTGTAGACGCGCTGCATGTGGGTGGTGCCCTGCTGTACCAGGGCCACCGGCATCGCCGGGGCGACACCGTGCGCGATCAATTCCCGGACGATGATCGGCAGTCCGACCAGGCCCATATAGAACACGATCGTTTGGCCTGGCTGCGCGAGCTGGGTCCAGTTGAGGTTGATGCTGCCGTCCTTGAGGTGCCCGGTGACGAAGGTCACCGACTGGGCATAATCGCGGTGCGTCAGGGGGATGCCGGCATAGGCGGCGCAGCCCGAGGCGGCGGTGATGCCGGGGATGACCTGGAAGGGAATCCCCTCGGCGGCCAGGGTGTCGATTTCCTCGCCGCCGCGGCCGAAGATGAAGGGGTCGCCGCCCTTGAGCCGCAGCACCCGGTGCCCGTCGCGCGCCAGATCGGCGAGCATTCGGTTGATCTCTTCCTGGCGCATGACGTGATTGTTGCGCTCCTTGCCCACATAGATCCGTCGGGCGTCACGCCGGGTCATGGCGAGGATGGGTTCGGCGACCAGCCGGTCGTAGACGACCACGTCCGCCTGCTGCATGAGCCGCAGGGCCCGGAAGGTCAGGAGGTCGGGGTCGCCGGGGCCGGCCCCCACCAGATAGACCTCACCCAGGTCGTGATCGAGTGCACCGGGAACCAGTTCGCGCTCGATCGCCGCCTCGGCTTCGTCCACCTGACCGGCGAAGATGCGTTCGGCGACGGCGCCTTCCAGCACCCGGTCCCAGAAATGGCGACGGTCGCGCTGATCGCTGAAACGGTCCTTGACCCGCGTGCGGTAGCGGCCGCACAGGTCGGCCAGCCGGCCGTAGCCGGCGGGGATCAGCGCCTCCAGCCGGGTGCGCAGCAGGCGTGCCAGCACCGGGGAGGTCTTGCCGCTGGAGACGGCGACGATCACCGGCGCCCGGTCGATGATGGACGGCAGCAGAAAGGTGCAGGCATCCGGGTCATCGACGACGTTCACCGCAATGTCCTGCGCCGTGGCGAGCGCGGCGATCTGCCGGTTCACCGTCGGGTCGTCGGTGGCGGCAATGACCAGTTTCATGCCGCGGATGTCGGCGGGCTCGAAGGGGCGGGGCTGGTGCCTGAATTCCCCCGCCTGGGCCTGACGGCTCAGGGTCTCGGTGAGTTGGGGGGAGACCAGGGTCACGGCCGCACCGGCGCGCAGCAGACTTGTCAGTTTGCGCTGCGCGGTCGCGCCGCCGCCCACCACCAGGCAGGGTCGGTCGGCAACGCAGAGAAAGACTGGAAGGAATTCAAGGGTCATGGATGTCGGGCACCAGGTCGGCCGTTGAGTTATCAGTCTAAAGACCGTAATATACTTAAATACTTAGCATTCGCATAGGTGGAGCGCGTGGTCAACGAGATCGATTCAGAGTCGCTGCAACAGCGCATCGCCGCCGGGGAGGGCATTGTGTTACTCGATATCCGCACTCCGGCTGAAGTCGCCCAAGGGGTGATTCCGCAGGCGCAGTTGCTGCCGATGCACTTGCTGCCCCTGCGGCTGAACGAACTGCCGCAGGATCAGGACCTGGTCATCTACTGCCGCAGCGGCGCACGGTCCTACCAGGCCTGTGCCTACATGATGCAGCAGGGCTGGGATCGGGTGATCAACCTGCGCGGCGGCATTATCGCCTGGGTCAGGCACGGCTACCCGATCGACTACCCTGAGCAGTAAGGCGATTTCTGGCCAGTCCTGTGCCATCTCGCGCCCGCGGCTCATGCCTGGAGCCCGTGGTGCAGCGCGTAGGATGGGCAGCGTGAGAGCGATGCCCATCCGGCCACCGCCACGCTTGAGGATGGGCATCGCTCTCGCTCTGCCCATCTTACCGAAAAGCCTGACCCCATCACCTTGGATCAGGCCCGCCCGCGGTGCAGTTCCAAAAAGGTCATCGGGATGGAGTTGCGCGCATCGGCCGGGTGTCGGGTGCGGCTGATCTCCCGCCAGGCGTCCGTGTCCCAGGGCGGAAACCAAGTATCGCCGTCGATCACCGCGTGCACCTGGGTGAGATAGAGCCGATCCGCTCGCGGTAACGCCTGCGCATAGAGGCTGGCGCCGCCGACGACCATGAGTTGCGCTTCTGCCGCTGCCGCGGCGATGGCCGCGTCCAGTGATTCGACCGCGGTGCAACCCGCGGCCTGGAATGCGGGATCATGGGTCAGGACCAGGTGCCGTCGTCGCGGCAAGGGACCCGGCAGGGACTCCCAGGTGCGCCGACCCATGACGATGGTCTTGTCGAGCGTCAGGCGCCGGAAATGGCCCAGATCCGCCGGCAGGTGCCAGGGCAGAGCGTTGCCGCGGCCGATGACGCCGTTAGCGGCGACGGCGGCAATCACGCACAGCAGGGACGGCAACTCAGGAGGTCGCGGCGGCGGCTTCGGGAACCAGCGCGGGGGCGGACCACAGACGTTCCAGGTTGTAGAAGTCGCGCACCTTCGGGAGCATCACATGGACGACCACGCCATTGAGGTCGACCAGTGCCCACTCGCCCTCGTTCAGCCCTTCGGTGCCCAGCGGCGCCTCTCCGGCTTCCTTCGAGCGGTAGGCGACGGTCTCGGCGATGGCCTTGACGTGTCGGTCCGAGGTTCCCGAGGCCACGATCATGTAGTCCGTGATCGCCGTCTTGCCGCGCACATCCATCACCTGGACATCTTTGGCCTTCATGTCGTCCAGGGTATCCACCACCAGTTGCCTGAGTTTTTCGAGCTGCATGCGATCTCCTCTGCTTCGGATTCAAGGGGTGCGGGTGCACCGTTTCACGAGATTCAAAACGTCCTTGCGGGGTGCCGACGCAGACGGTGCAAGCGTCTTCGTCCGGCGCGGCGCACTGACTCGGGGGTCGGCGCCGGGGTCCGCCATCCACGGCGAGCCCGAAAGACTGTGATCGATAGCGATCAGTGTTCAACCTTGCTTTCGGCGACCGGTCCGTAAAGCCCGGCCTCCCGCATGATGTCAAGCACCGGGTCCGGAACCAGATACCGGGGGCTCAACCCTTGACGCATCAGTGCGCGTATCCGGGTCGACGCGATATCGACCTGGGTCACCTCCTGGAACAGGATGCCGCCCGCTGGTCGGTCGCGCAGTGCGTGCGGGCCGGCGCAGCCGTGGTCCGCATAGAGCGCCTGCAGACCCGGTTCCAATATGCGGCCGACCCCGGGCCGATGCATCACGACCAGATGGGCGAGGGTCAGGATCTCGCGTGGCCGATACCAGTCAAGGAATCCGCGGAAGGCGTCGCCCCCGACCAGCAGGCAGATCGGCACCTGCACGCCAAGTTCGGCCCGCAAGGACTGGAGTGTGTCGTACGAGAAGGACCCCCCGGGTCGCTCCAGTTCACGGGTGTCCGCCATGAACTCGGGCTGACCGGCAATGGCCGCCTTCAGCATCGCCAGCCGCAGCGTCGCCGGGGTGGCGGGTTGGGGGCGGTGGACCGCCACGTTGAGCGGGATGAAGCGGACCTGATCGAGCCGTAAGGACTCAAGGCAGTCCAGCGCCGGGCGCAGATGCCCCAAATGGATCGGGTCGAAGGTGCCGCCGAGGATGCCGATCATGGCCGCGCGGTGCCGCCGCAACGACACCCGGAATCCGAAGCGATGACGGGACTAAAGCGCATACCCCTGGCGCACCGCAGGGTAGCAGACGCGTGGGAGCCGGACCCGGATGCCGGTCGAGCGGACCGGCAGTGCGCCGTTCCGGACTCCGGTTGGTTGATCGGTAAGGGCCTTGGGCAAGGTCTCCTGACTCTTATGCGACGGACGGTGAATCAGCTCGGTTGAGGTAACATTAGCAGAAACGGTCGCGTCGCGTCACCCGAACGCGCGATGTCGGGTCAGCGGTCCTGATGGTTCTGCGCACTGGTTGCGGGCGACGTGACCTGCCGGAATCGCGTCATTGTGCCCCACCCGTCGCCCGCAAGCGGGCTCCTACGGGTTGGATTTTTCGCGGAAATCACCTTACGTTAGATTGTGGAGCAACAAAAAGCCTTGATGTTGACTCCTACCCTAATCCTAGGGGCTAAGTCCGACAGGCTGCTAGGGGCGGGTTTCAAACCCGCCCCTACACCAAGGGTCTGTCTGGATATCAGGTACGAAGGCGATATCGGCAAGATCCACTCCGTTCTACTTCCGACGACAAGTCGTCGCCCGCACTCTATCATTATTGAATTCACCGACTGTCGAGGCCCAGCCCGCCATGCCTACGCTGCGCATCCTGACCAATGTCCGAGTCCCGGCCGAAGTCCGTGCCGGTTTACTGAAACGTGCCTCCGGCACCCTGGCTGAGCTGCTGGGCAAGCCGGAGTCTTATGTGATGGTGATTCTGGAGGACGGGCGCGATCTGATCTTTGCCGGTTCCGCGGCACCCGCCGCCTATCTGGAGCTGAAAAGTCTGGGTCTGCCCGAACTCAAGACGGCCCACTACTCGCGCGTGTTGTGCGACCTGCTCGATGAGACGCTGGGTGTCCCGGCCGAGCGGGTTTACATCGAGTTCGCGGCCCCGCCCAGGCATTTGTTCGGCTGGAATGGCGGCACCTTTTAGTGGCCGGTTCAAATCTTAAGGTGACTTCCGGAACACCGAGACCACCCGCCATCGGCTCGGATGTCGATGCGACTTCAGTCGCACCGATGCGGACGCAGGTGCGACTGAAGTCGCACCTACACTGACCGGTCGGGTGACCGTCAGGCGCGGACCTCGCCGTTTCCCAGGACCACGAATTTCAGCGAGGTCAGCCCCTCCAGACCCACCGGTCCGCGGGCGTGGAATTTGTCCGTGCTGATGCCGATTTCGGCGCCCAGGCCATACTCGAAGCCGTCGGCGAAACGGGTGGAGGCGTTGACCATGACCGAACTGGAGTCGACTTCGCGCAGGAAGCGGCGGGCGCGGCCGTAATCCTCGGTGACGATGGCGTCGGTATGCGCCGAGCCATAGCGGGCGATGTGGTCCATGGCCGCATCCAGACCATCCACGACCCGGATCGACAGGATCGGCGCCAGGTACTCGGTGGCCCAGTCCGCTTCGGTGGCCGCCAGGACCGTGGGCAGGAGCTCACGGGTGCGCGGGCAGCCGCGCAGTTCCACGCCTTTCTCCCGCAGGGCGGCGGCGATGGGCGGCAGCAGCGACGGTGCCGCGGCCGCGTCCACCAGCAGGGTCTCCAAGGTATTGCAGGTGCCGTAGCGCTGGGTCTTGGCGTTCAGGGTGATGCGCAACGCCTTTTCCGGATCGGCCGCGGCGTCGAGATAGACATGGCAAATCCCGTCCAGGTGTTTGATCACGGGCACGCGCGCTTCGCGGCTGATACGCTCGATCAGGCTCTTGCCGCCGCGCGGGATGATCACGTCGATTGATTCCGGCATGGCGATCATGACCCCCACCGCGGCGCGGTCCGTGGTGGCGACCACCTGCACCCCGTCGCCGGGCAGTCCGGCCGCGTCCAGTCCCTCGCGGATACAGGCGGCGATGGCCTGATTGGAGGCGAGCGACTCGGAGCCGCCGCGCAGCACCGTGGCGTTGCCCGATTTCAGGCAGAGTCCGGCCGCGTCTGCGGTTACGTTGGGGCGGGACTCATAAATGATCCCGATCACCCCGAGCGGCACGCGCATGCGGCCGACCTGGATGCCGGATGGACGGTAGTTCAGGTCCGAAATGGCGCCGATGGGGTCGGGCAGGGTGGCGATCTGGCGCAGGCCCTCGATCATGGCGTCGATGCGTCCGGGGGTGAGTTCGAGTCGGTCGAGCGCGGCGCTATCCAGCCCCTTGGCGGCGCCGGCGTCGAGATCGGCGCGGTTGGCCGCACTAATGGTGTCGCGCGCCTGGTCGATCCGTCGCGCGATCGCGCGCAAGGCGGCGTCCTTATCGCAGGTCGCGGCGCGGGCCAGCGCGCGCGAGGCCGAGCGGGCGCGCCGGCCCACCTCGGCCATATAGGCGTCGATGTCGGTGATCTGGGTCATACTGTGCTGCGCTGTCGATCCGTGCTGGATCGCCTCAATGGTATACCTGGGGAGTATGCCGGGGACCGGAGACCGGGGCAACCGTTGGCGCTTGGGACCCTTGGGGCCAGGGCCCCGGTTTCCCGGGCCAGCGTCATGGGGATGTCCATCGGCAGCCGCTGTCGCGCTTTGCAATAGCCCCCGGTATCGCTGCGGCAGGGCGGCAGGTCCTGCGCCAAGCGCCGGACCGCCTCGCCATTAACGGTGCGTTGGCACGAGCGGTCCGCCGACAGCACCTGAGTGCAACACATCGCCAACACCTTCCTCTGCGGGAAGGGTGCGATCCAAAGTAACTACTCAGGTAGGCGATTTCGTGAAAACGTCAATTAGTACAGTTTGTTAGCGAGTTTCGACTTTCGCACACTCATCGCAACAACTTTGTAACGTATTGATGTTCATAGCGTCGCCCTGTTGCCGTAGTCCGTCGAGAGTCCGTCGCGCCAAGTCAATATCTCGATATTTCATGCGCTTGGATAGACCTGAGTAGTTACATCCAAAGATCCAAACTGATGAGGTAGCTTAAAATACAGTGGTAACCGTCTCCACACCCGAGGATCGCCCAATGAGCACTGTGCTGCCCCCCAACGATGAGCGACTGCTGGCCCGACTGAA